>DATAUD010000020.1:0-92328 GCA_036268455.1 Verrucomicrobiia bacterium
GAAAACAGTAGTTGATGAGTTGCCATTCGGCGTCCGTCAGATCAGAAGTGTATCGCATCCCCAGCTTATAGGGGTACGCGCTGTAAAGTACAAGTTAACGTTAAAGTCGGGGTTTCCTGAGTTTTAAAACACGCTCTTAGAAAAGAGCCGAAGCGGGTGATTCGACGGCTCAAGTGTCGCTCGGTGACGCTTTCGCCCATCAATTCAAGTACTCCGAAGCCTTTCAGTGGTACCGAAAAGCCGCCATTCAGGGAAATGTAGACGGCGAATTTCACGTCGGGGATGGGCTGCTTTTCAGAGCGGCTGAACCTCACGGCAACTTGTCCACGCGCATCGAGGGGCTTCACTGGACTTTTATGGCCGCGACGAATCTTTATCCTTACGCTTACCTGGACATGAGCAAAGCTTTGGAACAGGGGGTGGGCACCAGCATTGACTTGGTGCAATCCTATGCTTGGCTAAAACTCTTTTCCGAGACGTCACCGGGTGGAATTTATGGCCGGGTACTAATGAATAGTATGGCGCTTAAGATGGGAACCGAAGAGATTGAACGCGCACAACGTCTGGCGGCGGACTTTAGGGCCGGCCATTGGCAATTTCCGAACACGCGAGTCATCCCGGATAACGACTCTGCCCTCAAACTTACTGCCATCACAATTAGTTCAGCGGCATCACTCGCAGTTATAAACGGCAAAACGCTCCTGCCGGGAGAATCTACGATTATTTCCCTAAAGTCAGGGAAAGTTGGACTTCGATGTCTCAAGATTGACAAAGATTTTGTTCAGGTCCTGATCAGCGGAGAAGACGAGCCGAGAGTTCTCAGGCTAGGAAACTAGTGTGATGTAACATAATATATGTCGTATATTGACGCCCATTGTTCCGTGGTGAATGATGAGGCAATGACACCACGATACAAAGTTACACTCACCGAAGAAGAACGCGGCCGGTTGGAGGCGTTGACGCGCAGTGGAAAAACGGCGGCCTCCAAGTTCATCCATGCGCGTGCGCTGCTGCTGTGTGATGGGGGACCCCATGGCAGCCCGTGGAAGGTGGCCGACATAGCCGAAGCCTTGGGCGTAACTTCCCGCACCATTGAACATCTCAAAGAACGTTTCGTGGAAGAGGGGATTGAGGCCGCGCTGGAGCGCAAACCCAGAACCAAACCGCCCAAAATTTCCTTCGACGGGGCTTTTGACGCCCGATTAACGGCCTTGGCCTGTTCGCCGGCCCCCGCCGGTCGGGCTCGCTGGACAGTGCGCCTGCCGGCCGAAAAAGTCGTGGAACTGAAAATCGCGCCGAAGGTTTCCACCATGAGTGTTCAGCGCGCGCTAAAAAAAATGAGCTTAAGCCTCACCTGAGCAAATACTGGAAAATCCCGCCAGATGGCTGCGCTGCTTTTGTCGTGTGCATGGAAGATGTGCTCGATGTTTATCACTTGCCTTATGATCCCCAGTTCCCACTGGTCTGCATGGACGAATCCAACAAGCAGTTGGTCGGTGAAGTCCACGTCCCATTGGCCCCGGCTCCGGTGCGCGGTCAAATCAACGACCACGAGTATGTGCGCAATGGCGTGGCCGAAATCTTCCTGGAAGTCGAACCGCTGGGCGGTCGCCGTCACGTCGCCATTACCGAACACCGCACCCGCAAGGACTGGGCTGTCTTCGTCAAAGGTATGCTGGACGAACGTTACCCACAGGCCGCCAAAGTTCGCTTGGTGATGGACAACTTGAACACCCACAGTGCCGCTTCCCTCTACGAAGCCTTCGAGCCGGAAGAGGCCCGACGATTGGCCCGACGACTCGAAATCCACTACACTCCCAAACACGGCAGTTGGCTCAATGTCGCCGAAATCGAATTGAGTGCGCTCAACAGTCAATGTCTCAATCGCGGAATCCCCAATATCGAACTGATGCGAAAAGAAGCAGCGGCTTGGGAACAGGATCGAAACAACCGCGCCGCAACCGTTGACTGGCGCTTCACCACCGAAGATGCTCGCATCAAATTAAAGCGCATATATCCGAAATTATGAATGATACAAAATACTAGCTTCAATTCTTAATCTGCGCGTGAATAGGACTCGCTGGGGAAAACGCGGTTTGTCATTGAAACGAAAGAAAATGAACGAATATTAATTTGACGGTCTTCTGTCCGATTGCAGAATGGCGGGGAGGGTACTTGTGGATATTCAAAAAATCACATCCAAACGGGAAGTGCGCCTTGCATCTGGGTCGTTGCTGCAATCCATTGATCACTTTGTGGTGGTGATGCTCGAGAATCGGTCGTTCGATCATATGCTCGGGTTTCTTTATGCGGACCAGGGGAATGTCTCGCCGGCGGGGCAGCCGTTTGAGGGATTGAGCGGGAATGAGAGGAATGCGGACGGAAAGGGCGGACAGGTCGAGGTTTTCAAAATTCAACCGACCGATCCACATGCGTATTTAATGCCGGGGGCTGATCCCGGGGAGGGTTATTTGAATACGAATTATCAGCTTTTCGGTTCGGAACATCAGCCGAACCCGCTCGTGGCGGCGACCAACCAGGGGTTCGTCACAAATTTTGCATCGACGCTTGCGTGGGAGTCCAAACAGTCTGGAAGGGTGATAGCTGGAACCACGGCCAGCCAGATCATGGGGATGTTCGCGCCGCAAACTCTGCCGATCCTTTCAGGCCTGGCTTCCGGCTACGCGGTTTGCGACTATTGGTTTAGCTCCATTCCAACTCAAACCATTCCAAATCGCGCCTTCATGGCAATGGCCACGTCGCAGGGAATCGTCCAGGACGCAAGCCGGAAGGTGTACACGGCTCCGAGCATTTACAATCTGCTGACGCAACATGGTCAAACATGGGCCATCTACAGCGACAGTGGAGCGTCGCTGACGCGGGGATTGGTGTCGGACATTACATCCGCGCCGGCGGCTCACTTTGGGCAGTTCGCTGATTTTCAGAAGGCTGTCAAACAAGGGACTCTCCCAGCTTATGTGTTCCTCGAGCCGAGTTGGGGAAGCTCGGGCAATAACCAGCATCCTCCTTACAATGTGGCGCTGGGCGAACAGTTTTTGCACGATGTCTATTACACTCTATTTGGATCGCCGGTTTGGGGATCGACGTTACTGATCATTACCTACGACGAGCATGGGGGCTGCTACGATCATGTGCCGCCGCCGGAAAACGCCGTGGCGCCGGATGATTCTGTGGGAGAGTTGGGATTTACTTTTACGCGGTTTGGGCCGCGCGTGCCGACGGTTCTTGTTTCGCCGCTGATCCCGGCTGGGACGGTTTTTCGCGCGCCGGGACCGACGCCATTCGATCACACTTCAATCCTGGCCACAGTGGAAAAGCGGTTTGGCCTGCCGGGTTTGACCAAGCGCGACGCGGCTGCGCCGGACGTTGGAGGCGTTCTCACTTTGCAGCAACCCCGCAGAGATGATCCGCTCCACGGAGTAGTAGTGCCCGTCAGCAAAGCGACGCCCGTTCATGCGCCTGGCCCGACTCATTTGGAGCAAACCCTGGCTGAATCAGCCTCGTTGCTGCCCGTTTCGGATACGACCGACGGCGGGTATCACCATGAGATGCCGATTTTCAAGAGTGGCGCGGAAGCGGTGGATTACGCGCGAAAACGTTATCAAGCTTTTGATGAAAAGCTCAAGGCGCAACACGCTCGACCGTAAGCAGTGATTAGAGACACATCTTGGGCAGCAGCGGTTTTGCCTTTGACCAGAATTTTTCTTCCAATAGACGGGCGCTTCCGATCAGGGCGGCGTGTTCTTTGAGTTCGGAAAGATGAACCGCGGTCGCCCGATGTTGGTTTTTTAGGGATTCTTCCAGCGCGGGCCCAAACCAAGGGTAAGCGGCGGATACATTGCCGCCGAGAACCAGAACTTCGGCGGAGAATTTTTTGAGCCATGGCCCGAGAAAAATCCCCAGGCTTGCACCGAATTCGATGAAGACTTCTTTGGCGAGGGGATCGCAGTCCACTCTTTCGGCGATTTGTTTGACGCCGGCAAGACGAGTCCCTGCCTTTTCGGCATAACGATTTGTAAACCAGCGGGCGGAAAATGAATCGTCGGCTATGCTGCCGTTGAACGGCAAGTGCCACATGCTGCCCATGCGGGGGACATCGGCACCATCGACAACAGGGATGCCGTCCTCAATAAAGGCGGCGCCCAATCCGGTGCCCAGCGTCAACACTATGGAGCGTCTTGCGCCGGAGGCTTTGCCCATCCATGCCTCCCCCACCCCAAATGCCGTCGCATCGTTTAGAAAACGGAGGGAAAGGTCTTTGCGTGAGTCTGGCAGCGCGAGCAGTTTTTTGAGACGCTCGGCGATGTTGATGCCGTGCAAATTCTGATATTTGGCAACGTCGCTGGTGAACAGGGCGATGCCTTTTGCGTAGTCGAAGGGGCCAGGCATGGCGAAGCCGATTCCCATCAGTTGCGCGCCGCGAATTGTGGCAATGGATTTGTTTATGGCGGCGGCCCAGTTGCCCAGTATTTCTTCGGCGGAAGCCTGGTTATCGACTTCCCGGTCCGCGAGACTTTCTTTTAAGACGGACTTTTTTTCGAGGTCGATGGCGGCGGAACAGATGTGACTTCCCCCGATATCGGTGCCGATCGCAAATTGGTTCATCCCCCTGTCAGGCCGCGCTTAGATTTGTGGCGGCTGGCGCTGGCGGCAAATCCACCCAAAAACGGCTGCCTTGGCCCGGTGCGGAAATGACGCCGCAGGTGCCGCCCATTCGCTGGACGGCGCGATTGACGATGGCCAGGCCAATGCCAGTGCCTTCGTATTTTTGAAGGTCGCCAACGCGCTCAAAGATGCTGAAAATTTTGCGGTGGTAGTTGGGATCAATGCCGATGCCGTTGTCTTCGACCCATAAACGGACATGGCCATCCTTGGATTCGGCGCGAATACAAACCTCCGGGGTGGCGCCTGAACGAACGAATTTGGTCGCGTTGCTGATCAGGTTGATCATGCACTGTTCGAGGAGGAATCGGTTGCCAAGGATTTCGACTTCGCCAGCCTGGACGGTGATTTTGGATTGTTTGGCCTGGGCGGAGCTGACAAAGGAAACGATCTCCTCAAGGGCCGACTGCAAACGCACAGGCTCCAGCCTGACTGCTTCGCGGGCGACTCGTCCGTAGGCGAGGAGGTCGCGGGTCAGGCAATCCATGCGGTTGGCGGCGCGGTAAAGGGCTTGGAGATGGCCGCGGCCTTCTTCGTCGAGGCGCTCGCCGTAATCTTCCATCAGAACGCTGACGTAGCCGTTTAGGGAGCGCAAGGGAGCGCGGAGATCGTGGGAGACGGTGTAGGAAAAGGCCTCCAATTCGGTGTTGGCGTCCTTGAGTTCGTCGTTGAGTTTTTGGATGACTTCCAGTTGCTCGGCCTGGCGTTTGTTGTGGGCAATCAGATCGGCGGCCTGGGATTTGATGATCTGGGTTTGGCGGGCCAATTCAACAAACGCGCTGACTTTGGCTTTGAGCACCTGTGGGACGACAGGAAGGAACAGGTAGTCCACCGCGCCCAATTCGTACCCTTTAAGGCGGTCCAGATCGGTGGTGTTGTAGCCGGTGATGAAAATGATCGGAGTTTTCTCGAAGCGCGGGCGCTGGCGGATCAACGAGGCGGTTTCAAAGCCGTCCATGTTCGGCATGTTGACATCGAGAAGAATGACAGCGAAGTCGTGGCGCAGAAGATGGGCGAGCGCTTCGACGCCATTGCGGGCTTTGATGATGCGCTGACCCAATTCGGAAAGGATGGCCTCGTGCGCCAAAAGCTTTCCGGGCTGGTCATCGACCAGAAGAATATTGATGACTTCAGGGTGGCGCTCGCCGGAAATTGAATCCGCGCCGGACGCTGCCATCTGATTTTCAGGCTTAAGGGGTGTCACAAATCTTGCAAGGGTTAACGGTGCAGCCAAACACGCATGAGCGAAACCAATTGATCGGTGTTCACCGGCTTGGCTATGTAATCTGACGCCCCGGCTTCGAGGCATTTTTCACGGTCGCCTTTCATCGCCTTTGCCGTAAGGGCGATCATCGGCAGGAGCTTGTGCTTCGGATTGCCGCGAATCACCTGCATCGTCTCGTATCCGTCCATTTCCGGCATCATGATGTCCATCAACACCAAGGCTATATCGGGCGTTTTTTCGAGGAGATTAATGGCTTCGCGGCCGTTCGAGGCGCTCAAGACTTCCATCGTGTGGCGTTCGAGCAGGCCGGTCAGGGCGAAGATGTTGCGCACGTCGTCGTCCACGACGAGGACTTTTTTGTGGGCAAGCGCCTCATCGGTATGGTGCAGGCGTTCGAGCATCCGCTGTTTTTCGACCGGAAGATTGGTAACGACGCGGTGGAGGAACAATGCCGTTTCATCGAGCAACCGTTCCGGCGACTGAACGCCTTTGATAATGATGCTCTTGGCGATCTTGCGCAGGCGGCCTTCCTCGTCCTCGCTGAGTTCCTTGCCCGTGAAGACCACGACGGGCAACTCGCGAAGGGAAGGTTCCGCCTCGATGCGGGCCAGCAGATCGAATCCAGAGATGTCGGGCAGACGCAAATCCAGAACGACGCAGTCGAAGGAGCGGTCGTTCATCAATTCCCAGGCTTCGGCTCCGGTGGCTGCGGTGGCGATTTCGACGTCTTCGTGGGCGAGCAATTCTATAATGCTGCTTCGCTCGGTTTGATCGTCGTCCACAACCAGAAGTTGTTTTGTGCGCGGTTTGGTGAATTCCTGGATCCGGGTCAGGGCGGCTTCAAGTCCTTCTGTCGTAACGGGCTTGTTCAGGTAGGCGAAAGCGCCGCGTTCCAAACCATGCTGGCGTTCTTCTTCCATCGTGATGATTTGGACGGGAATATGGCGCGTGGATGGGTCCTGTTTGAGATGGCTCAAGACAGTCCAGCCGAGCATGTCCGGCAGGAAGATGTCAAGACTAATGGCCGTGGGCTTGAATTCGCGGGCGAGAGCCAGGGCGACGCTGCCGCGCATGGCGACAAGGCCCTTGAACCCTTTGTCGCGAGCAAGGCCGAGCAGCACGCGGGCATAATGAGGGTCATCCTCGACGATCAACAAGACCGTGTCGCCGGTTTGGATGTTGTCGCGGTCGTCATGGACCGTTTCCGTGGTGGCAGCGGGAAGGACTTTCATGACGGGCGCTTCAGCCTCTATTGTGCGAGCGACCGAAGGACCCGCATAGGTTTGCGGCAGATAAAGCGTGAAGGCGCTTCCCTCTCCGAGATTGCTGACGAGTTTGATTTCGCCACCGAGGAGGTTGGCCAATTCGCGGCTGATGGCCAGGCCCAGGCCGGTGCCGCCGTATTTGCGGCTGGTGCCGGCGTCGGCCTGCTGGAAGGCCTCAAATATAATTCGCTGTTTTTCCGGCGGGATGCCTATGCCCGTGTCAGCAACTTCAAAGGCGAGAACGGCCGGCGCGCGGCGGAGGACCGGATGATCCATGGACCATCCTTGCTGCGCCAGGCGAACCGAGAATGTGACACGTCCCTGGCCGGTGAATTTGAACGCGTTTGAGAGAAGATTCTTCAGAATCTGGAACAAGCGTTTGGCGTCGGTGATCAATTGCCGCGCCAAATGCGGATCCAGACTGACAACAAAGCCGAGATTGCGAGTATCGGCGACGTGGCGGAAGTTGCGCTCGACGGTGTCACGAACGGAAGCAAAAGTGACCTCCTCGGCTTCGATGGTGACGGTGCCGGACTCGATCTTGGAAAGGTCGAGGATGTCGCTGATCAGATTGAGAAGGTCGGTGCCGGCGCTGTGAATGGTCTTGGCGTATTCGACCTGCTTGATGGAAAGATTGCCCTGCGGGTTGTCGAGCAATTGCTGGCCGAGGATCAGAATGCTGTTGAGCGGAGTGCGCAATTCGTGGGACATGTTGGCAAGGAACTCGGATTTGTACTTGGAAGTAAGGGCGAGTTCGGAGGCCTTTTCCTCGACGGCGCGTCGGGCCTGCTCGATTTCCTGGTTCTTGCGTTCGACTTCGGCGTTTTGCTCGGCCAATTGGCGGGCTTTTTCGGCGAGTTCCTCGTTGGTGCGCTGGAGTTCGATCTGGCGGGTTTGCAGTTCGCTGGCCAGTTCCTGCGATTGTTGCAAGAGGCGCTCAGTGCGCATGGTCGCTTCAATGGTGTTGAGCATGATGCCGATACTGCCTGTCAATTGTTCCAGGAACGCCATGTGAGTCTGGCTGAAGGCAGCCATCGAGGCCAGTTCAATAACGGCTTTGGTCTGTCCTTCAAACAACACAGGCAAAACAACGACGGCGGCGGGGTTGGTTTCGATGAGGCCGGAGGAAATATCGATCTCGTGGTTACGCGGGGCGGTAAGCGTCATCGCTTTCTTTTCCAACGCGCACTGACCAAGAAGGCCTTCACCGAGGCGAATGGTTTCGCCGGCGCCGCTGCGCTGGCGATGAGCATAACCGGCAAGCAGTTTCAAATATGACTCGTCGTCCCGGGTTTCCATTTGATAAATAACGCCCTGCTGCGCGTTGACCAGCGGGGCGAGTTCGGAGAGCAACATGCGGCCGACCGTAATGAGATCGCGCTGCCCTTGCAACATGCTGGTGAACTTGGCGATGTTGGTCTTAAGCCAATCCTGGTCGGTATTGCGCTGGGTGGTGTCGCGCAAATTGCTAATCATGGCGTTGATGTTGTCCTTCAGCTCCGCGACTTCGCCGCGCGCGATGACTTGAATGGATCGGGTCAGATCGCCCTTGGTAACAGCGGTTCCGACTTCCGCGATGGCGCGCACCTGGGTGGTAAGATTGGCGGCGAGAAGATTAACGTTATCTGTAAGGTCTTTCCATGTGCCGGAAGCACCAGGGACGTTGGCTTGACCGCCCAGACGGCCTTCGACGCCGACTTCGCGGGCGACAGTCGTGACTTGTTCGGCGAAAATGGCCAGCGTGTCCGTCATGTTGTTGATCGTGTCGCCCAACGCGGCGATTTCGCCTTTGGCTTGCACGGTGAGCTTTTGATTCAAATTGCCATTGGCAACGGCGGTGACCACTTTGACGATGCCGCGGACCTGGTCGGTAAGGTTCGCCGCCATGAAATTGACGGAATCCGTAAGGTCCTTCCACGTTCCGTCCACGCCGGGGACTTCCGCCTGGCCGCCCAATTTGCCGTCCGTGCCGACTTCGCGGGCGACACGCGTCACTTCGGCGGCGAAGGCGTTAAGCTGGTCCAACATGACGTTGATCGTGTTCTTGAGTTCGAGGATTTCGCCTTTGACATCGGCGGTGATCTTTTTGGAGAGGTCTCCTTTGGCAATGGCGGTGGCGACTTCGGCGATGTTTCGGACTTGTGTCGTCAAATTACCGGCCATGACGTTGACGGAGTCCGTCAAGTCTTTCCAAGTGCCGGCAACACCGGGGACGATGGCCTGGCCGCCGAGTTTTCCTTCCGTGCCGACTTCGCGCGCGACACGAGTGACTTCAGCGGCGAAGGAACGGAGTTGATCGACCATCGTGTTGATGGCTTCCTTGAGCTGAAGAATTTCGCCGCGCACGTCCACGGTGATTTTCTTGGACAAGTCGCCGTTGGCCACCGCGATGGTGACGTCCGCGATGTTGCGGACTTGCGCCGTGAGGTTCGAAGCCATTGAGTTGACGTTGTCCGTCAAATCCTTCCACGTTCCCGCGACGCCGGGGACTTGGGCTTGACCGCCGAGTTTTCCTTCCGTGCCGACTTCGCGAGCGACGCGGGTGACTTCCGAGGCGAAGGAATTTAATTGGTCCACCATCGTGTTAATGGTGTTTTTGAGTTCCAGAATTTCGCCTTTGACGTCCACCGTGATTTTGCGGGAAAGGTCGCCGCGAGCGACAGCAGTGGTGACTTCCGCGATGTTGCGGACCTGACCGGTAAGATTGCCCGCCATGGAATTGACGTTGTCGGTCAAACCTTTCCACGTTCCCGCGACACCGGGGACCTGAGCCTGGCCGCCCAGTTTGCCTTCGGTTCCGACTTCGCGCGCGACACGGGTGACTTCGGACGCAAAGGCATTCAATTGATCGACCATCGTATTGATGGTGTTTTTAAGTTCGAGAATTTCGCCTTTGACCGGGACGGTGATTTTGCGGGAAAGGTCGCCGTTGGCGATGGCCGTGGCGACTTCGGCGATGTTGCGGACCTGGCCGGTAAGATTGCCCGCCATGGAATTGACGTTGTCCGTCAAGTCTTTCCACGTTCCGGCGACGCCGGGGACTTCGGCCTGGCCGCCCAATTTTCCTTCGGTGCCGACTTCGCGGGCGACGCGGGTGACTTCGGACGCGAACGCGTTCAATTGATCGACCATCGTGTTGATGGTGTTTTTGAGTTCGAGAATTTCGCCTTTGACATCGACGGTGACTTTGCGGGAGAGGTCGCCGCGGGCGACGGCGGTGGCGACTTCGGCAATGTTGCGGACTTGGGCAGTGAGATTTCCCGCCATGGAATTGACGTTGTCCGTCAAATCCTTCCAAGTGCCGGCGACTCCAGGGACTTCCGCCTGCCCGCCGAGTTTGCCTTCGGTGCCGACTTCGCGGGCGACGCGGGTGACTTCCGAGGCGAAGGAGCGGAGTTGGTCCACCATCTTATTGATGGCTTCCTTGAGTTGGAGAATTTCGCCGCGCACGTCCACGGTGATTTTCTTGGAAAGGTCGCCGTTGGCCACAGCGATGGTGACGTCCGCGATATTGCGGACTTGCGCCGTGAGATTGGAGGCCATGGAATTGACATTATCCGTCAAGTCTTTCCACGTTCCCGCTACGCCAGGGACGATGGCCTGACCGCCCAACTTGCCGTCGGTGCCGACTTCGCGCGCGACGCGGGTGACTTCGGCGGCGAAGGAGCGGAGCTGGTCCACCATCTTATTGATGGCTTCCTTGAGTTGAAGAATTTCGCCGCGCACGTCCACGGTGATTTTCTTGGAAAGGTCGCCGTTGGCCACAGCGATGGTGACGTCCGCGATGTTGCGGACCTGACCGGTAAGATTGGAGGCCATTGAATTGACGTTGTCCGTCAAATCCTTCCACGTTCCGGCCACGCCGGGCACTTGCGCCTGGCCGCCGAGTTTACCTTCCGTGCCGACTTCGCGGGCGACGCGGGTCACTTCCGAGGCGAATGCGTTTAGTTGGTCAACCATCGTATTGATGGTGTTTTTGAGTTCGAGAATTTCGCCTTTCACGTCCACCGTGATTTTGCGCGAAAGGTCGCCGCGCGCCACGGCTGTCGTGACTTCGGCGATGTTGCGGACCTGCGCGGTAAGATTGGACGCCATGGAATTGACGTTGTCGGTAAGGTCCTTCCAGGTTCCCGCGACACCGGGCACCTGAGCCTGGCCGCCGAGCTTTCCCTCCGTGCCGACTTCGCGGGCGACGCGGGTCACTTCGGCTGCGAAGGAGCGAAGTTGCTCGACCATCAAATTAATCGTTTCTTTGAGTTGGAGAATTTCGCCGCGAACGTCCACGGTGATCTTCTTGGACAAGTCCCCGTTGGCAACCGCGATCGTGACGTCCGCGATGTTTCGGACTTGGGCCGTGAGATTGGAAGCCATGGAATTGACGTTGTCGGTAAGGTCTTTCCAGGTTCCGGCCACACCGGGCACTTGCGCCTGGCCGCCGAGTTTTCCTTCCGTTCCGACTTCGCGCGCCACGCGGGTGACTTCTGAGGCGAACGCGTTTAGTTGGTCCACCATCGTATTGATGGTGTTCTTCAGTTCGAGAATTTCGCCTTTGACATCGACGGTGATCTTTTTGGAAAGGTCGCCCTTGGCGATGGCGGTGGCGACTTCCGCAATGTTGCGGACTTGCGCGGTAAGATTTCCCGCCATGATGTTCACGGAGTCGGTCAAATCTTTCCACGTTCCGGCGACACCAGGCACGATGGCCTGGCCGCCCAATTTTCCTTCGGTGCCGACTTCGCGGGCGACGCGGGTGACTTCCGCCGCGAAGGAACGAAGTTGATCGACCATCGTATTGATGGCCTCCTTTAGCTGGAGGATTTCGCCGCGAACGTCCACCGTGATTTTCTTGGACAAGTCGCCGTTGGCGACGGCGGTTGTGACTTCCGCGATGTTGCGGACTTGCGCGGTAAGATTGGACGCCATGGAATTGACGTTGTCCGTCAAATCCTTCCACGTTCCCGCGACGCCGGGGACTTGAGCCTGACCGCCGAGTTTTCCTTCGGTTCCGACTTCGCGCGCCACACGAGTGACTTCAGCGGCGAATGAGCGAAGTTGCTCAACCATCAAATTGATCGTTTCCTTGAGTTGAAGAATTTCGCCGCGAACGTCCACGGTGATCTTCTTTGACAAATCTCCGCTGGCCACCGCGATGGTCACGTCCGCGATGTTGCGCACCTGTGCCGTCAGATTTCCGGCCATGATGTTCACGGAGTCGGTCAAGTCTTTCCAAGTGCCGGCGACACCGGGCACGATGGCCTGGCCGCCCAATTTCCCGTCGGTGCCGACTTCGCGCGCGACACGGGTGACTTCCGCCGCGAAGGAACGAAGTTGATCGACCATCGTATTGATGGCCTCCTTTAGCTGGAGGATTTCGCCGCGAACGTCCACCGTGATTTTCTTGGACAAGTCGCCGTTGGCGACGGCAATGGTCACTTCCGCGATGTTGCGCACTTGCGCCGTGAGATTCGACGCCATGGAATTGACGTTGTCGGTCAAATCTTTCCACGTTCCGGCGACGCCCGGCACAATCGCCTGCCCGCCAAGCTTGCCGTCGGTGCCGACTTCGCGGGCCACGCGCGTCACTTCGGAGGCAAACGCGTTCAACTGATCCACCATCGTATTGACAGTGTTCTTCAACTCAAGGATTTCGCCGTTCACATCGACGGTGATTTTCTTGGAAAGGTCGCCCTTGGCGATGGCCGTGGCGACTTCCGCGATGTTGCGCACTTGCGCGGTAAGATTGTTGGCCATGAAATTGACCGAGTCGGTCAAGTCTTTCCAGGTCCCGGCGACACCGGGGACAATCGCCTGCCCGCCCAGTTTGCCGTCAGTGCCGACTTCGCGGGCGACGCGGGTAACTTCGGACGCAAAGGAGCGAAGCTGGTCCACCATTGTGTTGGTGGCTTCCTTGAGTTGGAGGATTTCGCCGCGAACGTCCACGGTGATTTTCTTGGACAAGTCGCCGTTGGCAACGGCAATGGTGACTTCCGCGATATTGCGCACCTGGGCCGTGAGATTGGACGCCATGGAGTTGACGCTTTCGGTCAAATCCTTCCACACGCCGCTGGCCTTCTTGACCTGCGCCTGCCCGCCGAGCTTGCCCTCCGAACCGACTTCGCGTGCGACACGAGTGACTTCGGAGGTGAAGAGGTTCAACTGCCCAATCATCGTATTGACAATCTTGGCGCTGCGCAGAAATTCACCTTCCAGCGGGCGTCCTTCGACTTCCAGGCTCATTCCCTGCGTCAGATCGCCCTTGGCCACCGCGTCGATCGAACGGGTGATTTCCGCGACCGGCCAAACGAGATCGGAAACGAGATTGTTGACGGAAGCCTCCATCTCGCTCCACGAGCCGCCGCGAGACCCGAAATTGGCGCGTTTGCTGATTTTGCCCTCGCGTCCGACGACCCGGCTCATGCGTTCGAGTTCGTCCGCCATGCGCTGATTGCTAAGCATGATGTCATTAAAGACGTCGGCGATTTTGCCCTCGACTCCCGCCAGGTCCGAAGCAAGCCGCACACTAAAATTGCCCTCGCGCGCCGCCGTCAGGGCGCGAAGAAGATGTCTAAGATCCATAGACCCGTCCGAGTTGGCGAGTTCGTGCGGCTCATCGGCCTGCTGGGGGCCTTTGCCGTTGGAGGGTGTAAGGGCGGGTTTGGGGCTTTTTGCCTCGACAGTTTCAGACATTTTGCTTGTGTTCATAATCTCACTTTGTCTGGGGGGACAAGGAGCCGCAATGACCTCTGATACGCGGAACCTGCCTGGATATTGGAAACATGGTTGGAGTTCCCAAGCAAATTAAGGATTCACTGGTCCGCGCTTGTGTTGTTTTTATTGCTTTACATGGAATCTAAATTAGCTCAATTCGTCAACTCCGAATCTAAGGGATTTTAGGATCGTTTTCTAGGATTCATTCGTATCGGCGGCGGAAGCGGGATCGGGCGCGGACGCGCCGGAGGCGGAAGAATCGGCGGAGGAGCCGCCGGCGACGCCACAGGTTTTATCGGCGCGCTGAAAACGGAGGGCGCCTTGGGAGCTGGCGTTTGATTGCCCGCTGTTTGCGCGGTTTCCCCAATCTTCAAGTCTGAACTCTTCATTTCGCCCATCTGGAAAGAAACATCTCCTCCCAGCGACCCAACCAGCGAATCGAGCTGCGGAAATTGCAAACCCGGAGCGGGCACGACCACCCGCGCCGGCGATTCATAGCCGTTAACGACCCATTCCAGCGCCCCGCTCTGAATGTCTATCAACAGCCCCTGGACGACGATTTTATGGCCGATTAACGGACTGCTCCGAACTACGTCAACGCAATGGATGACATTTTGCCGCACGCCTGTAAAAAGACCGAAATATTCCGTAATATTGTCCGGCAATTGTTGGCGTTCAACGCCGAGCGTCTTGAATTGGTCAATCAACGCCGAGGCGCTGGTCTGGCTTACGCGGCAATCGGTGTGGCCGATCACCGCGATTTCCCGCCCGCCCTTGATGGCGCACGCCATCGCGATGGAACGTATCGTGCTGCTCAGCGGACCGCTGATAATGTTGCCCGCGTTGCGCAGCCAGATGAAGTTGTCCTCGGGCAGCCCAAGCGCGCCGGGCAGAAGCCTGTTCAATCGCGGATCAATGCACGTCAGGGCGACTACCGGGAGTTCATCAGCGTAATCGGCGACATGGACACCCGCGGCGCCGTCGCCTGCAAGGGCGCGCTGATTGGCTGCGAGAATAGCTTCGAACAAACGCATTTCGAATGTGTTTACAATCCTCGATAGAGAATTTCAAGCGACATCACAGAATAAGACGTCACGAGCGCTGGATCGTGCTCCCACCATCGCCCATTCGCGTTGGTCCACGAACCATCGGCTTTTTGCAAATTGATTAATTTCATCGCCACGTCCCGGCGCCAATCAACCGTTTGGCCCTTCACGGGCAATTGATCAACCCCGTAAATCGCAAGCGCCTTGGTCATTAGGTGCAGATAATAATATAAACCTTGCTGGCCCAGGCCTGGATTCTCATCCAGCGTATAATTGTTGCGAAGCCAGTCATAGACGGCCTGCACGCGCGGATCATCCGGCTTGAGGTCCGCGTAGATGTAGCTCAACAGTCCCGCATAGCTGATGGAGCCGTACGAACGCAATGCCGTCCGGCCCTCCGCATTGGTCACTGTCGGCCCCTTGCTGTTTCCTGGATAATAAACAAACCCGCCTTTGTCCTTGGGATCGTCGGAAACCCACGGCTGCTTATTGTAACCCGGAAGGTTCTGGCACGATTGAATGAACTGGATCGCCCCCGCCCAGTTCAAATCCTTCGCGCCCGAAGCCGTGGTATCGGCCGGCGCAAGATATTTGCTGTAATAAAGAGCCTGGAGCGCGGTGAAGGTGTTGTTCATGTCCGAACGATCGCCGTGATCGCCATAGCCGACCCCTCCCCCGCCGACTTGCTGGGTGATGACCCATTGGCGGGCTTTGCGAAGCAGCGGGTCGTATTGCGGATTTTGCGCCGCCAGCAAACCCATCATGCAAATGGACGTGTTGTAATTCGCCAGCCCTTTTTCATAAATGCTTCCGTCCGGCTTGGCGTGATCGGTGACAAATTTGTAACCGCGCTCGACGCCCGCGGGCGGATGCGCCCTCAATTGCCCCGACGGCTCCCCCATCAACGCGCTCAAGGCAAGCGCCGTGACCGCCGGTTGGTCCGCGGTGGACCACCAGCCGTTGGTGTTTTGGTTGGATTGCAGCCATTGCACCCCTTTGTCGATGGCGTGCTCAACTTCATGCTGGAACGAAATGTCCGGCGGCCGCACTAGGGGCGGCGTTGGATCCCCTTTTGCCAGCACAGCAAAACAAACCGCTAAACCCGCCAAAATTCGGCTGTTTTTCATTTTTTCATTCCCTCTAATTTGAACGTGACTTCCACCGGTGTGTTCAGCGGCGGGAGCGTGTTCGAGTTAAGTTGCCATATTTGGTCGTTGTCATGGCCCGCCCTTGGATTATTCACCATGGCGTCAATGTCGTCAATCATAGCAACAATCTGCCCGTCTCGCTGGGCAAGGAACACTCCCTTCACCACGCGAGACCCGTTAAAAGTCCAATTGCCGCGCGCCATGTTTGTTTTCGTCGTCAGGTTAACGATCCAATCCTCGGCGGGAATGTTCGTTTTCCGCCCGCCCGCTTCCCAGCTTAATTCAATGGAAATCGGATCGCCCGCAATGGGAGGATTGGGCCGCCCCGGATGATTGACGTGAAATGGCTCGATGGGGGCGGCGAGAAGCGCCGGAGTTTGCGACGCTCCCTTTGCTCCGAGAAAAAGCAGTGCCAATTGGATGTCATATGGGTTCGCATCCGTCCGGAGCAGACTTTCGTAAGTTTTGCCCTGGCCGCTGACGAGCAGATACTCGATCAGCCCATCGTTCATGTTGAGTTTAGCCGGAAACTGGAGCGTTTTTTGGGCTTTGTTGAATCGCACCGCCCCCAGTTCAAAAACATCCGGGCCAATCTGCCGAAGCGGCGAATTAGTTATCTCCGCCCCGTGCGCACCCGCCGCAAAGAGGCATGTTATCGCCGCAATCAGTCCGGCAAATCTCATCCGTCCATTATAACAGAGCGCAAAAAAAAGCCCAGATTGACCGTCCACTATTCCGGGCGGTAAGGTTTGCGGCCACATGCCGAAGTGGCTGAAAATGATCGTGGGAATTTTGCTCCTGCCGATTTGCCTCGGCACGGCCAAAGCCGTTTGGACAGCCATGACATATGCCATTGGCGCGACCCAAGTCTGGATGCCAATGCTCGCCGGGGCCGCGAGTTGGGTGGTCATTTTTTTGCTGCTTCCAAAGCCGATGTGGGTCTATGTCTTCGGCCACGAATTGACTCACGCGGTTTGGACCTGGATGTTTGGCGGCAGCGTCAAAGGTTTCAAAGCCAAATCCTCCGGCGGGCACGTCATCACCACCAAAAATAATTTTCTCATCGCCTTGGCCCCCTATTTTTTCCCGGTCTATGCCGTGCTCGTCGTCATAATCTTTGTGATTGGCGACTTGCTATGGGGATGGCGCCGAACTTACTTGCCCTGGTTTCACCTGCTTCTCGGCGCCGCGTATGCATTTCACGTGACGCTCACGATGGAAATATTGAAGACCCGTCAGACCGACATCACGAGCCAGGGCTGGTTTTTCTCCGCTGTCATCATCTTCCTTGGAAACGCCCTCGTGCTCGCAATTGGCGTTCCGTTACTGACCGGCCACAGCATATTCCAGGCGCTCTCCGCCCTGCTCCGCTGTAACGCCTTCGTCTTGGATCGCCTCGGCCACTTGCTCTGATTATTTGACTTCCCTTCTTTTTCGGGCTGGCTTACGTGACGGATTGAAATTAGAAGAGGAGACGGAAAATCCGCCGCGTAAAAAAATGAAACATACAACCATTAGCCTCGTTTTCGCAGGAACATTTATTTTTTGGATGATAATCTTGCTGCCGGCGTCGGGGCAAATTTCGGACGATACGAAGTTGAACGCGTTTTTCAGCAATTATCTCGAAGAACATTTTCGGCAGCAGCCGACGGAGGCGACGGGGCTGGGTGATCATCGGTTTGACGCGCTACTGGATGATGTTTCGCCACAGGCCCGCGAAGAATGGCTGGCTTTTGCGCGACGCACTCTCAAGGAATTGCCGAAGGAGGTGGATTACAGGCGTCTCACCCGCGATGGACAAATTGATTTCGAGATTTTTCAGCATTCGTTGCAGACGGAAATCTGGCTGGCGGAAAATACGCGCCCATTCGAGGAGGACCCGCGCACTTATGGAAGTTATATCAACGACAGCGTTTATCTGCTTCTGACGCACTCGACGCTGCCGAAGGAAGTCAACATTTCCAATTGCCTGGCGCGAATGGCGGAGATTCCGCGAATCATCGCGGCGGCGAAGGCGACGTTGACGCATCCGGCGAAGCCAGTCCTGGAGACGGCCATCCGGCAAAATCGCGGGGCGATTTCGTTTTATGAAAAGGACATTTTTGAACTCGCCGGGGAGACGCAACAACTCGACAGGCTCAAGGCGAGCGCGGCGACGGTGGCGGATGAGCTGAAGGATTATCAAAAATTCCTGGAGGGAGATTTAATGGGACGCGCAACGGGGCAATGGCGCCTCGGCGAAAAGAAGTTCAAACGGAAGCTGGAGCTTGCGCTCGATTCCGGCATGAGCGCCGATCAAGTGCTGGCGGACGCCAAGGCAGAGTTCAACAGCGTCCGCAATGATATGTATGTCGTGTCGCGGCAGCTTTGGCCCTCTTATTTTCCATCGACGGCGCTGCCGCCAGATGACCCGGAGGGGCGGCGCGAGACGATCACAAAAGTCGTCAACGCCGTGAACCAGGAGCACGGCGAGCCGGAGACGCTGGTCGCGGATGCGCGCGCGACGGTAGAGAAAATCAAGGCGTTCATACGGCAGCGCAATTACCTCCGCCTGCCCGAACCGGATTTGTGCCAGGTGATTGAGATGCCGGAGTTTCGGCGCGGCAATTCGCTTGCATATCTTGACAACGCGCCGCCGCTTGATCCGAAAGCCTCAAGCTATTACGCGATCAGCCCGCCGCCTTCGGATTGGACCTCGGCGCAAGTGAAAAGTTTTTTGGAGGAATACAACAGCCACATGCTGCAAATCCTGACGATTCACGAAGGGTATCCGGGCCATTACGTGCAGCTTGAAAAGGCCAATCGCAATCCGTCGCTGATCCGGCGGGTCTATCAATCCGGGCCGTTTGTCGAAGGTTGGGCGGTATATGGCGAAGTGACGATGCTCAACGAAGGTTACGGCGATGGCGACCTGCGACTACGGTTGATGCAGCAAAAATTCTATCTGCGCGCCGTGGCCAACGCGATACTCGACCACGATATGCACTGCACGGAGTTGTCCGACGAGGACGCAATGAATTTTCTCACGGTCGAGGCGTTTCAATCCCAAGGCGAGGCAAAGCTCAAATTGATTCGCGCCAAACAAAGCTCAACGCAGTTGAGCACCTACTTCGTCGGGCGCATGGCGCATTACCGCCTGCGCCAGGAAATCGAGCGCGAACTGGGCGCCAAGTTCGATCTTGCCCAATATCACGAAGCCGTCCTGTCGCACGGTTCCATCCCGGTGAAATACCTCGCGGAGTTGGTGAGGGCGGATTTGAAGCTCTCCAAGTAGGAATAAGGCGCAGACGATGAGTCAACAATGTCAGGTCTTCCCTGATGCCACGGTTGGTGTAACCCCCGAATTACAAATAGCGTCTAAAGCGTAAAATGAGTAGAAGTGGGCGTCTTAACAATGAGTGTGTTTCAGTAGGCAAAAAACCAAATGAATGCCTTTGATACTGAGATAGAGAATACCGCGAGCGAATCTCCGGCTTCGTTGCTGGCGATGGCCTCTTTGGTTTTCGTGACTTCGGCAATCGCCGCCAGACTCCGTGCCCAACTCGAAACGCCGGCTCCGGACAGGTTCCAAGAGGTGACAGTTTTCCACCTCGATCCACCACACATCGAAAACTCAAGCGAGGTTGAAGTAGTCTATGAAGGATAATTCAAATGCGACGAACAATGGGCGCGTGCGGATATTACACCTGGAAGATTCGCCCACCGACGCCGCGATGATTCTGGAGTTTCTGGAAGACGAGTTGGATTGCGCAATCACGCATGCCCTGAACCGGTCGGATTTTGAGACGGCGCTCGAGAACGAGGAGTTCGACATCATTTTGTGCGACAACCAACTGCCCGGGTACAGCGGATTTGCGGCGTTGGACTTCGCGAAGAAACGCCGGCCACAATTGCCAATCATCATCCTTTCTGGAACGCTCGACGAGGCGCAAGCCGTGCAATGCCTGAAAAAGGGCGCGATTGATTATGTGTTCAAAGACCGCTTGGTCCGCCTGGTTCCGGCGATCCGCCAAGCCTTGGACGAGATGGAGCGGAGACAAGCGCAGGAGCATCTGTTCAAGCTTATAGTTGACGACTTGAACAACGCGCTTTCCCCTGCCCTGTCGAGCGCCAAATTGCTGGAAAGCTGCGATAATGACGCGGCGGGACGCCACAAGCACGTGAATGTGATACTTTCCAACATCCAGAAAGCCGCCAGCACGGCGCAACAGATTCTCAGTTTTGCGCCCGGGGAGTTTTACGGCGCGCCAGCTTTGCAATCGTAAGGCACGTCAGTTGCCGCGGCGATAAATTCTTCATACCTTCCCAGGTTTTTGCCGTGGCGTAATTCGTGTGGACATTGGGGGGCATGGGACGGTACAAAAATACCACGCAATGAACCCCTTGATGAAAATCGCGGTCGCGGCGGCGGGAATCTTCGCCGGTCTAATTGTCCAGGCACAGCCAGTTTCTCCGGCGGAACGATCCTCGCTCGATGCGGGCTGGCGATTCACCAAAGGTGACCCGGATGGCCAAGGCTCAAAATTGGCCTACACCAAAATCAAGGATTGGGTTGAGGCCAGCGGCGCGCGATTTACCACCAATGCGGATTTGGCCGCGAAAACCAAACCGAGCGGCGATCCGGCGGCGGATGTTTCCTACGCGCAAAATAACTTCGATGACAGTTCGTGGAGATTGCTGAATCTCCCGCACGATTGGGGAATCGAAGGGCCGTTCAAGCAGGAATATCCGGGCGAAACCGGCAAACTTCCGTGGTGGGGCGTTGGCTGGTATCGGAAACATTTGACGGTCCCGGCGGGTGACCAGGGCCGGAGGATTTTTTTGGATGTCGATGGGGCGATGGCTTACGCGACTGTATGGCTCAATGGACACTACATGGGCGGGTGGCCGTACGGTTACGCTTCGTGGCGGGTGGATTTGACGCCGGGAATCAAGTTCGGCCAGGACAACGTAATCGCCATTCGTCTTGACAACCCCACGAATTCCTCGCGCTGGTATCCGGGCGGCGGGATTTACCGAAATGTCTGGCTGGTGAAGACCGCGCCGATTCATGTGGCGCAATGGGGCACGTACGTCACAACGCCAAAAGTTGGGCCTGACGCGGCCACGGTGCATGTGCGGGTGACGCTCGATAATGATTCGGACGCCGATGGGACGGCCACAATGAAAAATGAAGTTTTTGAGTTGGGAGCGGATGGTTCGCGCGGACAGTCTGTTGCCACGCTTCCAGAGCATTCGGTGCGACTTTCGGCGCATCAATCGGGTGAAGTGGAGGAGGACGTGACAGTGCCGAATCCGCAATTGTGGGGCCTGCAAAAGCCGTCGCGTTACGTGATGGTGACTTCTGTTGCGCAGGATGGAAATATCGTTGACGGTTATCAAACTCCGTTCGGCATCCGCACGATTCAGTTTACGGCGGACAACGGATTCCTGCTGAATGGGCAGAGAGTGCCGATCAACGGGGTTTGCGATCATCATGACCTTGGGTGTTTGGGCGCGGCGATCAACATTAGCGGGTTGCGCCGACAGATCCGCATTTTACAGGAGATGGGCTGCAACGCCATCCGGACGAGCCACAATCCGCCCGCGCCGGAATTGCTGGATTTGTGCGACAGCATGGGGATGCTGGTGATGGATGAATCGTTCGATTGCTGGAAGCGGGGCAAGACGCGCAACGATTATCATTTGCTGTTCAATGATTGGCACGAAAAGGATTGGCGGGCGGAACTTCACCGCGACCGCAATCATCCGAGCATTATTCTTTGGAGCATTGGAAACGAAATTTCCGAGCAAAGCTCGCAGGCGGGGCACTTGATCGCGACGGAATTGACGGACATTGCCCATCAGGAAGACCCGACGCGCCCGACAACGGCGGCTTGCAATAATGTCCGATCGGGCTACAACGGATTTGAAAAGTGCGTGGATGTTTTTGGCTACAATTACAAACCCGGTGAATACGGAAACTTCCGGAAGGCGAATCCGAGCCAGCCGCTGTTCGGAAGCGAGACGGCGTCGTGCATCAGTTCGCGCGGCGAATATTTTTTCCCGGTCACGACGAACAAGCTGGGAGGCGAGGGAGATTTCCAGATGAGTTCGTATGATCTTTATGCGCCGCGCTGGGCGACGCCGCCGGATTGGGAATTCGCGGGGCAGGATGAGAATCCATTTGTCGCCGGAGAATTTGTCTGGACCGGCTTCGATTATCTGGGGGAACCGACGCCTTACAATTCGGATTTGAGCAACATGCTCAATTTCACCGATCCCGCCGAACAGGAGCGGATGAAAAAAGAGTTGGAGGACTTGGGCCACATACCAACGCCGTCGCGAAGCTCTTACTTCGGGATCATCGACCTCGCGGGATTCAAGAAGGACCGGTTTTATCTTTACCAGGCGCGCTGGCGGCCGGATTTTCCGATGGCGCACATCCTGCCGCATTGGAACTGGCCGGATCGAGTTGGCCAGATCACGCCGGTCCACGTCTATACATCAGGCGATGAGGCGGAATTATTTTTGAATGGGAAATCGCTCGGGCGCAAGAAAAAGGGGCGGTTCGAATATCGCATTCATTGGGACGACGTCGTTTATCAGCCGGGCGAGCTTAGAGTTGTCGCGTATAAAGATGGACGGAAGTGGGCGACGGATGTTGTCAAAACAACAGAGCCCGCCGCGAAACTGCTTTTGAGCGCGGACCAGAATTCGATCAAGTCCGACGGTCTTGCCCTTGCGTATGTGACCGTGACGGTGGCCGATCGCAAGGGATTGCAAAATCCGCGCGCGCGGAACCACATTAGTTTTGAGATTTCGGGGCCGGGAGAAATCGTTGCGACTGACAACGGCGACGCAACGAGTTTTGAATCGTTTCAGGCGCCGGAACGGAATGCGTTTAACGGACTGGCGCTGGTCGTTGTGCGGGGTAAACCCGGCGAGACGGGAACAATTGTATTGACGGCAAAATCGAACGGTTTGAAAACCGCCAGGATTAAAATCATAAGCCACTGAATCCAACTCTAACTCTAACTGTATATGCCTTCTAATTCACGAGAGCCCAGATGGCACGGCGAACATGAACCCGACACAAACCCGCGCGAATTTATCATCAATTCCGACGAGTATGAGCGCATCCCTTTCGGAGAGGGCCAGGATGACCCCGACTCGCCCAATTGCGGCGAGTGCGGCGCCGCGCAAGGCTCGATCCACAAGCTGGGATGCGGCGCGGAACCGTGCCCGCGTTGCGGGGCGCCGGCGATCACATGCGATTGCGAGTACGAAGGTGATTAGGCATGACTGCGCCGCCCGAAACTGTTTTTGATCGCGTCGCGCGGATTGGCCTGGTTCCTGTCATTATCATTGACAGGGTGGAGCACGCGCTTCCGCTGGCCGACGCGCTCTTGGCGGGCGGGCTGCCCGTCGCCGAAATCACCTTTCGCACGGCGGCGGCGGAGGAGGTCATTCGCATACTTTCGCGAGAGCGACCGCAACTTCTGGTGGGCGCCGGCACGGTGCTGACCGGGGCAAACCTTGAGGCGGCCAAAGCCAGCGGGGCGGCTTTTGGCGTTGCTCCCGGGTTGAATCCACAGATTGTCAACCAGGCGCGGGAATTGGGTTTGCCGTTTGTTCCAGGAGTGGTGACGCCGAGCGAGATTGAGATCGGAATGTCGCTGGGGTGCAAGGTGCTCAAATTTTTTCCGGCGGAAGCTCTGGGAGGCACGGCTATGATTGACGCTCTTGCGGCCCCGTTTAAACACACGGGCGTCCGCTTCGTGCCGAGCGGCGGGGTGACGCCGGGCAATCTGGAAAGTTACCTGAAGCTGGGATGCGTCGCGGCGGCGGGAGGGACGTGGATTGCGAAGCCGGAGGATTTGAAGGAGGGGAATTGGGAGCAGATTTCCGCCCGATGCAGAGCAGTTGTAGAAAGCGTGAAAAGGGCCCGCGAGGCCGGCGCTCAGAAATCAAAAGCCAGCCAGTGAGACTTCCGGTTTTTACGAAGTTTTAACGCGATTTGACCGGGTTTTAATTAACACTCCCATCCATGCCGCGCCTATGTTTGCGGTATGAAATGGAATGAAATTATTCAAATCGTTTTGTTCTTCGGATTGGGAATCGCGCTGACGCCGCCGGTGGGGCGCTTCATGGCGAAAGTGTTCAAAGGGGAGAAAACTTTTCTCCATCCGGTCTTCCTGCCGATTGAAAAGGGCATCTACCGCTTGACCGGGATCGACCCGGCGGAGGAGATGACATGGCTGAGATATTTCTGGGCGGTGCTTCTTTTTGCGACCGTTGGATTCGCGTCGCTGATGGCGATTTTCATGACGCAACAATGGCTGCCGCTCAATCCAGAGAAGCTGCCCAATTGCTCCTGGCACCTGGCGTTCATGCAAGCCTGGAGCTTCACTTGCAACGCGGATTGGCAATCGTACCCCGGGGAAACCACGATGAGTTACTTCTCACAAGTCGTGGGCATCATGGTGCACCAATTTCTAAGCGGCGCGTCGGGGCTTGCGGTGCTGGTCGCGGTGGGAAGGGCTTTGAAACGAGCAACGGTAAAGAGCATTGGAAATTTCTGGGTGGACCTGACCCGCGGGCTGCTTTACTTCGTGATTCCGCTCTCGGTGCTTTGGGCGATTCCGCTTGCCTGGCAGGGCGTTCCGGAAACATGGAAGCCTTACGCGAACGCCAACCTTATGGAGCCTTATACAACCCAAGTCCAAAAAACGGATGACAAGGGCAATAATGTCACGACGAACATTCAGTTGGTTTTGCAGGCGCCGAAATTGGACGCGGCGGGAAAACCGGTGATGCTCAATGGCGCGGCGGTGATGGTGGGCGTGCCGCAAGTTGATGCGAAGGGCGCTCCGATCATGACCAATGTGCCGGTCATGGTGGATGCGAAAGTGGATACCCAGCCAATTCCAGTTGGGCCGGTGGCGTCGTTGGAGTCCATCAAACAGCTCTTCACCAACGGCGGCGGCTGGTACAACGTGAACAGCGCGCATCCGTTTGAAAATCCCACGCCGTTGTCAAACTTCCTTGAATTGCTGGCAATCATCGTGGTGCCGATGGCACAGGTTTATATGTTCGGACTTTTGGTCGGCAACACAAAGCACGCATGGACATTGTTCGCCGTGATGTTTGCGCTTTTCATGCTTTCCTTTGTGGGATGTTGGCACTTCGAGTCGCAGCCGAACCCAGTGACGGGCAATTATGCGTCGAATATGGAGGGCAAAGAACAACGCATCGGGGTGATGAACAGCACACTGTGGGCGAGCGCCTGCACCGCGATTGACAACGGCTCCGTGGATTCCATGCACGACAGTTACATGCCGCTGGCGGGGATGATGCCGATGTGGAACATCATCGTCGGCGAAATGCTCTTCGGCGGCATCGGCTGCGGGATGTATTGCATGTTGTTCCACGTGCTCATCACCGTGTTCATCGCCGGGTTGATGATTGGGCGAACGCCGGAGTATCTCGGCAAAAAATTGGACGCGTGGTGCGCGACCTGGGCGGTCATCGGTGTGTTGATACCCAATGCCGCCGCGCTCATACCAACGGCGATCGCGGTGACGATCCCCCAGGGCGTATCGAGCATGAACAACGGCGGCCCGCACGGGTTGAGCGAAGTTCTGTATTGTTTCGGCGAAGCCGCCAACAACAACGGCAGCGCTTTCGCCGGATTGAACGCCAATACGCCATTCTACAATATTGGAGCGGGGATTGTTATTTGGATCGGCCGTTTCATTCCCATCATTGCCGCGCTGGCGATTGTGGGCCGACTGGCATCGAAGAAAACCGTCGAAGCCTCGGCGGGCACGCTGCCGACGCACGGGTGGACTTTTGGCCTTACGTTGACGGGAGTCATCGTCATCGTGGCCGCGCTGACGTTTTTCCCGGCGCTTTGCCTCGGGCCGCTTGTCGAGCACGGGTTGATGTTGTGGGGACGAACGTTTTAAGACGGCAAAACCTTTTCAAGAAAAACTATGAGCACTAGAGTTGAATTCAAATATTCGCAACTGTTTCGCCAGGCGGTGATCGATGCGTTCAAAAAGCTCAATCCCCGCGACGAAATCAAGAACCTGGTCATGTTCGTCGTCTGGATCGGCTCGATCTGGACCACCATCATTCTGTTCCTGCCCGGCCAGTGCAATCTGTTCAACCTGCAGATTTGCTTCTGGCTGTGGTTCACCTGCCTGTTCGCGAATTTCGCGGAGGCGATGGCGGAAGGACGCGGAAAGGCGCACGCGGACGCGCTGCGGGCGTTGCGCACCAAAACGATGGCGCGCAAAATTGTTGACGGGAAGGAAATGCTGGTGCCGGCGAACGAGTTGAAAGTGGGCGACTGCTATATCTGCCAGGCGGGCGAGTTCGTTCCCGCCGACGGCGACATCGTGGAAGGCATCGCGACGGTGGATGAATCGGCGATTACCGGGGAATCGGCGCCGGTGGTTCGCGAGAGCGGCGGCGATCGCAGCGCCGTCACGGGCGGCACCAAAGTGATCAGCGATAAAATCATTGTCCGCGTGACCGCGGAATCCGGCGATTCGTTCCTTGACCGGATGATTTCGATGATTGAAGGCGCGCGCCGGCAAAAGACGCCGAACGAGATCGCGCTCAATATTGTCCTGGTCAGCCTCACTGCGTTGTTCATCGTCGTGGTGTTTGTGCTGCCGCCTTACGCTCATTACAACGAGGCCCAGGCCGGACAAAAAGATGTCGTGCTGACCACGATTCCTGTGCTGCTTTCGCTGATCGTTTGTTTGATTCCGACGACCATTGGCGGATTGCTCAGCGCCATTGGCATTGCGGGTATTGATCGTTTGATGCGGCGCAATGTGCTGGCCACCAGCGGCCGCGCCGTCGAAGCGGCGGGAGACGTGGACGTTTTGCTTTTGGACAAAACCGGAACAATTACACTCGGCAACCGGCAAGCGACGGAGTTCATTCCCGGCCCTGGCGTCAAACTGGAGGAACTTGCTGATGCCGCGCAACTCGCGTCGCTTGCCGATGAAACGCCCGAGGGCCGATCCATCGTTGCGCTGGCGAAGGAGAAATATGAATTGCGGGGCCGGGAGATTGCCGAGACATTCGCCACGTTTATTCCGTTCACGGCGCAGACACGAATGAGCGGCGTGGACCTTTACGACGAGCGTCGCGGCGGTGATTCGCGTCCAGCGACAACGCCGGAACCGGCTGTTGTGGGTTCGCACACGAACCGGCTTGCGGGCGCGGCGATTGCCCTGGCGAAATTGCCGGACCACAAACATGCGGCCGAGGCAAAACCGATCCGATGCATTCGCAAAGGCGCCGCCCAGGCGGTCGCGGCATTTGTCACCACCAACGGCGGAACGGTTGCAAAAACGCTGATGGACAGAGTGGAGGAAATTTCGCGGCAGGGCGGCACGCCGTTGCTCGTGGCGGATGGAGCGAGGGCGCTCGGGGTCATCCAACTCAAGGACATTGTCAAAGGCGGCATCAAGGAGCGGTTCGCGCAATTGCGGAAAATGGGCGTCAAGACGATTATGATCACGGGCGACAACCCGCTGACCGCCGCGTCGATTGCCGCTGAAGCGGGCGTGGACGATTTTATCGCGCAGGCAAAGCCGGAGGATAAACTGGCGCGCATACGCAAGGAACAGGAAGGGGGCAAACTGATCGCGATGATCGGCGACGGGACGAACGACGCCCCTGCCCTGGCGCAAGCGGATGTCGGCGTGGCGATGAACACCGGAACACAAGCGGCGCGGGAAGCGGGCAACATGGTGGACCTCGATAGCAATCCGACCAAGCTGATTGAAGTGGTGGAAATCGGGAAACAATTGTTGATGACGCGCGGGGCGCTGACGACCTTCAGCATCGCCAACGACGTTTCGAAATATTTCGCGATTCTGCCGGCGATGTTTGGCCTCCTCTACGCGGCGACCGCCGGCGGACGCGGACCGCTGGACAAGCTCAACATCATGTATCTGCACTCTCCGCAGAGCGCCATTCTCTCGGCGGTCATTTTTAACGCCCTGATCATCGTGGCGCTTATCCCGCTGGCGCTCAGAGGTGTCAAATACAGGCCGTTGGGCGCGGCTGTGATTCTGCGCAACAACATGCTCATCTATGGCGTTGGAGGCATCATCGTGCCCTTTATTGCCATCAAGTTGATCGATCTGCTTCTGGTGGCCATCCACCTTGCGCCCTGATGCCGTCACCGCCAACGAATTTAACGAGGAAACGCTATGATTAAACTCATTACTCAATCTGTAAGACAACTGATTCTGTGGACCATCGTGACGGGCGCGGTTTACCCGCTTCTCATCACGGTCGTTGCCCAACTTGCGTTCCACGACAAGGCCAATGGAAGCCTGGTGACACGCGACGGAAAGCTCATCGGCTCGGCGCTGATGGCGCAGCAATTCCAGGGGAGTAATTACTTTTGGCCGCGGCCCTCCGCATGCACTTATGGGACGGGACCGACCGGAATTGCCGCGTCGAGCGGGAGCAATCTCGGGCCGACCAGCGGACAACTACAAACCAACGTCAACAATAACGCCGCCGCGTTCATCAGCGGGAACAATTTGCCGACGAACACGGTTGTGCCGGCGGACATGGTCTTTGCCTCGGCGAGCGGAGTGGACCCGCACATAAGCCCGGAAGCGGCGCGTCTTCAAGTTGCGCGTGTCGCCGCCTCTCGCGGAATGGCGAAGAACAACGTGGCGGAACTGGTGGAGAAATTTGTCGAGCCGCCGCAATGGGGATTTTTTGGAGAAGCGCGCGTGAACGTTTTGCTGTTGAATGTGGCGCTGGATCAACTCGCGCAAATGAAAGGCTGAATCGTGCAAAGCAGACGCATCTTATTGCCAATCAATCTGACGAGTGGTTCGTTTGACACGCTGTTGTTCGCGCAGAGAATGGCTCGTCAGTTCGGACCTTTGCGTCACACTGCTCAACGTCGTCAATTTGAACATCGCGGCGGCGCCGCGCGTTTGGAAAATGTGCGAGAACTATCTGACCAGCGACGCGCGCACGTCAGGCAGGCGCTTGCCGTCAGGCGAAACGACCCGCACGCAAAACGACCAACCGGCGTTGTTCTGTGTCACTTTGAGAAGCAGCGGATTCCATCCGGCGCGAAGCGTGACATCGACATTATCCGAGTCCCGCTGCAAGGCGCGCGAAGCGTTGTTCGAGTGAACAAGCTGGCCGTTGAGCCAGACTTTGTTGCCGTCGTCGCTTCCTAATTCCAGCCGCGCGGGCTGTTCGTTTGGCGAATAAACCCACGTCCGCGCGTACGCCACACGTTGCTCGCCACCGAGAGCTTGAAGAAGGTCCAGCTTCCATGGTTCGGCCGGATCGGTTCCAGCGGCAAGCGGTTGCCAGTTCACAGAATCGCCGCCCGCCTGTTCGGGTGGAAAGGTGATGTTGAACAACGCCTCATAATTTTTATCAGCTTGCAGGTAAGGCCCTGCGACCTGCCATGTAGCGATGTATTCGCTCAATTCCTCGATTTTCCGCAAGCCGACCCGCGCCGCTTTCTTCGTATCGGGATCATTGCTCGTCGCCAGGACTTTTTTAAAGGCGGCCTCAGCCGCATCGGGATGGGCCACATAAATCGCGGTCGCAATATCAATGACAGCCCGCGCCGCTTCGGGCTGGACATCGGGATCGTCCAATATCGGTGTGGCCAGGGCAAGCGCCTGATCGTCGGGGATCGCGCCGAGGGCCGAAAGGACAAGCCGCTTCTCCGCAGCATCGAGCGGCCGGTCCAGTATCGTTTTGAAAGTTTGCAATTTCGTGGCGACTGGAATTTTGACGGTTTCGTCCTGGGTTGTCAGCCGCACGCAACCGCGAATGGCCAGCAGCCGGAATTTCTGTTCCGAATCGCCCGCCAATTGGACCAAAGTCGGCAGCATCTCGGCATCGCGCGTGTCGCACACCGCGCTGACCGCAGCCTTCCGCACTTGCGGGTTGGTGTCTTGCAACGCCGCCCGCAAAGCGTCGCGAGCCGGCCCTTCGCTCAGTCCCGCGCAGACCGGCAGCAAACTCAGTCGCGCCTGCAACGGAGCGGTTCGCACGGAATCCGCCACCGCCGAGGCGTCCACATGGCCGGCTTCCGATTCGATGCGTTGACAGGCGGTGCCGAGGGCATCGGCGGCCTCAGAACGCGCGTCGTCGCTTTTTGCGTCAATCACGGATTGAACCATATCCGGTATTTGTCGCGGCCCCGCGAGCAGCGCGAGCGCCTGGAATGCCGCCGCCCGCGTCGAATCATCGCCGCCCCGGGCCAATTCGGATAATTTGGAAACCGCCGAACCGTCCGCGCGATTGCCAAGAGCGCGGATCAATTCCAACCGCGCATCCGGAGCCGCGCCGTCAATATCCGTAACAAGGGCTGGCGTTATGGAGCCGCGATGCAATTCGAGCAACGATTCGCGGGCCGCGGCTTGTTCAGCGCCAGTTGTTGCGGCCGCTTTTTGCGCCAACAGCAAACCAACCGAGCCGTCGCCCAACTCGCCCAACGCGGTGATCGCGGCCAAACAAACGTTGGAATCGGATGAATCGGCAACGCTTGCGACCGCGCGCATTGCGCTTGGATCGGCACGTTGATCGAGACAATGCAGCAATGCGATTTGCACCGGCGCGGCAACCTTTGGCAGCAAATCCGCCAAAGCTATTGTAACCGCGGCACCTTTCAATTTGGAGGCGATTTGGAGCGCTGCGCCCTGGCTGGCAACGTCGGACCCCGCGATCGCGTCAGACATCAGCGTAATCCCGCGCTTTCCCGCGGACAAAATCAGACCTCGAAAGGCGGCGCCCCGAACACCGTCATTTTTTTCGCTGTCGTAAAGACGTTGGAATGTTTTTCGCGCCGGGCGCATTTCGCCTTGGGCCAATAATTGATTGGCAATCCATAACTCGCCGTCGATTTCCGCGGCGTGAACACGACCACTGGACAAGGGCGAGACCGCTTCCAATTTTGACAGCGACTTTGTCCCGCCGATTCGCCCCAGCGCCTCAGCGGCGGCTACGGTTACATCCAGGTCGTTTCCAAAGAGGAGTTTGCCAAGTGCCGGGACGGCATCGGGTTGGTGACGCGCCGCCAATGAATTAATTATTCCAATCTGGTTCGAGCCAGAAGTTTTCGGCAGGGCCACAAGGAGGGCCTCGCCAGCCTCGGGGCCCGGCATGGGTTCGAGCGCGTAACGGGCGAGTTGGGAAAGTTGTTCGTCTGCCAGCAAAGCCGAAAGCGCGGGGACGGATTCTTTTGTTCCGATTCGTTTAAGCTCGGCGCAACCAGCGGCTTTGTCGTACGACGAGGCGTCGGATTGCAACACCGCGATGAGGCGCGTTTCCTCAGAGGGGTCGGCAGCAAGCGCCCGGAAAGACGGCAACATCAACAGCGACAAAGACAACGCGAGAATAGAGTTACGTTTCATCAATTTGTGAAAGATAGAATGCAATAGACAGAGACAGAATCCAGAATTAACATATTCAAACTTCCAACCGCTTGACCGCCAACAAACAACGACGGTGGGGTAAGACCTGATTTTGCGCCGCCGCGATCTGACGCACCTTAACTCGGGGCATCGCCTAGGGCGTCCCGAATAAAAATGCAGAAGCTGCCAATGCGCTTTCAAAATTGGATGGCCGAACAGGCACGTTCGCGCCTAAATGGGAACGAACCGCCGTTGAGGGCGGAGTTGTTCGGCGCCGAACAATTGGCCCAACACGCGAAGGCCCTTGCCGCCAGCCACCATGTGGAGACCCGCAAAGCCTCAAATCGCCTACTCGCGCGCTTGACCCATAACGAGAACGTGTTGCGGGCCTACAATCGCTCGACCCTCACGGTGAACCCGACCCGGCGTGTAACTCCGGCGGCGGAGTGGCTTCTGGATAATTTTTACCTGATCGAGGAGCAAATCCAGTTGGCGCGGAGGCATCTGCCGCGCGGCTATAGCCGGGAACTGCCCCGCCTCGTGGATGGCCCCTCCGCCGGTTTTCCGCGCGTCTATGACATTGTGCTCGAATTGATCTCGCACGTGGACGCGCAGATCGACGCGGCATCGCTCAGCGGATTCATCGCCGCTTACCAGACGGTGGAACCGTTGAAGTTAGGGGAATTGTGGGCGATTCCGATCATGTTGCGCCTGGGTTTGATTGAAAATCTTCAACGCGTGACAAGCCGGCTGACTTTGGGGCGCGAGGACCGCGACCGGGCGGACTTGTGGGTGGACCGCTTGCAGGACATGGCGGAAAATTCGCCGTCCCGCCTTGTGGTGGTCGTGGCGGACATGGCAAAGTCGGACCTTTCCCTCACAAGTTCGTTCGTGGCGGAATTTTGCCAGCGTTTGTCGCGGCAGACGCCCGTGCTGCACCTTGCGCGAAGCTGGCTGGAACAACAACTCGGCGAGCAAGGCCTGACCATCGAACAGCTTATCCAACTGGAAAGCCAAAACCAGGCGGCCGACCAGGTGTCCGTCAGCCACAGCATTGGCAGTCTTCGTTTTTTGAGCGCCGCGGATTGGAAGGAGTTTGTCGAGAAACTGAGTCTTGTGGAGAAGGCTCTGCGTTCCGGCGATGGCAATGGCGATGATTACGGCAGCATGAATTTTGCGACGCGCGATCGCTATCGTCATGCGGTCGAGTTTTTGGCGCGGCACAGCAAACTTTCGGAAGAGGAGGTTGCGCGGCGAGCGGTCGAAATGGCCGCGGAAAGCGCCCGGGAACGCGGGCGGGCTGACCGCACGGCCCATGTGGGATTCTATCTCATCGATAAAGGGAAAAGCGCACTGGCGCACGTGTTAAACGTGCGCTGGCCGTGGCAAACCGTCATCGAACGGGGCATCCAGCGCTTTCCGATGATGTTTTATGGGGGCGGAATCGGGCTGATAACGTTGCTGATGACGCTTGGTTTTGTGGAAGAGGCGCGGGCGTTGAATGTGGCGGGATGGAAGCTGGTGTTCTTTGGCGCGGTTTTTCTTCTTTGCGCCAGTCAATTGGCTGTGGCGGTGATGAATTGGCTGTCCACCTTGCTCGTACAGCCGCGCCTTTTGCCTCGGTTGGATTTTTCCCGCGGCATTGCTCCGGATTGCAGCACGATGGTGGTGGTGCCGACCATGTTGACCACCCTGGAAGGCGTGGACCGGCTCATCGAAACATTGGAGATACATCACCTGGCCAACCGCGATGAGCATCTTCACTTCGCGTTGTTGACGGATTTTCGGGATGCGCCGCAAGAAGTCCAGCCGGGAGACGAAGTATTGCTGGAGCGTGTCAAGGCGGGGGTGGAAATGCTGAACCAGAAATATGCCCCGCGAACGGGCGTCTTTTTCCTATTTCATCGTCCGCGCCGCTGGAATCCGGGGGAAGGATTGTGGATGGGTTATGAGCGAAAGCGCGGAAAACTGACGGAATTGAATGGTTTGTTGCGGGGCACTTCTCGCGAGTCATTTTCAGAGATCGTGGGAGACACGGCGATTCTGCCATCGGTCAAGTATGTCATCACGCTCGATACGGACACTTTGCTGCCGCGCGACGCGGCCCGCGAGCTTGTCGGAACGATGGCCCATCCGTTGAACCGTCCAGTATTTGACGAGAAGCGCGGGATTGTGGCCGAGGGTTACAGCATACTTCAACCGCGGGTTGGCGTGAGCCTGCCGAGCGCGCGGCGGTCGTGGTTCGTGCGGCTTTTTGCGGGAGAGGCGGGAATCGACCCTTATACGCGCGCGGTCTCGGATGTTTATCAGGATGTTTTCCAGGAAGGTTCGTTTATCGGGAAGGGAATTTACGATGTGGACGCCTTCCAACGGGCGATGAACGGGCGATTTCCCGAGAACACTATCCTGAGCCATGACTTGCTGGAATCGTGCCATGCGCGTTCCGCGCTGGTGAGCGACGTGGAGTTCTACGAGGAATATCCGTGGCGCTACAACGTGGATATAAGCCGGCGCCATCGCTGGATTCGCGGTGACTGGCAGATCACGCAATGGCTGCTGCCCCGGGTTCCAGGCTCGGACGCCCGGCGCATTGCAAACCCACTCTCGGTACTATCGCAGTGGAAGATCCTGGACAATCTAAGACGGAGCCTGGTGCCGCTGGCGTTGGTGATTCTTATTCTGGGCAATTGGCTGCTGCTTCCTGATCTGGGCGGACTTGGGTCGCTACTGGTACTGTTGATCATCGCACTTCCAGGACTCTTGCCGTCAACGGCCGGCTTGTTTGGCAGGCCGGATGATTCGCCGTGGAGAACGCACCTGAGAACTGTGGGCGAGTCGTGCCTGCGCCAGCTTGGACAGATTTTTCTCACGCTGGCGTTTCTGCCGTACGATGCGCTGGTAAGCCTGGACGCGATTGGACGAACGCTGCTACGCTTGTTGGTGACGCGCAAGCGGCTGCTCGAATGGCAGACGTCAAGCGATACCGAACGGACAACACGGTCGGACCTAGCGGCGTTTTATGGGACGATGTGGATTGAGCCAGTGGTCGCGCTGGCGGCGGGAATTTTCCTGGGGGCAACGAACCCGGCATCGTTGAATTGCGCCGCGCCGCTCATTGGGTTGTGGCTGATTGCTCCGTGGATTGCGTGGCGGATCAGCCAACCCATTGAAATTCTGCCGCTCGATTTGACCGCGGGACAAATGAATTTCCTGCGAAGCGCGGCGCGCAAGACATGGCATTTCTTCGAGACGTTTGTCACAGAGAAGGAGAACTGGCTGCCGCCGGATAATTTTCAGGAAACGCCCGCGCCGACCATCGCGCCGCGAACCTCGCCGACCAACCTGGGACTGAACCTGCTCGCCAATTTGGCGGCGGCGGATTTTGGATATTTGCCGGGAGAAGGACTGGTTCGGCGCACGCGGGACGCCCTCGCCACGATGCAACGCCTGGAGCGGTATCGCGGGCATTTCTACAATTGGTATGATACGCGAACGCTGCGGCCATTGCTGCCGCTCTATGTGTCGAGCGTGGACAGTGGGAACCTCGCCGGGCATTTGCTCACGCTTGGCTCGGGAATGAGAGAACAATGTGACGAGCCAATCTTCGCGCCGCGAGTATTCGAGGGCCTGCGCGACACCTTGAGAGTCCTGCGGACTTTGACACGCGACAGCATCCCAATGGCCAGGCTCGACGCTGAATTGGAAAAGGCCCCCGCGAAATTACGGGCGGCCTTGGCGCTTTTGCAAAAGGCGGCGCGCGACGCGGCGGAGATTGCCGCTTCGCTGGAGAACCAATCGGAGGAAGTCAAAATCTGGGCCCAAAACTTGAAGCGCAATTGCGAGGAGCATTTGCAGGAAATGCTCTTCCTCGCGCCGTGGGTCGCTTTGCCGATTCCCGCCGAAAAGATCGGGCAACTTGACGAAGCGCCGACCTTGCGCGATCTCGCGAAGTGTGAGCAATTGCTGACGGAAGAACAACAGGGCAACGCCGAACTTTCACAGTGTCTGCACGAAGCAAGTGATCGCGCCCGCGAGCGAATGATCGCGCTGGAAAACCTGGCGACGCAATCCGACGAATTGGCGGTGATGGATTTCACGTTCCTGTTCGACCGGGAGAGGGATTTGTTTTCAATCGGGTTCAATGTTGGCGAACAGCGCCGGGACGGGAGTTTCTATGATTTGCTGGCTTCGGAGGCGCGCCTGTGCAGCTATGTGGCCATCGCACTGGGACAAATTCCGCAAGATCATTGGTTTTCGATGGGGCGGCTGCTCGTCGCTTCGCGTGGCGAGCCAATACTTGTCTCGTGGAGCGGCTCGATGTTCGAGTATCTGATGCCGCTGCTGGTGATGCCGAATTACGAGAACACGCTGCTCGATCACACCTGCAAAGCGGCCGTGCGCCAACAAATCGAGTATGGCCGGATACGCGGCATCCCGTGGGGCATTTCCGAATCGGGTTACAACCGGACAGATGTGCAAATGAATTACCAGTACCGCGCGTTCGGCGTGCCGGGCCTGGGATTGAAACGGGGATTGGCCGAGGATTTGGTCATTGCGCCTTATGCGACTGTGATGGCGCTGATGGTAATGCCGCGCCGGGCCTGTGAAAACCTGCAACGGCTGGCAACGGAGGGGCGCGAAGGAGCCTTCGGATTTTACGAAGCGGTGGATTATACGCCATCCCGCCTGCCGCCGGACGATACGAGCGTCACGATTCAATCCTTTATGGCGCACCACGAAGGGATGAGCCTGCTGGCTTTGGTGAATTTGTTGCGGGATCGCCCGATGCAACGTCGCTTCATGGGCTGTCCGGTGCTCAAGGCCGCCGATTTGCTGTTGCAGGAGCGCGTCCCGAAGACGGCCGCCGGCGTGCTTGTGGAGGATTTGAAATTGGAAGACTCCCGGATTCTTGGCGGCCCCAGCGAGGCGGCGATGCGGGTGTTCACAAACCCCACCACACCGTCACCGGAAGTTCATCTTTTGTCCAACGGCCGTTATCATGTGGTCATCACCAGCGCCGGCGGCGGATACAGCCGATGGCGCGACCTAGCCGTCACGCGTTGGCGCGAAGATTCCACGTCCGATAATTGGGGGACGTTCGTTTATCTTCGCGATGTGGCGACGGGAGAATTCTGGTCCACCGCGTATCAACCAACCTTGCGGGCCGCCAAGGGTTATGAAGCGATTTTTTCCCAATCACGGGCGGAGTTTCGGCAACGTCCCTCGGGCCTTGAGATTCACACTGAGATCGCGGTATCGCCGGAGGACGACGTGGAGTTGCGACGCATCAAGATTACCAATCGTTCGTCCGAGGCGCGGACCATTGAGCTGACTAGTTATGCGGAAGTGGTGCTCGCCGCTCCGGCGGCGGACGCGGCGCATCCGGCTTTCAGCAATCTTTTCGTGCAAACGGAATTCGCGCCGAAAACGTCCGCGATTTTTTGCACGCGGCGCGCCCGCTCGCAGGAAGAACGACCGCCGTGGCTATTGCACTTGATGGTAGGGCATGGAGGCGAACAGGGAGAAACCTCGTGTGAAACCGACCGCTTTAAATTTGTTGGGCGCGGCAGAACGCCGGCCAATCCGGCCGCTATGCAGGACGTTTCGCCGCTGTCCAATACCGTTGGTTCCGTTCTCGATCCGATCATTTCGCTGCGGCGCACCGTTACTTTGCAGCCGAATGAAACGACCACCATCGCGCTGGTAACTGGCATGACCGAAAACCGGGAAGCCGCCGTGGCGCACGCGGAAAAATATCAAAGCCCGCGAATGGCTGACCGGGCGCTCGATCTTGCGTGGACGCACAGCCAGGTCACGTTGCGCCAACTCGATGCCACGGAAGCGGACGCCCAACTCTACGGGCGTTTGGCCGGCGCGTTGATCTATGCCGATCCGGCCCGACGCGCGAATTCGAGTGTGTTGCTCAACAACCGGCGCGGCCAAAGCGGCCTTTGGAGTTATGGCATTTCCGGGGACGCCCCAATCGTCCTGCTCCGCGTCAGCGACATGGCGAAAATCGACATCGTGCGGCAGGTTGTGCAGGCGCACTCCTACTGGCGGATGAAGGGGTTGACGGTGGAACTGGTTATTTTAAACGAAGACGTTTCGGTGTACCGGCAGTCACTCCAAGACCAAATCACCGGCATGATTGCGTCCGGGCTTGAAGCGAACACGCTGGACAAACCGGGCGGCATTTTTGTGCGCCGGATGGACCAGATACCAAACGATGACCGGCTGCTTTTGCAATCGGCCGCACGAATTGTGCTTGACGACGAAAAAGGCACAGTGGCGGAACAACTCAAACATCGCAAAGTTTTGGATCCTACGATTCCAGCCTTAACGCCAACCCGTTCTGCGTTCGGGGATTTGCGCGCTCCCCTGCCCCCACGGGAATTGATTTTCCGAAACGGCCTGGGCGGATTTACCAAGGACGGCCACGAATATGTCATCACGCTGGAACCTGGACAAACGACGCCGGCACCGTGGATCAATGTCCTTGCCAATCCGAATTTTGGGACTGTGATTTCCGAGAGCGGCGCGGGTTACACCTGGGCGGAAAACTCCCATGAATTTCGGCTGACACCGTGGACCGACGATCCCGTGCAAGACACCCCCGGCGAGGCGCTTTACATTCGCGATGAGCAGACGGGGCAATTCTGGTCGCCCACACCGCTTCCCGCGCGCGGGGCGACGCCGTATGTCGCCCGCCACGGGTTTGGTTACACGGTGTTCGAGCACACCGAAAACGGGATTGTGTCCGAGTTGTGGGTGTATGTGGCGATGGACGCGCCGGTAAAATTTTCGGTGTTGAAATTGCGCAATATTTCGGGGCGTCCGCGCCGCATCTCGGTGACGGGCTATTGGGAATGGGTATTGGGCGATTTGAGGCAGAAAGGCTTGCTGCACGTGCAAACCGAAGTGGACCTCAAGACGGGCGGGTTGCTGGCGCGCAATTATTACAACACTGAATTTCCAGATCGTATCGTGTTCCTCGATGTAAACGACCCGGCGCGCACGTTGACAGGGGATCGCAAGGAGTTCATTGGCAGGAACGGAACTCTGTCCCATCCGGCGGCGATGAAGCGGGTCCGGCTTTCCGGCAAAGCAGGCGCGGGGTTGGATCCGTGCGGGGCAATGCAAGTCGTTTTCAATTTGCCGGATGGCCAGGAGCGCGAAACGAGTTTTCGCCTCGGCGTTGGCCGCAATGTGGCTGAGGTCCAGAATCTGATCCGGCGTTTTCGCCGGGCGGACGCCAGCCGCGTAGCGCTCGAAGGGGTTTGGGCGTATTGGAATCGAACCCTCGGGGCGGTGAATGTGGATACGCCGGATCCTTCCGTGAATGTCATGGCCAACGGCTGGCTGCTGTATCAGACCTTGAGCTGCCGGTTATGGGGCCGGACAGGGTTCTATCAATCCGGCGGCGCTTTCGGATTCCGCGATCAATTGCAGGACGTCATGGCGCTGGTGCATTCGGAACCGGCGCTGACGCGCGAACATTTGCTTCGGGCCGCGGCGCGCCAATTCCGGGAAGGCGACGTTCAGCATTGGTGGCATCCACCGGACGGCCGCGGCGTGCGGACTCATTTTTCCGATGATTATCTGTGGCTGCCTTACGTCACTTGCCGGTACGTTTCCTGCGTTGCGGACACGGGCGTGTTGGATGAAAAGGTTCCCTTCCTTGAAGGCCGTCCAGTCAAGCCGGAGGAGGAATCCTACTACGATTTGCCGAATCGATCCGAAGAAACGGCGACGCTTTATGAACATTGCCGGCGCGCCATTGAGAATGGTTTGCGCTTTGGCGAACATGGCCTGCCGTTGATTGGTTGCGGCGACTGGAACGATGGGATGAACCGCGTCGGTGAACAGGGACGCGGTGAAAGCGTCTGGCTGGCTTTCTTTTTTTACGATGTGCTCAACCAGTTTGCGGAATTGGCGCGGGCGCATGGCGATCCCGGCTTTGCCGAACAATGCCTGGCACACGCGCATGAATTGCAACGGAACATCGAACTTCACGCATGGGACGGCGAATGGTATCGCCGCGCTTATTTTGACAACGGAGAACCGCTCGGCTCGCACACAAATGAGGAATGCCAGATCGATTCCCTGCCCCAGAGTTGGTCGGTCATCAGCGGGGCTGGGGAACCAGCGCGTTCGCGGCAGGCGATGCAATCGGTTGACGACCGCCTCGTCCGTCGGGATGCGGGATTGATACAATTGTTTGACCCGCCTTTCGACAAATCGGCGCTCAATCCTGGATATATCAAGGGTTACATCCCAGGCGTCCGCGAAAACGGCGGCCAATACACTCACGGTGCCATTTGGACCGTCATGGCGTGCGCGTTGATGGGCGAAACGGATCGCGCCTGGGAACTTTTTGCGCTGCTGAATCCGGTTCATCACGGCGGGACGCCCAAACAAATCGGGACTTACAAAGTCGAGCCATATGTCATCGCTGCGGATGTGTATGGCGAAGAGCCGCACACAGGCCGGGGCGGATGGACGTGGTACACTGGTTCAGCAGGGTGGATGTACCGGTTGCTCATCGAAACGCTGCTGGGTGTGAACCTTACCGGAGATCAACTGCTGCTGACCCCGCGCATTCCGAAAGGCTGGAACAGTTACAAAGTCCATTACCGCTATCGCCAAACCATTTATCACATCACCATCAATCGGCTCGTGGCTGAATGGGCCGAATCAAACCAACTCGTTCTCGACGGCAAGGAGCTTGCCGGGAAAATGATCCCTTTGGTGGATGACCGCCGCGAACATTTCGTCGAATGTCACGCATGGAGTCCCGTGGACGCTCCGAAAAACCACGGGGCCCTGGTGGTTTGATCTTTACCGGATTGCGGGTGAGGGAACTTTGGCCGTGAATTCCGCCTCGACCGCCTTCAAAAGCACCAACTCGGGCGTGACTTGGTTTATCGACGGCGGGAGATTTACGAGGAACGGATAAATTCCGTCAACCGCACCTTGCGGCTCCGGCTCGGCCGCCCAAAGGCCTCCCTGGCCATCGCGCAATCTCACTGCGAGACGAGTTTTTCGAGGCAATTTGCGCGCGCTCACAAAAATGACGCTGTTGGTGAGCGAATAGTAACCATGGTAAAAAACGACGTTCAGCGGATTGATGGCGATAGTGGTCGTCGTCCAACCAGTGGGCGCGCCGCCACTGACCGGGCCCATGGGCACCGGCGGATTGGTGAGAAGGACGCCTAGTCTGAAGACATAGCTGCCCGCTGGAAAAAGGCCGAGGACCGAAATGTCATGGTCCGCATACGGCACCGTCTTTTTCCACCATAGAGGAGATTGGAGGTTGGTCACGATGGACTTGGGAAGAACGGCGAGCGGTTGCGCGGCTTGAATATTGGTTGCGGATGGGTAGAACCGGGCGGAGTAGCGCAGCACAGGCTGGTTTGTGCCCAATTGCTGGCCGCGATTGCCGGCGGGGTCTTCGGCGAACCACTCAGGGTCGTCCCAACCATCGATTTTTTTGTTCCCTCGGCGAAGTTCCCACATCGGCTCCCAATAAACGGTCCGCGTTTCCCAATATTTTGCCTCAACGCCATTTGTGCGCAGCCGCAGCCCCGTAAGAACAATGCTCAAATCACCGGCTTGTTTCTGTTGCGGCAAATCCATGGCGGAACAGTCGGCGGATTGGGCCACATACGGGTTTGGAAATTTCAATTGGCTTGTCTTGTGGTTTTTCATGTTGGTCGCGAGCATGGTCAGATTGGTCTCTCTTCGCGGGAAGACTTGGAAGAGGTGGCCTACCCGCCAAAATCGCAGGCCCCCGAACCAGTAACTCCCCTGCTCCTCGAAATCCTGGCCGTATTCGTCCACCAATTCCACGCGAATACTTTGGCAATCCACATTGGTGCGCGTAGTCGCGTTGATGGCATTCACCCAGACCACTAGCGCGGGATAATCGAGATTATCGATGACGTCTTCCGGATTTCTGGGAGCGAAGAGCAATTGCAATTGTTTGGGCAGCCACGCATTTAAACGCCAGAACAATTTGGAAACGTGGTTGCCGACACGATGATCGACGCCGTAAGTCACGGCCTCAACCCGGAGGATACGTCCGTCGCCAAGGTCGGCGGTAGCGAGTGGTTTTTGCGAGACATGCGAACGCGCCGTCCAGTCCAGCCACGCGCCAACCAAAACCAACATCAGGCCGACCAAGAAAATGGATGTTCTTGCTCTTGTGCTCGCGATAAGAACACCGTGCGACGGTCCTAGACTTTACGCAAGCGCGAAACACAATCGCTTTCCGGCAAGGAGTTTGCTTAGTGGATGGGGATGTGTCATTTGATCGCTTTGTGGGTTGGATTTTGGTTTAGAAATGAGCAGAATGGGCAAAAATGACACTTTCCGCATGATCTGATGCTAAGAAAATACAACCAGGAGAAGTTCTTTGACGAAATGATGGACGGCGATGGGAAAATCCGCTCCCACTACCGCCAGTTTTGTTCGCTGTTCGAGTCGATCAAGGCGGATGAGTTCGAGGAGAAACGGCACTCGATTGACCTGGCGTTTCTTCGCCAGGGGATCACTTTTAATGTTTACGGGGATTCGCAGGGGGCGGAACGGATTTTCCCTTTTGATCTGGTTCCGCGCATTATTCCGGCGGCGGAATGGGAGCGCCTGGAACGGGGCCTGATCCAGCGGATTACAGCGCTGAACCTTTTCCTGAAGGACATTTATCACGAGCAAAAAATCATCAAGGACGGGGTCATTCCGCCGTTTTACATTCTTTCCGGGAAACATTTCCGGCGGGAATTCATGAATATCAAAGTGCCGAAGGACATCTACATCCATGTCTGCGGGACGGACTTGATTCGCGGGGCGGACGGGCAATACATGGTTTTGGAGGACAACGGGAGATGCCCGAGCGGGGTGAGCTATGTGTTGGAAAACCGGCGGGCGATGAAGCGGAGTTTTCCGGAAATGTTCGAGCGAATCGGAGTGAGGCCGGTGGAGCATTATCCGCAGGAATTGCTGAAAATGCTGCAATACACGGCGCCAGCGGGCGTGGCCAATCCAACGATTGTTTTGCTGACGCCGGGGGCTTACAACAGCGCCTACTTTGAACACACCTATCTGGCGCGGCAGATGGGAATTGAAATTGTCGAGGGGCGCGACCTCGTGGTGAGCGATGCGAGGGTGTTCATGCGCACAACCAAGGGATTACAGCCGGTCCATGTAATTTATAGGCGCATTGACGACGATTTTTTGGACCCGACGGTTTTCCGGCGTGATTCGATGCTGGGGGTGCCGGGATTGGTCCATGCGTATCGGTCCGGGCACGTTTCGCTGGCCAATTCCATCGGGACCGGCATTGCCGACGACAAGGTGATGTATTATTTCGTGCCGCGGATGATCAAATATTATCTGGACCAGGAGCCGATGATTCCGAATGTTCCGACGTATCTCGCGAGCGAGGAGAGCGACAAAAAATATATCCTTGAGAATCTTTCCAAGCTCGTCGTCAAGGCGGCAAATGAATCGGGCGGCTACGGGATGTTGATGGGGCCGACGGCGGACGCAAAGGAAATTGAAATTTTTCGCGAGCGCATCCAGGCGGACCCGCGCAATTACATCGGGCAGCCGATGATTTCGTTGTCGCGCCATCCAACGCATGTGGAGAGCGCGGATTTCCAAGGGCGGCACATTGATTTGCGGCCTTACATTATTTGCGGGGAGAAGACGACGGTTGTGCCGGGCGGGTTGACACGGGTGGCGCTGCGGCCGGGTTCGCTGGTGGTCAATTCCTCGCAAGGCGGCGGAAGCAAGGACACCTGGGTGCTTTATGGAGATGAATAATCATGCTTAGCCGGGTGGCCAATTGCCTTTACTGGATGTCGCGCTACATCGAGCGGGCGGAAAACATCGCGCGCATCGTGGATGTGAACCTGCAACTGCTCCTGGATTTGCGGAATCTGGACGACGAGCGATTGGCGGAGCATTGGATGCCGATTGTCCAAAGCACCGGGGACGAGAGCGCGTTTTTGAAATTGCACGAAAAAGCCACCGGCCAGGCGGTGACGGAATTCCTGGTTTTTCAACAGACCAATCCGAATTCGATTGTCTCGTCGGTTTGCCAGGCGCGGGAAAACGCCCGGATGGTGCGGGACCAAATCACAGTCGAGTTTTGGGAGGAGTTGAACCGGATTTACCTCTTTGTGCGTTCGCCCGAGGCGCGCAAAGTCTGGCGGCAAAGTCCCAGCGAATTTTTCCAGCAAATCAAGGCGGCGTCGCTGCACCTGGTGGGAATCGGCGACGCGACGATCCTGCACAACGAGGGTTGGTGGTTTGCGCAGGCGGGAAAATTTATCGAGCGGGCGGACAAGACATCGCGAATCCTGGACGTTCGTTACGCGAGCCTGCCGGCGCAGGGCGCGCCAAATTCCGTCAGCCAGAGCGAAGCGCTGGGATGGGCGGCGGTGCTGCGCTCTTGCAGCGCCTGGGACGCCTACAAATCCATTCGCGGCGCGGAAATCCACCCGGTGTATGTGGCGGATTTTCTTTTGTTCAACGCGGACTTTCCGCGTTCGGCGCGATTTTGCGTGGCGGAATTGAACCGCGCGTTGCGGCGCATTTCCGGGGTTCAGCCGGGGCGTTTTTCCAACGACGCGGAAAAACTTTGCGGGCGCCTTGAGGCGGCGCTGCAATTCACGACGGTGGATGAGATTTTCGAGCAGGGGCTGCATTTGTATCTGGACCAATTCCAGGACAAACTCAACGCAATCGGAAGCGCGCTCTTTAACGCTTACATTTTCGAGGAATTCAGCAACGATGGGGGCGACATGATGGTTCAACAAGAGGAGCAACAGCAGCAACAACGGAGCGGACGATGAGACGCATTGGGATTCTGACGGCGGGCGGGGACACGCCGGCGCTTAATGCGACGATTCACGGTGCCGTCACGCGGGCCAACCAGCTTAAGATCGAAATCTTCGGGTTTATCAAAGGCTTCAATTCGCTGTTCAATCCGCAATTGCCGCACGTCCACCTGAACCCGCTTTTTCAGGAGATTCCCGAATTGGACCCGACCAAGGGCGGGACGCTCATCGGCTCCTCGCGCGATTACGTCGATCCGGAAAAAACGGATGAGCTGGACCTTATCGCGTCGAGGCTGAAAAAAATCGGCATTGAGGGTTTGATTTGCATTGGGGGCGACGGGACGTTGAACGGGCTGCAACCGCTGGCAGATCGTTTGCCGACGGTGCTTGCGCCGAAAACCATCGACAATGACCTTGGTTTGAACTACCCGAGCGAACCTGACGAATGGGTTCGCGCGAAAGACGATAACGGCACGCGTTTTAAATATCGACGCACTGAATCGCACGCCGTTTTTGGGCTGGACCAGATTGTCAATTACGCGACGCCTGGGTATGCGACGGCGGTGTATGTTTCCGCTTCGGGCGTGGAGCGCATTCGCACGACTGCGGAGAGCCATCGGCGAATTGCGATCATCGAAGTGATGGGGCGGCATTCCGGCTACATCGCGATGGGGACGGCGTACGGGCAGCCGGACATCATTTTGGTGCCGGAAGTTCCTGTTGACATGGAACGAATGGTCGATCGCATCAAATATCTTTATGACTTGCAGAAAAACGTCGTCATTGTTTGCGGCGAGGGAATCACCGACGAGCAAGGGCACGAGTTTGGCTCGGGATCGGAAACGTACGACCCGGCCGGCAACGTCATCCTGAGCGGGGCGGGAGAATCGTTGCGGGCGATGTTGATTCGGATGATTGGCGACCGGTATTTTCAACTTTACAGGCGTTGCGAATCGGCGCGCGAAGCGATCTTCCTGCGCAAGGTCGGGCATACGCAGCGCGGCGGGCGGCCAATTCTATTTGACAGATTTTATGCCGCGCAACTGGGCGGGAAAGCGGTGGATTTGCTGGTCGAAGGGCGCAATAACGCGGTTTCCATTCTCCAGCATAACGAACAAAAGGGATTTTACGTGGACGGTTACGACGCCAACCGCTTTCGGGACCGCTGGGGGCATATCCACGCCCGGTTCATGCACCCTTCATTTTACGACCGCGACCGAATGCTGCCGTCGCAGACGGGCATCGATTATTTGCTCCCGATTTTCACAGATGCGATTGGAGACGACGACATGGAGGCGGTGAGAACGCGATTGTTCGCGCCCGGAAGCCTGACGCATCCGTATCATAGCATCAACACCGACGTTCAGAAACGAATGCGGTACATCGAATAAAAAGAAAAACAAATGGCCACCCACATCGCGCTGCACCATCGAACCAGTTACCAGTATGACCGGTTGGTGTCACTTGGCCCTCAAATCGTGCGATTGCGCCCCGCCCCGCATTCACGAACGCGCATTTTGAGCTATTCGTTGAACGTTCAGCCCGCGAAACATTTCATCAACTGGCAGCAGGACCCGCAGTCTAACTATTTGGCGCGGCTGGCTTTTCCCGAGAAGACCGACCGCTTCGAGGTGGAAGTTGATCTTGTGGCGGAAATGTCCGTGCTGAACCCGTTCGATTTTTTCCTTGAGCCAGAAGCGGAACGCGCGCCGTTTTCGTACGCGCATGTGCTTGACCATGAGCTTGCTCCATTCCGTTTGAAGGGCGAGTTGACGCCGCGCTTGAAGGAGTATTACGAGAAGGTCGTTGGGCCGTTCAAGGAAAAGAAAGGCGATGACCGGGGGCGGACGATAGATTTTTTGGTGGCGGTCAACCAAAGCCTTTGCCGGGATGTCAAGTATTTGATTCGATTGGAGGCCGGGGTGCAAACGCCGGAGGAGACACTGGTGAACGGCAGCGGCTCATGCCGGGATTCATCATGGCTCATGGTGCAATTGCTCCGGCATTTCGGCGTCGCGGCGCGTTTTGTCAGCGGTTATCTCATCCAGCTTGTGCCGGATGTGAAATCGCTGGATGGCCCGACTGGCGCAACCAGCGATTTCACCGATCTTCATGCCTGGTGCGAAGTCTATTTGCCCGGCGCGGGATGGATTGGACTGGACCCAACATCCGGCCTGCTGGCAGGCGAGGGACATATTCCATTGGCGGCGACGCCCGATCCGCAAAGCGCGGCGCCGATCAGCGGAGCCGTGGACGAGTCCGAGTGCAAGCTCGGTTTCGAGATGAAGGTCACGCGCATTTACGAATCGGCGCGCGTCACCAAGCCTTACACAGAGGAGCAATGGGCCGATATGGAAAAACTGGGCGCCCAGGTCGATGCGGATTTGCGGCGAGACGCTTGCCATCTGACAATGGGCGGCGAACCGACATTTGTCTCCATAGACGATCGCGACGGAGATGAATGGAACACGGCGGCCCAGGGGCCAACAAAACGAAAGCTCGCGGACGACCTTATGCGCCGGTTAAAAAAGCGATTTTCCAAGGGCGCGCTTCTGCATTACGGACAAGGGAAGTGGTATCCGGGGGAATCGCTTCCGCGGTGGGCGTTTTCCGCATATTGGCGCAAGGATGGCGAGCCGATTTGGAAGAATGACGAATTGTTCGCCCTCGAGAGCAAGAACTACGGCCATAGCAACAAGGAGGCGGAGGAATTCATTCGGGCGCTCGCGCAACGGCTGGGGTGCGGCGGCCAGTGGATCATGCCCGCGTATGAGGACGCGTGGTATTATATGTGGAAGGAACGCCGCCTCCCCGTAAATGTCGATGCGCTGAAATCCAACCTCAAAGACAAGGAGGAACGCAAGAGGCTGGCGCGTATTTTCGAGGAGGGTCTGGGGAACGTCGTTGGCTACATTCTTCCGTTGCGGCGGGAGACCGCGAGTTGGAAATCGGGGCCGTGGTTTTTTCGGCAGGAACATTGCTTTTTGCTTCCCGGAGATTCGCCAATCGGGTTTCGCCTGCCGCTGGATTCCCTCCCCTGGGCGAGCGCCGGAGATTATCCTTATATTTACGAACAGGACCCGCTGGAAAGCCGTCCGCCAATTACGCAGCATCCGCCCAGAAATTTTCAGCGCCAAACGCCGCCAAAACCGCCCGAACCGAAGGTCGGCGATGGACCAGACTTTGCCCGGCAACCCGCCTTGGGCGAATCGGCATGGTGGATTGCGCGAACCGCATTGTGTGTGGAAAGCCGCGATGGCCGGTTGCACATTTTCATGCCGCCCGCCCGCGTGCTGGAGGATTATCTGGACTGCGTTGCGGCCGTCGAAGAGACGGCGCAATCGCTCGGCGTGCCTGTGGTACTGGAGGGCTACACGCCTCCGCACGATCATCGCCTGAATGTCTTGAAGGTGACTCCGGACCCTGGAGTGATCGAGGTGAACTTGCACCCGGCCGCGTCGTGGGCCGAGTTGATCGAACAAACCGAGACGCTCTATGAAGAAGCGCGGCAGACGCGGTTGGGCACGGAGAAATTCATGATGGACGGCCGCCATACGGGGACCGGCGGCGGCAACCACCTCGTCCTCGGCGGACCAAGCCCGGCGGAATCGCCGTTGCTGCGGCGGCCGGACGTGCTGAGGTCGCTGGTAAGCTACTGGCAAAACCATCCGTCGCTGTCGTTTCTGTTCAGCGGGCTTTTCATCGGGCCGACCAGCCAGAGTCCGCGAGTGGACGAGGCGCGCAACGATTCGCTCTATGAATTGGAAGTGGCGTTTCGGCAAATGCCGGGGGCCGAAAACACGCCGCCGTGGCTGACCGACAGGCTGTTTCGCAATTTGCTCGTGGACGCGACCGGAAACACGCATCGGGCGGAATTCAGCATTGACAAACTGTATCCGCCGGAAAGCAGCGGCGGGCGGCTCGGCTTGCTGGAAATGCGGGCCTTTGAAATGCCGCCGCATCCGCGCATGAGCCTTGCGCAGCAATTGCTGGTTCGCGCGCTGGTGTCCCGATTCTGGCGCAAGCCTTACACGGAGGCGCTTGTTCCCTGGGGCACCGATATTCATGACCGCTGGATGCTCCCGCACTTTGTGTGGGACGATTTTTGCGACGTGATTGGGGATTTGCGGCATCACGGCTACGCGATGCAGAGCGGATGGTTCGAGCCGCATTTCGAGTTTCGTTTCCCGCAATTTGGCGATTTGAATGTGCGGAATGTTCACCTGGAAATCCGGCAGGCCCTCGAACCCTGGCACGTTCTCGGCGAAGACCCTGGGCCGGGAGGAACCGTCCGCTATGTGGATTCCTCGCTCGAACGCGTGCAAGTGAAGGCGGGCGGGCTGATTGGAACGCGGCACGTCATCACGGCGGCCGGCTGGAGGTTGCCGTTGCACCCGACGGGCGTTAACGGCGAATACCTTTGCGGGCTGCGGTATCGGGCGTGGCAGCCGCCCAATTGCCTGCACCCGACAATCGGTGTCCATACGCCGCTGGTTTTTGACGTCGTTGATACGTGGAACAACAAGAGCCTGGGCGGTTGCACCTATCACGTCATGCACCCGGGCGGCCGCAATTACAATACATTCCCAGTCAATGCTTACGAGGCGGAAAGCCGGCGGCTTGGGCGATTTTTCCGTGAAGGACACACGGGTGGCCTCGTCAGGCCGCGCGCGCCTGGCGAGAACAAAGAGTTTCCCTTTACGCTGGATTTGAGGAAGGTGTAGCTTTGGGGCGCAATGGAATCGATTGCCCAGAAAACCGCCCGCGTCGTCAAGATCATCAAACGGCTCAAGCAAACTTATCCCGACGCGCGGCTGGCGCTGGATTTTTCAAATCCGCTTGAATTGCTGATCGCGTTGATACTCGCGGCGCAGGCACGAGACACCCGGGTGAACGTTGTCACGACTGAGTTGTTTAAAAAATATCGCACTGCCGCCGATTGGGCGGACGCTCCGGCGGCGACACTGCAAAAGGAGATCAGCGAGATCACTTTTTTCCGCAACAAAACGCGTTCGATACAGGGAGCGTGCCGGATGCTCGTCGAAAAATTTGGCGGCGTGGTGCCGGACAATCTGGAGGACCTTCTGACGCTGCCGGGAGTCGGCCGCAAGACGGGAAATGTTTTATTGGGCAACGCCTTTGGCCGTCTAACAATTGGCGTTGACCGCCACGTGGCCCGCGTGTCTGGCCGCCTCGAATTGACCAAAGAAACGGAGCCTGATTTGATTGAGGCGGACCTGATGAAAATCGCGCCGGAAAAGGACCGCGTGAAACTCTGCCTTTTGTTCCAAGACCATGGGCGCCAAATCTGCGTCGCAAAAAAACCGAAGTGTCCCGAGTGCCCTATAAATTCCCTTTGTCCCTATCCAAAAAAGCTCTGAATACTTTTCATCATCCTCTGTCCAACTGATTGTGAAAACACCGAATTCGAATATCTTTGGCGCGACTCGCATGACTCGCCGCCGCCTGTTGACTTCCTCCGCGAGCCTCGCGGCTGCTGCCTTCGCGTCATCATTGATGCCGCCGAATCTTCGCAAGGCGCTGGCCGATCCGCCGCAACGCAGCGGCCTGCAGGACATCAAGCACGTTGTGATTCTCATGCAGGAGAACCGATCATTCGATCATTATTACGGGACAATGGCCGGCGTTCGCGGTTTTGATGATCCGAATGCGATGGTCCTGCCGAATGGGAAGTCTGTTTTTTATCAGCCTGATGAGGAACATCCGGATGGTTACATGCTGCCGTTTCATTTGGACACGCGGGCGACCAGCGCCCAAAAGATTCCCTCGACGAGCCATGCGTGGCACGTCCAGCACGACGCGTGGAACCATGGAAAGATGGACAACTGGCTCGCGGCCCACCGCAAGGCGGATGGAGTCAACGGGCCGTTTTGCATGGGTTATCACAAACGCGCTGATGTTCCGTTTCAGTTCGCGCTCGCCGAGGCCTTCACAATTTGCGACGGCTACCATTGTTCGTTGCTGGGGCCGACGTGGCCTAACCGGATGTATTGGATGACAGGGACAATCGACCCGGACGGACATCACGGCGGGCCGCTCACGCACAATAAAATGCCGGATGGAGGTTTTACGTGGACAACTTATCCCGAGCGTTTGGAAAAGGCCGGCGTAAGTTGGAAGGTCTATCAGCAAAAGGACAATTTTGGGTGCAATCCCCTGGAGTATTTCAAACCGTTCCTCGAGTCGGCGCCGGATTCGCCATTGTATCTAAAAGGCTTGGTGCGCCGGCCCGAAGGTGAATTCGAACATGACGCAATCAACAACAAATTGCCGGCGGTTTCGTGGATTATCCCGACGGCGCAGCAATCGGAACACCCGGATTACATGCCCGCTGCGGGCGCGGCGTTCGTGGCGAGCAAACTGGATGCAATTGCCGCAAACCCGGAGCTTTGGGCGAAAACCGCTTTCATCATCAGTTACGATGAAAACGACGGGATTTTCGATCATGTCGCCCCGCCGGTCCCGCCTCCCGGAACACCAAATGAGTTTGTTAATGGACTGCCGATTGGCGCCGGATTCCGCGTGCCGTGTGTCATCGTTTCGCCCTGGACTGTCGGCGGCTGGGTTTGCAGTGAAAACTTCGATCACACCTCCATATTGCGATTTCTTGAACAATGGACTGGCGTGAAGGAACCCAACATCAGCGATTGGCGGCGAAAAACTTTCGGTGACTTGACGTCCGCGTTTCGGTTTGACGAAGCGAAGGCCGATCCGCCCTTGTTGCCAGATACGAGCGGTCCACTCGCGCAGGCGCATTACGACGCGGCATATCTTCCCAAACCAGCGGCCCCCGGCTCAGGGCAATCGCTGCCGACGCAGGAAAAAGGCGTCCGCAAACGCACCGCCCCGCGACCCGTGTAGGCTAAATCAACAATTCAGTTGACTCAGGAAGAGCCTCGCGCAGAGAACGCGGAGTGCGCGGAGAAAATGAATGAAAATGAAGAACTGGAATTGGAAAAAGCGGGATTGAGAATTGGTCGTTGAGAATTTGCCGGACGAGGAAGATGTGCGATAGCGGTTCGGGAGATTGCATGTAATATGGAACTCAGAAAATCAGGAAAGGAGTTTGGCGGAACGGCTCGGCTTCGCGAATTGGCTCGCCCAGCGCCAAAATCCCCACGCCAAACTTTCCCTTCTTCGAGCCCCTTCATGATTTTCTGATTTCCAAATTGAGAGGTCATTTCCCTCCCTTATTTTCTTGGCGTTTCTGCTACGGCGAGGGAACGGAGATGATGGGAGGTTGGCCGGCTGGGCCGCGCCATTGATGCCATTCGGTCATGATTTGACGAGCGTCGTCGGTGCCGGCGTTGTGCCACGAAGTTTCATCCGGACGCTTCACGAACGTGTTGTCATGGAAGTAAGGGCTGTTGCGGGAAGGGATCTTCTCATTGAACGGACGTTTGGCGGCGCGCGCCGCTTCCGCCCGCTCCAGCAAGGCCTTGAAGTCAGGACTGTATTTCTCGAGGTAGGCAATTTTTAATTGACTGATTTCATTTCCCATCCCCTTAAAGCCGATCACAATGGCCCGCACCCGCGCTTCGCCTCCGTCCGGCGAAATGAGATTGCCCGGCGCTGGATAAAGACGTTTGGCGCTTTGATCATAAAACCAGACGCTGGCGCCATGGTCGCCGGCAGGATGGAAATGCCTGAGCCTGGCCGCCGCAAAAAGGACCGCCAAAGCAACGATACAGGTGGTAAGAATGGTTTTGACTCGCTGATTCAAGGCTGCTGGGTCTGATGATATAAAATATTGACCGACCACCAGCACTCGTGCTCGTCGCAAGGAATATCGTTGGCGTTGAGCAATTCAGCATGGCCGTCGGCAAAAGCGTAGTTGGCTTTGCCATCGTGCCGCTGGCATCCATATTGGTCTTCCTCCAGGCGATTAAAGCCCGCTTCGTCCTCGGAGCCGTTTCCGCTGGTGTCGGTATTCTTAATCCACCAACTGTCGTCCGCCCAGGTCGCCGGGCTGCCGCAGCCGCCGTCGCCGTACCAGATCAACTTTGAGGCGGTGGTAATTTCCGTTGAGCGGTGCAAACCTTCGTAATAATCGGGCGTGGGACGTCCGAATGGCATGCCGGCGGTTTGGGCCGTCGGGTTCGGATTGCCATCCACATGAATCCAGTGAGCTCCGGCCACGCCGATGCCACTCTGGTTCCACTTTTCGTACGAACCCGCCACGCCATAGATGCCGCTCCAATTGGTGGACGAGTCGAGTTCGAAGCCCCCATACGAGGCGTCATAAGCGGAAACGCCGTCGGCATACACAGCGCTACGCTCGGACGGACAGTCAAAGACGCCCGGCATGTGCGCGACGTAATCCCACAGAATGACGCGATAGGTCGTTTCCACGCCGGAGTTCGGCACCGCGGTTTGCAGCGGGTTCAACCAGTTGTTGTAGTCGAGCGAATAATTCATGGAAGCGACGGCCAGCTCGCGCTGATTGGATTTGCAGACGGCAGCCTGTCCCGCATTTTGGGCTTGCGACAAGCCCGGGAGCAACATCGACGCGAGGATGGCGATAATGGCGATGACCACCATCAGTTCGATCAAAGTAAACGCCAAATCCCTCTGCCTGGAATTTGCGAACATGGTTCGATATTGGCAAGCGGCATCGCCTCGTCAACTCAAAAGCCGTTGACGACATCGATCAATTGACGCAGCCGCCCATACTGACGCCGATCAAACCCAAAGGCGATGCGTGGAAGGTCCACAAATTCGTTGTGTTCCCTTTCCTCCGGTGTCGCCTCGATGATGTGAAATTTTTCGCCGATGATAATGTCCTCGAAATCGTCATTGAGGGATTCAACGGCGGTCGGGGCCGGCGGATGTTTAAGGCGAATGACGAGCAAATCCTTAACCATGCGACTGGAATGATAATTGCGATAAAATCGCGTGATGATGCGCACGGCATGGGATGCGTTGTCGGCAATTTGATAGAGGCCCAGATCATCGGGAGAGATCAGTTGTGCGCGCAGAAGGTGCTCGCGGATGTTTTTGTCCCACGTTTTCCAATAAACCCCGCCGGGACGATCCATCAGCACCAGCGGCACGAGGCGGCCCTTGCCGGTTTGCATCAACGTCAGCGCCTCGTAGCCTTCGTCCAGCGTTCCAAACCCGCCCGGAAAAAGGACAATGGCGTCGGAATGACGAATGAACGTGAGCTTGCGCGTGAAGAAGTATTTAAAGGAAATGAGCTTTTTATCTTTGTCAATAATCGGATTTGCCGACTGCTCCCAAGGCAGTTGGATGTTGGCTCCAAAACTCATCTCCGGCCCGGCGCCTTCGTGGCCCGCTTGCATAATGCCGGGGCCGGCGCCGGTGATCACCATGTAACCTTCGTGCGAAATCTTCCGTGCGAATTCCACGGCCTCGAGGTATTCCTGGCGCGTGGGCAGCGTGCGCGCGGACCCAAAAATCGTCACCTTCGGCTTGTCATTCCAGGGCGCAAAAAGACGAAAGGCATAACGCAATTCCCGCACCGCCGTGCGAATGACTCGGGCGTCGCCGCGCTCCTTGACATCCGTTAGGAGTTTGAGGGCATTCATCATGATGTCCTCGACAAGGTCGGTGTTGTATCCCCCGCCCTTGTCCGTGATCAATTCCTGAATGCGACGGCGGAAAACCGCGTCCGCCTGGTTTTTGTCCGACTTTTCCACAGGTAAAACTATGCCGTTGCGCGGACTGCGCAACAAGCCTTAAACTTTTTGCGGGCCGGGCGGGATTCCGCCACGCCCAATAATGACAGACTATAAAGACACTTTGAACCTGCCGCGGACCGGCTTTGCGATGAAAGCCGACCTGGTCGCGCGGGAACCCCAGCGGCTCGCGCAATGGGAAAATCAGCATCTCTACCAAAAAATCCAGGCCCGGCGCGCCGGGGCGAAGCGGTTCGTCCTGCATGACGGGCCGCCTTTTGCAAACGGCGATGTCCACATCGGGACCGCCCTGAACAAAATTCTCAAGGACATGATCGTGAGATATCGCAGCAGCCTCGGCGAGGACGCTCCTTACGTTCCGGGGTGGGATTGCCACGGGCTGCCGATTGAATTCAAAGTCACGCAGGAGATGAGGAAAGCGGGCCAAACCGCCGCTGACCCTGCGGCGATCCGCTCCGCGTGCGAAGCTTCGGCGCGCAAGTTTATCGATGTCCAGCGCGCTCAATTCAAGCGCCTGGGCGTGTTGGGCGATTGGGAGAATCCGTATTTGACACTGGATCAGAAATACGAGGCGGACGAATTGCGGCTGTTCGCCGACGTGGTCGAACGCGGATTGGTGTATCGAGGGAAAAAGCCTGTGTATTGGAGCATTCCCTGCCGCACGGCGCTGGCCGAAGCGGAGGTTGAATACCACGACCACACGAGCCAGAGCATTTTTGTGAAATTTCCGGTCGTTGGCGAACCGGGAACGTTTGTCGTCATCTGGACCACGACACCCTGGACGCTTCCGGCGAACCTCGCTGTCGCGTATAATTCAAAATTCACGTATTCGCTGGCGCGCGTGGGCGGCGAGCAATATTGGATTCTCACTTCGCTCCTGGCTTCAGTAGCGGAAAAGTGTCATTGGGCGAATTATGAAACCGTTCGAACCGCGACGGGCGGCGAGTTGGCGTCGCTTCGTTACGAACATCCATTTTGCCGCCGCACCGGCTCTTTGCTTGCGGGGGACGCCTTTGTGGAAAGCTCCACCGGAACGGGTTTTGTGCACATCGCGCCCGGGCACGGATTGGACGACTATAACCTCGGCCGCCAGAACGGGCTGCCGATTTATTCGCCGGTCGATGACGACGGCTGTTTCGCGTGGACGAGCGACCTTCCGGAAGACCAGCAAATGCCGCGCGAATTGCTCGGCAAGTCCATCCTGGAACGTCACGGCAAAAGCGATGCCAACGTCGCCGTCCTCCATGAATTGCGCGCGCGGAACGCCTTGCTGCACGAGGAGAATTACCATCACAGTTACCCGTTTTGCTGGCGGAGCAAGACGCCCATTATCTTTCGCGCGATGGACCAATGGTTTATCGGCATGGACCAACCGTTGAACGGCCGGCCATTCCGCCAAGCCGCGCTTGCCGAAATCGATCGCGTCGCCTGGATTCCCGAATGGGGCGTCAACCGCATCAAGGGCGCGGTTTCGACGCGGCCCGACTGGTGTATTTCGCGCCAGCGTTCGTGGGGCGTGCCGATTCCGGCGTTTTATGGTCCAAACGGGGAGTCCATTCTCGACCCTCAAATCGTCCGAAATGTCGCGGACCTGATCGAACAGCATGGATCGAACATTTGGTTTGAAAAATCAGCGGCGGAACTGTGGATCTCTGTCAAACCTAAGACATGGACCGGTCCCGATGCCGCATCCAAATCGAGCGACACGCTCGATGTCTGGATTGATTCCGGCTCGTCCTCGCGCGCGGTATTGATGCGCCGGCCGGAACTGGCCCCCCAAGCGGATGTCTATCTTGAAGGCAGCGACCAACATCGCGGCTGGTTTCAATCCTCCCTCTTGCTTTCCCTCGCGGGCAACGGCGCGGCGCCGTTTCGGGCGGTGCTTACTCATGGTTTCATGGTGGATGCCGACCGCGAGAAGATTTCCAAGAGCAAGCAAGCGCAGGGCGGCTACGAAAAACCCCAGACCGCCACCGCTTACGTCTCCAAATATGGCGCGGATGTCGTCCGCCTCTGGGTGGCTTCCCAGGATTACCGAAACGATATTGTTGTCAGCGACGAACGGATCAACAAGGTTGCGGAGACGTACCGGCACCTTCGCAACACGTTGCGCTACCAACTCTCGAATCTTTATGATTTTGATCCCGCCAAACACTCCGTCGCACTCGATAAATTAACAGGTATCGACCGCTGGATTCTGGCGCAATTTCACAAATTGGAAACCGAAGTCGCCGCGGCGTATGAACGTTACGAATTCCATGTCGTTTATCAAAAGGCCAGCCAATTCGCGACGGTCGAACTCTCGGCGATTTACCACGATCTGGTCAAAGACCGTCTTTACACCCACGCCGCGAATTCGCCATTGCGCCGCTCCACGCAGACCGCCCTTTATCGGATGATTCGCGGCCTGTGTGGAATGCTCTCCCCTATTCTCGCCTTCACGACGGACGAAGCGTGGGAACAAATTCCGGGAGTGGAAACGCCTTCGGTGCACATGGCGATTTGGGAGCGCCTTGCGTTTGAATTGCCGAAAGAGGAATCGGAAAAATGGGAGAAATTGTTCCAACTCCGACAGGCGGTTCTGCTTCAATTGGAGAAGGAACGGCAGGCGAAAAATATCGGCAAAGCCTTGGACGCCAAAGTGATGGTCACATGCCCCGCTAAAGCTTTCGGCATTTTTGCCGATAAGGATAAAGAAGTGTTGCGAGAGCTTTTAAACGTGTCCCAGGTAACCGTCAAAGATCAGCCGGATGCGGCGGAAGTGGCCGTCGAAGTCGCCCGGGCGGAAGGCCAGAAATGCGAGCGTTGCTGGCATTGGGAACTGGATGTCGGCGCTGATGCCGGCCAGCCGGCGATTTGTGGCCGTTGCGCCGCCGCCGTGCGCGAAGTGTCAATGAGTTAATGAAGCGCCCCCATTTTAGCACGCCAGTTTGCGCGATGTTGCTCGCCGCTGCTTATTTGATCGGCGGAATGCTGGGCAACGCCTCTTCATTTATGAAAGGCGAAATCTCCCTGGTTTGGCCTCCGGCGGGAATCGCCTTGGCCGCGGTTCTGCTTTTCGGCTATCGCATCTGGTGGGGTGTTGCGGTTGGCGCTTTGGTTTTCACCTTTACGCGCGGCTCGCCGTTCGGTTTCTTCACCGTCGCCACCGCCATTGGAAATACCGTCGGCGCTGTTCTGTGCGCTTATCTTTTGGAACGGTTCGTCCAATTCGAAAATGCGATGGAACGGGTCAAACACGCCACAGGGTTCATCCTTTTTGCCTGTGTGCTGGGCACGACGGTCAACGCTCTTTTTAATGTTATCGGGCTTTGCTACAGCGGGAAATTGCCGTGGGATGACCTTTTTTCCGACGCTGTGATCTGGTGGGTGCCCAATGCCATGGGCGTCCTGGTTGTCACTCCCATCATTCTGGCATGGTTGTCGCCAGGAACCTTGCGCCCGCATCGCAGAAGCATCGTGGAAGCCGTCTGTTGCGCCATCGGTTTGGTCGTCGGCACTGACCTCTCGTTTAACTCCTGGTTTGTAAACGGCGTTGATAGCTATCCGCTGGCGTATTTGCCTTATCCATTCCTGGTTTGGGCTGCTTTGCGATTTGGACAGCGCGGCGCGACGACCGGCACTCTCGTCGTCGCCGGCTGGTCGATTTACGAACTGCTGCATCGCCGCGGTCCTTTTTGGGCCGGCAACGATCAAACCAGTTTGATGCTCATTGGCTGTTATATTGGCGTCGTCGCGGTTAGCAATCTTCTTTTGGCGGCCACGGCTGTCGAACGCGAAATCGCCGTCCGCGACACAGTGGAAAGCGAAAAACGTTATCGGGCGGTCGTCGAAGACCAAACGGATTTGATCTGCCGGTTTCGCCCTGATGGCAACCTCTTGTTCGTCAATCAGGCCTATTGCCGTTTTCACGGAAAGACCCGCGGCCAATTGATCGGCTCCAATTTTTTCCCCACTTTGACCGAGCAGGACCGAGAGATTCCCCTGCGCCAATTCTCCCGGCTCACTCCCGAAGAACCCGTTCAGGCCTACGACAATAAACTCCAGATCGGCGACGGCAAACTGGTCTGGCAGCAATGCACCGTCCGGGCTTTGTTTGATGAGAGCGGGCAGATTACGGAATTCCAGGCGGTGATCCAGGACATCACGCGACGGAAGGAATCCGAAGAGGCGTTGCGGCTTGGCGAGGAGCGTTTTCGCGGTATTCTCTACAGCGTCGTCGATGGCGTTATTGTGCTTGACTCTACCGGCGCCATAACCCTTTTCAATCCCGCGGCCGAGCGCGTTTTTGGCTATCCCGCCACTCAGGTCATCAACCGCTCCTTCCGCGAATTGCTCCAGTCCGACCACTGGGCCAATTACGACGATTACCTCGCCCAGCACCTTGGTGAGAATCCGCCCAAGGTGATTGAAGTCGGCGGCATTGGGGCCGATGGCGCTCTGCTTCCCATTGATCTCGCTGTCAGCCAGGTTGTCCGCGGCGGCGCGCCAATGCTGATTGTCGTGGTCCGCGACATTTCCAAGCGCAAGAAACTGGAGGAGCAATATCGTCAATCACAAAAAATGGAGGCGGTGGGACGGCTTGCGGGAGGCATCGCGCATGATTTCAACAATTTGATGCAGGCGATTCTCGGTTACAGCAATCTGCTCGACCGCCGCCTCGCCCCGGGCGATCCAAATCATGAAACGGTGGATCAAATCCAGAAATCGCTCGCCCATGCCACTTCATTGACGCGGCAATTGCTGGCGTTCAGCCGCAAGCAAGTCCTGAAATCCAAACCGCTGGCGCTGAACAAAGTGGTTGGCGAAATGCACGATTTGTTGCAGCGCGTCCTCGGCGAAACCATTCATCTGGAAATTAATTTGGCCGAACCCGTCCCATGGATTCGCGCGGATGCCGGCCAGATGGAGCAAGTGATCCTCAACCTCGCCATCAACGCGCGCGACGCGATGCCCCAGGGCGGCACTCTCGGCATCGAAACCGCCAACGTCACCTTCACGGAACCCAAAGCCTTCTCATCCGGCCACCTGCCGCCCGGCTCCTACGCCCTGCTCCGTATTTCAGACACCGGTTGCGGCATGAGCCTGGAAGTTCAGGCGCACTTATTCGAGCCGTTCTTTACCACCAAGGAAAGCGGCAAGGGCACAGGGCTGGGGTTGTCCAACGTTTACGGCGTTGTCAAACAAAGCGGCGGCGACGTTTCCGTGACCACCGCCGTCGGCCTCGGCACCACCTTTCATATTTATCTCCCGCGCTTCGACGCTCTGTCCGACGAAGAGGAATCCACCCATCTCAAACCCGCGCATGGCGGGGGCAACGAGACGGTCCTCCTGGTGGAAGATGAGGAACTGGTTCGCATGATGCTTGTGGAAGTTTTGAAAGCCGCCGGCTACGCGGTTCTGGATGCCCGGCACGGCGAGGATGCCCTTTCTTTGGCCGCGCAATTCCGCAACCCAATTCACCTGCTCGTAACCGACATGACCATGCCGGGGTTCAGCGGATCGGAACTGGCCCGCCGCCTGGGTGAAAAACGCCCAACCATGCGCGTGCTCTTCATTTCCGGTTACACCGACCAGGAAACGTCGCAATGGGGCAAATTCGGAAAACCGGTCCACTTTCTCCAGAAACCGTTTCATCCGGACGCGTTCCTCAGCAAGACACGCCAGATTCTGGACCACGCGCAGGCATGATCCGGGAACAGGCCAGGGAATTTGTCTTGAAGTGGATTCGCGCGCGTCAAGGCTCCGCGGCCGAATTGATCCGCGCAATCCAGGACGAGATTGGCTGGCCCGCCCGCCATGTTTTATCCGGCATCCTGGACGAATTGCGCGGCAGCCGCGAATTGCCTGACGCCGGGCGGAAATATCTTCGCCACACGTTGTCCGGCGGCGAGGTTGTCGAGGCGATGGCCGAAGGCGCGAAACCCGATCAGGAACATCAATCCTCGCTCGACGAACTTTTTGGCCGCAGCCGTCGTTTTCGCCGCTCGAGAAAATTCGCGGAAGCGGTCGAATTTGTCGCGAAATTTCGAGAATATTCGCCTTTTAACAACATGCTGGCCTATTTGCAGAACCCAATGGCCACCTACTTTGCCACCGCCCGCCACTGGCACAAGACGTTTGGCCGGTCTGTCAAGGAAGACGTCCGCGGCATGATCCTTCTGGCGCCTCGCACCCCAGTTTTGCTCTTGTATGACATCGCGGATACCGAAGGCCCGCCGTTGCCCGACAAGCTGCGCGTTTTCACCGAAACTCCGGGACGCTTCAACCCCGCGATACTCGACCGCACCATTAAGAACGCCGAACGCGATCGCATCCGCGTTGAGCGCAAACCGATGGGACAATTACGCGGCGGATTTGCCACAACGCGCGTCAACAATGCCGCCTGGAAGATGCGAATTGGACTGCGCGAAGAACTCGACGCGGCATCCGCTTATTCGGTGCTCTGCCACGAATTGGCGCATATTTATCTCGGCCACGTCGGGGCCGATTGCGAAGGCTGGTGGCCGTACCGAACCAATTTGACCGAAGCCGTCACCGAAATCGAAGCCGAATCCGTCGCCTATATTGTTTGCCGGCGCGCCGGCCTGGAAACCCGCTCCGTCGAGTATTTGTCCAGCTATGTGGAGGATAATTCGGACATTGACGCCATCAGTCTCGACCTGGTCAGCCGCGCCGCCGGCCGGATTGAAGAGATGGGCCGCCGTCTGATGCCCCCGCGAGAATCCGTTGCGAAATAGCAAAACGCGGGATACTCTTTTCGGGAATGAGAGAAGTTAGAGCAAAAGCGGATCGGTCGTGGCGCAAGTCGCGCATCGCCGCGCGCCTTTTGCTTCGCAAAGAAGCTCGCTCTTTGCGCCCCGGCGAACGGGAATTGGCGCGCCGCCTCAGCCTCGACCCGGAGGTGACCAACCGCCTAATTCAGCAAGCGCTGTATTATCTGGGCATCGGCCCCCGCAAACATGCCTTCGACCAAAAACTGGTGGGTCGGCGAGATTGACTGGTCCACCCCGGCCGGTCGCGTGCTTGACAAATTTCTGGCGTCACTGCCGCCGGACCGCCCTTTTTGCGTCACCATTTACGGTTCCGCGCCATTGCAACTCAGCCTCGATCCTCAATTAATGAGCGCGGATGTGGATGTGTTTTCGGACGACGACGAAGATTTGTCCGCCTTCGTCGCCGCCGCGAAGCTCGATAAGTTGCACGGCAGCGTATATGTCGAACCGGGATTTGAGTTGAGTTTTCCCACCAGCCCGAAATGGCGTCAGCGAGCAAGGACTGTGCGCCGTGGCAACGTAACTCTCACCGTTCCTCATCCTTTGGACATTTTGATCGCAAAACTCCACCGGCTTGACGCCAAGGACGTGAAAGCATTCGAGCGCGTCATCGAATTGACGGGCCATCCAACCGCCGAGGAATTCAAGCTGGAACTGGAAAACGCCGTGGATTTGTTTCGTCCCGCATTTGACGAAGATTCTCCAAATCATTTCCCGGAAAACACCCGCCGATTATGGCGCGAGATTTTCCACGCGGATATTCACGTTCGCCGCGACATTATCGAGCCGGCAATCTCGCGTCGAAATTACGGGTTCGGCGAAACGCCGCCGGACTATAAGTCCAGTCTCGGCCGGTAGCGGTCACGTATTCTTCACAAACAACTTCCCGGGCAACTGGCGGATGAGCCGTTTCATCTCCAATCCCAGCAGCGCGACCGACACCGCTGACACCGGCAAACCGCTTCGCCGTATCACTTCATCAATGGCGCTTTCCTCGTTGCTCAGCGTGTCATAGACCGATTGCTCGGATGTTGACAATGTAAACGCCGGCATCGCCGAGGCGTCGTTCAACATCGAAGGCCGATTGCTCGCGGGAAACAAATACTCAAACTCGGAAAGGATGTCCTCCGCGCCTTCGCACAGCTTCGCCCCTTTCTTGATGAGATCGTGGCAGCCTTTGCTGCGCGGCGAATCAATGCGTCCCGGCACGGCAAATACCTGGCGCCCGTTCTCAACGGCCATCCCCGCCGTGATGAGCGCCCCGCTGGTGAGATTCGCCTCCACAACCACCGTGCCCAAAGTCATCCCCGCAACGATCCGGTTGCGAATCGGAAAACCTTGTTTGTCGGCTTTGCGGTTGAACGGAAATTGCGTGATGACCGCTCCCTGCGCCGCGATCCGCTCGAAAAGCTCCACGTTCTCCGCCGGAAAAATCAGGTTGATCCCCGTGCCCAGCACCGCAATCGTCCGTCCCTTGGAGTGCAGCGCCCCCTGGTGCGCCGCCGTGTCGATCCCCCGCGCCCCGCCGCTGACCACCGTGACACCGACGTATGCCAATTGATGCGCCAGCTTGCGGGCCGTCTCGACTCCGTAATGCGTCGTCATCCGTGATCCGACAATCGCCACCCCATTTTTGTCTCTCGCCAGCAGCGTTCCCTTCACGTAAAGCACAATGGGCGGATCATAAATCTGCCGCAGCAACTCCGGATAATTTTCATCCGATTGGATGACGACATGGCAACCGAATTTTTCGATCCGTTCGATTTCCCCCTTCAGATCGACATCGCGTTCCCAACCCGCAATGGATGCAGCCGTTTCCGGCCCGATGCCCGGGACCTTTTGCAGATGCGCGGCGGAGGCCTTGAGAATTGCCGCGGGTTCGGCGAAATGTTCGAGCAACTGCCGGACGCGCACCGGTCCAATGCCCTCGACGAGGTTCAAAGCTATCAGCGCTTCTCGGGATTCCACCGGGAAAGGAAACAGTTTTTTCGCGCTTCCGGCAAGCTTTACATAATATCTTGACAGCAAGGTCTTTTATTGTTTCAATTCCGTGCGTCGAGCCAGCCCTTCAAACAATATGAGCGTGACCTCGAAAATTCACCTCTGCCTGCCATTTGCGTTTTGCCTTGTCACCGCGCAGGCCCAGCCGTCGATCACCAGCCAGCCCGCCAACCAGAACATTCAGATCGGCGCCACCGCGGCCTTTAGCGTGACGGTTTCGGATACCGAACCGATCACCTATCTCTGGCAATTCAACGGCACAAACGTGTTGAACCAAATCATTACGATTGCCGGCATCAATACCAACTCCTATTCGGGTGATAACGGCCCCGCGACCAACGCCGCCTTGAACAGCCCATTCGGCGTGTGTGTCGATTCCTCCGGCAATGTGTATATCGGTGATTCGGGGAATCAGCGCGTTCGCAAAGTCTCCACGAATGGCATCATTACCACATTTGCGGGCATGGGCGCTCCGAGTTTTAACGGCGACGGCGGTCAAGCCACGAACACCTTCTTGCATACATCCACGAGGTTGGCAATCGACTCTTTGGGCCGATTGTATATTGCCGATACCGCCAACTATCGTGTACGCCGGGTCAATACCAATGGCATCGTTTCGACTTTCGCCGGCAACGGAAACCCGGGAGATACAGGCGACAACGGCGCGGCAATCGCTGCGGAATTGGAGGGGATGTCGGGGATCGCATTTGATCTTCAAGGCGATTTCTACATATCTGACGATGTAAACGGTCGTATCCGAAAAGTTGGCGCCAACGGCATCATCACTACTCTTGTTAGCGGCCTCGTCGGGCCAGGTGGATTGGCGGCCATTGCAAGCAATGCGGTGCTTGTCGCGGAATCTGAAATCACTCAGACTCTAACGAATAGCCGTGTGCAGAATTATGACAACGGCGTGTTAAGCACTTTCGCGGGCAACGGTTCCCTCGGATTCTCCGGTGACGGCGGCGATCCTACCGCAGCGCGGCTATCCTTGCCATTGGACGTTGTGTTTGCGCCCAAGCCCGCCTTCTACATCGCTGACTCCGGAAATGCTCGAATTCGCCAAGTCACGGCTGGCCCACCTGGAGTGTTTGGGCTGCCCACGACCGTCATTTCAACGATGGCGGGCAACGGAATCCACGGAACCAGCGGAGACGGTTCCGTCGCCACCAACGCAAGCATCAATCGCCCAGTCAGCCTGGCAGTGGACGCAGCCGGAGATCTCTATATAGCCGACGAGATAGGGAATCGCATCCGCGAGGTTTCGGCGTTCGCCACTGGCCCTACCTCACCTTGGGCACGGTTCCAATGTCTGAGGCTGGCAGTTACACCGTCATTGTCAGCGACTCAAGCGGAAGTGTGACCAGCAGCGTCGCCGTCCTGAGCCTTTATACGCTGCCGGCGATCACGGCCCAGCCGACAAACAAAAGCATCCTCAACCGAAGCAACGCCACATTGAGTGTCACGGCCACGGGAACGCCGCCATTGTCCTACAATTGGCTTTTCAACGGCACCAACACTCTGCAATCCGGTTCGTCCAACACACTGCAGTTAAGCGATCTCAACACCAACAACTCCGGCTTTTATTCCGTCATCGTGAGCAACGCCTACGGCGCGGTCACCAGTGTGATTGCCACTGTGTCGGTCGGCTTCGCCCCGTCGATTGCCACACAGCCCGCCGCCGATTTTGCCTGGCTTGGAAACAATGCCCTTTTCAGCGTGACAGCCGATGGCACCGGACCATTCCATTATCAATGGCAACTCAATGGCAACTCAATGGAACCAATCTCCCCAATGATATTTTTGAGACCGTCGCCGGAAGCGGTGCCATCGGATTTTATCCCAATACAGGCCCTGCCACCAATGCCGCCTTGAATTATCCCGGTGGGGTGGCTGCTGACGGCGCGGGAAATTTTTACATTGCCGATTCAGCCAACAATCGACTGCTGAAAGTTGACACTGACGGCATGATTTCCACAGTTGCCGGAGGATTGGGAGATTCCAGCGCGGGCGATGGCGGCCCGGCCACCAACGCATCTTTGGCGCGTTGCGATGCTGTAGCCCTTGATGATGGCGGCAATATTTACGTTGGAGAAGCGTATCGCCTTCGCAAAATAGATCCCAACGGCATCATTACCACAGTGGCCGGGACGAATCAGCCAGGCTCAACGGGTGATGACGAACCGGCGACAAATGCCGAACTGGCTGCCGTCGAGAGTGTGGCGTGCGATCTTCAGGGAAATATATTCTTTTCAGAAAACTTAAACAATCGAGTCCGCAAAGTGGACGGAAATGGAACCATCACCACCATCGCGGGCAATCTTACACGCGGATACAACGGAGACAACATTATCGCGACCAACGCGGAACTGAATTTTCCGACAGGAGTTGCGGTGGACGGTTCTGGAAACGTGTTCATTGCGGATTTCTCCAACCAGCGTATCCGCAAAGTCGGCGCCAACGGCATCATCGTGACATTTGCGGGGAACGGTACCTCCGGTCCGTTTGGAGACGGCGGCCAGGCCACAAACGCCAATCTTAACAATCCCGAAGGCTTGGCGTTCGACGCCTCGGATAATCTTTACGTCGCCGATACCTCCAACGAGCGAATCCGCAAAATCGGCACTAATGGCATTATTGTCGCCGTTGCCGGAATTTTTGAGGGTTCCAACCCCGCGACCAACGTCAACCTTGAGTTTCCAGCCGCCATTTGTTTCGACCCTTCCGGCAACCTCTACATTGCCGATACGGGCGCCGAGCGAATCCGCGAACTATTCTACGGCGGCCAGCCGGCCTTATCGTTGCCGGACATCCATTCCGGCACTGCTGGCAGTTACTCCGTCGTTATTTCCAGTCCCTTTGGTAGTGTGACCAGCAGCATTGTCCCGCTGACGCTCATCGTCCAGCCCTCCATTGGCGGAATCGCCCTCCAACCGGACGGAAGCATAGCCCTCAATTTCACCGGCGCGCCCGGCGCGAGCCACAGTCTTTGGATGGCCACCAATCTTTCTCCGCCAATTATTTGGTCGTCGATCGCCACCAGTTTCACCGCCACAAACGGCTCTGGCCAACTCCTGGACACCAACACCCAGGGCTCCCCCGCCCGATTCTACCGGATTTCCTTTCCGTAGCCCGCCGGCACGGTCTTCAAAAAAAGCTCTTGCATTTACAGCATTAAGTGGGAATACTCTAATGTATGTTTTATTACGTTAATGTTAATACGATTAAAACGGGTCAAGGGCAGTCAAACAACCCTCACAGCGAGGACAAACATCGTAAATAACTGTCTTTGTGCATCTTACAACAATATTTCCGATTATTCACCCATTCTTCAGTCAAGGCCAGTCAAACCAGGTCAAACCACTTTGCTGAAATGTTACTTGTCGCAACGCCAACCCTCCCCGAAACTGAAAATGTTATGCGAATGACCCGCGACCGTGTTTTGGACCTCTATTTCATGGAGGCCCGCGCCAAATTAATCGATCTCGCCGCCTTTCTCGACCGCTTCGATCGCGCGGAGGGCGCCGATCACGATTTCCGCATCGACGCCTTCAGGAAGGCGCTGACGGAGCTGCATCACGCAAAGCCTGAACGCGCCAAACGAGTTCTCCTCAGCCTGAGCGATCCCACTGTTGAACCCCTGCCCGCTGCCACGACAAAAGCCGCCTCCGGCGCCTGGCCAGGCGCCAAATAAGCCATGCGTTATATTGAGCCTCATGCCCACATGGTCAGCCGGACGACCGACGATTACCTCGCCATCGCAACGGCGGGTTGCCAGGTCGTTTGTGAACCCGCTTTTTGGGCGGGATTTGACCGCACTTCTGTGGATGGATTTTTCGATTATTTTCGGCAATTGACTGACTATGAACCGAAACGGGCCGCAAAACACGGTCTGGCCCACTATTGCTGGATTTGCCTCAATCCAAAGGAATCCGAGGACCTCAAGCTGGCGGAGGAAGTCCTCGGCATCATTCCGCAATTCCTGGACAAGCCGAACGTCCTGGGCATCGGCGAGATTGGATTGAACAAGAACAGCCGCAACGAACTCAAGGTGTTCGAGCGCCACGTCGATTTGGCGGCGCGTCACGAGCAACTGATTCTGATCCACACGCCCCATCTTGAGGACAAGCTCAAAGGGACTAAAATTATTATTGACTCATTAAAGTCCGATCCGCGCGTGAAACCGGAGCGCGTGATCATCGACCATGTCGAGGAGCACACCATCGAATTGGTGCTCGACGCCGGGTTTTGGGCGGGCATGACCCTCTATCCGGAGTCCAAGTGCACCGCAGCGCGCGCGGCGGACATGGTCGAGCAATACGGGAACCAGCGGTTGTGGATGAACAGCGCGTGCGATTGGGGTGTGAGCGTCCCGCTGGCCGTCCCTCGCGCCGCCTTGGAAATGCGCCAGCGCGGCCACACCGCGGCGGAAATCGACACGCTCATTTATGCCAATCCCGCGCGATTTCTGGGCCAGTCAAAAAAGTTTCACGCCCCCGTTTAACGATTCCCTCCGATGTTGCTCGCCAAAGGCCATCACCTCGCGTACTGCGGTAACATCCATCGAGGAGAGACGTGGCCGGAAACTTTCGCCGCTCTCGAACAATACACCCTGGCGGTGAAGCAGCGTGTCTCCCCGTCCGACCCTTATGGCATCGGACTGCGATTGAGCGACCAGGCTTCGCGTGAATTGTCAGCCCCGCCGGCCCTTGCGGATTTTCAACGCTGGCTGGAACGGCACGACTGTTACGTCTTCACGATCAACGGATTTCCTTACGGCAAATTTCACGGCCAGCGCGTGAAGGAACAAGTCTATGCGCCGGATTGGACCACCTCCGAACGGCTCGAATACACCAACCGCCTGTTCGACTTGCTGGCGCAATTGCTTCCGCGTGGCGTCGAAGGAAGTGTGAGCACGCTGCCCTGCTCGTTCAAAGCGTTTATCAAAACTCCCGAACAGGAACGGCAAATCCGCTCCAACATTTGGCATTGCGTCGAGCACATTGCCGCGCTCGCGGAAAAATCCGGACGCGTTCTGCACCTCGGCCTCGAGCCGGAGCCGCTCTGCTTTTTGGAAACGACGGACGAAACTGTGGCGTTCTTCGGTCTTCTTCGCGATGAACACGGCGGCGACGCGCGAATCGCGTCCTTCCTCGGCGTCAATTATGACACCTGCCATCTTGCCGTCGAATATGAAGACTCGCGCGAATCGCTCTCGAAGTTGCGCCGGCACGGAATCAAAATTTCCAAAATCCACTTAAGTTCGGCGTTGAAAATGCGGCCATCGCCTCACGCCAGGACGGCTGTCGCCGCATTTGCCGACAACGTTTATTTGCACCAGGTCGTGGCCCGCGACGTGAAGGGCCGCGTGACTCGCTTTCGCGATCTCGATGCGGCGTTGCGCTCCGCCGATCCGGCCGAGGAATGGCGTGTCCACTTTCATATTCCCCTTCAATGCGGGCCGGCGGATTGGTTCGATACTACCGCCGACCATTTGTTGGGCGCGCTTGATGTGCTGAGCGCGGACCCGGGACTTTGTTCGCATCTGGAAATGGAAACTTACACATGGGAGGTGCTGCCGCCGGAATTGAAAAGCCGGAGCGTCGTTGACCAACTCGCGGCGGAATACGAATGGTGCCTGGCAGAACTGCGGACCCGGGGATTGGGCCGGCAATGAACCTGTTTCCGCGCCCATCGAAATTGCGCGTTTTCCTGACTTTGGGGCGCGTTTCCAATTTGCCCACCGTCTGGTCCGATTGTTTGGCCGCCTGGTGGCTCGGAGGAGGCGGCAACGTTTGGACGCTCGTCTGCGTCTCGATTTCTGTGAGCTTCCTTTACGAAGGCGGCATGTTCCTTAACGACGCCTTTGACGCGGCATTCGATCGCCACCATCGCCGGACCCGCCCAATCCCCTCCGGCGCGATTGACGAACGCGAGGTCTGGCAGTGGGGTTGCATCTGGCTGATCCTGGGGCTGGCGGGAGTTGCGTGGCGGGGAGAGGTTCCGCTGATTTTTGGATTGCTGTTGAGCGCGTGCATCGTGATTTACAACGCCATTCACAAATGGACCCCCTTTGCGCCGCTCGTGATGGGCGCCTGCCGCCTCGGTGTCTATCTCGTGGCCGCGTCCGCCGCCTCCAACGGGGTGGATGGCGAAGTCATTTGGAAAGGATTGGCCCTCGCGGCGTACGTCGCCGGCCTGAGTTGGGTTGCGCGCAAAGAGAGCGCCCGAGTCGAGGTCAATTATTGGCCGTGCATCCTGCTGGCCGCGCCGATTTTTATAGCGGGATGCATCGATGATGGCGATTCCGCGAAGCCCGCGCTCCTCTTTTCCCTTGTCCTGGCGGTTTGGGTCCTCTGGGCGGTAAGCCGGAGTTTCGGACGCGGCGGCGCGAATGTCGGCTATACAGTTTCCCGGCTTTTAGCGGGTATCGCGCTGGTAGATTTGCTGACTGTGGCGACGGTGAGCGACCCATGGATTGCGATTTTCGGCGCCTGGTTTCTGCTGGCGTTGCTGTTACAACGGTTTATACCGGCCACTTAGACCTTGTTAATTTCTTGTAAACCGAAGCGAAAGATAGTTGACACTTTTCCTCGCCATTTTTTTAAACGGGTGTATAGTATAGCACCGAAGTCGGGAGGAGACACAACATATGAAAAAAAGAAGTTGGAGCAGGAAAAAAATTAGCGACGAATTTACAGGGTTGCTAAAAGCCGACGGCACACCGATGTCCCGTCAGCAGATCCACATGATGCGCAAAAAAGCGCGCGGCATTTGTTTGACGTGCGGAGCGCCGGCGGTGGGCGTGTACTGTTTGAAACACACAATCGCCGCCCGCGAACGCATGCGGCATAAATTGAAATATCGCCGCCGGCTGCGCAAATCGCCTAGCTACGTCCTGGCAAAGCAGGCCGGGTCCAAGCGCGGCTCCGCTGGGGTCAAATTGGGACGCGTTCCGCGTTCCCGGTTGCGCGCCCGTTTGGCGGCGCACAGTTAGAGTCAGGGTTGCCGCGAAGGCGCTGTCGCTCGGGGTTCGATGCAGAAGTGGTTGTAAACCACATATCCTCCCAACAATATCCCGAGGATCAGCGAGGCGACGCTGATATATAAAAACTTCAGCGGCGGCTGGAAGCGCAACTCGATGTCGTGTTGCCCAGCCGGCATAAAGACGCCTTCCATGATGTAATTGCAACGCAGAAGCGGCGCCTCCTTGCCATCAAGCCAGACTCGCCACCATTCGCTGGTTCGATCGTTCACTAACAACACAGCCGGCGTCTTGGCGTCGGCGTGCAGCAAGATGTGCTTCGACTGGTAATGCGTGATTTGGACGGTTCCAGGATCGGCATCCGGCGAGCCGGACTTTTCCGAAACAGGCGTGTTCGTCGCGACAATAACGGTCTTCTGCGGATTAAACGGTTGTGACGCCAGGATTTGCAAGGTGGATGGATCATCCGCCATTTGCCAACTGGAATACAGCTTGGCGCGCGGCAGGGCGTTTTTGAATTCGATCAAGGCGAATTTGCCGTTGGCGTTGGTTTGAACCATCATGTCGCCGGCATCTTCGGCCTGCGCCATACTCGCGATGCCAGGTTTATGGGTAAGATCCAGGCGCATGACCGTGGTAAAGCTGTTCGGCGGCAGGACGAATTGGTTGAGAACATCCGCCAGGCGTGAATCGGCGAAGATATAACGCGTGTTCGTCAATTGCCAAAGCCGGGCGGCGGCGGAACATTGGACGACCCAATTCCAAGTCGGCGTATCGCGCGGGTGAGTCGAGGCCCATTGGAGGGCGGCGGGGGAGAGGTCGGCGCCCGAACGCGTGATAAAATCGCCGATATAACTTTTGTCCAAATCAGGCATGCGCGGAGCCTGGTCAATCTCCATGGATTGAATGTCATTGAACGGATAATCGTTTTCCAGCCACCAATGGGAAAATGGGGCAAAATTGGGGTCGGAATCCCCGAGCACCAGATCATACCCCCCCATCGGCGAAAATCGGGAAGTAACGCGATGCTCCCAAGGATCTTTTCGGAGGACATCCACAACCGGATTCATCGCATATTTCTGTTTGTAATTGAAATACCGGATCCACGGAACGTCCGCCCGCGCAAGATCGCAAATCATGATCGCACTCAAGCCGACCCACGCAAAAACGGCCCTCTTGCCGGTAAGCGCGCCAGTCAGAATGAGAAAGATCAGTCCCGCTGAAATGGTCAAATAGATGACGTAATCCCCCACTTCACTGATGCTGAAATCGGCAACCTGCGGCGCAATCTCAAGATGCGCGGTATCGAGAAGTTGCGGGCCAAAACCGTTGAGATGAAGATATTCGATAAGGTCCGCGCGCTCCCCCCTCATGATAAGGAAAGCGGCAAGGGAAATTAGCACCGCAATGGCGCATCCGAACACCCATTTCAGTTCAAAGCCGGAAAGCTTTTTCAATCCGCCCCACATCACCTCGAAAAACCCGCGACCCTTGGCCGCCGGCTCGCTCAGATACCGGCGGTGAAGCACCTCGAGACCATATCCCGAAAGGATGATCAGGCAAAGGTTCAGCGGGTGCATGTACTTCATGGGGCTGCGAATATCGTTGAGAAACGGCAGCGCATAAACAAACCTATAGACAAAGCCGTGTTGTCCCCACGCCGCCATCAGTGAAAATGCCCCGGCAATCCCCCAGAACCAAGTCTCCCGCCGCTCTTGGGGGGAATACGGCGAGCCGGTTTTGCGAATGGAGTTGGCAAGGCCGAAAACCGCCAGCAAGCAAACCAGCAACCCCGCATATTCGCCCGAACCGGTGTGGCGCAGTTGCACGCCGCTATTTTTGACTTGTTGCAGTATTTGGCTGCGAACTTTGACATCATCGCCCGCAAAAATGTCCTGAATATTCTGCGGCATGCCCAGGACAACGGCGGCGTGGACCCGGACTTTCGAATCACTGCTTTGCAATTCCTGGATGCGCGGGTCTTCAGCGACGCTGCCCCAATACGAGCCGGACTTGTCCGGCGAAGTGGTGAATTCCCTCAGCCGATAGCCGAACAGGCCCGGAATAAAAACGCGAAGCGATTCGAGCTTGGGAATGCTCCATTGCACATTGAAATCCCACATGTCGCTTCCGCCGCCGCTTCCGCCGCCACCGGGGCCGAGTTGTGTTCCCACCAGGGTATAAAGCGTGGCCGCCGAAATTAGAACGGCAAAAACCACCACCAGCACACCTGTGCCAATCGCCTTGGCAACGCCTTTTGCCAGATCGGATTCCGTGGAGAGAAAATAGAAAAGAACAAAGATTCCAACGTAGATGCTGAAAATGGCCCCGACGTCAAATCCCTCCATAACCGTCATTCCCACCGCCAACCCCGCCAACACGCCTTTAAGCCATAACCTCTCGATGTAAGGGCTGACGATGATTCCCAACGCGACAAAAACCATGCCCGCCGAAACGATCCACGTGCCCAATCCCCAGCACGCGTTGGAGAAATAGTGCATGTTCAAACCCGCGCCCACCCCCGCGACGACGCAGACCATCGGCGCAAACCGCAGTTGGCGGAAAAGAAACCAGGCGCAAAAACCAAAGAACACCATCGTCAGCGGCGCATACACTTTGAGGTAGTATTCTGGGGGCAGCATGGCCGCAAAAAGGCCCGAAATCGAAGGCGACGGCGCCGGCACAGCGCCGCCAATCCACCAAAAATCCGCCCAAAAGCCCGTGAAAATTCCCGGATACTGCGCCGAACTGTCTTTCATCGCGCCCAGCGCCGAATCATTGGCGAAGAAAACTTCGTACGGAAGAAACCCTTGATGGCACAGCACCGCATAGCTTCCGCCCAGAAGCGCCAGCAAAAGCCAAAACAGTCCGCTTGGCGCCTTTTGTTTAGAGTTGCGTCCGTCTCCGCTCATAGATTTTGTCATAGCATATGGTAAAAAGTTTCAAAGCCAATCGTCTTTTTAACCCCGTCCCTGCGCGAAGTTCCCGACGAAAAATTCCGTGTAAGCTTCCGCCGTAAACGGCCGCATCGCCGGGCTCCGCAAAAACGACGCGATGGCTTCCAAATAACCGTTGTATTCCTGCTCCGTCATCGCGGAGATGTAGCGGTACAATTCGTCATAACTGTATTTGCGTTTGTCAATAAAAGTGTTGGCGGGGATCGTGTCGAGCACATTCGGCGCGCCGTCATAGATCGGAACGCAGCCGGCGAAAAAGCAGTCGAACAGTTTTTCCGACAAATAATCCGGCTCGCGCGAATTTTCGTAGGCGATGCAAAACCGGTAATCCTTTAGAGTAAGGTGTTTGGTCTTTACGTTCGGCCCGATGAACGACGGAAACCTGCGGACTTTCAACTTTTTCAGCAAACCAATCCGCCGGTAAAAAAAACGAAGCGGAAAATTCAGCCTGGACAATTGCCCGGTGAAGAGAGGCTTGTCCCATTCCACTCCGATCAAATCAAAAGACCCAGGAGCGTTGGCCTCGAACCAGCGAATCGCCCGAATCCGCTCCGTGTAAAGTTCACGCGGATGGATGGAGAACATGAAGCTGTTGATGAGACAGCATAGTTTTCGCTCGGCAAAGGGGCGCGCCGCGGTTCGTTCCTGGAACTTGTTCGGCAGATGGTAAAGCAGGTATTTTGCGGGATCGCTCGCCGCAAGGTCGCGCTTCCACGTCATCACCTTGCGAAAGGGCTGATGGTTCTGTTTGTTGTAATTGTCGGGACGGACAATCGGCGGTTCGCAAATGATCAGGTTGATGTCCGCGTGCTTTTTCTCCAGGAGACCGCGGTAATAGCCGTTGACTCGCGTTGGGTAATCGAGAAAAAAAACACGGTCGAACCATTCCAGCGGCTGCATGTCCAACGTGGCCGTTTGATGGCCCATCGAAATCAAGGTTTCGCTTAAGTGCCGCATCGGATACGAGAGGTCGTCACCCAGCGGCGTCACGTTGCGGGTCAACATCCGGTTTTGATTGTAAACCTTGTAGAAATTCCAGAAGCCGTAATTCATTAAGCGGTCTTCGTATGCTCAGGCAGCCAGCCGGTTTTGCCAGGCGCCGGCGCATTCTTGGAAAATATCCGCCAGGGAACGCGACAACTTATAACCGGGGAAATGAGCCTGTATCTTCGACAAATCCGAAATGTAACAAATGTGGTCCCCTTCCCGCGCTTTCTCGACGTAGGTGGTCTTCTGCGCCTTGCCCGTGATTGCCTCGGCTTGCGCAAACGCTTCCAGCAGCGAACAACTGTTCTCTCGCCCGCCCCCCAGATTATAAACTTCCGCGACGCGCGGAGCTTCGATAAACCGCCGGATGAATTCCGCCACGTCGGCCGAGTGGATGTTGTCGCGCACCTGCTTTCCCTTGTAGCCGAAAATATTGTACATCCTGCCTTCGAGATTGCACTTTACCAGGTAACTCAGAAACCCGTGCAGTTCCACGCCGCTGTGTTGCGGCCCGGTCAAACATCCGCAACGCAGGCAGCAGGTCGGCATCGCAAAATACCGCCCGTACTCCTGCACGAGAATATCCGAAGCCGCCTTGCTCGCGCCAAAAAGCGAATGCTTGGATTGATCGATCGTCATCGTCTCCGCAATCCCATTTTGAAAAGCCGGGTCCGCATAATCCCAACGCGTGGGCAGTTCCTTAAGGGCGATTCGATTGGGCGCGTCGCCATAGACTTTATTGGTGGACATGTGAACGAAAATGATTCCCGTGCTGACCCGCCGCGCCGCTTCCAAAAGGTTCAATGTTCCGCCGGCATTGACGTCAAAATCGTCAAACGGCCTTTTCGCCGCCAAATCATGGCTCGGTTGCGCCGCGCAATGAACGATGGCATCGGGTTTGATTTCGGCCACAAAAGCCAGCACGCGCTCCCGCTCCCGAATGTCCAGATTGTTGTGGGAAAAATGCTTTAACTCGCGCGAGAGCCGCTTGAGGTTCCAAAGAGTATCGCCTTCCGGGCCGAAAAAGTCCGCCCGCATGTTGTTGTCGGCGCCATGAATTTCCCAGCCGCGCGAATGAAACGACTCAGCCACCGCGGACCCAATCAAGCCGCTGCTGCCAGTAACAAGTAATTTCTTCATGATGTTAAAGTTGCGGTTGCATCCCGCTGCCGGTCATGTCCCGTTTCGGGAGCCAATCCGAAGATCGCGGCTTTCTACGATGCTTCAAAAGAAAGGGGCGTTTGTCAAGGCGGACGAACAAGGTTTTTCGTTGACGCGCGCGAACGGTTTGCTGTTTAATCCGCCAAGTCCAAGGCGCATAAGCTGAACAATCTTTACATAGTGAACTTCACCATGAAAAAACTCCCATTTTACATAGTGTGCTTCGTCTTAAGTCTTTCGGCCACAATGCGCGTTGAAGCCCAAAATTTTACCAACGGGGGATTTGAAATCACCACCATCACAATTCCGGTGAATGACTACGTCCAACTGGAATTGAATTCAACATGGCTGGTCGGCTGGACGGTTGGCGGCCCGGGAGGGGGCGATCTGGCGGCTGTGGACGGCACAACCGAATTGCCGCCGTATCAAGGGTCGAATTGGGTCGTGTTCGGTCAGGGAAACACCGCCGCTGGAGCCTCTCTTTCCCAATCATTTGCCACAGGGCTGGGCGATGTTTACTCGGTTGCGTTCGTCGTCGGCCAAACCGGTTCAGATGGAAGCCCCAGCGTATCCGAAATTGTTGGCGCTACGGGAGGGGGCTTGATTTCCAGCAACCGTTGCGTGCCCGCCTACGGCGTATGGACGCCATTCTCGTTCAATTTCACCGCGACTGCCACAAATACCACGCTTACCTTTCTCGACACCTCTTCCACTTCTCAGGGGGTGGATGTAACCCTCGACGGGGTGGCCGTTACCCAACTAACCGGAAAGCCTGTAATTACGATTTCTCCCATGAGCATCATAACAAACGCCGGGGATTCGGTCACTTTCACCGGCGGGGCCTCGACCACCGCGTCAGTTCAATGGTACTTCGGCTCAACGCCCATCACCGGGGCGACGAATACAACCTTTACGGTGATTGCGGCGCCGACATCGGCAGGCAATTACTCCGCCGTCTTTAGCAATTCCAATGGAACTGCGACGAGCGGAGTCGCGACACTGTCTCTCATTCCGAACCTCCTGACCAATGGAAGTTTTGAATTCGTCAACGGCACGCCAATTCCTCCAGGTGGCGGAATGGTGCTCAACCCAGGCGACACGTGGTTGGCTGGATGGACGGTTGGAGGGCCGGGCGGCGGAAACATGGAAGTCTATAACGGCGACAACGATAGTCTGGCTCCCTACGACGGCCAGCAATTTGTCGTGTTTAACCAGGGCGATACGCAGGTCGGCGGAAGCCTGTCCCAGACGGTGGCAACAACGCCAGGAGTGAATTACAGTCTGTCATTCGTTGAGGCTGAAACCGAAGAGGGGGTTGGGCCCATGAGTGTCTCCGCGGAGGTTTTTAATGGCGCCGAAATGATGATTGCCAGCAATCAATTCGTCGCCCCATCGGCATCGTGGACTTCCTGCCAAATGAATTTCACGGCCGATTCCGCCAATACGATTATCACTTTTGTGGATACTTCCTCCGGCACAGAGGAGGTGGACGTCGCGATGGATGACGCGGTATTGACGGGGCCCACGAACGCGCAACCGCTTTTGAGCATCACCATCGCATCCCCGAACGTCATTCTGTCCTGGCCGTCTGGCGCCACTAATTTCGTTTTGCAAACAACCGGTTCCCTGACGGGTAGCTGGGCTGGCGTTACGGGGGGCCAGCAGACAATCAACGGCAATGTAACGTCGTGGACGGGGCCGTTGACCACAAACGACGCGTTCTTCCGTTTGAAGTCACAGTAGCAAGCGTAATCATTAACGCGTCGTCGCCCGCTTTAGAAATTCACGCGTCCGCTCGTTTTTTGCGTCTGAAAAAATTTGTTCCGGCGGGCCAATTTCCGCCACGCGGCCGCCGTCGAAGAAAACCACGGAATCGGCCATGTCCCGCGCAAACTGCATTTCATGGGTGACGACGATCATCGTCATCCCCTCCTCCACAAGCGCGCGCATGACGCGCAAAACTTCGTCGCGCAATTCCGGGTCCAGCGCGCTTGTCGGTTCGTCGAAAAGCATCACTTGCGGGCGCATTGCCAAAGCCCGGGCGATGGCGACACGTTGCTGCTGGCCGCCGGAAAGTTCGGAGGGATAGGCGGCGGCTTTGCTTTCAAGGCCGACCTTTGCCAGCAATTCCCGCGCGAGCGCCTCGGCTTCATTCTGCGCAACTCCCTTCACAACGGCCGGCGCCACGGCGACATTTCGCAAAACCGTCAGATGAGGAAACAAGTTGAACGATTGGAAAACCATCCCCGCCTGCAAACGCAACTGGCGCTGCCGCTCATGTTCCGCGCGCGAACGCGGAGCGCATCCGCCTTCAACCGTCACTCCGCCGATGGTGATGCGCCCCGAATCCGCGATTTCCAATTGATTCAGGCAGCGCAGGAACGTGCTTTTGCCGCAACCGCTGGGGCCGATGAGCACGACGGCTTCGCCGCGTTGCTGGCGGTGGTCCACGCCGTGCAGCACGCGGTTGGAATTGTAGGATTTGACCAGTTGTTCAACGGCGATCATGGCATAACTTTTGTTCCAGATGATTTGCAAAAATCGACAAGGGATAGCTCAGCGCGAAATATATCCCGGCGGTCATCAACCCAAGGCCGATGTAATCATACGTCGCCATCGCCAGCATACCATAGACCTTGGTCAGTTCGACCATCGTGATCACCGAAACAATCGACGAATCCTTGAACATTGCGATGAAATCATTCGTCACCGGCGGGATGACCATTCGAGCCGCCTGCGGAAGAATGATGCGGCGCAAACATTGCCATCGTGTCATTCCCAACGCAAGAGACGCCTCGGTTTGTCCGCGCGGGACGGCCAGGATTCCGGCCCGGTAATTTTCCGATTCGCTGGCCGCGTAATTGAGGCCCAACCCGAGGATGGCGGCCAGAAAGGCGTTGAGCCTGATTCCAATTTGCGGAAGCCCGTAGTAAATAAGAAAAAGTTGGATGAGCAGCGGCGTTCCGCGCATGACTTCCACATACGCGCGCGCCAGCCACCGCACCGGCGCCACGCCGTACAGCCGCGCCAGCACCACAACCAACCCGGCAACGACAGCCAGCGCCATTGCCAGCACGGAGATTTCGCACGTCACCGCCGCGCCCCGCAATAACAGCGGGAGATATTTGGGCCAATCGCGCAATGCCGAGATAGGCGCCTTCGCGGCGACTTTTTGCGGCTTGTAATCTTTCAATTCCTTTTGGCGCTCGTCCCAAACGTCGTATTTCCGGTAAATGCGTTCCAGCGTGCCGTCCGCGGCCAATTGCTCGATGGCCGTATTGAGCGCCGCCAACAGTGTCGTGTCTTCCTTAAGAACGCCGATTCCGTAATAACCGGGCGCGAACGGCGCGCCCGAAAATTTCAAGTCGGGGTCCGGTCGCGCGTAATAAATGGCGATCGGCAGGTCCAGCACAACAGCGTCAATGCGCCTTGCCTTGAGATCACGAAAACTTTCGACGTTCCCCGGATAGATTCTGACATCGGCGCTCCCCAATCCTGTCACGAGCCTCTGCGCCACTGTCGAGGAAAGCACCCCTACGCGCTGCCCCTTTAAATCCTCCAGCTTATCGAATCCTGTCGTCTCGGCGCGCGTGACGATTTGCTGCGCATAGACGTAATACGGCAGCGACATCGCAATGCGCTGTTGATTCTCGGGCGTAATTTCAAGGCCGTTAAGGACGATGTCGAAATTGCCGCGTTGAAGGGCGGGAATGAGTTGGTCCCATTGGTTCTGGACCATTTGCGCCCGGACGCCGAGCTTCGCCGCAAGCGCCTTCGCAAGATCAAACTCGAATCCGGTCAGTTGCTCCGGCCTTTGCGGGTCGGGATAAATGTAAGGCGCTCCTCCTTCCGCGTCAGCCCCCCAGCGAAGAACGCCGGAAGATTTGATCTCGGAAAGGTGGTCAGCGGAAAAAACCGTCAGCGGCCTGCTTGCAAGCAAGAGAAACAACCCGAGAATGCCATAGGTCACGCGCGACAAACGCCAAGCGCCACTCATCGACGCGCAAACCATAGCAGATCTACCGCAAAGTCAAGTGGAAGTCGCGGCAACGGCAGGCGCGGCTTTGGTTTTCTCGTCGGTTGGGCGACCAGAAGGCGAAGAGGGGCCGGGCGCGCTGGAAGCCGCGGGCAAATAAACTCGAAATGTCGTCCCCTTTTTGACTTCGCTGAAGACATTCACAAATCCGCCGTGCGTTTTGACGATTCCAAAAACGGTGGAAAGCCCCAGGCCAGTCCCTTTGCCGACTTCTTTGGTGGTGAAGAAAGGCTCAAAAATGTTTTTTAACACTTCCGCCGTCATTCCCTGCCCCGTGTCGCCGACGGCAAGCACAACATGCGGGCCGTCCTTTTGCCTTCGCGAAAAAGCTTCATCGACTTCCACACTGTGGATATCAATGGAAATCTTGCCGCCGTCCGGCATGGCATCCCGGGCATTAACGCACAGGTTCAGCAGCACTTGATGCAACTGCGTGGCATCACCCCGGATGGGGTGCAACCCAGGCGCAATCTTTTTTTCGACTCGTATGCCGGGAGGGAATGTGCCGCGCATAAAGGATTCGAGATCCAGGATGAGTTTTTTTAAATTTATATCCGTATGCTCTCCAGAAACCCCCCGGGCAAACGAAAGAATCTGTTTGACCATGTCCGTCCCGCGCTGGGCGCTGTTTTTCACGGTTTGGAGCATCGCCCGCCCGTTGGGGCTGTGGACCTCCGCTTCCAGCAAATCGGCGGCCATCAGAATTGGCGCCAGCGTGTTGTTCAAATCATGCGCGATTCCACCGGCCAAAGCCCCAATGCTCTCCATCCGTTGCGTCCGCAGGAATTTCGCCTCAGCTTCCTTTTTCTCCGAAAGGTCGGTGTTAATGACAAGGATCGATTTGGGACTGGAACCGTTGTCGCGCATCAGCGTCCACCGGCTTTCGACGATGATCTTCCCGCCGTCCTTTCGCACCTGGTGCAATTCTCCCCGCCACTCGCCGCGCCGGATCAATTCGCGCAACGGCTCCGCCGCGCGCTCGGCGTTGCCGGGGAAAAGCAGTTCATTGGCATCGGCTCCCACCGCCTCATCGAAACTCCAGCCATAGAGACGGTGCGCCCCCTTGTTCCAGTAAAGGATCTTTTGGTTCAGGCTCTGCACGCAAATCGCGTCCTGGGCTTTGTCCAGAAGCGCCGCCTGGTCGCGAATCCGCTCCTCATCGTGTTTGCGCTCGTGCATGAACTGCGCGTCCTGCAACGCCCGGCGCACCGCGGTCGGCAGTCGCGCCAGCCGGGTTTTCAGCACATAATCGCTCGCCCCGCTTTTAAGCACCTCGATCGCTCTCTCTTCCCCAACGGTGCCAGACACTAAAATGAACGGAAGATCAGGCTTTTTCCGCCGGACGTGGGCCAAGGCCGTGGGGCCGTCATAACCAGGGATCGCGAAATCTGATAAAACCAAGTCAAACCCGCCATGAGCCAAAGCCCGTTCGAATTCCGGCCGGGTATGGACAACCACAACTTCGCACTCAAATCCATCCCTTTCCAGGCTGTCCCGTATCAACTCCGCGTCGAGAGGATTGTCTTCGAGATGTAGCAGCCGCAGTCGAGTTTTCATGATTATTCTCTCAGCGCATGCTCATTGGGAGGGAACCGGGCGGGCCTGGGAAAAACGTCGATGAACAAAAACGGCGCAAAAGCTACGAACAGGCGCGAACTTAAAAAATCTAGCCATGCAAAATGCTCGGACGTAGCATGACAATCCCTTTATTTCCCAAAAATGTCAAGAAACACTTGCCCCCTGACTAGATGCCACCGGCTATTCGGCCTCAGCCCCGTCAGAGGCGGCTTTCTTTGGGCCTCCGGGGCTGATTGATGCGGGAGAAAGCTTTATCACGGCTTCCCGCATTTCCTTCCCAGGCTTGAATTTCACGACGGCCCGACGCGGAATCGGAACATCGGTTTCGGGCCGATTGGGGTTCCGGCCAATCCGGGCTTTGCGAACTTTGACTTCGAAGACTCCGAAATTGCGCAATTCTACAGTGGTGCCCCCGGCAACAGCCTCCGAAATGTGATCGAGCGTTCGCTGTACCACTTCGAGCACTTGCTGTTGCACCAATCCGGTTTCTTCGCTAATGCGGACTACCAGATCACGTTTTGTCATAGGTTTTGCGGTATCTCACGGGCGTACACCCGAAATTGTATCTGACAAGCTTTATCGTATCATAAGCCCAGGGTCAAGTAGGGATTAGAAAAAACATTTAAAAATTCATAGGTGAAAACCCTACACAGGCCCTATACAAAGCCCGAAACTCACTTTTCAGCTTTCAATAACCCCAATTTCCACCGGTTCGACTTTGATCCCGAGCTTTTCCATCCATCGTATCGCCGCCTTTAAATCAGGCCGTTCCCCGCTGATCTCCAGACAGACAACTCCAATCTCATCAGTTACGCTGGCCTGGCGGACATTGGTGACCACGGGAAATTTATGGGCCAACTCCCAAATCACAGGGTTAGTGATCAATCTTGGCGGGTACATCAGCCACAAACGCATCCGTCCGGGTTCCTTACGGGCGGCCTTTTTGGGTTTCTTTTCGGGCATATCTGCGTCTTTCCTCTTTCCTTTAGCCGCCGGCGATGGCGGGAATGATGCTTATTTCGTCGCCATCCTTCAACGCCGTCTCCTGATTTTGCAGAAAACGAATGTCCTCCTCGTTCACGTACATGTTGACGAAACGGCGGACGCTGCCGGCGTCGTCCGTCAACCGTTCCTTGATGCCGGGATAGCGGGTTTGCAATTCAGCGATGGCGCCACCAACGGTAGTGGCGTTGACTTGGACAATTTCCTCGTCATGCGTCAGTTTGCGCAACGGAGTGGGAATACGAACTTTTACAGGCATAAATTTAAAAATATCAGGAATGAGCCGGTGCTCGTGTTTCGGTTTCCAGCAGGGCCTCAAATTCCCTCAAGCTGGGTTTGATCTCGCGCGGATGGCCGGCGTGGCCAGTCACGGCGTCGATGGTTTTCAATCCGTTTCCGGTGATACACAGCACGGCGGAATCATTCGCCGGAATGGCGCCGGACGCAATCAATTTCTTGGCAACGCCAACAGTCACACCCCCGGCGGTTTCGGCGAAAATTCCTTCGCATTCGGCCAAAATTTTGATGCCCTCCCGGATCTGGTCATCCGTAACGTCCTCCGCGCAACCGCCCGTCTCCTTCATCACTTTCAAGGCGTAAAAACCGTCGGCTGGCGTGCCGATTGCCAATGATTTCGCAATCGTGTTCGGCTTGACCGGCTTGAAGAAGTCCAGGCCCCCCTTTTGCGCGGTCGAAATAGGCGAGCACCCCGTTGCTTGCGCCCCGTGAATGCGATGCTTGGTCTCCGGGACCAAACCGAGTTTGGCGGCTTCCTGGTAACTTTTATGAATCTTGGTCAGCAAAGAACCGGAAGCCATGGGAACCACTGTATTCGTCGGAATCCGCCATCCCAATTGTTCGACGATTTCAAGCCCCATGCTCTTGGAACCCTCGGCGTAATAGGGGCGCATATTGACATTGACGAAGGCCCACGGATACTTGCCCGCGATTTCCGCGCAAAGACGATTCACCTCATCGTAATGGCCCTTAATGGCGACAACATTGCCGCCATAAATAAGCGAGTTGACCACCTTGCTCGGCTCCAGGTCCGATGGGATAAAAACATACGCCTTAAGACCGGCGGCCGCGGCGTTGGCGGCGACGGAATTGGCAAGGTTCCCGGTGGAAGCGCACGCGACGGTCGTGAAACCCAGCTCGCGCGCCCGGCTTAACGCGACGCTGACAACGCGGTCCTTGAAGGACAAAGTCGGGTAATTGACGGTGTCGTTCTTTATCCACAATTCCCGGATGCCCAGCCTGCGCGCCAGACGGTCTGCTTTGATCAATGGCGTAAAACCCACGTCAAAGCCCACAGTCGGGTCGCCAGCCACCGGAAGCAATTCCCGGAAGCGCCACATGGTCTTGGGGCGGGACTGGATGGCGGCCTTGGTCATGCTTTGTTTGATGCGGTCGTAATCATAAACGACCTCAAGGGGGCCAAAATCGAAATCGCAAACGTGATTGGCGGTCAGCGGGTATTCCCGTCCGCATTCGCGGCATTTGAGCGCCTTCATGAAACCGGCATGTTTTTCCATAAAATTTCCAGACACCGGGGCGCAATTGCCCCTCTCATTGCGAGAAGAGGGTAAAACCGACTCTTCTCATTTTTTCCCGATGAACCGCAAGAACCGCTTGCGGGCCAGCAGGCTGGAATTGGCACCTGGCGCGGCCTTGCGGCCGCCGGTTGCCGTGGTATCGTCGGGCCAGTCCCTCCACCACTCTGAATGAGATTCGTTATATCAACGAATGCGGATAGATTGATTGATAACTTTTAAACTGTCAACCGATAATTTTTCGGCTATCTTCCATTAAAGCTTGAATCGTCCGTGCCTATGCGTAATCTCGGCCAATGGGAAGGTGTTTCGTAATATGCAGGTAAACCGCCGCAACCAGGTTTTCGCCGTTTGGATATTTTCTTTCCTTTTGTTTTTTTGCCAATTCTCCGCCCGGGCCAATGTGTATGCCACGGATATTCGCGTCAATGGCTCTCAAATTGGCGGAGTCCTCATTCCCGGCGGACAGGTCACGATCAGCTATATCCTTAACGACAACGCCACCGCCGGAGTTTGGCTTCAGATCAACTCCGGTACGAACATCGTCTGGACAAACGGCCTGGTCGCCGGAGATCCCGGAACCCTCGTCGGATTAAATTCAGTGGTGTGGGATGGAACCAACAACAGCGGAACCAACGTTTTGCCTGGCGCCTATACCGTGAGTATCACCGCCGCCTCAGACGGCTATGATAGCTGGACCAATATCTCCGACGATGGCACAAATTTTACCGCCTACACCGCTCGCGGCATCGATGTTAACCGGAATACAAACAGCCCCTATTACGGCCGAATTTTTATCGGATGTGATGACTCTTTATACACGATTTTAAAAGCGAATGCCGACGGCAGTCCGGGCGACGAGGGCGGGTCGAGCGCAGGTGGATTAACGTGGGGAGCCGGCACAGGCCTGATGAACCAGGACTTCAGTCCCTGGAAAATCTCCGTCGCTCGGAATGACAAGGTGTACATCAATGATTTTTCCGGAGACGGCTTCGTGTACGCCTTCGATGAGACGATATCCAACTACCAGCAAGCCTTGCGAACGGACAATTACCCCACCAACGACCCAAACCCGTATTTAAGCGGCCTCTATGTTGAGGGTTCGGGCACCAACGCCTTCATTTGGATGACGGACGAGCAACCCTTCACAGGTGTTGGAATTCTTCGATGGCAACTCACGGCGGATGGCACCGTTGCTACCAACGACCCCGGAGTGGTTGCAGTCCTCATGACTAACGGTTCGGCGCTGACAACGAGGCCATTTGACGTTGCGTTGGACACTAATGGGTTCATTTATACCATCCAATTTTTAATGGATGGCGACACCTCGAACGTCCCGGTCATGTGTTTTGCTCCTTATGAAGGTTCTCCGGAGACGAATGCCGTATGGGAGGAGGGCGCCGGTAATACGAATCTGGCGCAGGCCTACGGCATCGCTGTAAACCATGCAGCTACTTTTGTTGCCGTGGCGATCCGTGGAACGAATGGAATGAACACCCAAACTGGATTAGGCGGAATGTTAAACCTTTATTATGCCACAAACGGCCAGTTTTTTACCAACTTGGACCAAACGGGCGGCGACCAATATGCCGACGTTGCCTGGGACAATATTGGCAACCTGTATGCGCTCGATGTCGCCGCCGAGGTATGGCGCGTCTATTCGCCTCCCGGCAGCAATCAGGCCACCACTGTCGCAGTGCCGATTATTCAGGCATACGACTCCCTTGCGCCACCTCTGCTGGTAAATCCGAACCTGTCGTCGTGCGGTGTTGGTTTTATGCTCCAGGGCCAAAGCGATGTCACCTACTGGATCGAACAGTCGCCAGATTTAATGAATTGGACGCCCGTGGCGACGAATTTTAGCGCCTCCGCCAACCGGCCCATTATGATCGCCCCTCCTGACAACCAAGACTTCTATCGCGCCGTAGCCGTTCCGTAAATTAACGTCATTCTGGAATGCTGAAAGCCGCTATCAATGGCCGATGATCCGAGGCCAACCCCCAATCCGGCGAACTCAAAACGTAGCTCTCGGACTTGAGCAAGTGCTTCTCCATCGCGTGGCTGACCAGAATGTAATCAATGCGGCTAAAAACGTCGTCCTTCCCATAATAATCCGTCCAATCAACCAGGCGCGAGTTGTGCTCTCCTGCTCCATTGCGCTCAACCGGACGAGTGTCAAATAACCTCGTTTTTCCCCGGCCCATGATCGTGCGCAACGGTTTGGAATCCTGAAAGTCGTTGAAATCCCCAAGCACGACGAGGTTCAAATCAGGATTCCCACTCAACTCGGCGTCAACGACCCGCCGCAAAGCAACCGCCTCCTGGTAACGCCATTCCTCCTCATCCGCGGCGGGCGATGGCAGGCGCGACTTCAAATGTGCCGCGATCAGCGTAAAACTGAAATGGGGATTGACCTGTATTACCAGGTCGGCGAACCCGCGTTTAACTTCGAGTTGGTGTCCATCCAGGACGAAACTTTCGTTGGTGTGATCGCGCCGGGCAGCAATGGGAAAACGGCTCAGAACGCTTACGTGAATGTTCGTGTCGTACGCCTCCACCTGATCCCAAAACGGCAGGTCCAGGCCGCCGGCCTTTAGTCCCGCTTCCAATTCAAAGAGAGCGTTGGTGGAACCGACCTCCTCCAACACAAGAACATCGGGACGAAGCGCCAGGATGCTTTCGCGGACCTTCGCCCTCGAAGCGGCCGACTTCGCGTGTCGCGTCGAAGTCGCGGCGTCAATATAGTTTTCCACATTGAACGTCGCCACCCGGACGATTTGCGGCCCGGCCCAGGCTTGGGGCAGGAGGCAACACCACAATAACAGGCAACGATAGAGCATGATGCAATCACCGAACGGGCCGCCCCCACTTTTAAATTTGAAAATTCAAATTTCAAATCAATTTTTTCGTGCTAGGTTTCCGCGGGATGATTCTTACTAATCAAGAAGCCGACAGCATTCTCGAGGCGCGGCACCGCTCCCCTCACGAATTATTGGGAATGCACGAATTGGGAAATGGATCAGGACTTGTGGCCCGCGTTCATTGGCCGGGCGCGACTCAAGTCGAACTGGCGCCGGTCCACGAGAAAGACAAACCTCGATTCAAACTGGAACAAATTCGACCGGGCCTTTTTGAAGGAACCACCGCCAAAGCCAAAAAAGTTTACGCCTACGACCTGATCGTTACCCGCGAGGATGGCTCGATTCTCCAAACCCGCGACGCCTATTCCTTTCTTCCCACTTTGGGTGCGACCGATCTTTATTTGTTTGGCCGTGGCGATGAACGGCGCATTTACGAAAAACTCGGCGCCCACCTGCGCACCATCGACGGCATTGCCGGCACCAGCTTCGCCGTCTGGGCGCCCTCGGCGCAACGCGTCAGCGTCGTCGGCGACTTCAACAATTGGGATGGCCGGCGCAGCCCGATGCGCACGCTCGCCTCGTCCGGCGTTTGGGAAATTTTCGTCCCGGGCGTCGGTGAAGGCGCCCATTACAAATACGAAATAAAAACGCAAAGCGGCGCGCTGATTCTTAAAACCGACCCGTACGGTTTCTATTTCGAGAAGCCGCCGAAAACCGCTTCAATCGTCTGGGACAATTCCAAATTCAAATGGGAAGACGATGCGTGGCTGGAGAAACGGGCCGCGCGCGATCCCTTCCGCAGCCCGATGAGCGTTTATGAAGTTCATCTCGGATCATGGATGAAAAAGAATAAATTCGAGTCGTTAAGCTATCGCGAACTGGCCGAACCGCTCTCCGCTTACGTCCAAAACATGGGATTCACCCACGTCGAGTTCATGCCCGCGGCGGAACACGCTTTTTATCCCTCATGGGGCTACCAGGTGACCGGCTTTTACGCCCCGACCAGCCGATTCGGCACACCCGACGACTTCCAGTATCTCGTCAATCAATTGCATCGCGCCGGCGTCGGTGTGATCCTGGATTGGGTGCCCGCGCATTTTCCGCGCGATGAATGGGCGCTGGCCCGGTTCGACGGCACCGCGCTTTACGAGCACGAGGACCCTCGCCGCGGCTCGCACCAGGATTGGGGAACGCTGATTTTCAACTATGGCCGGCACGAGGTCCGCAATTTCCTCATCGCCAACGCCCTCTTTTGGTGCCACCGATTTCATATTGACGCTCTGCGCGTCGATGCTGTGGCCTCAATGCTTTACCTCGATTACTCGCGCAAGGCCGGCGAATGGCTTCCCAACCAATTTGGCGGACGCGAAAACCTCGAGGCCGTCGATTTTCTAAAACATTTCAATCACGTCGTCCAAACGGAGTGCCCGGGCGCCGTGACAATCGCCGAAGAATCCACCGCCTGGCCGCAAGTCACCCGCCCACCATACCTCGGCGGGCTTGGATTCACGTTCAAATGGAACATGGGCTGGATGCACGACACTCTCAGCTATTTCAGTCGCGACTCCGTTTTCAGAAAATACCACCAAAACGACCTCACTTTCGCCATGATTTATCATTACCACGAAAATTTCATCCTGCCCCTTTCGCACGATGAAGTTGTGCATGGCAAGGGCTCGTTGCTTTCGAAAATGCCCGGGGACGACTGGCAGCGTTTCGCCAACTTGCGCGCGTTGCTCGCCTACCAATGGTTTTTTCCAGGCAAGCAACTGCTGATGATGGGTTGTGAGATCGGCCAAAGCGCCGAGTGGAACGTCAACTCAAGCGTCGATTGGTGGCTGCTGGACGAGGGACCGTATCATCGCGGGGTTCAGCGCATGGTCCGCGACTTGAATCGCTTCTATCAAAACGAACCCGCGCTCTGGGAGGCGGATTACGATTACAATGGCTTTTACTGGCTCGATTGCGGCGACACCGACAACAGCGTGATCTCATTCGTCCGTCAAAACAAAGATGGCACCCGCCGTCTGGCAGTCATCATGAACCTCACGCCGGTGTTGCGGGAGAATTATCGGATCGGCCTGCCTGTGGGCGGTTTTTGGCGCGAGGCAGTGAATACCGACTCTGGTTTTTACGGCGGCAGCAACCAAGGCAACTTCGGCGGCGTCCACGCGGAGGCTTGGCAAATGCACAGCCAGCCTTTTTCAGCCGTGTTCACGCTCCCTCCGTTGAGCATCGTCGCCTTCGCCCCGCAGTCGGAAGGCGCAAAGCATACTTGATAAAAGACGCGGAATTGCCGAAATTATGGGCAACATCAAAGGCCTATTGGCCCGGACAAAATGAACGAACTGATATTTTTGGTCGAAGAGGCGCCCGAAGGCGGCTACATTGCTCGCGCGCTTGGCCAGTCCATTTTCACCGAGGCCGACACAGTGGAGGAACTGCGCGACAACGTGCGCAATGCCGTCCAATGCCATTTCGACGAAGGGAAAACCCCGAAAGTCATCCGCCTCCATTTTGTGCGAGACGAGGTACTGGCGAGCGTGGAATAAGCGGCCACCATGCCGTTGCTAAGGTTGGAACTCTTTCAGTCAGCGACATCGCGGCGCGTCTCCAGATCGAACAGGAGGAATTAGCCCACCAACTCTTCGCAGGGCAGACGCATCTAAACTGTTGTAACCTATTGAAGATCAATGATCATTTGGCTGGCGCCTGGTAGGGACGGCTCGCCGAGCCGTCCGGGGGCCGGTTCGCCTCGGCGAGGCGAACCTACTCTTCGGCAAATGAGCAAGTGGCCCACAGTAAAAATCGGCAAGGTACTCACATCAAGCGAACGTGGCGAACAGCCGACTCCAGGCTGAGGAAGCTATTAGTCAAGGCTTTATAGGCGCCAACTTAAGAGGGCGCTTTTTGATTGATGCCTTCAAAAGTTCCGATACAATTACTTGACTTCAAACAACATGAACGAGGCGGACACATGCCGGACGTACGTCGTCCCAAAGCTTCAAGCTGCCGGATGGGAAGACGAACCTCATTCAATCGCTGAACAACGCTATTTTACGGATGGCCGCATTGTAGTCCGTGGCAATTCCGCTTTGCGCAAAAAGGGGAAAAAGGCCGATTATCTTCTCCGCTACTCTCGCGATTATCCGCTCGCGGTTGTCGAGGCCAAGTCCGATTACAAAAGCCTAATGACGGCCTTCAGCAGGCCAAGGATTACGCGCAAACGCTCGATCTCAAATTCGCCTATTCCACCAACGGCACGGGCATCGTTGAGTTTGATTTTAGTTCCGGCAAGGAATCCAACATTGATGCCTTCCCGAGGCCAGATGCCCTTTGGCTGCGACTAAGGGCCAAAGAACCTATTTCAGCCGACGCTGCGCAAAAACTATTAACGCCCGCAAACCTCACGACCGACAAAGAACCTCGTTACTACCAGCAAATCGCTATCAGCCGCGCCGTTCAATCCATTCTTTCCGGCAAGCGCCGAAATCTTCTCACCATGGCCACGGGCACGGGCAAAACAGTCGTGGCGTTTCAAATCTGTTGGAAGCTCTGGTCCTCCAAGTGGAACGCGAAAGGTGACCCAAACCGCAAACCGCGCATTCTGTACCTCGCAGACCGGAATTTCCTCGTGGACGATCCCAAAGACAAAATCTTTTCGCCATTCGGGGACGCGCGTTACAAGATTGAAGGTGGCAAGGTAGTTTTGAGTCGTGAGCTCTACTTTGCCACTTATCAATCCATTGCCAAGGACGAGCGCCGGCCCGGGCTTTTCAAAGAATTTGCGCCGGATTTTTTTGACCTGATCATTGTCGATGAGTGCCATCGCGGCAGCGCAAAGGAAGACTCCAACTGGCGGGAGATTCTGGAATATTTCCAGCCTGCTTTTCAATTGGGCATGACAGCCACTCCGCTTCGCGACGAGAATCGCGACAGCTATCTGTATTTTGGCAATCCCATTTACATGTACAGCCTTAAGCAGGGCATCGACGACGGCTTCCTCGCACCGTATCGCGTCCATCGCATCGTCACACAATGGGACGCCGCTGGATGGCGTCCAAGCAAGGATGACTTGGATCGTTACGGGCGTGAAATTTCTGATGAAGTTTATACCACCGGCGATTTTGAGCGGCGTGTGGCCTTGCGGGCTCGCACACAGGCCGTTGCGCGGCATCTGACCGATTTTCTGAAAAAGACCGACCGTTTCGCCAAGACCATTGTCTTTTGCGTCGATCAGGAACACGCTTCCGAAATGCGCGCCGCGCTGAATAATTTGAATGCCGATTTGGTAAAGCAATATCCCGATTACGTGTGCCGAGTCACGGCGGATGAAGGCGATATAGGGCGCGGGCATATGCAGCGGTTTCAGGATGTGGAGACGCGCTCGCCAGTCATCCTCACGACTTCGCAATTGCTTACGACCGGCCTCGATGCGCCCACTTGTCGCAATGTTGTATTGGTGCGACTCGTCAATTCAATGGTCGAGTTCAAGCAGATCATCGGTCGGGGAACCCGCGTGCGGGACGATTATGGCAAACTTTGGTTCAACATTCTTGATTACACTGGCACGGCTACACGCAATTTCGCCGATCCCGCATTTGACGGTGAACCTGCGTTTGCCAGCCAGGAGGAAATTGATGGACGTGGGAAGGTGCTTGAGGCTGAGGTCATCACGCCAGAGGAACCGGAAGAAACACGCGACGAATCCAATGAGCCGACGGCGGGCGCGGTTATCTATGAGCCGAATTCGAACGAAAAGAAGAAGTATTATTTTGACGGCGGCCAGGTGGAAATTGCCAGTGAACTTGTCCATGAATTGGATGCCGACGGAAAACAACTCCGGGTCGTCAGACTCACCGATTACACCGCCGAAAAAGTTCGGATGCTTTGCGCCAACCCGGATGAATTCCGCGCTCGCTGGTCTGATGCGACACAGCGCGCTGAAATCATCCAACAACTTGCTGAACGCGGGATTGATTTCCAGCAAGTGGCTGCTAAAACAGGCAAGCCGGATGCCGATCCGTTTGATCTTTTGTGCCATCTCGCCTTCAACGGGCCGGTCCTTACCCGCCGTCAGCGCGCCGACCGAGTGAAAAAACAGGAAACGGCATTCTTCAAATATCTTGGCCCGGAAGCCCGCGAAATCCTGGACGACCTTCTCGAAAAATATGCCGCGGATGGCGAGTTGCAGTTCACACTGCCCGACGTGCTGAAAGTCCCCCCGATTTCTCAGCATGGCAACGTCAATGAAATCGTCGGCAAATTTGGTGGCGCGGAAAATCTTCGTTTGGCCGTGAATCAACTCCAATCGCTGCTGTATGCGATGTGAGAAACAACGCCATGACAATCAACCTGGACCGCAACCGAATCTACATTAAATGTCCCCGCTGTAATTTCTGGGCGCGACCGTTTCTTCGGCAAGTTCGTCATCGCGAAACAATCGTCTGCGGCGGCTGCAAAGCAAACCTCCGCTTGGAGGACCACCTGGGTAGCTTTCGAAAGGCCCAGAGAAAAGTTAACAAAGCCTTGGAAAATCTTAAAGCGCAGCTAGGCAATCTTACCATTAACATTAAACTGTGATATGGACTCTGAATACATTCAATTTGTTAGATACAAGCTTCAGAAACGACTTAAACGGCTAAACAGCGCTGATTGTCAGGGTTTCCATTTCACACTAGTGCAAGTTTGGGGATTTTTGCAAGAGAACGAAATAACGAAGGGTATCCTCGATGATTTGGAACGCCGCTTTCCGAATTCTGAGCAGGATGCCGATAAAACACTTGCCGGTCAGGTACAAGTGGGAACAACCGAGAGCGAAAACGATGCAATCTGCTACTGGGTTTTAAAAAAATGCGCCGGTTCTGAAAGCTCAAAAACCGAATTAGATATCGGAATAAGCCTTGGCGAGTCCAACTACAATGAAGCCGTCGAAATTTTTCGGCTAACGTATGCTGAACCACTATTCGACTACCTTGACGAACAGATGGATGACAAACGAATGGTATTGGTGCTACTGAGGAAGTTCAAGCACCGATGCGAATGGTTTCATCGTGACGAATTGTCTAGTGCATACAGAGATAATACCGGAACGGGCGAAAAAACGTTAGCCGCGAAGTTGTATGAGTATCTTCATGACCAAGGGATTACCTTTCATATCGAACCAGAGTCCGCTTCCGGTCGTATTGATTTAATCTCCTCTCAATCTGGAAAAGACCGCCTAATCGCCGAGGCAAAACTCTTTAATCCTGAACGCGGCCAAGACCGCGCCTACATCATTAAGAGCGTGTCTGAATAATCATGTCCATAGGATCAAGCCAGTCTGCGCAGCATAATTCCGATCATACTGATGTGGAGCCAAGACTCGGCGTGGGTGGTTTTGACTTCATAGTGGCGCACCAGTCGGCGATGTTTCATA
>DATAUD010000021.1:0-6305 GCA_036268455.1 Verrucomicrobiia bacterium
ATGTGCCCGCGCCGCTGGTCTGCCCGGATCCAAAATGCCGCAACCCCGCCATCCGCTTCGCCGGCGTCGGCACGGAGCGCGTCGAAGCCACGCTGTCAAAACTATTCCCGAAAGCCCGCGTGCGCCGCATGGATTCCGACACGCTCAAGCGCAAGGAGGATTACCGCAATATCCTGGGCGATTTTCGCACGGGCAAAATCGACATTCTCGTGGGCACCCAGATGATTGCCAAGGGCCTGCATTTTCCCAACGTCACGCTCGTGGGCATCGTCCACGCCGATCTCGCGCTGCATCTGCCCGATTTTCGCGCGGGCGAACGGACGTTCCAATTATTGACACAAGTGGCCGGACGCGCGGGGCGCGGGGACGTGGAGGGCGAAGTGTTCGTGCAGGCGTTCACGCCGTTTCATCCGGCCATTCAATACGCGCGGCGGCACGACTTCGCGGGATTCTACGAGCAGGAGATCGAGTTTCGCCGGCAATTGAAATATCCGCCGACCGGCCGGATTGCGCTATTGCTGCTCAAGGGGCGGAACGAGGAAAAGGTGAGCTTTTCGGCGGCGCACGTAAAACAGGAGATCGAGAAAAACGCCGGCGCGATACCGGACTTGACGGTCGCGGGGCCGGCTCCCGCCCCGTTGGCGCGGGCGGAAACGTATTACCGTTTCCAAATCATGCTGCGCACGCGGCAGATCACCAAGCTCAGCCGGATGCTGGCGGCGATGTTCAAGGACCTCAAATTGCCGGAAGACGTGACGCTCTCCGTGGATATCGACCCGGTAAATTTAATGTGAGTCAGCGGGCAAGCGCCGCGCTGGGAACATCGTGGCGGGTCGCCTGCAAAAAGACGGTCACGGCAAATCCCTTGCCCGGATGCTCATCGACCACCGCGTTGCCATCGAGGCACATCAAACGTTCGTGTATTGACAGCGCGTCGAGCGCCTGGGTCGTCAACGGGGTGGCGCCCGCCCTGGTGGATAGGACGCGCAGTTGCAAGCGGACCAGGTTCGGAGCCTGTTCCAAGTCGATGGCGACCCCGATCACGCCGTTGGGGGCAAAAACATCGTTCACAATTTCGCGGCAAAGAGTGAACACTTCGTTGGCGGCGACGGGGGGCAGAGTCACTGGGTCTTCAGGCGTCGTCAAGTCGCACAGAATGCCCTTTGGGCAGGAATTGGCAAACCATTGGAGGGCGCCGACAAGGCCGACGTCATCGAGGATTCGGGGACGCAGCTCATTGGTGACATCGCGGAGGATGCCGCCCAGTTCGAGGGCCATTTTGTTCCAGTCCTTGCATTTCTGCGCCCAATTCTCAGGCGGGATTTGATCCAGGGTGGCCAGAGAGAGTTGCAGCGAGAGCAAGGTGAGCCTCTGGCTGACTTCGTCGTGCAGCCTGCGGGCGATGCGTTTGTGATGTTGCTGCTGGAGTGACTGTTGTCGAGCCAGTAGCGCACGGAATTGAATGAGCGACGTATTAAACATTGCGCGTCCTGCCGTCGATTAAGCATCGGTTGTGCCAATCAAGAAAAGGAACGAGAAAGGGGGCCAGCCGAAGCTAAAGCTGACCTGCGGAAACGCCGCAAGAGCGCAAAAATTGTCCAGTTGTTGGGTGAATTGTCGCGGAACAGGACGACAAAGCGGGGGATTAAGCGACCTTGAGGGCGACCGGTTTCCTGACCAACTTTGCGCCGTTGGTCTTAAGATAGGCCTGCACCGCCGCGATGCCGCCGAGGCTGATCGGAACCCGTTTTTGACTCTGAAACAGCCGGTAATGCGTCAATGTCTTTCCCACTTCCATGATTTCGATGTGTTTATCGTCCATCTTCCAGAGCTGGCCTTTGGCCAGTGGAACAGGAGGGGCTTTTTTTGTGGGCCTCTTTAGCGTTGCCGAGCGTTTAACCATTGTAAGATCCATTTTCATAAAATATCACCGTCGAACGTCCAAGTTTAATGACACCCAAGGATACCCTGTTTTGTTTCAGCGCAATCCCATTAAAGCAAAAAATCCCGGAAAATAAACAAAATAAACAGAAATCTTCGTCAATTCGGATTTAACGTGCCGGGCATCCTGGGAAATGCCAGGATAGCGGGAGGCGAAGGCGCCCTTCTTTGGGCCGAAATAGCCTCTTGTTCAGCACGGGAGCGACGCGGTGGCGCCGTGGTTGGGACATCCCAGGCCCGCATCGATGGGGGCATCGAGTATTGCTGAGGAACGCCGTCGTTGCGCAGATTGTCGTTCTCCACGGAGCTTCCCGAAGAAAACGCCGAAGCGTGAAAAGGGTCGGATTGAGCAGCCTCTGGCATTGAAATCCCGCCGGGCGGCTGGCCGTAAGGGGCCTTGAATTGCTCATTTTCGGGAATGAATTCGCCGCCGCGCATTCGTTCCTCGGCCATAGGCCCATGAGAACTGAACAAGGTGTCGCGATCGTCCGAACGGGAACTGAATCGATCCCCCCGGCGGAAGGAGTCGTCTCTTTCCGAGGAGTCCTGGCCGAAGGAGAAGGAGCCGGGGCCAAACTCGGCGGGACCATCGTCTCGGGAGTCCCTTTGGATGGAGGACAAACGATTGGTGTGCAAATCGCTTTTCTGCGCAAACAAATCCAAGCCGGAGTCATCGTTTGCCTTTTCATCCTCTTGAAAGGGGGATTGCCAACCGAATTGGTTCCGGCTCATTTGCGGAGGAATGATGATTTGGACCGAGGGCATAAAAGCGGGGTCAATGATACCATGCGCCTGGAAAGCGCCCGCAACGGAAGAAGTGGTGTCCTGTTTGACCTCGCGCTCCTGCTGCGGCACAGCCATGAGAGCCGTGGGAGCTGAAAATTCTATGATGTCCCCTCCCCTCGCCAACGGGCCGGCAAGCCCAATGCAACTCCCCAAAAGCGCCAGCAGCGCCGGCCCTGAAATTGAAGTGCGATATGCCATACCTTCGAGTGGCGCTTTTATACGCTAAATATTAGGCCCGGTCAAACTTATTCAAACGTTCCAAAATCGGTGATATTTTCCCGGAACGAAGCGAAGCGGATTCAATATGGAAATCACGAACTCAGGGAACCAAAGTCAATAAGAAAGCAATTTTGAGCGCTTGCGCGAAAAATTTCCATCTATTGGGTTTTTTTTCGGAAAAGCCGGGAAAATCGTATGGAACTCCAACGGTTGGATTTTTTCCGAAGGAGATTTCTGCTCAAATCGCATCATGAGAATAAACACTCAAACTGAACATTTTAAAAACGTGAAGGTATTAAATCCCGTATTCGCGGCAATCATCGGGGCGGAAACAAACAGAGTGGATTTAATCTGGAAATCATGAGCACAGGAACGGAAAATCGAAGTGTTGGAGGAATGGCAGTCAAAAAAACAGTGGTTGATTCGTTGGACAAAACGGGATAAGATCGGCGAGATTTCCAACTCCAGAAATGTTTATGAAGACTGACCTGCTTAGAAGTGAATCCCAGAAATGCCGCGATGACATTGTTTGGGCGTTCGATCTTGGGAAAGCCTCCATAGGAGAGGCGGTGCGGCAAGGGACGACATTTCTTCACAAGGCATCGCTGCTGATACCGGCGGACTTCGCGGAGACCAAAACCGCTGCTACACGGCGCCGCATGTGGCGCACCCGTCAGGCCCATAAGGCGAGAGAGAAATGGCTGGAAGATGTTTGGCAGGCGGCAGGAATGAAGGTTCTGCGCGGGCGACAAACGCGACGCGACGCGCTCACAAAAAAGTGGATCGAGCCGGTTCCAGGTGACAAATTATTGGAACAAGAGTTCGCGGAATCGGGTGATAATACCTGTTACACGTCCTGTCTATTACGCATCAAATTGCTGCGGGGAGAAAAATTGGAGCACTGGCAGGTTTTCAAAGCATTACGTTCGGCAATCCAGAAACGTGGCTACGACAGGATCCCGTGGGCGGAAAGAGACGCGTCGCGCGTCGGCGTGAGCGTTGAAGAATTGGAAAAAAAAGACCCCAACTACGTTGCCGCATTAAACCAATGGAAGAATTTCCAAACAAAGGTTCCTGCCGATTTCCACTTTCCTTGTTTTTATGATGCCTGGAAAATGGGACTTTGGAATCCCGCCGAACCGCAGAAGCTCACACTTCGGTTGACGCATGAGGCGCAAAGCACGCGAAATATCCGCTTTGATCGCGCCGTCGTACAGGCCGAAATCGTCAAACTTGCGAACCAAGCGGCGACTCAAATAGAGGCTGTTGGAAGCACATTTGAGAGAATTCAGAAGGAGGGCTGGACGCATACTGACCCTATGACAGGAATAAAAAGACATTTTCCCGTGACTGCGAAAACTTTCGGCGACTTTTTATGCCATGGGCCGACAGGTGTCGCCTACGCCTCTTATTTTCCTCACCATCGAGACCAGAACAAGGTGCGCATGGGAAGCGCGGATGATTGGATGGGAGCACTTGGTCAAAAGATACCTCGGTTCGATAACCGCATCTTGAACGACTGCGTCTTAATTCCGCGTTTTCACGTTTGCAAAGCTGACATTCGAAAGGATGTCAAGACAGGTAAGCTCATAACGGATTCATTGCTGTCGGCGCAGGTGACAATGTTGATGAAACTCAAGAACACGCTGGTTGCGGCTGATAAGGGCCAGCGCAAATTGACAGTTGATGAGATACGGAGGATTTTCGAAGTCACCTCCGTCGATACGCAGCAAGTGAAGTCTGATGCGGAGGAATGGCCTCAAAAAGTGGCTGCCTGTTTCAAACTAACTGCCGCCGACTGGTCGAGAGCCAAAGGCATTAAGGAGCTTGGATTGAGGCCATTGCCTGGTCATGAGGAACTTAAAGCACCAAAACACAGCGGACGGAGCGCGTTTTCACGGCCTGCGTTGCGTTTGCTCAAAGATCTAATTCTTTCCGGCAAGAATCCAAGCCAATTCTACCACGAACAGATTGCGGGACTTAATGGCAACACAGACGGGAAGAAAGGACTGATTCCAGTCGATTTGAAATTTTTGGCTGACATGGGCGATTCCTGGAACGACCTACATATTCCCACGCAAAAGCTCGACGCACTTGCCGCCCGCCACACTGAAAACGGAAAATTAGACATAGAGAACGCCGTAGCCGACTTGCTGGCGGACATCAATGATCCCGTTGTGCGTCATCGGTTGAATGTCTTTTCGGATCGTCTTTATTATCTCCGCCGAAAATTTGGGGAACCCAAAGAAGTAGTCTTGGAATTTGTGCGGGAAGATTTCATGGGGCCCAAACGCAAGAATGAATTATTACAATTTCAACGCAACCGCGAAAAAGCCCGCAAGGAGGCGCGGGAAAAAGCGGTAGAAGCCGGAGCAGAGGAGAAGTCCGCAGCGTTAAAGTACGAACTATTCAAGGGTCAAGGCTCGTTATGCCTTTATTGCGGGATCCCGTTTGCCGCAACGAAGCTAGACGAATACGAAATTGATCATATTGTCCCGCGCACCAAAAACGGGCCGGATGCAATGGTAAACTTTGTTCTTGCTCATCGAGAGTGCAACCAAGCAAAGGAGGAGCAGACGCCATTTCAGTGGTGGCATAGCGGCACGAGTAGCAAAAAGGCTCCGATAAGCTGGGATGGATACAAGAAATTGGTTGACTCTCATGCCACGAATCTCCGCAACAAAAAAGTTCAACTGCTTTTGCGCGAAGATGCGCCCGATCTCGTTCAGCGTTACACCGCGCTGGCCGAAACGGCATGGGTTTCGAAACTGGCACAGACGATAGTCTCACTTCTTTTCGGGTGGAAAAATGGCAATGACGGCGAGAGCCGAAAAAGGGTGACCGTGATTTCAGGCGGATTGACGGGACGAATCAGGCGCAAGTACAGACTCAATAGCATTCTTAATCCCTGTCCCGATGGCGAAGATTCATACTTGTGGGAAGAGAAGTGCGATAAGAACCGACAAGATGATCGTCATCACGCTCTGGACGCAATGGTTATCAGCTTTCTTCCAAGTTGGGCGCGTGATCCAAAGAAAGAGGGATTTTTCCGTTTCCCCGAAGGGGTGCATGGGAATTTTTTCGCGCAAGAAATTGCGACCGTTAACCCGAGAAACATTGCGTTCGAAAAACCCGTTTTTGAAGAAACATTCTACGGCGTGCGGACGATAAGCGGACAACGTTTCATCGTTGGCCGCGAGAACTTGGCGGGGTTGGCGATTAAGAGCGTGTCTGAATAATCATGTCCATAGGATCAAGCCAGTCTGCGCAGCATAATTCCGATCATACTGATGTGGAGCCAAGACTCGGCGTGGGTGGTTTTGACTTCATAGTGGCGCACCAGTCGGCGATGTTTCATA
>DATAUD010000022.1:0-220393 GCA_036268455.1 Verrucomicrobiia bacterium
CAGGAAAACAGTAGTTGATGAGTTGCCATTCGGCGTCCGTCAGATCAGAAGTGTATCGCATCCCCAGCTTATAGGGGTACGCGCTGTAAAGTACAAGTTAACGTTAAAGTCGGGGTTTCCTGAGTTTTAAAACACGCTCTTAGGGAGGCTTGATTCCAAAGTGCTTACCGCAAGGTTGGGCTATCTTGGCAGTTTATTGGAGCGTGGAGACACGATTGCGGTCATGCCGGAGATAGAGAAAATTGAAGCCTTCGGTTTCAGGAATCATCCAGAAGGGGATATTTGGCGAAGGGCGCAGGTTATTCGCTGCGAAAGTCTGCTTAAGGAAATTTCCGCGCATAAAGATTCATCCAAATGGATGGATGGCTTGGCCAAACTCGATTTCATCCACAAACTGAAAAACGACTTTAAGCTGGATTTATCGGCAGACTCCGAGAAACATCTTGACGGTCTTGACTCGTGGGCGCGTGCGGAACAGGCAAAGGCCAAACAGGAACGTGAGTTTCAATCCTGTCTCGCTGAATTGCGTTATCGAATCATCCAGAGCGAAGAAAAAGATACGTCCGCCCGGTATGTTAAGCTGCCGGAACTTCGAGGCGACTATGAGGCACTGCACAAAGTTTGGCGTTCATTGGAAGGATTTACCCGTCCTATACCAGATGAAGCTGCCTCAGGCTTTCGCAAGCGTTCCGCCCTGCTTGAAGGAGAAATCGCAAGGAGAACAACCATTCAGTACCGGATTATCATTTCCGCTGCCGTCATTGTCCTGGTTGTTGGGGGATCGCTGGCATGGTTTGTCAGCCGACAGATCAAGGCTCGTGATTTTGCCGGCCAGCTTCAAACCGCCATCGCTCAACGGCAATGTCATACTGCCGAAAGATTGATTGAACGACTGCACACACAGGAGCAGACTTTGCTATCGTCGGCGCGGCTCAATAGCGCGGTTGCCGATGCTGAAAGCTTTGTTGGCCGGGAACATGCCTTGTTGGCGGGATTCGAGACCGCATTCGCCAAGCTGCCTCAACAACTCAGGGGAGAAGCTAACAGTGCCCGGTTGGCCGACCTTTCCGGCGAACTCGCGTCGGCCCGTAATTCCTTGAACGCGCTTGCCCCGGATGTTCGGGGCGAAAATGAGCCGCGCTTGCAAACATTTGAGACGCAGTGGCAAAAATATCTCGCCGACAGCAGTTCAACCGCAAATGATTCGCTGAATCAATGGATCACGGAGGCGGAGAGGCAGTCCGAACAACTTGACTATCGGGCGTCTTTGGAAACCTCGACGGCGCAAATTGCCACTCTTTCCGCCCTCGTTCAAAAGATTGGCGAGTGCGAGTCCGGCCTAACAAATTACCTGGCCTTACGTGCTGATCTTCTCCAGCGCTCCACCATTGTCCATGAAAGATTCGACGCATACGACCGCGAGCTTCGCAAGATCACCGAAGGCATGGCGGCATTGCAAAAAGCTCACGATACAAAAGACTTTTCGGAAGCCATCGCTCTAGTCGCTTCATCGGAGTTTTCGACTTCATCCAATGTCAAAGCAGCGTCCGTGGTTCAATCGCTAAATCCTAGTCAGGAAGCGATTTTGCGCACTTTGCTTGGAGCGACAAATGCGAGTACTTGGTCTTACATTCAGAAGGCACAAAATTCAGACTTTGTTCCCGAAGTGATGATGCCTGCTGAGCGGACGCTTTTCCAACAATTGAATGACGACCCGGCTGTTGGCACTACTCATGCACATTATCGATTCCAACTTGACGCCGACGGAGCAAGAAATGTGGAATGGATTACGGCTGGTGTGCTCGACGATACTGGTGGTTGGAAACAAATCAAAGCGTGGGAACCTTCGCCGTATTCATCCAGCGCCACGTTTACCGATCACAGCTATGGCTATTTCGATGGAAAATGTAGATTATCACCGACGGTATTGGTCAATCGCCTCATTGACCTGGGAGACATGAAGGATACGGAGTGCCTTAATTCCTGTGGATTGCAGACGGTAGTGCGTGGCAGGGACTCTTATGCCAAGCCTATGCTCGGAGTCTTGGATGCGATCAAAGATTCACATGAGGGTTCCCCGATCTTCCGGGCATGGTTATTCATCAGGTTAATTGATATTATGCGGCTACAGCCAGAGGCGTGGGGGCTCACGTTTTGCCCGGCCATCCGCACGGATGAGGCTAAAATCAAAAAGGCTTTAGGCGATCAACTGAATAGCGGAGACTGGTTTGTTGACGCAAAGGCCAGCACCTACGGGGCAAAGGTGGAACAGTTTTTTGGTTCGAGCAAATCGGTTTCTTACATGAAACAGGCGGTCGGCCTACTGACACTGGCGCAAGCAGTATCCAAAAATGGGCTTGCCTATGTTGGCTTCGTTGATTTGAACGGCAAACCCCATTTCATAGAAAACCCTCCTGCGGTTGAATTGTGGGGATACAGTGCTGCGCTACAGCAGCCGGTTTTGTTGGAGTTTAACATTGGCAAGGACACGATTCTACGTGAAGCCGCCATGCCGCTCTCGCCGATGTTCGTCCTCGATAGCCCTTGCAAAGAATACCTCACCCAAGCCGGTGTTAATCCAGGTGATGTTACTTTCCGGGGCGCGCTGCCGCCACTGTTTCGGGAATCCCCGCAACCATGAATAAATTTTCTAAATTGGTAAATGGAGATAGTGAGCATTTTTGTTGCGCTGGCGTGGCAGGCAAGAAGGCCCTTATCCACCGTCCACCATCGAAACTAAACTTGCGTCGAACAAAATTGGTTTATTGCACGAAATCTTCGATAATGACCGTTGGATTACGATTCGGGATTACATGAAGCAAAGGGAGGCACTTCTTCGTATCGAACGTGAAGCGAGAGAGCAAAAAGAACGAAACGCGCGAGAAGAAGCAGAACGGCAGGCACATGAAACCCAAGAAAACGTGGCCCGTCAGATTTTGGAATTGGCCAATGCGAACGAGTCCGCGCGGCTCCGAACTGCAATCGCATCTGAAGTTCGCCGGGAGGTTTGGCGACGCGGTCAAGGTCAATGCGCCAAATGCGGAAGCCGGGTGAACCTTGAATACGACCACATTGTTCCCGTATCCAAAGGTGGAAGTAACACAGCCCGCAATGTCGAATTACTTTGTGAAAGCTGCAATCGTTCCAAATCTGATGCCATCGAGTAAAATGTGAATATGCAAGTGTCACCGGAAATAAATAATAATTCCTCTGGGCGTGGACCGGGAAGTTTTTTAATTCGCTGGCGTGGCAAGCAAGAAGGTCCGTACACGGTGTCGCTCATTGAAACGAAGCTCGCCGCAAATCAAATTGGCCTGCTTCATGAAATTTTCTATGGTGGTCAGTGGATTACGCTCCGCGATTATTTTGCAGAACAAGATGCCCTTTTGCGCGCTGAACAACAGGCCAAAGAGAAGCAGGAAAAGCAGGCACGGGAAGAATCGGAGCGTCAAACGCGAGAACTAGAAGCACAACAACGCGCCGCCGCTCTCGTGGAAGAAAAGCGAAAAAACGATTTGCTTGCGGCGGAATTTGAACGCCAAAGTAACGCAAGTCATACCTTACCACACGCCCAAATTCCATTGAGACCCCATCGCGGCGGCACGATTCTCGCCCTTGCACTCATCGGTTTGTTTGTCTTTGGCGTTTTATGTTTGATCGCGTGGGTAATGGGCAGTGCTGATTTGCGCGAGATGGACGCTGGAACGATGGACCCCAGTGGCAGATCGACAACAAGCTCAGGTCGGAACATCGGAATTCTGGGAACGATATTATGGGCAGCGGGCGTTCTTTTCCTGTTCAGTCACTAACCGATTGAAAGAACTAATTATGGCACAATTTCCAATTATAGCCAAACCACCAGACGAAAAGGCAGATGTCCTCGCCTGGACACAAAGCGACGTCGAAAACCGTTTCGGATTCAAGGGCGCTCGCTACACAAGCGTTAATCATGGCTTCGCTTTTCTCATAGGTGCTTTGCTCGCCGGAGTTCTCTACGCCCTGATGATTTTCGTCTTTATACACTTGCCGATTATTTCAAAAGTCGCCACCATGTTCATGCGTCCTACTAATCAGTTCGCTGTGATTCCGGCGACAGTCTTTTTCTTTTGGGGCGTCGCGATCCTCGCATTAAAGGGACGCAAGGTGCAGTTCCAAGAACGGGCATTGCAACTGTCCGCCGTACCAGCGCAGCCCGAATTCATCCTCACTGAAACAACAGCCGCCACGGTCTTGGCCCGCATCCATGCACTGGTCGACAATCCGCGTCATTTCATATTGCTCAATCGCATTGATCGTGCCTTGTCCAATTTTAAGAATATTGGCCAAGTGAATGATGTGTCCTCAATTTTACGCGCACAAGCAGAGAACGACGAAGACCAAGTTGCATCCAGTTATGTGGTGGTCAATGGCTTGGTTTGGGGCATTCCGGTTCTTGGTTTCATCGGCACGGTGCTGGGATTGAGTTTAGCCATCGGAAGGTTCACATCGACACTCCAGGCGGCTGGCGACCTCGATCTGATTCGCAGTTCACTCCAGGGCGTCACCAGTGGCCTTGCCACCGCCTTCGAGACCACCCTGATTGCACTTTCATTTACGCTCATGCTGCAATTAGGGATCACATTTCACCAAAAGCGTGAAATGGCTTTTCTTGACGAATGCAACGATTACTGCCATTCCCACATCGTTTCAAAATTGCGACTGGTTGAGCGCCCACAATCCGTGACAACCTCAATCGCCACCGAAGCCAAATCATGAGCGTACGGCTCAGAACATTGGATTCCAAGATCAGCTTCTTCGCTTTTGCGGACATTATCACGGCCGTCAGTGGGATGCTCATTTTCATCACTTTGTTGCTGGCCACGGACTTGGGCCGGCCAAGCAAAAAAAGCCGATCCGAAGCTGCCGACCGGGAGCTTCAACAACAACTTGAAGAATCGCTTCGTCAACAACTGGAAACGGATGCGAAGAATCGGCAGTTGCAGGTATTGCTTGCCGCCGCTGAGGCTGCCCCCGCCTTGGAAAAGATCGAGGCCGATATTGTGAATTTGCGTTCACGATTAACGGATGAGCAGAAAAAGCAATCCGCCATCACCGCACAAATGTCAAAAAGCGCATCAGCCCTCCAATCGCGGGACGCTGCGCTTGGCCTGACTGATCTGAAAGCAACAATCCAGCGGACAACGCAGGAAGCAGAATCCATTGCCCGTCAGGAAGCGCAGGCCCGAAAGGAGATGGAAGGCTTGGAGCAGGAGTTATCCTTTGTCCAAACCCGCCTCTTGAAACTTCGTGATCGGGACGGCAAAATATGGCTCATCCCGGATAAGAGTAACTCAACCAAGGAACCAATTCTCGTCACTGTGGCGCGCACAAGCGCGACGGCTGAAGCATTTGACCACCCTGAGCAGCGCCAGCAGTGGGACGCCACGCGCGCTCAGTCGTCTTTTGAAGGGTATCTTCGCAACGCGAATGCGTTAAACCAATATGTTGTGTTTCTTGTCAGACCTTCTGGAATCCAACTATTTCAGGAACTGCTGAAATCCGCTCGTAACAAGGGATTTGAAGTCGGCTTTGACGCCTTGGAGGAAAATCGGGATGTTCACTTTTCGACGCCTCCGCCAATTGACGAGCCGATTCCTGGCACTGATGCCTCGTCTTCCAAGCCAAACCCTGTGGCAAACGGGACGAATGCCAGCATTCCCTCGACAGCGACCATCCCTCCGTCGGTTGGCACGCCCGCCGCAACAAATAATCCGCCGACTTCTACACACGCATTGCCTCCAAGTCCGGCCAAAAGCTGGTGGCAGAGATTTTTAACGTGGCTCGGCCTTAAATAAGATGAACCTGCGACGAAAAGGCCCACCTGATAGCCTCTACATGTTGTTGGATACAATGTGTAACGCTTTCGGCGGAATTATCCTCCTGGCGGTGCTGGTGACCTTGCTTACAAGTACTGAACGGCAAACCCGCGCCGCAGCATCTACTGACAGCCAGGAAATGCTCCAACGGCGTTTGGCCCTTGCCAAGACAAACCTACAGCAATCCTTGCAACTATTAGCCTCACTTCAATCAAAGGCCAGCGACGAGCGATGGAAAGCGCAACTTGCGTTGCTTACCACCCGCAAAGAACTTCAAGACGCCGTCCAACACGCGCATGATATGGTTGAGTTGAGTACTCGGGACCTTGATTCAGCTAACGCCGCTGACCCCGCTGAACGACTAAAATTTCTCAATGCACAGCTTACTGCGGCACAGGCACACAAACTTGAACTTCAAAACAGTCTCACTGCTACCGTCGAAAACAGCAAACGTCTCAACCAACGTCTTGAAGCTCTAAATCGTGAGGCTACAGTCAAATACAATGAATCCGTGCGTTCGCTCCGGCTTCCAAAAGAGCATGAAACAGGCAAGCGCGTCATGTATATCATTGTCCAATACGGCTCCGTCTATCCTTGCCGCAATTCCGACTTTAGTCGAAACGAGAACTCCGTTAACTGGACTTCAAATCTCGGCGGCGAGACAGCCAAACCAATTCGCGGCAAGGGAATTGACTTGGCCCGTAACCCGCGTGAACTTGAAACCTATTTCGCTGGTCAATCCAAGGATTCCGTTTACATGGCCTTCTGTGTATTCGAGGATTCGTTTCCAGTGTTTCTAAAGGCCAAACAGATGGCCGTTGCCAGTGGACTTTCATACGGCTGGGAGCCGTTCCGAAACGATGATGGGCCGGTGTCATTTGGCGAAAATGGACACACGCCCAACCCTCAATGATTCCCCCTCGACGGTTCATTTTTGACCATCCCAAGGAGTGACGCATAAACGCGGGCTTGAATCAGAACAAGTGCCGGTTGGAGGCGGCTCGTGAACCATGACGCCAAGCTACATTGGCCGGGCGCTGGTTGTCGGTGGTCGTGTCCGAAGCAAATCGCGACGGGCGCTGGTCAAAATGTGGGGAGTCCACTGCCGCGAATCGGGTCTTGATGTTTCCTTCTTGCATTTAGGGTGTCGTTCCCTGTGCAGTCGGGCGCGAACTTGATACTTTGACGGCGCGGCTTGCAGGCGTGGCCGTTGCGTGCGAGTCAGTTGCTTCTGCGCTCTCAGGGTCCGCGCGGCCCCATTGCGATTGCTTGCCCCATTTCGACCCCCAATCAATCGCTCCGTCCGTGCGATTTGGCTTGGCGCTTCTTGCATCGGCTCGAAGTTGTGGGCGGATTCTGTTGAATTGGCGGTACGCGTATGATCACGATTCGCTCATTGCCGCGAAGGCTAGTTGTTTGGGAATGGGGAGAGGCTGGTGGCCTTTTGCCCATTTTCCCTTCGCGTTCGCGGTGCAGGCTGCCGTCCAATCCGTTTCCTCGTGCCGGCGCAGGCAGGGGCTGCTTGGAGCAGCGACAAAGTCACTGGACAGAACGCGCTTTGCGGTTAAATTTCTACAGTATGGAGGAGTCGGATACATCTGTGACCTTGGAGCAAGAGAAGCCATCGGGGCTTATCTCGGTGGAGGAAGCGGCCAGGAGGCTCGGTCTTGATCCGTTCACCGTTTACAGCTTCATTCAGCGTGACCGGCTTTCCCCCATTCTCGACAATGAAGGGGTTTTCCTCGTCTCCGAAGAGGAATCGAACCAATTGGCAAAAGGCAAAAAGGAGTGATCGGCCATGCTGAAAAAAGGCGGCAAACCTTGGATTCCTCACGGCCCTCGCGGCTCCGGCTCTGATTTGGTCGGAGACGAAGCCTTGGCTTACCGGGCGGCGGCAAATGCAATTGACCGCGATCTCCGTCCATTGGAGAAGATCAAGGAGCAGTTGAACCGGCTCGAACAGGTTCGATGGGAGCGGCCCAACCCTCCAGTGCTGGAGACGTTCAGGGCCTCGGACGGAACGACATGGGATGTCTATGCCCATTTGGTCGAGCTGCCCAAAAGCCGAGTTCTCCTGTGCCGTCCACGCAACAGCCCCGATTGGTCCGTTATCCAGGAATTTGAGGAAGGCTCCGCCTACGCCAGAAATCACGGACGCACGGAAGTTCTGGTGCAGGGCCAAAATGTTCGGGACGTGGTCATGCAGTATGTCGCTCAAGCGAATCACACGCTCCGCTTTTCGGAGCGCAATCTTGTGGCTAACGCGCAGAAAATGGTGTGGCGGCAATTCCCGGAACACAATCCCGGCAAGGTGGTGGAAGCCTTGATGGAACACTGCGATAAGGCGGTCACACACAATCGCTCGATTGGCGAGAACCAGTCGGAGGCCCAAGACCACCTTCGATCTCGCGGCATGAGAGTATGAGCATCCCGAAGGACAGGCCGTTAAGTTCGGAGCGGGAAAGATTCCTGAATCTACGGCACCTTCCTGCGCAATTAAGCGCAAGTGAAGCGTCGCATCTGCTGGGCTGCGCTCCGCACGACGTTCCAGTCTTGGTTGCCAAGGGCTTGCTCAAACCGCTGGGCAATCCGACCCCCAATGCCGTCAAGTACTTCGCCCGCGTCACGCTGGAGGAATTGAGCAATGATGCGAAATGGGTCTTTCGCATCAGAGCCGCCATTAACGAGTTCTGGCGAATGAAAAACGCCGGGCGAGCTGCCGTTGAATATCAAATGTCCGAGCAGACTCAAGACACGGCCCAGCGTGTCGCCTGATTTTATTTCGTATTGACTGTCGCTGCATTGGCTCTCTTTTGCCCCTTTTGCGCGGACACCAACGGACACCAAAACGGACACCAAAAGTGTTAAAAATGGTATAGGCCGGTAAATGGAATTATCCTTGATTACCGAGGGAAAATGGGGCATATTTGAGTCGTAAACGCGGTGAAAAATGCCCAAATCCGGCAACTGGCTCCATTCTTAAGTGCTTGTCCGAGCAACATCCTTGAACGACGCAATGTTGCTGAACGAGGCGTCAGCCGGCCTGTAAGCTGATTTCGCGAACCAATCGACCTAGCGCAATCGCCCGAGTTGAAAGTCCAGGGCGGAGCGTTGAGTTTGGTAATCGTAACGGGCGTCGGTTGCGGCGATTTGGGCTGAGGTCAGGTTCAACTCCGCCTGGCTCAGTTCGATAATGGAACTAAGGCCATTCTTAAAGCGCGACTGGGAGAGTTCGAGGGCTTCGCGGGCGTTGCGCAGCAATTCATCGGTCAGCGCAAGCCGCTGCCAGGCATAATCGAGGTTGAAACTGGTTACTTGCACGTCACGGGCGATGTTGTCCTCCTGGTCGCGCACTGCTTCCTCGGCGGCTCGGGCGCGAAATTGGGCTTCGCGCCGCCGGCTGGCGTTGAATCCGCCTTCGTACAGCGGCAGCGAAAGATTGAGGCCGGCCGCCAGGTAATCGGGGCCAACCTGGCTAGCATCGCCGGCCCCGCGCACGCCGCCGGTCGCCGCCGCGCTTATCGTCGGGTAATCCAGCTTTTCCTGCGCCCGGGCAAATTCTCGCGCGGCATCCCGCTGATAGCGCGACTCCGCCAAATCAGGCCGTTGCGCCAGCGCTTCGAGAATGAGGTCGGAGGAATTATTGGTGACATAAGTGGGCAACGGTTCGTCAGAAAGCCGGTAGGTGTGGGCGCGGGGTTCTCCCAGCACATCCGAAAAAACGGCAAAACTGGCTTTGAGATCAATTCCCGCCTTGGCCAGAAGGATTTTGGCCTGGTCGTAATCGACGCTGGCGAAGCTGACATCCAGCTCGGAGCGCAGCTTGTTCGTCGCCAGCGCCCGGGTTTGTTCCAGGATAAATGCCCGGTTGCTCACTGTTTCCTGCGCCACGTCCAGCACCGATTGCGATTCCAAGGTCGAAAAGAAGGAATTATCCACTTCGAGCAAGATTTGAGCGCGGGTGGCGATGACGTTCATTTTCTCGGAACGTTCGCGCAATCGGGCGCTCTTCGTTAAATCCCATGACTTTCCAAAATCCGTGATAAGCTGGCTGATGGTGACGCCCTGAGCTTCGCGATCATAGACACGCGAGGCGCTCAATGAGCCGGCAAGAATACGGGTGTTGCCCGGGTCTCCGGTGCCCGCGGCGGTGGCGACGGCGAAAATGCTCGGCAGCAACGCCGACTGGACCTCTTTGGTGACTTGTTGGGCGGCCAGCGCGGTCAAATTGGCCACGGAGATTTTGGGATGTTGTCTGAGCGCGATGTCTCGCGCCTGGGCCAGCGTCAACGAGTTGGTGGGCGCGTCGGCGGCGTGGGCCAACTGCGCCACCAACATAGCGACGACGAGAGGCGTAATTCTCATGTTTTCCTGGGTTTTTCGTAGATCAGCAAATACGCCGCCGGGACAATAAAGACTGTCAATACCACCGATACCGCCAGCCCGCCGATGATGGCCATCGCCAGCGGCGCATAGGCCTCGCTGCCGGTGCCGAGCTTCAATGCCATAGGCAGCAGGCCGATGAGCGTCGCGCCCGACGTCATCAACACTGGACGCAGCCGAACGCGGCAAGCCAGCGAGACCGCCTCGCGCACAGGGCGGCCTTCCTCCACTAACCGGTTGGTGAATTCCACAATGAGAATGCTATTGGAGACAACAATTCCCACCATCATTACCACCCCCATCAAGGACATGACATTCAGCGTTGTCCCGGTCAGCCACAGAATCAGCAGGACCCCAGTCAGCCCCGTTGGAATGGCCAGCAGGATCAAAAATGGGTCGATAAACGATTTGAATTGCGCGACAAGGATCAAATAGACCAGCACCGTCGATAGGATCAGGCCCAATCCGAAACTCTGGAATGAGGATCGCATCGCCTGCACCGTTCCGCGCACATGGATGACTGTGTTGGGCGGCAACGAGGTTTTGTCCACAATCTTTTGCACGCCGGCATAGACTTTGTCCACGGCTTCGGTGGTGGGGGCGACATAAACATCGATCACGCGCCGGATTTGGTAATGGTCCACCTCGGTGGGCGCGGGAGAGCGAGAAAAATGGACAACGGAGTCCAGACGCGTCGGCGTTTTAAGATGCGCGGCGCGCAACGGCATCGAACCAAGATCAGCCAGACTCTTCACCTTATTTTCCGGGTACTGAACGGTGAAAAGGTAATTGTTTCCGCTCTTGGGGTCGATCCAGTAGCTCGGCGAGATCATCCCGTCAGAAGTAAGCGCGGTGATGAGACTGTCCAGCACCTCTTTGGCGCTCAGACCCAGTTCGCTCGCCCGCTCGCGGTCAATGTCAACATGCAACGCGGGGTAGTCCACATCCTGCGGCACCAACACGTCGCTTACGCCAGGCAAAGCCCCGGCCTGTTGCGCAATCCGGGCGGCAATGTCGTGCGCGGCATGCAAATCCATGCTGCTGACTTGGATGTCCAGTGGCGCTGGTATTCCCTGGTTGATAACCGCATCGACCAGGCCGCCGGTCTGGAAATAGGCGCTGACCTGGGGCAAGTCACTCCGGATGCGGGCGCGCACTTTGTTCATGTAGTCGAAGCTGCTCAGGGCGTGGCCTTCGTTAAGTCCCACTTGGACGATGGCGGTGCTGGGGCAGGAATTGGGATTTAGAATGGCGTTGAAGCCAGGCGTGGTTCCGATGTTCGAGACGATGATCTTAAGGTCCTTTTGCGGGACTATCTGGCGCACGATATCCTCGACTTGGCCAACCAATTGATCGGTCAGTTCCAAACGAGTGCCAGACAGCGCTTTGACGCTAATAACGAACTGGCTGGGATCGGTGCGGGGAAAGTAGGCCTGACCGATTAGCGGATACAGGGCCAGACTCAGAAGGAAAACGCCACTGATGCCAAGGACAAGGGCGAGCGGCCGCAGCAAGCCGATTTTTAGAACTCCTTCATAACGGTCCAGCATCCCTTTGAATTTGCGGTTGAACCAGCTATTGAAACGCTGGCCCCACCCGCGCGGTTTGTCGCGATGGGCCGGATCGTCGCCCAATTCCTCATGAGCCTGATGCGCGTTAATGAGCCTCGCGCAAAACAGAGGCACGACTGTCATCGCGACTACATAGGAAGCCAGCAATGAGAATACCACGGAAAGGGCCAGGGCAGTGAACAGGAAACGGCTGACGCCGTAAAGAAAAGTCACCGGGAAAAAGACCACAATCGTCGTAAGCGTTGCCGCCAGCACCGGCAGGGACACTTCCTGACCCCCGCGTTCAGCGGCGACATCGGGCGCTTCGCCCATTTCCAAATGGCGGAAAATATTTTCCAGCACGACCACCGAGTTGTCGATCAAACGGGAAAAGGCCAGGGCAAGACCGCCCAGAATCATGGCGTTAATGGTGTTCCCGCCCATGTTGAGGGCGATAAACGCCGCCAAGGCCGATAGCGGAATGGAAAGAAACACCGCTACCGTCGCCCTCAGGCTGCCCAGAAAAACCAGGATCATCAAACCGGTTAGAATGAGGCCGATGCCGCCTTCGTGAATGAGTGTCTCGATGGCAGTGCGGACGAAAACCGACTGGTCGAACACGACTTCTGTGATGAGACGCTTGGGCACATCCAGCAAATGGGCAACAACATTCTTGACACCGTTGACCACCGCGATGGTATTGGCGTCGCCGCCTTGTTTGACCACGGGGATATAGACCGACGGCTGGCCGTTAATGCGGACCTTGTTGTACTGAATTTGCGAAGCGTCCCTGGCCTCGCCAATGTCTCCTACCAATACCGACGCCTCTCCCACCGTTTTCAGCGGCACCAGATCGACATCTTTCATCGAATTGATCTGGCTGTTTGCATAGACGCTGTAATCCAAAGGCCCGATTTTGACGTCACCCGCCGGAAGAATCAGATTGGCTTCGTTGACGGTGCGAACCACGTCCATCACGCTCAATTGATGCGCTTCCAGTTTGAGCGGATCGACATAGACCATGATCTGCCGGTAGCGTCCGCCAAAAGCCGGCGGCACAGAAGCCCCGGGTATGCCGGCCATCTGGTTGCGAATGGTGAATTGGCCCAAGTCGCGCAATTGCGCTTCGCTCAGGTCTTTGCCCTTCAAGGTTACCAGGCAGACCGGCAAACTGGAGGCGTCAAATTTCATCACCACGGGCGGCAAAGTTCCCTGGGGCAAATAGCGCAAAGTGGCCATGGACAAATTGGCGATGCTGGTCACGTCCGAATCGGGATTGGAGCCGGGCTGGAAATAAACTTTTATGAGGCTCACTCCGGTCAACGAACGCGATTCCATGTGGTCGATTCCGCCCGCCAGGGTGAACATGCGCTCAAATTGGCCGGTAATGTCATTCTCGATTTGCTCAGGGGGCATTCCCGAATAAAATGTGGCGACCACCACCACCGGAATGTTGATCGACGGAAATAGATCCACAGGCATGCGGACCAGCGTTGTCACCCCCACCACGCACACCATCAGACAAACAACGATGATTAAATACGGAAAACGAATGGCAAAGCGGGGCATAACGCGGCTAAATTTGATTGTTGCGCACGGCTTCGCGCAATTTTTCCAACGAGAATTCGGGGGAGCGGCAGACGTCAATAATCGCCTTGTGCTTGGCGGAAACGTCGGCGGCTGCGGCCGGAATTCTCCTTGCCAATTCCAACGGTATGGACTGCACGCCATGCAAATCCCCATGCACCAGGTCTCCCGAATGCACACTCAGGCCCGCCACCTCGACTGGCCCGCCAAATTCCACAATATGCGCGTAAGCGTGGGATACGGTGACATTCTCGGCAAAGAAGTGAAATCCGGCGGCCGCTGCCGCGGGAAGATCGCGCACCGCCCCATTAGTCACAACGCCCACGCAACCCAAGGATTGAAGAATGTTCATATGCACCTCCCCCACGAAAGACCCCAGTCCTTTGTGGCTGGCCGTATCCTGCACCACGATTATCCGTGGAGCGGGCACGGATTGAACGTACTCCCACAAATCCGTGCGGTCGTGGTAAGGCGGACCGGCAAACGCCGGCGCTGATCCCCGGATTAGAATGGTTGCGGCATACCCAACCATCGGCTGCAATTGCGGAAACAGGCATCGGATGGACCCGTGCGCGAATCCTTCATTGCGCAATCGCACACGGAACGTTTCGATGGCATTGGCCAGCGTGCAGGCATCCAGTCGGCGCAATGCGTCCAATTCTTCTGTTGTCAATGGGGGCGCCGGGTTTGGTTTACTCATAAGAAAAAATTCAATTCTGCGATGGAACATCTATGACTTTGGGGGCGACTTTCTCGCCCGCGCTGAATTGCGACCGGCTTCCTATCAGTACTAGGTCTCCCTCCTTCAACCCGGAAACCACTTCGAAACGGTCAGGTGTTTCCAAACCAAGTGTCACCGGCCGTTCTTCAATTTCGTTTTGGCTGTTAATCACATAGACGCTCGACATCTGCCCGGGTGGGACCGCCTGGATGGGAATGGAAAGCGCGCGTTCGCGGTGCTCCACAGGAAGCTCAAGATTGACATACATGCCCGGCACCAAAGTCAAATCCGGGTTGGCCACCTCGATCTCCGTGGCCATCGTGCGCGTGTCGGGATCGATCTTGAGGCTTGCGCGCGTGATTTTTCCTGAAAATGGCTTGCCTCCCATCGAGACGACGGTCCCGCTGACTGTGTTGCCAACGAAGATATCCTTCACATATTCCTCCGATACAAAAAAATCCAGCCGCAAATGATAATTGTCGGAAATCTCCAGCAGCGGCTGGGTGTTCTCGCTGGACATCCCCGCTTCGACGAGCGCGCCGGGATCGACGTAGCGGTGTGTGATCACGCCTTTAAAGGGCGCGGTGATTTGCGTATAGCTGACCAGCGTCCGGTATTTGCCCACGTCCGCCTGGGCCGCCCCCGCCGCGGCCTGCGCCGCCAGGTCCTTGGCCGCGGCCGTGTCGATGTCCTGTTGCGCCACGAGATTCGGATGGTCGTGGTTTACGGACATCATCCGGGAATAAATCAAATGCGCGTTGGTGAAATCCGCCTCGGCGCGCCGTTCCACGGCCAGGGCGTTGCTGAGTTCGTCGTGCAATTCAGGCACTTCAATTGTCGCCAGCAATTGCCCCGCGTTTACCCGGTCGCCGAAATCGACATTCATCTTGTCAAGATAGCCCGACACCTTGGCGTGCAATTCCACTTCGACGTAGGGCCGAAATTCCGCGGGAATGGGAACTATTTTCGACAGGTCCATGCGTTGCACCCGGCCGGCGGGAACGGTGGGCGCCTGATCCTCGGAATTCGCACGCATCGCGGCGCCCTGTTTGCATGAAGCGCAAATAAGAGCGGCCACGGCTCCCGTTACCACCAGCGCCGAAATTCTCCGCCGTTTCGATTCGTCAATCATAACGTTAATTCGTCAATCCTCGGTTTCGTCGCTAATGGCGTAACCAACCCCTCTCACGGTTCGAATGAGTTTCTTCGGACTATCATCATCCACCTTGCTGCGCAAATGCCGCACATAGACATCCACGATATTCGTAAGCCCTTGAAAACTTTCGTCCCATACGTGCTCAATAATCATGGTCCGTGTCGTCACTCTTCCTGCGTTGGCGGAAAGATATTCCAGCAGGCTGTATTCTTTGGTCGTCAATTCGATCTTCCGTCCGCCGCGTTTCACCTGCCGGCTCGCGCGATCAATTTCCAGGTCTCCAATTCGAAGGACGTCCAACGGCTCCGTTCCTCCGCGGCGAATCAGGGCTTTGACCCGCATCAGCAATTCTTCGAAAGCGAAGGGCTTGCTCAGATAATCATCCGCGCCGGCCTCGAAATGGGTGACTTTCTCCGAAGTGCTGGCATGCGCCGTGAGAATAAGGATGGGCGTTTTGCTGTCATGTTGACGAATCCGCTTAAGCACTTCAGTTCCGCTGAGTCCGGGCAGCATCAGGTCAAGAATGATCAGATCGTAATCGAATGTCTTGGCCATTTCCCACCCGCTCTGGCCGTCGTTGGAAATGTCCACCGCGAAACGGTGATCCCGCAAGCCGCAAGCGACAAACTCCGCCACCTTCTTTTCGTCTTCGAGCACCAGGATTCGCATAAGAACTTACTCATTCGACCTGATGAACATTAAAATAACATGAATGGCACATTAAAATTCCTTTCAGAATTCGATAACCAAAAGGAAACGCAACCCGGGAAGTGACCATGTATCCACCTGGCGGGGAAGGCCTTGCGGCCTCCGGTTGCCGGTAAGTCAGTCAATACGCGACAGAAACGGTACCGGATTAAAAACCCCTGACATCCCATTTCATTCTGCATAAAAACGTTGTAGCCCTCCGCAACGGAAGCAAACGGCCCCCCACTCAGCACCTCGTTTAAAACCCCGTCCCCGGCGTCGGCATTATTCTTAGAAAAACTCAAGGCATGACAATTTCCCGGCTTGCGCGAACGGGCTTGCCATCGCCCTCGCAGTCGTCGTAGTATGCCCCGCGATCACGCATTAGTGCGCGGCAGGATAGCTCAGTTGGTAGAGCAGAGGACTGAAAATCCTTGTGTCCCCGGTTCAATTCCGGGTCCTGCCACCACTTTCCCGTCAATTTGATTTCCCATGAAACCCGATGGCCAGGTAGTCCTGGGTTCCATCCAAATGAAAACCTTCCTTTTGAAGTTCGCGCGCAATTCCCGGCATGTGCTCCGCGCCCCACGGCACGATTACGATTTTTGATGGCGAAAGTTCGGCATGAATTTTTTCCAGAAGATGCTCGTTCCGCTTGCCAAGCAGATCATCCATCAGTTCGTCCTGAAACCCGGGAGGCTGCGGATACTGCAATAGCTCCAGCAACGTCTCAGCCGTAAAACCCTTCGAATAGAAACGCATCACCAAATTGAGCAGATTGATCGTGTTCGTCGAAAACTTATCCACATCCACGTCCGCCCACACAATGTTCTCTTCCTGTGGCTTAAACTCCTTCTGTTGCTCGTGCAGACCAAGCTTGGTCGCAACGCGGCGGTAACTCAATCCGTTCGTGAGCAAGTGCCTTTTGTCGGTCACTCCCTCCATCAAAACGACCGAGTTACTCGGAAAGGACCGCGAAACTTTCCGATAGAACTCCGCGTCGCCAATGTGAATCATCGGAAACAACTGCACTGTCTCGCCATCGTTGCGGACATATTTTCTCTCCTGGACTGTCACCCCGCCGGGACGCACCGTGAGAAACCCCTCGGTGGTCTGATTCACCGCAAATGCGGCACATACCACTAAGTAAACAATCACAGCCGGCGCTAACACAACAATGTTACCGAATAGAAACCCGGAAATATTCCACCAGCTAAAGCCACGATTTCCAAGCTGCGCCTCCGACAACAGCGGCCAACGAAACTTAACCCCGCCCAGCGCCCAGTATAAGATACCAATGCCGAGAATAGCCTGGCAGAGCGACAGCGCGAACGCGAGCGCCTGAAGTTGATGGGGATAATAGATTAAAAACGGAATCACCGGCAGTTGAGCAACCAAAAAGAAAAGCGTCAGCGGGAGAAACATCCGTTTGGGAATCAATGGAGTCAATCCAATCAAGCAATAAATGACGATTCCCGCGGCAAGATCGACCAAAGCCACAATCGCGCGAATCGCGGTAAGGGAATGAACGTTAACAAAGAGACTCAATGAATCATCGATTACGGAAAGGACTGCATCCGCCACGAACAGTCCGAGGAACACACTCAACACGATAACCAAAAGATGCCGAAGCGAGGCGGACTTACGCTCTAACTTCGGTAACAGCAGCGGAGGAGGGTAGGGGAGTAAAGGCGGCGGACCACCTATCAGGGGCGGCTCGGCTGCCGGCAATGGCGGTTGCTCACTGCCGGCAACGGAATCGTTTCTGGAAGGTGGAATCTCCGGGTCTATTGGCACGGCGGCTTTTCTTTCAACGCGCCGTCAAGAGGGCGGGCGTAAGTTTCGGCTTACAACGCCGTCTTGCCTGCCGCTTTTACGTTCGCCCAGCGGGCCTTGGCAATCGCCGCGAGCCTGGCCTTGACCTCTGGGCTCATCCGCCGGTCAGACTTTTTTTTGGCTGCTTTTGGAGCTGCCGTAGTGCCGCGCAGTTTGGCCCACCTGGCCTTCGTGCCGGCAATGATGGCCGCTCGCCCAGCGGCGCTCAACTGCCTTCTTTTCTTTCCTAGCTTCGGAGCCGTTGGCGTTGTGCCTCGGACTTTCGCCCATCTAGCTCTGGCGCCTGCCGCAATCCGGGCCCGCGCTGCCGCTGACATGCGCCGTCTTCCGGTGGCTTTTACAGCGACTTTAGAGGAAGGGCTGTTTTCGCCGCCGATTGAATCGAGTTGGCTTTGCAGCTTCTCGATTTGTTCCTTGATGGAAATAATTTGATTGAGTTGACTTGTCGTTAAATCTGTAATTCTTATCATTGCTAAGTCGTATGCCATAGAGAGACCGGCGTCAACCCACAAAAATGGGAATTTTCTTTTCTAGGGGATTCTACTACAGAATAGACTACTCGGCGTCCTCAACCAAACTTCGTAGTCAGCCGTTGTTTGTCATAGACACGCCTCTGTTCGGAAGTCATGCGCCCGAAGTCAGGCGAGCCATTTTCGAAGACCGGCCAGCCATTGTTGCCAATGTTATTAGATAGCGGATTGTTCCGGATTGACACCGTCACGCGCGCTTTCGCCGCTCCGTCATACGCCATCGTTTGATCGGTAAGGATGAGATCTTGTTCCAACGGCAATTTTGGATGAATCCCGCTTCCCTGCAAAACACCATGATAAGCGCGCACAGCTTCTTCGGGGGAAATCCGGCCCTCGGTGATCAGCCGCAGCATCTCAATAAACGCCAATTGATGCTCGGCGTTGTTAATCTTCCGGCCAAACAACGCCACCCGCGCTCCGTGCTTTTGCGCATCGTGAATCAGCTTGAAAGCATCATAAGTGGTGCCGGCCCCGCCGCCAAGAATGCCGACGACAAGGTTAGGATCGTATTGCGCCAATTCCTCCATCGCCCGCGGGCCGTGATAAACTATTTTTAGAAAGACCGGGCGTCCCGCTTCGGTCACACCCGCCAGGCTGCGCAGGATTTTGTCATTGATAAACTCGCCTAATTTCTCCGAAGGAACGCCAGAAGGCGTGTTAGGATCGAACACTTCGAGAAAATACCGGAATTTTTTGCGCTCGGCCTCTTCGCGAAATTCCTTGTAGGCCAGCAGGGTTTCGCGGTCGCGGTCCAGGTTGTTTGTGAAAGTAACGGAGTAGAGTCCAAGGTTGGCGCCTGGAATCTCGCCATCGCGCTCGCATTCGATTTTCCCGCATTGAATGTGGTCGATGGAAGCCGAACGAAAAGGCTGCGCCGGTTCGCGCGTATAACAGCCGTGGCGCACCGCCCAAACATCAGTGGCGTCATTTGCTCGCGCGGCGGGAGTCACATGCGAATCCCGAAACAACCCTTCCTTGATCGTCAGTTGTTCGCTGACGTAGGCCGACATAAGAAGGATGTCAATCAAACCTTGTCGGGTGACTTCGCGAATGATGTCCAGGAATTCCGGCAGGTTGCGGTAACCAAATTCGTCCCGCGACCAGACTTCCGGCGAAAACTTCGCGGGCCGCGCCCCTCCCGCCGAAAGGTAGCTTCGCGGACCGGGCGCGCGCGCGCCAAACGCCATGTCTGCGTCCTTGGCGTCAGCGATGATGAAGGCGCGGGAAGACGAATTGGCCTTGATCTCCGCCAGTTTTTTGTCGAGTGATTTCACGCCCGTACCTTGGCCAGTGTCTCTTTAAGCGTCCGGGCCGATGCCTGTAGGCCCATCAGCTCCTTGGGCCATAATTTAATATTGACGTGCGATTCCACGCCGCGCCGGCTGACAACTGAAGGCACGCTCAGACAGATGTCGCGAACGTCGTAGGCGCCCTGGACCAACGAAGAAACCGGAAGCACGGCTTTCTTGTTCAACAAAACCGCGTGGACAACATCGCGAATCGCAATGCCGACCGCCCAACCCGCGCCACCTTTGCGTTTGATCACTTCCGCGCCGCTGCATTTGGTGCGTTCAAAGATTGCGTTTTGAAAGCCGGGCGAACATTCCGGCAAGCCGGCCAGCGGCAGTCCATTGACAGCCGCGCTGGACCAAATGGGGACCATCGAGTCTCCGTGCTCGCCCAGGATCAACGCCTTGACCTGCGTTGGCGCCAGTTTCAGTTCCTCCGCGATGAGCGAACCGAAACGGCAAGTGTCAAGCATTGTTCCAAGTCCGTAAACATGGTTCCAGGGAAGCCCGGTCCGCCGCAACGCGATCTGCGTAAGAATATCGACGGGATTGGAAACCACAAAAATATGGGCATCCTTGCGCAATCCGGCCGACTTGATCGAGTCAACAATCGTGACGAACAGTTCGACATTGCGGTTGATCAGGTCCAGCCGCGATTCGTCCGGCTTCCGGCGCAGTCCCGCGGTGATGAGAAAAAGATCACTATCGGCGGCCCGGGCGTAATCGCCCGCGTAAATGCGCTGGTCGCCCGCAAGCGCGCTCCCGTGCAGAAGATCAAGAGCCTCGCCCTCGGCCATGTCCTTATTCGCGTCAAGAATCTGGATTTCCGAGACCATCCCGCCGCATTGCAAAGCGTACGCGGCGCACGAGCCAACACGCCCGCCTCCGCCGATGACGGTGACTTTCATCAGGTGTTTAGTTTTGACATAATTTGGTCAGTGATCGCTTGCACCAGCGCCTCCGCCTGCGAATCCAGTCCTGCCTCACTGATCTGTTTTGGAGGGACCGCGCAACTCACACCCGGCCGCCACTCCGCATTATTGCAAAGCTCGCATTCCTTGAGGCCGATGCGGGGATCGGGTATGCCCAGCGTCTGTTTGATCTTGAGAAGGTCCTGCAAATGCGTTTGCGAAAATGTTTTCAACGGGCCGCCCAATTGCGCGGCCACCACCACCGTCCGGCAATAGGCCTCGATGATTTCCATTTTGAAATACGCGTCCTCGACGTTGTTATGGCTCCACGCCACGACGCCGTGATTGGCCATAAGAATCGTATTGTGATGTTCCACCAAATCAGCGACCAGCTTTCCCATCTCAGGCGTGCCGGGCGTGCGATACGGAGCGATGGGGACCTTGCCGATGAAAACTTCAATCTCAGGAATCATGCACGTCGGAGGTTCAACTCCCGCCACCGCGAACGCTGTTGCGTGCGGCGGATGGCAATGCACCGTCGCCACCGCTCGTGGCTGGCGCTTCATGATTTGAAGGTGCATCAGAATTTCGCTCGTTCGCTTTTTTTGTCCGCACAATTGGTTGCCCTCAAGATCGACAAGGCACATGTCCTCCGGTTTCATGAAACCTTTGGAAACGAGCGTCGGCGTGCAAAGCGCAATTCCTTCTCCAACTCGCACGGCAATATTCCCGCCGTTCCCATCGACGTACGCGCGGCTCCAAAGCCGCCGGCCTACCTCACAAATTTGCAGCTTCAGCGCGTGAATTTCCGGCGAATTAAAAAACACCTCCAAGTCGGTCTTGGGACTGGACGCATTGGCCGTTTTCCCCGGTTTGCTGTCGGAGTGCGAATTGTTTCGGCTGCCGTTGTTCTCGAATTCGCGCAAAAGATCACGCGCGGACGGCGTCAGTATGGCGTCCGCGGGCAGCGATTTGACATCGCCGCCGTTTCGCAACAATTCCTCGACTTCCCGGGCACTGATAATGGCTTTCATTTAAATTTTCGCTGGCGAGTAAAAAATTTCATCCACGAGCGCGGCGTCGATCGCGTCGATCGGGGTGGGGCGGTCGAATGGCATCGCCGCTTCGCGCCCTTCAATAAATCCGATGGTCTGCCCAACGTGTCCGCCCAAATCATCATAGACCACGACGCTCGGTTCCTTCGTGATCGTGGGCGCGTTGCCGGCCTTTTGAAAATTCTCCCGCGTGAACGGGCTGACAATCAGCCACCGCGCGCCCCGCAATTCTTCCGTGGTCTTGCTCAACGTAACGCGGCCAATGACGGTTCCAATTCTCATATCGCCACGCCCGGTTCCTTTTCATCGACAATGCCGATCACCATCCAGCGCGCGGGGCTTTTCGGGTCTTTGACCGCCGCGCGCGCCGCCGAACCGTCCGACGATATTATAACTTGCTGGTGCATCCCCGCGCCGTGGGCGTCGATGGCGGCTTGGGGTGATCCTTCAGGTTCGCCGGCGCTGTTGATAGGCTGGCAAATCACCAGGCGCCAGCCCTCCAGGCTCCGGTGTTTCCGGGTCGCAACAATATTTCCTTCGACGCGCGCGAGGAACATGGCTAGTAGATGCGAAGGTTATCGACCATCACGCAGCGCCGCACGCGCGTGAAAGTCCGGGGGTTGGTCACCCCTTCGCCGGTCGGCGTCGCGACGGAAAAACTCAGATACCCTTCGCCGCCCAATCCGAGTCCGGCCATGCACGGGCCGTTCTTAATGAACAGCGTCGTGTCCAATTCCCGCGCCATCGCGGTCATATGTTCTACGTCGTGCGAATGAATGATCGAAGTGTGTTTGTAATTGTGCTCCGCCAATTTCGACGCCGCGATTCCCTCCTCAACGCTCTTGACGCGCACAATCGGCAGAAACGGCATCATTTGTTCTTCGATGACAAAAGGGTGATCGCTGTCCGTTTCGGCAAATAGCAGTTGCGTTTTTTCCGGGATGCTGACTCCCGCCGCCTTGGCGAGCACGGACGGGTCCTTCCCGATCAATTCTTTATTGACAACCGGTTCCGCGCAACCTCCACCTTGGCCTTCTTTGAAAATAAATGCCGCCTTGGTCAGCCGTTCCAATTGCGCCGAATTCAGCCGCACCGCGCCGTTCTTTTCCATTTCCGACATCAGCGTGTCCGCAATCTTATCCAGCGCGAACACTTCCTTTTCGCCGATGCACAAAAGATTATTGTCGTAAGACGCGCCCTGGATGATCGCGCGCGCCGCCCGCTTCATGCAGGCGGTGTCATCCACCAGCACCGGAGGATTTCCCGGCCCGGCGCAAATCGCCCGTTTGCCCGTCTGCATCGCCGCCTTGACCACCGCCGGACCGCCCGTCACGCAAAGCAGCCGCACCTGTGCGTGCGCGCAGAGGGCTTTGAACGATTCCAATGTCGGGTGCTCGATGATGCAGCAAAGATTCTCAATCCCCGTCTCCCGTTGAATCGCCTGGTTGTAAGCTCGAATAGCCGTTGCCGCGCACCGCGCAGCCGAAGGATGCGCATTGAAAACAACGGCGTTTCCCGCCGCGACGATGTTCACAATGTTCCCGCTCAACGTGGGAATCGAATGTGTTGAGGGTGTGATGGCCGCGACTACTCCGAACGGCGTGAATTCCTCAAGCGTGATCCCGTGATCGCCGCTGCGCGCCTCGGGCCGCAACCATTCCACGCCCGGAACATTCTTGATGATTTGGAGTTTCTCGATTTTATGGTCGAGCCGCCCGATTTTCGTTTCCTCCAATTCGATGCGTCCCCATTCAACGGCGTTCGCTTCCGCCATTGTTTTGACAATCGAAACGACTTTTTCCCGCGCCGCAACGCCGCCTTTTTGCAATTTGACAAAGGCCGCCGCCGCCGCGTCGCAGGCGGAATTGGCGTCTTGAAAAACGCCGAATTGGCCGCTTGCCGCGCCATTGTGATAATTGTGGCAATTGCAGTCCGCCTTTGCGGCGGGCGCGACGGGGGCGGCATTCGATTTCCCGGAACCGAGGCGTCCGAGGACTTCTTCGACAACTTCACGGATGAGATTTTCGTTCAGTGCGGCTGACATATAAAATTACGTCTTCCCGTTATAGATTTGTTTTCCCAGCACATCGACCACATCGACGATTCCGATGATGACCGCATCGACGGGCGCGTCCTTGAAATTGGCGGCGAGCCGCGCCGAACTCCCCTGGCAGAACAGCACCATCTCTCCGACGCCCGCCCCAACGCTGTCCACCGCGACAATGGTATTGACACCCGGGCGAAAACGCGACGGGTCCTTTTCATCCACCAATTGCGGACGCAGCAAGAGCAGCTTGCGCCCGTTCATCGCCGGGTCTTTCTTGGTCGCCACGACCGCCCCTTCGACTCGCGCCAGGAACATACTTATTTCCCTTGCGCTTTGCGGGGCAGCACAGCTTCCACGTCCGAATGCGGACGCGCGATGACATGCACGCTGACCAATTCGCCCTTGTTGGCCTTGATCGCCTGCGCGCCCGCGTCGGTCGCCGCCTTGACGGCAGCAACGTCCCCAACCACTACAGCCGTGACAAGGGCGTTGCCGACTTGCTGCATCGGCCCGGCCAATTCCACATTGGCGGCTTTGAGCATCGCGTCCGTCCCCTCGACGAGGGCGACCAGTCCGCGAGTTTCGATAAGTCCGATTGCTTGATGAGCCATATTTTATTTCTTTCGTTACAGGTTATTTATTCAATTCGATTGCAAAAACCGCCGCGCCTCGCGCGCCACCACCAATTCTTCGTTGGTCGGTATGACAATAATTTTCACACGCGATTCCGCCGCGCTGATGATCCCCTCCCGGGCGCGGGTTTGCGCGTTCAATTCCGGGTCAAGCAGAATTCCAAGCTGGTCGAGATTCCGGCAAATGGCCGCGCGCATATCAGCGCGGTTTTCGCCGATGCCCGCCGTGAAAACCAGCGCGTCAGCGCCGTTAAGCTGCAAAAAATAAGCCCCGATCCAATGACGCGCATTGGCAATAAAAACATCCAGCGCCAGCCGCGCGTTGGCATTGCCCTGGGTGGCTTGCGCCTCGACATCCCGCACGTCGTTGTGACCGCCGGAGAGCGCCTTAAGCCCGGATTCCTTGCAAAGCTGCCGTTCCGCCTCGTCCAGCGACAATCCCAGCGTCCGCATGACGAAGGGCAGGGCGAAGGCGTCGAGATCGCCCACGCGATTGTTGTGCAGCAAACCCGATTGCGGGCTCAGTCCCATGCTGTTGCCGATGGCCACTCCATTCAATATTCCGGTGATCGACGAACTGCCGCCTAAATGACAAGAAATCACCCGCAACGCCGGCTCCCGCACCGGGCTTTTTCCTCCATCCACATAAAGATGCCGGGCGCGATCGGCCACATCCTCGCGGCAGAGCATTTCGGCGGAGCGTTCCGCGATGAATTTGTGGCTCGCGCCGTGAAAGCCCCATCGGCGGACTCCCGCCTGATGCCACGCATCAGGCACCGCGTAACGCATCGACTCTTCCGGCGCCCATTGATAAAACGCCGTCTCAAACAGGCCGATCAGCGGGACCTTCGGCATTCGTTGCGCAAATAATCGAATGCCCGTGATGTAAGGCGGATTGTGCGCCGGGGCGACTGCATTGTATTCCTCCATCGCCCGCACGACTTTTTCGTCAAGGCGCACGCAACCATTGATGCCGCGCGCCATGATTGTTTTGAAACCGACGGCCGCCAAATCGCTTTCGTCCCGAATCCATCCGCCCTGGCGCAATTCGCCCAAGCAGGATTCAATGGCCTGCGCGTAATCGGTCACCCGTTCGACGCCGCCGCGCGTCAGCAATTTTTCCTGGTCCCCCGAAAAATCGAACAGTCGATATTTCAGCGAGGTCGATCCCAGATTGGCGACGAGGATCTTCACGTCACTGCAGCCATTTGCCAAGTCCGGCAAGGCTTTCGTGCGGACGCGGAATCACTTGCACGCTGACCACGCTGCCGACTTGCGCGGCGGCGGACGCGCCGGCGTCGGTGGCGGCTTTTACGGCCGCGACATCCCCGCGGAAAAACGCGGTGACATACCCGCTGCCGATTTTTTCCCAGCCGACCAATTGCACATTGGCGGCTTTGAGGGCGGAGTCGGCGGCTTCCATCAAGGCGCAAAGGCCTTTTGTTTCGATCATGCCGAGTGCTTGTTGAGGCATAGTTGGAAAAGAGTTGAGGTTAAGTTACTTTTTTGTGTTTTCACCGATGAACGATTTCATCAGGTCTTCGTGTGGCCGCGCCAGGATATGGGAACTGACCAATTCGCCCACTTTCCCAGCCGCTTTCGAGCCGGCGTCCACCGCCGCTTTGACGCTGCCGACGTCTCCAGTGGCGAAAACGGTGATCAAACCGCCGCCAATTTGGACTGTTTTGACCAGCGTAACGTTGGCGGCCTTCACCATCGCGTCGCTGGCCTCGACGCTGCCGACGTATCCCCGGGTTTCGACCATTCCAAGTGCATCTTGACTCATTTGTTTTTTCCTTCGGTTAAGTATTATTGACTAAATTTTCACGCTATCAGTTCGCAAGGCGTCTCCGGCTGCAAATTGCACGCGTTGCCTTCATCGGTGTCGATGTGGACTTCCAATTTGAACGAGGGATCGACGCGCACGAGCATTTTGTCCAACGCCAATCCGCAGTCCCCGCCGATTTTTAATTTCATCTGCCCTCCGGCTTTGACTCCGTAAAATTCCGCGTCCGCCGGGTGCATATGAACGTGCCGCATCGCCCGGATGACTCCCTCCGGCATTTCAAAAAATCCTTCCGGCCCCATTAACATCCCGCCGGCCGTCCCTTTGATGTCCCCCGAAATTCGCAGCGGAATCTCAAACCCCAGGGCGATGGCGTCCGTGTACGCCAATTCAACCTGGTTGAAATTCCTGCAAGGCCCCAGAATTCGCAGGTTCGAAATCACGCGGCTTCGCGGCCCGATCAACGTTAACGTCTCTTCAGCCGCGAATTGCCTCTCTTGGTAAAGCCACTTGAACGGCGTCAACGTCCGCCCCTTGCCAAAAAGAAGTTCCACGGTCTCTTGTGTCAAATGGCAATGCCGTGCGCTTACATTCACGACCAGCGGGTTCGGCGCGGAGGCAAGCCGGGGTAACGCTTTCCCAAGCCGTTGATACACAGCCTGTCGCACACGATGCTCAATAACTGAGCGATGCGGACTATTTACGGTTTCAACCATAACCTTGCTCGAATTATTGCAAAAAAAGCCAAATGGTCAATATATTTCTTGCAAAATATATCAAAATATTCCAAAATATTCCAAAAGTGCAAGCCCAAGCGCGTCAAAAACGGATTCAAGACTACCTGCTAAAGGCTGAATTTGCTTCCTTGGAGGAGCTTGCGAGCGCTGTAGCGGCATCCGTTTCAACGGTCCGCCGCGACATCGCCACGCTGGAAACATCGGGCGCCTTGCGCCGAACCCACGGCGGGGCGCGCTTGGCAAATCCGCCCTCGGACGAATTTGCTTTCGCCGCCCGCGACACCCATCAATTATCCGAAAAAGAAGCCATTGGCCGGGCCTGCGCCGAATTGATTGCCCCGAATCAAACCGTGATTATCGACGCCGGAACAACCACGTATCACGTCGCGAAACATCTTGAATCAAAAACTCCGCAAATCATCACAAATTCGCTCCCGGTGGCAAACCTGTTCGCGTCCAACAACAAAGTTGAGCTTATCCTTTCTGGGGGAGTCATTTATCCGAGATTGGGCGTGTTAGTCGGGCCGCTTGCGGTTGAGGCATTTTCAAAAATCCATGCCGATGTTGCGGTGATGAGCGCGGGTGGAATTACTTTGGAAGGAATTAGCAACTCGCACGGTTTGCTCATCGAAATTCAACTGGCGATGATTCGCGCGGCGCAGCGTGTTATTTTTTGTTTTGATAGCACAAAATTGGGGAGGCGCTCTGTTTCAAGTCTGTGCGATTTAGAGGGAATCAGCGGAATTGTGACGGATTCCGGGGCTTCCGCCGAGTTGGTGGGGCAGTTGCGAGATCGCGGTCTGGAGGTAGTGATCGCGCCGCGCGAAGGCTTGTGATTCCGCTAAGATGCGTTTAATTGCGGGCGTGACTGTGACCAATCCACAAACAAGCCGGCAGCCCGCGGCCTCGCGCGAACACCGTCGTGATCCCACCCAGTCCGCCCGCGCCCGAATCGGACTTTTCATAACGGTCGTGTGCTCGATCTTGCTGGCGGCGACCTCCTTTGTGTGCGCGACATGGAATCACTTCTGGAGGACTTCCGCCTCTCGTCTTTGGTATATCGTTCCTTTTGCGCTGACATTCACATTCATCGCCGCGACGGTTATCGCGAGGCGCCATTCGAGCCTTTGGCTGCGGCTTGCGTATCGCATCTCCGCAATCTGGTTTGGGCTGTTGAGCTTTGCTTTCTTCGCATCCTTTGGCGTTTGGATCTCCGCGGCGGTCCTGAAAAACGCCGCGGCAGCATGGTTTGGCGCGGCCGTTCTTGCGAGCATTTACGGTTTGATCAATGCATCCTGGATACGCGTGACGCGAGTCACCGCAAAACTCCCCAATCTGCCTGAAGCCTGGCAAGGTCGGACTGTCGCGGTGGTCACGGATTTGCACCTCGGCAATATGCGGGGCGCCGGTTTCACAAATCACGTCGTGGCCAAACTTCAAAAGCTGCAACCGCGCGCCGTTTTGATCAGCGGTGATCTTTATGACGGATCTCACGGGGACCTTGACGCCCTCATCGAGCCTTTGAAGAAAATGCGCGCCCCGGCGGGTGTCTATTATGTCACCGGCAATCACGAAGAATTCACCGCTCGCGACAAATTCATCGATGCCGTTTCGCGAACGGGCATCCGCGTTTTGAACAACGAAAAGGTGGAATCCGACGGCGTGCAAATCGTTGGTGTCCACGACGGCGAAACGGACGACCCGAATATTTACCGTGCCGCATTGCGGCGCGCCAGATTGGATCGCAATCGGCCCAGTATTTTGCTGGCCCACAGGCCGTCCCATCTTTCGGTTCCCGAGGCCGAGGGTATTTCGTTGCAAGTTTCCGGCCATACACACGGCGGGCAAATGTGGCCCTGGACGTGGATTGCCGCGCGGGTCCATAAGCAATTCAATCACGGCCTCAATCGTCTCGGCAAAATGCTGGTTTACACCAGCTACGGCGTTGGCACCTGGGGCGCTCCGATGCGTCTGGGCACAAAGTCCGAGATTGCGTTGCTGCGTCTTGAGCCTTCCTAATGGAGATCACGGGCTCTTACGACGCAATAGTAGTCGGCTCCGGCCCCAACGGTTTGTCGGCGGCCATCCGGCTTGCTCAACGGCAGCTTTCGGTTCTCGTGGTGGAGGCCAACGAAACCATTGGGGGCGGAGCGCGGTCGGGCGAGCTCACGCTGCCTGGTTTTATACACGATCTTTGCTCCGCGGTTCATCCGCTTGGCGTTGGGTCTCCGTTTTTTCGGCAATTGCCCCTGGACCAGCATGGCCTTGCGTGGATCGAGCCTGAATTGCCGTTGGCGCATCCGTTGGATAACGGCATTGCCGCGACCCTTCATCATAGTGTTGCGGACACCGCAGAGGCGCTTGGCGAGGATGGCCCGGCTTATGAGCGTCTTATCGCCCCGTTGGTTTCGGATTGGCAAAACTTGAGCGCGGAATTCCTGCAACCAATGCTTCATTTTCCCAAACGCCCATTCCGAATGGCCCGGTTTGGCTTGCTCGCCTTGCGTTCCGCATCGGGATTGGCAAACCGGTGGTTTCATGCCGCCCCGGCGCGCGCATTGTTTGCGGGATTGGCGGCCCATTCGTTTCTTCCGATGGAACAACTGGCTTCGGCGTCGTTCGGGTTGGTTCTCGGCATGGCTGGTCATTCCGTTGGCTGGCCCTTTCCGCGCGGCGGGTCACAAAAGATTTCCGGCGCCCTGGCCGGATGTCTGCTCTCGCTGGGGGGAAAGATTGTCACGGGCTGCCGCGTCGAACGTCTCTCCCAATTGCCAGCGGCCCGCGCCGTGTTGTTCGACGTGACCCCGCGCCAGTTGCTCCGCATTGCCGGTGAAAAACTTCCCGCAAGCTATCGCAGCCGTTTAGAAAAATTCCGGTACGGCCCTGGAATTTTCAAAATAGATTACGCCCTCGATGGATCGATTCCGTGGACCGCGGAATCATGCGCGCGCGCCGGAACCGTTCACATCGGCGGCACGCTCGAAGAAGTCGCCGCGGCGGAGCGCGAAGCCGTGCAGGGCGAGATTCCGGAGCGTCCATTTGTGCTGCTGGCGCAACCGAGTTTGTTCGATCCGACGCGGTGTCCCGCCCGGCGACACGTGGCTTGGGCGTATTGCCACGTGCCGAACGGTTCGACGTTGGACATGACGAGCCGGATCGAGAATCAAATCGAACGTTTTGCGCCTGGTTTTCGCGATCGTGTCTTGGCGCGACACACCTCGAATTGCGCGCAATTGGAAATGAAGAACGCTAATTTATTGGGCGGCTCGATTGGCGGCGGCGAAAACGATCTCTGGCAGTTGCTCGCCCGTCCGATTCTGAGCTTCACACCTTACAAAATTCCCGTTCCTGGTCTTTATCTCTGTTCGTCGAGCACCCCGCCCGGCGGCGGAGTCCACGGAATGTGCGGGTATTACGCTGCTGAGGCGGCCATTCGTGATTGCTTCAAATGATCCCAAACCATCTCGACAGGCAAATGAGCCAAACCGCGAGGGTGCCGTATCAATTCCACTAGATCACTCGCCGGTCGCCACGTTTTCTCTGATGTCTTACCCCATAGTACCAATCCCGGCAAACCCAGCGCGGCGGCGAGATGGCTTATTCCCGAATCATGCCCGATAAATCCGCCGCAGGATTTCATTCTCCGCGCGAGCGTAACCAATGGCAAGTCCTGCGCAATCTCGGCCCGTTCCGACGGCACAACGTCCGCAAGCCGCCGGCACCGCAAGCCTTCCGCTTCGCCTCCGACAAGAAGAAATCTCAATTTGGACTTAGCCGAAAGAAGTTTCAGAAGCTCGCTCCACGCATTTTCCGGCCAATTTTTTCGTTCGCTCCCGCTTCCAGGGTGCAGCGCGAGGCGATCTTTTTCGATGCTTTCCGCCTGGATTGGCAATCGAGGCCGGGGATCAGCATCGCAAATGCCGAGGACTTCAAGGGGCCGGAGCAAAAGCTCGGTCGCGTGCGAGTTCAACGACTCGTCGGGACGATGCGGCCCGGCGACGAATTGCGCCGCAGTGCAATCCGCAATGTTGTGTTGGAAAATATGTTGCGGGTCGTACGCATAGGAAACAATCAGTTCAAAGTTCCTAAAATATTCCACAGCCTCCTGCGGCCGCTCCCCGTTGCGGACAAAAAAACCGGCGAGGGCAGGGGACTCAAGCGGCGAGACAGCGGCGGCCAATCCGCCCGCAACGGCCAGCGAAGCGATTCGCGGATAGCCGAGAATTTCAATGGAGCGCCCTGGAAATTTGCCGCGCAACGCCGCCAGCGCCGGAAGCGTCAAAACGAAATCTCCCAGCGCCCCTCCGCGAATGACCAGAATTTTTCGCATTTGTTACTGTTGCTTATAAAACGCGTCGATGGTAGTCTCTGTGTTCGATGAACTCCAATGGGATTAGTCGTCGTAGTTTTCTGGCACGTTCAGCCGCAGGATCATTATTGCTGTCGCAAGGAGGATTGCTCCGCGCGGCCGCTCCCGCCCGCAGAACCGCTGCCGATCAAGTCACTCTTGGCAATACCGGCATCCGGTTGAGCCGCCTCGGCTTCGGCACCGGAAGCAACAGCGGGCACACTCAGCGGGACATGGGCAAGGACGATTTCGTCAGTCTCATTCATTATGCCTACGATCACGGCATCACGTACTTCGATTGCGCCCAGGCATACGCCACCTTTGATTGGATGGCCGACGCCATCAAGGGTCTTCCGCGCGAGAAACTTTTTATTCAGTCCAAAATCGATCATCGTCCGGACGACATTCTCGCGCTGATCGATCATCACCGCAAAGTGTTCGACATCGATTATGTGGACAGCATGTTGATCCATTGCATGACCCACAAGAATTGGCCCGAAGACTGGAAACGAATCCGGGACGGATACGATCAGGCGCAGGAAAAAAAGTGGATTCGCGCCAAGGGCGTTTCGTGCCATAGCTTGCCGGCGTTAACCGACGCCGTCGAATCGGATTGGCCGGAAGTCCATTTGGTGCGGGTCAACCCCCAGGGCGCTTTCATGGACGGTCCCGAGCAAAATTATAATATGGTGAACAACGATGTCGCGCCGGTCCTGGAGCAATTGAAAATCATGCATGCCAAAGGGCGCGGCGTCATCGGCATGAAGATGGTCGGCAACGGCACATTTGTGAAACCGGAAGACCGTCAGAAAGCAATGCGTTTTGCCATGTCGCGGCCCGAAATCAACGCGATCGTCGTGGGATTCAAAAACCGTTCCGAAGTGGACGAGGCAATCACCCGCGTCAACACCGCGCTTGCCGAATTTTAGCGGGTAGTATTGATGGCATGGCATCGACTCTTAGCGTCGCGGTACATTCCAGCCAGCTTCCCGAGACCGTCCAGCGCGAATTGATCGACGGCCTGCGCCACCGCCGCGTTGCACCCAAGTTTCATTATCAATCCTACATACAATCGCAAAAATGGATTACCCTTCACAACGCATGGGCTCCCTCGCAAAAAGACGCCGATTGCGCGGGCGCTTACGATCGCGCCTTTGAAAAAGTCCTCGAACTTCTCCTTCCGCGCCGGTTGCAGGTGATCGGCCTTGGTTGTGGCGCCGGAGAAAAAGAAGCGCGTCTGCTGGCTCTTTTGGCGCAGCACGGCAAGGCGCTTTCCTACAACCCATGCGATGTCAGTTTGCCGCTCCTTTTGACGGCGACGGAGGAGGCCCAGCGCGCCGTTCCCAACATGCCGCACACTCCACTGATGTGCGATATGGCGATGGCGGATGATTTGCCAACTGTCTTTTACGAGCTTCAGGACAAACCGGGCCGCCTCATCACTTTTTTCGGGATGATCCCGAATTTTGAGCCAAACGAAATCATGCCCCGGTTGGCGGCGCTGGTTCGTCCCGGCGACCTTCTTCTTTTCAGCGCCAACCTCGCGCCAGGGCCCGACTACGACACGGGCGTCCGCCAGATTTTGCCCGGCTACGACAACCCGGAAACGCGCGATTGGCTGCTCACTTTTCTTTTTGACATCGGAGTTGAACCCGCCGATGGCGCGTTGGAAATTTCCGTCGAAGACTCGGGGCAGTTTAAACGGGTTGTCGCGGACTTTCATTTCAAGCGTGATCGCGACTTAACCGTTTACGGCGAACACATCGAATTTCGGGAGGGCGAATCGTTGCGCCTGTTTTTTTCCTATCGCTACACGCCGGAGAAAATCGGACTCCTTCTAAACGCGCACAAATTGGAGGTCGCGGGGCAATGGATCAGCAAATCCGAGGAGGAAGGGGTTTTCCTTTGCCGATTAATGCCCGAAGAGTCGTAGGGTTTCCAATACCGGACGCACGCGAGCCACTTCGTGCGTGCGAAACAGATCCGTCTTTCCCAATGCCGCCAGCACCGCGAAGAACGGTTCCGCGCAACGCACTTCCTCGCCAAAATATTCAAATGCGTGAGGCAACGCCTGGCAGACCGGAAAACCAATCGCGCGCAAGCGGAAGCTGCCAAGAAACGTCGTCATCTGGTGTCGCACGCGCGCCGCGCTATCCTGCAAATTGCGATAGTAGAAGCCGAGGCCAGGATCGATGAGAAGTTTCTCCGCGCCTTCCTTGACCGCCAAGTCCGTCAGACGCGAAAAGTATTCGTGCATCGTGGCGATCACGTCGCCGCCAAAATCGAAATCGCCCACGTTGCGCACGTTCGGCCCCTGCACGTAACAGATAATCACCGCCGCCTCGTGTTCCGCCGCCAGTCGGAAAATTTCGGCGGCGCCGGTGTTTCCCGTCAGATTGATTGCGTTTGCGCCGGCTTCGAGACAAGCGCGCGCCACTTGCGGACGATAAGTTTCCACGGAAACAGGAATCCGCGCGGCTGTGAGTTCTCGGACAATTGGCAGCAGTTTCTCCTGTTGCGCCGTGTCATCGAGCAAGGCCGCATGCGCGAGAGTCGATTCCGCTCCAACGTCAATAATTTTTGCGCCCTGCGCCCGCAGCACTTTGGCGCGCTCGATGGCTCGGTCCGCGCTCAGGCAGACGCTTTCGCGATACCACGAATCCGGCGAAAGGTTGATGACGCCCATGATTTCGGGCCGCGAATTGAAGTCGAATGGCTCGCCGCCGATGGAGAATTCCCGCACTTTTGCCGAAGCCGCATCGCGGTGCCTCTCCAGGAGCGCCGCCAGATGTTCCAGCGACAGCATTACTTCCTAAACACCTGCCGATTTTTCTTCCCGCCGGCTTCGAGGTAAGCGATCAAATCCCAGATTTCTCCTTCCTTCATCGAATTGACCAGGCCATCCGGCATCGGCGAAACTTTGGAAGCGCGGCGGATCGCAATATCAGACTTGCGCACTTCCACTTTGGTTTGCTGAATCGGTTCAGTCATTAGCACCAGTTTTTGGTCATTCTCTTCAACCACGCGTCCGACCAGAATATCGCCATCCTTGGTTTCGATAATCGTGTTTTGGTAAAGTTCTGAAACCACTTTCGACGGTTCCAAAATCGATTCCAAAATGTCGCGTGAGCTTAACCGGCTCGCCACAGCGCCCAGTTCCGGCCCCACGGATCCGCCGCCGCTTCCCATGCGATGACACAAAATGCACTGGGCCTGCGAGAACACGGCCTTTCCGGTGTCAAATGAGCGGCCCGATTTCGCTTTCGCCAGATCCGGCTGCAAATCCTGCATCGTCCAGTCTTTGACAAATTTGCGCGTGGCGGCGACGTTGCTCTCGGAATTGGTTTCTTTCGGCAGAAATTCCACAAGCGCCTGCCGATCATTGGTGGTGAGAGTGTCAACGAATTCATTCCGGAAGTTTTCGAGGAACAACGGGAAACTCGCTCCGTCGCTGTAATCGCGATCAACATCCTTGAAATATTGCAGGATGTCCGCCGGATGCTTCGCGTGTTCGCGGTCCTTCTTGAACCACGCCAGGTAATCCTTGCGTTCGTCCAGCGTCCAACCATCGACGATATTGCGCAGCCGCATCACGTAATAGGTTTGTTCCTCCTGTGTTGGAGCTTTGTCCAGCAGCGCGAGAGTCTTTCCAACGGCGTCCAGCGCTTTCAAATACAACTCAAGATTGCAAAGTTCGTGATTGAGAGGGAAATCGGCCGCGGGATAAAGCGGGTCAATCTCCGCGATCTCCTGCTTCGCGAGGTCAACGTCCGGCGCGCCTTGCCGCGCAAAGCAGACTTCAAGCACGCGCAACTTCAACAATTCCTGCTGCTCATCCAGGTTCGCGTACGGAAATTTTTCCAGCGCGTGAAGAAGGCTCCGCTGCGTATCGGGCGAGCCAAGCCGCGCCAGCGCCAGCAATGCCGTCAATCCTCCTTCGGTATCGGGTTCCGACAGCGCGCGGTCTTTCCACCAATCCACGTCCTGCGATTCCAACGCAATTCGCGCGGCATAGCGAATCCACCGGTCAGGGCTGCTGAGGCTGGCCCAGACCGCATCGACAATTCGCGGATCGCTTTTGCCGTCGAACGCCTCCAAATCGCGCCTCAGCCGCCGCGCCTCCTTTGCCTGCGCGTCAGCGGCCCGCTCGGCTTTTGTTTCTCTCGGCATGTGGAAGTCAGGACCGGTGTAGGTCAAACGGTACAAGCCTGACTCCGTGCCGCGTCCGCCAGTGATCAGATAAAGCGCGCCGTCATGCCCGAATTCCAAGCCGGTCAAGTTGAGCGGCACGCCGCGCAACACGGTTTCAACCGTCGCGTCGTAACTGGCGCCCTTCGGCGTAAAGTGGATCGCGAAGAGCCGCCCATAGGCCCAATCCTCCATGAAACACGCGTCGCGGTACCACTTGGGAAATTTGCCGGGACCGCCGAACATCACCCCTGTTGGAGAACCGAGGCCGACGTTCACCACGGCCGGAAGTGTGTCCTCGTAGTATTCGGGAAATTTTCCCGTTCCTTCGCGGAAGCCGTAGTCGCCGCCGGAGACCCAATGATTGACACGTGTCGGCCTATACCACGCCGTGCCCCAATCCCATTCCATGTCGCTGTCAAACCCGATCAGTTCGCCATCGGGATTGAAGGCGACCGCATATGTATTGCGCGTGCCCGCCGCAAATAGTTCGCAATTTTTCCCATTGAGGTCCATGCTCAAAACCGCGCCGCCCGGTGGTTTAAGCCCGACGCCGAAACCGCGGCCATCCTCGGCGCGATGCAGCAATTGATCGTCCGCATAATTTCGATGCGGCGAAGTGGGCAGGATATCAGAGGGTATCCCCGTGAAATTCCCGATCACAACGTACAGCTTGTGGTCAGGGCCGATCACCATGGTGTGGGGGCCGTGTTCGCCGCCGGTTTTGAACGCCCGCAGAAATTCCGGCGCCTCATACGAATCCCCGTTCGCGCGCAGTCGGTAAATTCCCAACCCTTTCGCTCCGATCCCGTCAACAAAAAGATAATTGTCCGCGCAGAGCAAACCCATCGCGGACGAGACCGGCTGTTCAATCCGGTCTATTTTTGCCATTTTCCCGTGCGCAATACTAATACGAAGCAAACCTTCGTCGCCCTGCGGTGAAATGATGAACCGTCCCTTGGGATCGATTGCCATGGAAATCCACGAGCCTTCTGTCGGGTCGGCGGAATGCAGCAACTCAATCTTGAAGCCGGGTTCGACGTGGATCGACTTCGCCGCCGTTGCCTGCGGAGGAACGAAAATGTCGCCCCACGGTTGGACGCCGAGCTTGCCGACGCTGAACGCGGGCTTCCAACCCGAATCGTCGAAATTCACTTGCGTCCAATTTGGCGAGTAATGCTCTGACCAAACCCAATTGGTGTCCGTGATCAATGTGTCGATCCAACGCAAACCGGCATGCGGTTTTGGCTTATATGTCTGGCCGGAAGAACCGAGGGTCGGCATCGTCATTTCCAGCCGTGCGATGAGACCGGCGTATGAGGTCTCGTTTTGGCACTGAATAGCAATGACGTTTTCGCCGGCTATAATGTGTTTGGTAACGTCCGCATAGGCCGGTTTGTCCCAATTCCTGGTGGACGCGACCTTTTTGCCATTGATGAAAACTTCTACGCTATCGTCGCCGCTCGCGACCAGTTGCGATTTTATCAGGCCGTCTTTGGCCGTGAACGTTCTGCGAAAATAGCGGACTTCCTTGTGGGAAGACTGGTTTGTGGGGGAGGACCAAATCCATTCCGGCACCTGGGCGCGCCCCAACATTGGCCCGAGCGCCAGACAAAAAACGACAACTGATCTAAGAATTCTCATAATCAACGAATGGTTAAGCGGACGAAAAACAAATGGCGAACATTCACAAAATCGTTATTGCGGAACTTTCTCCGTGCCCGCGACGAGCGGTTCGAGGGTTTTCCGCGCGATCAGCAGACCGGTCTCTTCGAGTTGCAGCCCGTTGTCATGGTTGCGATAAACGGGGTCGTGCCAGCCTTCGATGTTCAAATCCGAGTCATACCCCGCTCGCAAGAGGGCATGAACAATTTCCGACCAGTTCGCCTGGCCCAAACCTGGAAAACGGTGTTCCGCCACGCCCGGATGACAAATGCCATACGTTTCCATCAACGGCCGGTTGATATAAGCGTCCTTGGCGTGAACGCTGAAAATGCGGTGACCGAATTTGTGAATGTTCGCCACGGGATCGATGAACTGGCAGATTAGATGCGCCGCGTCCCATTCCAAACCGATGTTCTCGCAGCGGGTCTGATCGAAGACGCGTTCCCACATCGCCGGCTGGCCCATGACGTTGTAATGCATGATCGGCAGATGCCATTGGCCTTGCGGACAATTCTCAAGCGCGATGCGGACACCGCGCTCGGCGGCGTAATTCGCCAGCGGTTCCCAAAACGCCAGAATTTGCGGAATGTAATTCTCGAACGGTTTATAGACAGGGTTTCCGCCGCGCTCGTTCATTTCCGTTTCAATGACCGCCCCCGCAAAACCAGCAACAGTCTTGACACCGATATGGGCCGCCACGTCGATGGCGCGTCGAAAAACGGCCCGGGCCATTTCCGTCTGCTTCGGATCGAGCGGATTCCGGTAAAGCGCGCCGATGGTCGAAACACGAATGCCCCGGTCTCGCGCCTCGCCCGCAAATTTGTCCGCGAACGCCTTCCAATCGTCGTGCGAGGGGTCGGCCGGAGAATTTGCAAAACGCATCCATTGCATTGAGCCAAAGCCCAGTTTTTGGACCCACGCCAATTCATCCGCCCTACAGAGCACGCCAATACGCATTGGGGAGAGGGTGATTTCGTTTTTGCGCGAATTCAATGCCTTTTTGGAACGTCAAACAAAGCGTGGGTTGAAGGCCGCGGTTTTTGGCCCTATGCTATTTCGCGGTCTTACTGGGGTCCAAAAGGGTGCAAGCCGTTTTTTGTCATGCAAATGGTGCGCAAACTTCCGTCAGAAATAGCTCGCTATGCGGTCGCGATGGGATTGGTGCTGGCTGCCTTTCTCATTCACTATTCGTTCCGGTCGTTGCTGGGCGATCATCTGGTGTTTCTTGCGTTTCTTCCGGCATCGCTGCTTGCGGCGATGTTTGGCGGTTTGGCGCCGGGATTGACGGCGTTGGCGCTGGGGTTTGTTTTGGGCGATTTCTTTTTTCTGCCGCCGCGTTTTGAATTTGTCCCGCACGGGCCGACGGAATTCGGCAGCCTGATGATTTATTTTTTTACGGGGCTTTTGGGCGTTGCGCTCATCGAAAGGCTTCAACTCGTCCGGGAACGATTGGATATTTCCGAGTCCCACAAACAGGAGTTGGAACGGGAAGTTCGCGAGCGGCAACGTGTTGAGGACGCTTTGCGGAATTCCGAACAGGGCCTCAGACTGGCGCAGGAAGAACTTCGCACGCACGCCAACGAACTGGAACACCGCGTCGCCGACCGCACCGCCAGTCTCAAGGAAAGCCTGACCGCGCTCCAAAATGTTCTTTATCACGTGGCGCACGATTTGCGCGCCCCCCTCCGAGCCATGCACGGTTTGACGGAATTGCTGCTGGAGGATCACGAATCGCATTTTGACGGGCCAGGAAAGGATTATGCGCAACGCATTCAGGATTCCTGCCGTAAAATGGACGATCTGACGTCTGATCTTCTGGAGTACGGGCGCCTCGGTTATGAAAAAATTTCGCCGGCCTCGGTGGATTTGACGGCGGTGTTTGAACGCGTTTTAAAAGCGTTGGAAGTCGAAGCGAAAAGCCGGAACGCTAAAATTTGCTTGAACGGACCGATTCCCGCCGTGGTCTGTGATAGTGGGATTGTTGAACGAGTGACGATGAATCTTCTCACAAATGCTTTGAAATTTGTGGACAAGGGTAGTTCCCCTCAGGTCGATATTTGGGCGGATACGACTGGCGACATCGTCCGCGTCAACATTCGTGATCAGGGCATCGGGATTGCGCCCGAATACCAGGAGAAAATTTTTGGCGTCTTTGAGCGCTTGCACGACGACGAAACTTTTCCGGGGACGGGCATCGGCCTGGCGATTGTTAAACGGGGCATTGAACGGATGGGTGGCCGCGTCGGTGTCCAATCACAGGGCGGCCAGGGAAGTTGTTTCTGGTTTGAATTGAGGCGCGCTCCGTAGCCATGAATTTGAAACCCGTCATACTCCACGCCGATGATGACGCCAACGACAGACTGCTGGTTCAGATTGCTTGCGCGCGCGCGGGGTTGTCGTGTGTGTTGCGCGCCGCTGCCGATGGGGAAGAGGCGATTTCTTACGTCAAAGGCGATGGCGAGTATGCCGACCGCGCCAGCCACCCGCTTCCGGACCTTGTGCTGTTGGATTTGAAACTGCCGCGGAAATCCGGGTTTGAAGTTTTGGAATGGATTCGCAACAACCGTGAGACGCGGGATCTGCCGGTCATCATCCTAAGCTCTTCTTCACACGAAAAGGACGTCACACAGGCGCGCGAGATGGGGGCGAGCGATTATTTTACGAAGCCGGTCTCGATCCGCCAGCTCCAGGCGTTGTTGAAAGAAATCTGCCAAAAATGGTTGGGTCGGGAGGTCTACAACGATTCGGCCGCCGGATAATCTTCTCGCTTGGTATCGCGCGGCGCAAATGATTTAATCGGGCCATGCGCGTTCTCATTGTTGGCTGCGGTTATGTCGGCCTTTCGCTGGCCGCGGAACTGGTCCGGCTTGGCCACGAGGTTTTCGGCGTAAACCGCTCGCCGGAGAAAGCCGCCGAATTGCGCGCCGGGGGAATTCAACCGCTAACGGCGGACATCACGCGGCGCGCGGCCCTCGACGCACTTCCCGGCCCCTTCGATTGGATTGTCAACTCAGTTTCATCGAACAAAGGCAAGCTGGAGGATTACCAGCAGATTTTCCTCAACGGCACACATCATTTGTTGGACTGGCTCGCTTCGGCGCCGCCAAAAAAATACGTTCACGTCGGCAGCACCAGTGTTTACACGCAGATCGACGGATCCATGGTAAAAGAAACCAGCCTGGCGCAGCCCACGACAGAAATGGGCCTTGTGCTGGCGGAGACGGAGCAAACTCTTTTGAGAGCGTTTCGGGATCGAAAATTTCCGGTGGTTCTTCTACGCGTCGCGGGGATTTACGGGCCGGGCAGGGGACAGCTCTTCCTGCAATATTTAAAGGACGAAGCGCACCTCAGCGGCAAGGGAGAACGCCTCTTGAACATGATTCATCGCGACGATGTGGTGAACGCCGTCATCGCCGCCCTGAAAAATGGACGCCCTGGTGAGATTTACAACGTCGTCGATGACGAACCCGTTCCGCAAATTCATTTTTTTCGCTGGCTTTCGGAAACTTTGGGAAAAGGCATGCCGCCTTTTTCCAACGACGGCACCGTTGGCGGGCGCAAACGGGTTTTGACGCACAAGAAGGTGAGCAACCGCCGGCTGCGAATGGAATTGGGATGCGCCTTGCGTTACCCCACTTTCCGCCAGGGTTACACTGCGGAAATCCAGCGCCTCGAGGACGCGGGAGAATTATAATCTCGGAGGGTTCAGAACTGGACCGTCGGCGCGTCCTTTTCCGCCGCGGGAGTCTCGAAAAACGGCTCCGCCTGGAAACCCAGCATTCCCGCCATCATCACCGCTGGAAATGTTTGGATGGCGGTATTGTATTGTGTCACAATGCCGTTGTAAGATTCCCGCGTGCCGGCAATGGAATTCTCGGTCCCGGTCAATTCACCTTGCAGCCGCAGAAAATTATCGTTCGCTTTGAGATTTGGATAAGCTTCCGAAACCGCGAGCAACCGGCCCAGCGCCCCGCTCAATTCACCCTCCGCCTTAATGCGATCCGCCGGCACAGTGGCCGAAGTTGCCTTCGCGCGGGCGTCGATGACGGCCTCCAGCGTGCCTTTTTCGTGCGCGGCGTAGCCCTTGACCGTGTTGACAAGATTCGGGATAAGATCGTGCCGACGCTTGAGCTGGACATCGATCTGCGACCACGAACTTTTGACCTCTTGCCGCAATCGCACCAAATTATTGTAGATGCCGATGACGACCGTTGCGCAGACCACAACCAAAATCACAAGGATGACAAGGAGAGCGATTAGTATTGTCATGTTTTGACATTAGCAGAGGTGAGGCCGGCGGGCGATCATAAAATTCGTGAAATTTTAGAAATGTTTTAGAAAAGTTTTGCGAAATCCGATATTAGAATTAGGCTTTGAAGGCGCGACGCGCACCGACCAGGACGAATAACGTTAAAATATCCCGATGCCGATATGATTGCGTCAGAACAACCACCGCCGAACGCCCCGCCGCCCAAACGCAAGGCCGCCGTCAATCGCGCGTCATCCCGGCTCGCTGATGCCGCCCACGCTGATACCGCCGCCGCACTCGGCTTGATGGAAACTTCGCCGGACGGTCTTTCGGAAACAGCCGCCTGCGAACGTCTCGGAAAATACGGCCCAAACGAAGTCTCACAGGAACAGCATAACGCCTGGTCTCAGCGCCTCTTGCATTCGGTGCGCAATCCACTCGTGATTTTGCTCTCGGTCCTCGCGATCATCACCTTTGCGACAGCGCATGACCCGAATGACCCGTCCGCAACCACCGCCAATCTCGCGGGCGGCTGGATCATGGTAGTGATGGTAATTCTCGGGGTCGCGCTGCGCTTTATCCAGGAGTCCCGCGCGGATGCGGCCGCCGCCAAGCTCAAAGCGATGATCCGCGTCACCGCCACTGTCATCCGCGAAGGCAAACAGCGCGAAGTGCCGCTCGGCCAATTGGTTCCTGGGGACATTGTCAAACTTTCAGCAGGTGACATGGTGCCGGGGGATGTTCGGGTGCTCAGTTCCAAGGACCTTTTCATCATTCAGGCGACCCTTACCGGGGAATCGCTGCCGGTCGAAAAATTCGACGTGACGGAAACGCGCGATAACATTTCGCCGCTGGAATTTTCAAATATCTGTTTTCTCGGCACCAGCGTCGAAAGCGGAACCGCGCAGGCCCTCGTCGTCGAAACCGGCCCGCAGACTTACCTGGGCACGATTGCCAAAAGCATGTCCGGCCAACTCGTGGAAACCAGCTTTGACAAGGGAATCAAACGGTTCACATGGCTCATGTTGCGCTTCATGGCAGTTATGGTGCCCGCCGTCTTCGTGATCAACGGCGTTCTCAAAGGGGATTGGAAGGAAGCTTTTCTTTTTGCTCTTGCCGTCGCGGTGGGATTGACGCCGGAAATGCTGCCGATGATCGTCTCGGTTTGTCTTTCTAAGGGCGCCATGGCGATGTCGCGCAAGAAAGTCATCGTGAAACGCCTCAATTCGATTCAGAACTTTGGCGCGATGGACGTTCTTTGCACGGACAAAACGGGAACTTTGACGATGGACCACGTCATTTTGGAAATTCACTGCGATGTTTTCAAAAACGAAAGCGATCCCGTTTTGAAGGACGCCTATTTGATCAGCCATTTTCAAACCGGGCTGAAAAACGTTCTCGATCGCGCGGTTCTGGAGCATCCCGAGGCCCTGAGAAAAAGCTCTGTCGAAACATACCGGAAAGTCGATGAAATCCCGTTCGATTTTTCGCGCCGGATGATGTCGGTCATCGTTGAAACGCCGGAGGGCGATTATCGAATGCTGACCAAGGGCGCGCCGGAATCTGTATTCAGCCGCTGTTCCCAATTCGAGAGCGACGGCGAGTTTTTTCCGATGGAGCCGATTTTGATGGGCGACCTGGTCCAGGAATACAACGACCTGAGCGCGGATGGTTTTCGCGTTCTTGCGGTCGCGGAAAAGAAATTGGACAAGCGCAACGCTTATTCCAAAGCGGACGAATCGGATTTGATTCTCAAGGGCTACATCGCGTTTCTCGATCCGCCCAAGGAAACCGCCTCCAAAGCCATCGCCGCCTTGCAGCAGCATGGAGTGACGTGCAAGGTGCTGACGGGCGACAACGACCTGGTGACGCGCAAGGTTTGCAACGAAGTGGGGCTGGCGACGGGCGAGATACTTCTTGGCAACGCCGTTGAAAACATGAGCGACCAGCAGCTTTCGCAAGCCGTCGAGAAAACGCACGTGTTCGCCCGGCTTTCACCCACCCATAAACAGCGTGTAATTGAGGCTCTTCGCCGCAATGGACACGTCGTCGGCTTCATCGGCGACGGCATCAACGACGCCCCTGCGTTGCGGGCGGCGGACGTGGGAATTTCGGTGGACAACGCCGTGGACATCGCGAAGGAATCGGCGGACATGATCCTGCTGGAAAAAAACCTGATGGTTTTGGAAGAAGGAGTCCTGGAAGGGCGCAAGGTCTTTGTCAATATTCTCAAATACATCCGGATGGGCGCCAGCTCCAATTTCGGCAATATGTTCAGCGTGCTCGGGGCCAGCATTTTGTTTCCCTTCGTTCCCATGCTGCCGATTCAAATACTGACCAACAACCTCCTCTACGATTTTTCCCAGGTCCCCATTCCAACCGACAACGTCGGCCCGGACCTCATTTCCAAACCGTTGCCGTGGGACATGGGAGAGATTACCCGCTTCATTCTGTTCATCGGCCCTGTCAGTTCGATTTTTGACTACACGACCTACGCGTTGATGTGGTTTTTCTTCCAGTGCCGGCTGCCGGGCCTTCCTGCGCCGGCCGCTCTCGCCGGGCAATTTCTCCACGCCGACGCGGATCACGTCTATAGGGCCGCGTTATTCCAAACCGGATGGTTCGTCGAATCGTTGATGACGCAAACGCTGATCATCCATGTCATTCGAACGCGGCAAATCCCATTCATTCAAGCGCGCGCCAGTCTGCCGTTGACAATGACCACAGTTATCATCATGGCCGTCGGCGCATGGCTGCCGTATTCGCCGCTGGCGCCGATGCTGCGTTTCGTCCCGCTGCCCGTTATGTACTGGCCGTTCATCTTCGTAACACTGCTCTGCTATGTCGTCTTGACTCAACTGGTGAAGATGTGGCTGATCCGCAAGAGATGGCTCTAATCTTTCAATTAAAGATGGGAAAGCGGGCCTTCCTGTGTTTGAACCAGCAAACTCTTTTGATGACCATGGGCCAACCGCGCGGCCACTCCGGCAAATAATTGTTTGTGTTAAATTGCTCGATTCCCTCGCATTTGCTGTTTCACCAGCGCCTTGCTTCTGAAAGACACTCGTGCGATTCTTAGGGACTCAGTCTCGTGGTTAAATATGGTGAAAGTGACGCGTTTGAGGTCACGGCTTATCTGACTGACAAACCGAAAGCTGGAGAGGATTTATGGCCGACAAAGTAAAAGTGTGGTTTGACGCGGAGGCGGATTTCCTTGAGGTCCGCTTTTCGGACGCTCTCGGCTTTGGCCGAAACTCATTCCGCAAATGTTAATTTGGCTGAGATGTTCAGATATCAAACAACGCCGCACCGCTCCGATCATCCTGGGGGATTTAGGCCCGCTCGCCGCGGTCGGCAGGCCCGAATTGCTTGAAGCATCAAACGATCAGGATAAATGGGTCCGGCGGCACGCTACCCAAGCGCTCAAGAAAATTGACGCCGGAGCGCCAAAAAAACACGCTATTAAGGAACCACTCCAACAATGACGAGTGGTACGCCAGGCACACCGCGCCCATTTCGCACTACGTTGTAAAGCTCGCCCTCATAGTACGCCGGGCCGGACGACATTTTGGATTGCATGGATTTCATCGCAAGCACCTCAATCCCCACGTCGATTTCGTCCCGGACATAAAAGGCCAGATGTTTCACAAATAGGTCATAAGCTACAAAGGAGTATTTGCCGAACTGAACTTCCAGTGCCACACGGTCCTTGACGAAATCGGTTTGATTATAAGACATGATCGGTGTTTCACCCGCTTGAATAATCTCTTCCTTTTGTTCCTTGGCGCCCTTTGTCATTGTTGCACGGATTAATTTGGCGTCCCTGGTCACCCAATAGGTTACTCTGCTTTCGTTCCAATTGAGCTTTTTAAGGCGGGCGCTGAACTGTTTGTTCATTTCGATTGGCGCATAGAGGAGATTCCTCTTAATGCGTTTCTCTCCGCTGACTTTTGTCTTGCACGCTCCAGCGTCAATTGCCCCAATCACAGTTTCGACCTCCAGCCACAATCCAGGCTTGTGTACTTTAAGAAACTCAAGTCCGTTGAGGTGACTGTAAACTTCAGCAATTCTCATGCAAGATCAAGCCACGGCGCCGTTGTCAAACTTTTCCCCGCTTTTGCGGGATCAAAAACAGGTGTGTTCCTCGCCCGGATTCTCAAGTCACCCGAGGCTGCTTGTTGCATCCGTTCTTTGGCGATGTGATAATATCCCTCCACCGTCTCCGCCCCGGCGGTGCGACGATCATTCAGAATCGCCGCCGCAAGCGTGGACCCCACTCCCATGAACGGATCGACAACCAAATCTCCTGGTTCGGTTAGCGAAACAATAAGTCGCTCCGCCAACTCAATTGGGAACTGGCACGGGTGTCCCGTCTTTTCGATATGGTTGCTTTTGACATTCGGAAATATCCACACGTCCCCTGGGTTTTTGCCAAGGGGATTGCACGAATGTTTTCCGGCATTCGGCCCCTTGAAATACTTTTTGCCAGGATATTTCTGCGGAACTCGGATTGGATTGACGTTGAAAAAGTAATCGTCAGTTTTCGTGTACCACATGATTACTTCGTATCGGCCAGAAAGCCTCCGTGAGCAATGCAACCCGTGTTCGAAATGCCAGACGATTCGATTTCTTAACTTCATTCCAAGTCCGTCAAAAATGGGGTGCAGAAGAATATCAATTGGTAGAATCGAGCCGTTTTCAACGTAATTTCCCACCTGCCAGCAAATCGAACCATCCTCAGCCAAGGCGCGATGACACTCTTTAATGACATTTTTTTGCCAATCGATATATGCCCCCATGGCGCGCCGTTCCTCGTATTCCTTTCCAATGTTGTACGGCGGCGACGTAACAATCAACGAGATAGATTTATCGGGCAGCGAAGCCAGAAGGTCAATGCAATCGCCGTGATGCGCGGTTGCCGCGGCTGCGGATGAATAAGTGTCGCCGATATTCACTTTTTGAATTGTAAAATTCAGACTCGCCGCAGTCTGATAATTCTTCAGCTTTTTGCCGGAAGTACAATTCGCACTTTGCATCCTCAAAAGTGTTTCTACTTTCGTGGCGGATGACAAGCCGTTTAATTCTCATTGCCCAATTTCCAGGGAGGCGGACTTTAAGCCAGTGGCGGAGGCGGTCAGGTGGATTTGCGTGGGAAGTGGTTCGGTTTTTACGATGGCATAGCAATCTCCCTCGAAGGCCCGGCGGTCTTGCGCCTGGAATGGCTCGTGACTTGCATTGTCGGCGCTGTCCACAGCGATAATCGCGCCGGGTTCGCCGGTCTCGAAATGAATCAGATTGACCGCGGTGGGGACGCGGGTTCCTTGAGAGTCAACAATTGTCGCGCGGACGAAAGCCAGGTTCTCAAACTGTTCTTGAGTCAAAGTTATGGATGCAGGCGGGCCCGCGGTTTGAAGGGTATGGCGCGCGACTGCCACTCCTTTATTTTTTGCGACAGCTTCTATTTTGCCAGCTTCGAATGGCACCGTCCACACACGAGGCGAGGCGTCGGCGGGAAGGGGCTTGGTCCCAAGGGAGCGCCCATTCAAAAGCAATTCTACTTCCTCGCAATTGCTGTATGCCTCAACGGTTTCGTCGTGAGGGGAGATGTCATGAGGAGTCCAATCGGAGAATAAGGTTTGGCCGCGATCCAGCGGGGCAAAGCCTGGATCGACGGGCGTGGAGCGGTCGATGCTCAACCGACGCGTAATTAAGACCATCGGTTTGTCAGACCACCAAGATTGACGCTGAAACGCCATAGGCTTCGGCTCAGCGCATCGGTCAAGCAGGCCCGATCCGGCCGCGATGACCGGCCAGCGGCGCGATTCGCCAAGGTAATCAACTCCGGTCCACAGAAATTGCCCGGCGTGTTCGGGATGATCGCGGCATTCGAGCCACGTTGCGCGGTCGTGCCGCTGTTCAGTGCCGATGATTTTGCGTGACGGTTTGGCATGATGGGCCGCCAGCAGTTCGTTGTCGCGATAATTGGTGCCGATCACATCCAGCAAGTCGGCTAACCCGTTGGTGTAATCTCCACTGACGTTCGGGCGGAAGAGCGCTTGCGTTACGGGGCGTGTCGGATCGTTTTCGTGGCAGACTTTCACAAATCCTTCGAGTATCTCTTTGGCAAGCGCGGCTTTCGGTGTGTCGTGGATTTCGTTTCCGACACTGTAAAGTATAATACTCGGATGATTCCGGTCGCGCCGGATCGTGTCGCGGGCGTCCACGTTCGACCAATCCTTGAAGTAAAGATGATAGTCGTAACGGTTTTTGCCGACCGTCCAACAGTCGAAGAATTCGTCCATGACGAGAAATCCCATGCGGTCGCAAAGATCAAGAAATTCGGGGCTTGGGGGATTGTGGGCGGTCCGAATGGTGTTGACACCTAGTTCGCGCAACGCATGAAGGCAGCGTTCCCAAACACCGAGCGGAACCGCGGCCCCAAAACAGCTTCCGTCCTCGTGCAGGCAAACGCCCTTGATTTTTAAGTTTCGTCCGTTGAGCCAGAAACCCGTGGCGGGGTCGAAATGAAACTCACGAATGCCGAAGGAAACAGACTCGGTGTCGAGGCTGGTATTGCCTTCGCGCACCGTGATAAGGGCGTGGTAAAGATTTGGGCGCGCGATGTCCCAAATTCGCGGATTCTCAATGCTCGTTTCCACACTGAATTGCGCGGATGCCCCGGCGGGGATGGTTTGGGAGCCGGACATGGTGGGCACGCCTGAAATCATCAGTCTGACGGAGACGGTTCGCGCCGTGGAAGATTGGTTGGTGACGATCATTTGCGCCCGAATAACGTCTCCGTGTGTTGTAATAAAGGTGCTCCAATGTTCAATGTGAACGGGGTCTGTGATAATGAGCTGGGCATGACGATAGATTCCCGATCCAGCGTACCAGCGGGAGGCGGGCTGCATGGAAGTATCGGCTCGCACGGAAAGAATGTTGTCCTCCCCGCCGAAATGGACGGATGAAGTCATGTCATAAATAAAACTGACGGAGCCGCTCGGGCGATGGCCGAGATGGGCGCCGTTAATCCAAACGTCGCTATTCGCCATTACGCCGTCGAACTCCACGAACACGCGCGAATTGGTATTGACTTCGGACAGTGTAAATTTCTTTCGATACCATCCAACGCCGGTCGGAAGGAAGGCGCCCGCTCCGGTGGCTGGGGCGTCCTTGTCAAAAGGGCCGGCGATGCTCCAATCGTGGGGAAGATTTACAGGATCCCAGGCGGTGTCATTAAATTGGGGCAGCTCCGCCCCTTCGGCATCGCCCTTGAGGAAGCGCCAATCGCTGTCGAAGCTCGTGGTTGCGGCAAAGGCTGTTGCCGCGAAAAAGACAAGAAGAAGCGATACCAGGGTGCTTTCTATTTTCGCGACGATTGGCATGGCTTTATTGGAATCTATTCGGCGCACGATGCAACAATCAGTTGGAAGGGACCCCATCGCCAAAACTGACTATGACCTCCGAGCCTTGACTGGGGAACGCTGAAAAAGCCCGCGAAATATGCGAAACCGGCAGAAACACAACAACTTAGCTGATTTGGTGCATTTTGGCAAAGTGGTTTGACCAGGTTTGACTGGCCTTGACCGACTTGACCGCCCCGAAACTTTTTTGCTTCCGGGCGGCGCGCCTGATTTCCCTCGAAGACATTGGATGTCTTACTCACAACTCAGAGTATTCCCATATATTAATGTAATACGCAAGAATTTTCTGGGAAAAACTTGAACCATGGATTTCCCGGGTATCATCCATGCTTATGGACAGCCTTGGCCGAACATTCATTTTGTCCGTTGTCTTTTCGGCGGCCGCGCTGGGGCTGGGGAATCCCGCGGCGACCGCTGAGACGCCAGCCTTGCCGCCTTTGCCATCGCCGCTGAACGTGCCGAAACCGGGGCCAGTCGTTGATGGCCCATGCGCACCGCAGCCAATCCTGCAAGGAGGAATCGTGGTGACGCTCTTTCCGCCCGACTCGCACTTTCTCAATACCAACCGAATCAAAGAGGCCGAGGTTTACAATATGAGCCGCGATGTTCCGGGGCGGATTCAGAGCATCACAAACATTCACAATCCTTCGATCGAAGTCCATCTGGTGGATCGAGGGCTGAACACGGGAGCCGCGGTGATCCTGGCGGCAGGCGGAGGACATAATACGCTGAACGTGGGCGGTGAAGGGGCCGATTTTGTTCCTTTTTTCTATAACTACGGAGTCAACACGATCATCCTTCGCAACCGGCTCAGGCGGGACGGCTACAATCCGCAAACGGACGAAGTGTATGACGCGCAGCAAGCGATCCGCCTGGTCCGCGCTCATGCGAAGGTCTGGCGGATTGACCCAAAGAAGATCGGAATCATGGGGTTTTCGGCGGGGGCCGAACTGGCCGCCCCGGCAGCGGTGTTTTTTCAAACTTTTGACGACGCGAACAACGACGCGAGCGATCCATTGGCCGGCATTTCCAGCCGGCCGGATTTCGTTGGAATAGTCTATCCTGGCCCGACTCCGTTTACCCGCGATCCGCAGACGCCGATCCCGACGAACTGCCCGCCTGCATTCATAGTTTGCGGCGGGTCCGGCGATGCGCAACACGCTCTTTGGGCGGACGATTACTTTGCCGCCATGTTGCGGGTCCGGGTCCCGAATATCGAGATGCACATTTACGGCCGGGGACGCCATCCGGGAGATGATTTGGGCAACGGCAGCCGAATGAGTGGCGGATTGACCGACCGCAATGGCACGCCTTACGGAACCTGGCAATATCGTTTTATTGATTGGTTCCGCGACCTTGGATTTCTTCAGAAACCGGGGATTGAAACCCTGGCGGCCAAGGACATTGCCGCGTATCGCCCGTTTCATCGGCGCGAGAGCGCCGGCGCGGTGGCTCCGCCGAAGTGACCGGAACCGATGCCGCTCAAAGGATCGACAAAATCCTTTACGGCCATCGGTGGGGGACTTTACGCTTGTTGCGCAGAATATGGGCAAACAAATTGTCGAAATGGCGGTGGAGTCGGCCACGATGGAGTTGCCGGACACCAAAACATTGAAACTGAAATGGCCGGAAGGCTACGACGTTGATTTTAAAACGGGCCAGTTTATCACGGTTTATTTTCCGGATACGCCCGCTTATAAACGCGCCTATTCGCTTTCTTCCAGCGCGCTGGATCGCGGCTTTTACGAAATCACGATCAAACGCGACGGCAAAATGGGAACGCGACTGGTGGATTGGACGCGCGACGGCGACAAGCTTTTCGTCATCCCGCCGACGGGCCGATTCCTGCCGGTGCTGGAGCCGGAGAAACACCTGGTGTGCATCGCGGGTGGGTCGGGGGTAACGCCGTTCAGGGCGTTTGCGCGGGAGGCGGGACACCGCAAGGTGTCCACGCGCATCACGGTGTTGTATAGTGTGAGAACGCCGGTGGATATTATTTTCAACGAGGAATTCCGAAAGCTGGAGGCGCATAATCCAAATTTCAAATTTCACGTCACTTGCACGCGGCTGGCGCCGGAGGCGGATTGGACGGGGCGCCGCGGGCGAATCGATTCGCAGTGGTTGCACGAGCATTTGACGGATTTGTCGAACACGATTTTTTACGCGTGCGGGCCAAACGCGCTTGTGGACGCGGCGGAGAGACTGGTGCTGGACGAATTGAAGATTCCGAAGACGCAAATGAAAACGGAAAAGTGGGGCTAGTATGCTGAAAAAAACTCCGTTGCACGCAACGCATCAGAAACTGGGGGCGCGCCTGGTGGAGTTCGGAGGCTGGGAGATGCCGCTTTATTACTCCAGCATCCTTGAGGAGCACCGGGCGGTTCGCACGGCGGCGGGGATTTTTGACATTTCCCACATGGGCGAGATCGACGCGCGAGGGCCGCGAGCGTTGGAATTTGTTAACTTTGTATTGACGAACGACGCGCGGAAACTGGCGGCCGGCCAGGGCCAATACACGCTGATGTGCAACGAGCACGGCGGCACGATTGACGATCTTTACCTCTACCGCATCGACGCCGAGGAATATTTGATGGTAGTCAACGCCGCGCGCATCGGCGCGGACTTCGCGTGGCTTGAGCGGCAGCGGGCGGCGTTTCCGGGCCGAAACGGGGTGGAATTAGAGAACCGCTCTGATGAATTGGCGGCTGTGGCCGTGCAAGGGCCGAAGGCGGCGGGGTTTATCGACCACGTTTTTCAGCCGGGAGCGCAAATGGCGGCGAGTTTGCAGAAGAATGAAGTCGTCCGTTTGAGCTTCGCCGGGCGCATCGCTTTTGTATCGCGCACCGGCTATACGGGCGAGGACGGGTTTGAAATTGTCGCGCCGGCGGATTGCATTGAAGCGGTTTGGAATAAACTTTTCGACGCCGGGAAATCCTCGGGTTTGAAGCCGGCGGGGTTGGGTGCGCGCGACACATTGCGGACGGAGGCGGGTTATCCCCTTTACGGGCACGAACTGGATGAAGACATTTCGCCGTTGGAAGCCGGAGTGGGATTTTTTGTTTCCCTGAGCAAGGGCGAGTTTATCGGGCGCGCCGCGCTGGTCCAGCAAAAAGCCGCCGGAACGTCGCGAAAGCTGGTGGGTTTCAAAATGGAGGAACGCTCGGCTCCGCCGCGGCCGGGCTATCCGATTTGGAGCGCGTCCGGCGGAAAAACGCCGATGGGCCGCGTGACCAGCGGAACGCAAAGTCCGTCCCTTGGCATCGGCATCGGGCTGGGGTTTGTCGCGCCTGAATTTTCACCGGCCAACACGGCGATAGGAATCGAAGTTCGCGGCAAACAGCTTCCCGCGAAGGTGGCGACGCGTCCGATTTATCGAAGGAGTTGAAAAAAGATTTCCAACGATTGCAATCCGGTTATTCTTAAAAGGAGATTTATGAGTGTGAACGTTCCGCCTGACCTGAAATACACGAAATCGCACGAATGGCTTCGCACCGACGGGGCCGTGGCGACGATCGGCATCACTGACCACGCCCAACATGAGTTGACAGATGTGGTGTTCGTCGAGTTGCCCGCAATGGGACGCAGCCTCAAGGCGGGTGAATCGTGCGCCGTTGTGGAATCGGTGAAAACCGCCAGCGATATTTACTCGCCGGTCAGCGGCGAGGTGGTCGAAGTGAATGGGGAATTGACCGGGCATCCGGACCTTGTGAACACGGAACCGTATGTAAGCGGCTGGTTTTTCAAGATTCGATTATCGCAACCGGCGGAGTTGGACCGTTTGATGTCGGCGGAGGATTATACGAAGCAAATCGCTCCTTAATGTAAAATGACAGACGTAGAGTACAAAATTATTGGCGGCGATGGCGTCGAATATGGGCCGGCTACGCTTGATGAATTGAAGAACTGGATTCTGGACGGGCGCGTGGCGGCAATGACACGAGTTTGGCGAAGCGACTTGGCGGCGTGGGCCGCCGCCGACCGGTATTCGGAGTTGCGCCCGGATTTGGCGCGGTTGCACGCGGCGGCAGCGGCGCAGAACGCGCGGCCTTGCGGTTTTTGGGCGCGGCTTGCGGCTTACATCCTCGACAGGTTTGTTTTGGGCGCGATTTTTGTGGCGGTTTGGACACCGATCGCGACGCCACGACATTGGACGGCGCCCGAATTTCCGCAGGACACCACAACGGCAAGCATTCAGCGCTTTCGGGAGGAAGTGAGCGTCTGGATGGACCGGGCGCTGCCGATTTTCTACCCGATCTTTTTGCTTTACGACGTTTTGCTGGTTGGAAGTGTCGGCGCGACGCTTGGAAAAATGGCGATTGGCGCCAAAATAACGATGAACGACGGCTCGCCAATCGGGTATGGCCGCGCGTTGCTGCGGTGGTTTGCGGCGCGCTTGAGCGAGTTTTGCTTCTTTTTTGGTTATTTCATGATCCTCACCAATCCGGACAAACGCGCGTTGCATGATTGGCTGGCCGGGACGAAGGTGGTTTATACGAAATGAAGTGGACTCCTGATCGCCGCCTGGGCGTGGTCGCGCTGTGTGTGTTTGTCCTGGACCAGGCCTCGAAACTTCTGGTCCTGAAATTTTTGGGGCCGACGGATGAGCGGGTGGTCATCGACGGTTTTTTCAAATTCGTCCATTGGGGAAACACAGGCGCGGCGTGGAGCCTTTTTCACGACCGGAACGAATTGCTGGCGATTGTTTCGATCCTCGCGCTATTGGGCCTGTTTTTGTGGCGGCGGCATTTCCATCTTAACATTGTGCTGGGCCAGTTTGCGCTGGGACTGATCATCGGAGGCATTTGCGGGAACCTTTTCGACCGGCTGTATTACCATCAGGTCATCGACTTTCTGCGATTTTATCTGTACAGGCGGAGCGGCGAGCAGATTGGCTTTCCGGCGTTCAATGTCGCCGACAGCGCCATATGTGTCGGCGTTGGACTGCTGATACTGACATCGTGGCTGCAGGAATCCGCGGCCAGGAGCGGGAGAATGGAACGCGAGGAGCGAAAAGCGGAAGCATGAGATGTCATGCCGGGCGCTCCCGAGAAGTTTGTAGTCGATGTATCGCTCCCGCAGGAACGTTTGGATGTTTTCCTCCACAAAAAGCTGCCGGATCTCTCCCGCGCCGCCATCCAGCGTTTGATGTTGGAGGGTCACATTCGCGTCGATGGCCGGATTGTCAAACCTACGCACCATCCCCGAGTCGGCGAAACCATCGCCATTGAACGGCCGGCGGCGCGTCCGCCGGAAGCTCGCGCAGAGGAGATGCCGCTCGCGATTCTCTACGAGGACGAAGAGCTTTTGGTGCTCAACAAACCAGCCGGGATGGTGGTGCATCCCGCGGCGGGACACCTCGAACACACGTTGGTAAATGCACTTCTGCACCATTGCAGGGGGCAACTCAGCGGCATCGGCGGGGTGGCGCGACCGGGGATTGTTCATCGACTGGACAAAGACACCAGCGGTTGCCTCATAGTAGCCAAGACAGACGCCGCTCATTTGTCGCTTTCGGAGCAATTCGCCGGTCGTCAAGTCGAAAAGACGTATCAGGCCATCGTTTGCGGAAGGATGCCGCGCGAGTCAGGCAGCATCGAGACGGCGATTTCGCGGCATCCCACCCAGCGAAAAAAAATGGCAGTCACGGATGGGACGGGGCGCGCCGCGCGGACGACTTACCGCGTGCTGGAGCGATGGCGTGACGCGACATTTGTGGAAGTCGCGTTGCACACGGGACGGACGCATCAAATCCGCGTGCATTTTGCCCACTTGGGATTTCCGGTCGCGGGGGACCTGGTTTATGGGCGTCTGGGCAATGCCGCGCTTGGCAAGGCGACTGGTTACTCCGCTCCACGGCAGTTGCTTCATGCCTGGCGGCTGGGGGTCGTTCATCCGTCAACGAGAGAACAATTGGTGGCGCAAGCGCCGCCACCAGAGGACTTTCTCAAGGCGCTTGATTTTTTCCGAAGACCCGGTGTAAACTGAATGCTGTCATGGAATCGTACAAGCATTCTTGTCCGGTTTGCGGCCAACATGTCGAATATACGGCCGGCTATTGTGGCAGACAGATGCAATGCCCCATTTGCGGCAACACGATCACGTTCCCCGCGATTCCTCCGAAGACAGGCGGGAAAACGATTTACGTCGAGGAAGTAAAAAAGCCGATTGTCCAATGGGCCTGGAACGCGAAGGCGATTTTCGTTTATCTCAGGGACTATCCGCATTGGAAGATTGTGGGGCAGGTCCTTGTGCCGTTCATTCTCATCGGCGCATTGCTTGCGGGCGCCTCCTTTGTCAAAAAGAGGTTTTCGGATGAGTCGGGACCGGTGGCGCCGGTCATCCAGGCGCCGCAGGGCGGTTGGGACAAAATGACCGAACTGGCGCGCGCGGACCAAAAAATGCAGGAATGCGTCCAATCACTCCTCCGGGCGCATCAGAGCATGTTAGTTGCCCAGGCCCAGGAGCGGGCGGCGGAGGGTGAATCCTCGCGGGCGCATGGATCTCAAGAGCATGAGCTGGCAAATGACCATGAGCGGAGGGCGCAATTCGCCATCAACGAGGCCCAGAAGCAAATTAGCTTTTTGCGCGCAAAATTTGAAACCGAGTTCGACAATTACCAAAAATTGGGCGGCACGGTGGATTACCGGAGCAAAGTTCCGTTCTAGCCCTCACCCCGACCCTCTCCCGGCGGGAGAGGGAGGGCTAAGGCCAAATTTCCTTCAGGGTTGCGGCGATGCGGTAGCCGGCTTTGGTCATTTGGTCTTCAGCGGTTTTGCAGGACCAATCAATGTAGGCGGGCGACAACTCCTCGATATGCCAGACTGGGCGCGGTTTTTGCGTGCGATAATCTAATTGACTGTCGTCCTCATCGAGAACTTTGACATCATGGACTTTTGCGGAGAGGGCGATGCTCTCGTTGGCCCAATCGCGGTCGCGTTGAAGGAGAGGGGAGGGGGTTTTCCAATCGGGAACCGGCTTCGACAGCAGGAAGGCGGCATATTGCTGAGGGGTTTCGACGTGCGCCCGGGCCATGTCGAGTTGAACCACAGTGACGTCCCAGAAGAAGTGCAGTTTGTTGGTGCCGCCGAAAACAAGCCGATTGGCCCCCTGATCGTCTTCGTAATGGCCGGTGTAACCGTTGGGATCGATGAAATTAGTCTTGTCAAGATAACCGGCGCCGGCGTGCAACGGCTGGTGAAGGTCTTCAATGTAATGAACGAGGAGGCGCAGGGCGACGCGCTGGCTTACGTTGCTGAAAAGGGTTTGCGATTCCGGCTTTCCTTGCAGAATAAGAATGCAGGCCGGAATGGCATGGACGACATCGACATTTGTGGCGCCAATTGAATCGTCGCGGTATTTCGGCTCTTCAAAGGGAATGTCCGTGTAATGGAAGACGAAGTGGTTGGGATTTGTCTTTTTGAATTGGACCATCTCGGTTGTTTGGTCGGTCCGGCCTTTGACGTGGTCGGCCCAGACGGAGGCGGCGGAGAGAGTTTCATCACCGAGCAATGAGTGGACGTGGCTGGCGGCGTCCGTGCCAGTGATCAAAGTATCGACCATTGCGCCGATGGTGCGATGGCCTTCATCGCCCCAGGCGAAGGCGCTGAGGGCGAACGCGCAGGTTAACCAGGAAATCAGTATTCGAGCTAGAAACTTCATGGCGGAAAGTATGGTGAGGGTGGAGAATTCGTCTAGGAAATAACGTTTTTGCGGATTTGGTCAAAAAGCCAGGCGCGACAGAAGGTCCACCATCGGTTGGCGGTGGAAACGGAGATGCCGAGGGCATCGGCGGATTCCTCAAATGTCAGGCCGGCGAAGTAATGAAGTTTAACCAGGTCCGCCTTTGGTTTGTCCAATTCGGCGAGAAGGCCCAAGGCGTCGTTAACGGCGAGGATTTCATCGTCCGGACCGGGGGCGGCGACGTCGAATTCCAGGATGTCTTCCCGTGGCCGTCCGCCGCCGTGGCGGGCGGCGCGCTTGCGGCGGGCATTGTCAATAAGAATACGTCGCATCGCCTCGGCGGCTGCGCCAAAGAAGTGGGCGCGGCCCTGCCACTTTTCCGATTCATTTGCGTTGAGACGAAGCCAGGCTTCGTGCACGAGGGCTGTGGGTTGCAATGTCTGGCCCGGCGATTCATGGGCCATTTTGCTGGCCGCCAATTTGCGCAGTTCTTCGTAAACGAGCGGGAGCAGTTGGCCGCCAGCCATATTGTCGCCGGCTTCGATGGACTGGAGGATTCGCGTCACTTCGCTCATTGGCGGGCCTCGTCCATCAAAAGATGAGTTATAATCCAGTCGCCCCATTCGCTTCCCAGACCGTCCTCGATTGTTGCCATAGTCTGCCCGGCGGTTTGGGTGGCCCCAGAAAGCGTGGCCCGCGCTTCGGAGACCTGGCCGAGACGGTGTTGTGACATGGCCAAAAGCGTGAGCGCGGCGACGTTGCGATTTGGATGTTCTTTTTCCGGCGTCACTTTTTGGACCCACTTCACGGCGTCGGGAAAATTTCCATGGCGGTACTCCTCCAACGCTTTAATAAAATAAACGTCTTTCCAGGATTTGTGCGGGGAATCCGCATTCATCGCAATGTCAACCATTTTGCTGGTGTGCGGCCCATCGAGGTCTGGCGATGGAAGAATAAGGGAGACTTCGGCGATTCGGGTGGCGATGACGGGGTCGTGAGTCTCCGCGAACAGCCGCAACATTTGCTCGCAATCGCGCTGCCATGCTTCCTTGGCGTCAGTTTGGGCAAAGAGCAAAGCGCGGGCAGGGTAGGCGGGAAAATCGTTTGGCACGATGGTGATGACCTTGTTTAAATTGGCGATGGCTTGCGCCCACTGGCCGTGCCGGGCGTGTTTCTCGACGAAGACATTGAAAAGGAAGGCAGTGGTGACTATGTTGGTCAGGTCTGAAATGGGCACCGGATCGAGTTCATGTTCGGCCTCTTCGTATTTATCTTGCGTCACGTATAAAGCGGCGAGGCCGACTTTCTCGCCCAACTGGCTGCGCCGTTCCGCTTGCAGGCGCAATGTGTTCTGAACTTTTTCGGCTTGATCGGCGCGGTTTCGCGCCTTGCGCTCTTGAATCAGAAGGAATGTGGAGGCGCCCAAACCCAAAAGCAGGGCCGCCAGAACGGCGCCCACTGCGGCAAAGGCGAGTTTGTTGCGGCGCACGAGCTTTTGGAAACGGTAAAATCCACCAGGCGGACGCGCTTCTACAGGTTCGTTGCGCAAGTACCTCTGAATATCGCGGGCAAGGCCGCTGGCGGCTTCGTAACGGCGCGTGCGGTCTTTTTCCAGCGCTTTCATCACGATCCAGTCGATGTCGCCGCGAAGAAGATGAATGAGTTTTGGAGCATCTGTCCGACATCTTTCCGCCGTGGCGGTGAGGTCTGCGTTGATCATGGTTCGCAAACGCGTGGAGGGGCGATCCGGTTCGCGCTCGCGGATTGTTTGGCGCATTTTATCCAGACCGGAAGCGACGAGTTCATGCGCGTCGAAAGGAGTCTGGCCGGTAAGAAGCTCGTAAAGCAAAACGCCCAGCGCGTAAACATCGCAACGGGTGTCGATGTCCAGGCCGCTCATTTCGGCCTGCTCCGGACTCATGTAGGCGGGCGTGCCGATGAATTGCTCGAAGGCGGTGAACAGCGTTTGGTCGGTCAATCGTCCTTGTGTGGCTTTGGCGATGCCAAAATCAATCACTTTGGGAACTGGGACGCCGTCATGCAAAGTGACAAGAATATTGGAAGGTTTGATGTCGCGATGAATGATGCCTTTTTGGTGGGCGTGTTGAATGGCCTGGCAGACCAGGATGAACAATTCCAGGCGCTCGGCGGTGGGAAGTTTGTTTTGATCGCAGTAATCGGTGATTTTGATGCCGCGCACCAATTCCATGACGAAGAAAGGACGCCCGGTTTCGGTGGCGCCGACATCGAGGACTTTGGCGATGTTGGGATGGTCCATCATGGCGAGCGCCTGGCGTTCGGCTTCGAAGCGGGCAACGACGGCTTTTGTGTCCATCCCCAGTTTGATCACCTTGAGAGCGACCCGGCGGATGACCGGCTCCTGCTGTTCGGCCATATAAACAACACCGCAACCGCCTTCGCCAATGATTTGCAAAAGTTTGTAGCGGCCAATCCTGTCGCCGGCTTTCTCGGTGGGCGAGGGCGACGGGGAAATCACAATCGTCTTGGTTTCCTTGAGGAACGCGCCGCTTTGCCCGTGGGCTTGCAGGAGGGCGGTGACGCGTTCGCACAAGGCTTGATCACCGCCGGCGGCTTGCTTGAGATATTCGGCGCGTTGTGCCTCCGGCAATTGAAGCGCGCCGTTGAACAGGGCTTCCTGACGGTCGGTTGAAGCGGCGTCGTTCATATGACTGAGCATAATGAGGAAGTTTTCAAATTAAAGCCGTATTCTATGGATTGGGCAAGAGCCTGTTTTGCAAATCCGTGTTGTTGGGGAAAAGGGCCGCACCCTGCTGCCAGACCTGCGCGGCGGCATCGGCGTTTCCGCCCCTTTGGTAAAAGTCTCCCATGCGCAGATAGGTCAGGGCGAACTGGGATTGAGCGGGTTGCGATTCCTGCTCCTGAATCAAGGTCTGGAACTGGTCGATTACCTTTTGGCCCTGGTTCAACTCCGGCGGCCAGTGCGCCATGGCGGAAACCTTGTCAAACTGCGCTTCCCAATTGGAGGGGTCGATGCTCAACGCCTTGTCAAACGTCTGATCGGCATTCATCGCCAATATGGCTGTTTCGCGAACATCATCATTTTGAACGCACTTTTTTAACTCGGCTTCTCCAAGCGCGACGAGGTCGTCGGTGGAATTTGGGTTTGCGGCGACACGTTGTTGGAATTCATGAATGGCGTCATCCAGTTCGCCCGCTTCTTTCAGGTGTTTCCACACAGCCTGTTTCTGCTCATAGGTGGATTCGGAGGAAAGCAAGGTTTCTATGGCGCTGCGGAATTCCCGATGGGCCTGCGTCTCGCGCTGGAATGAGGTGAATATGTGCGCGTTCGGCCGGGCGGTATGGCAGGTTTTCGCGGCCAGGGAGTTTGACTGACCCTGCACCTCTGCCGCCTCCGGGCCTTTCACGGTTTTTGATGTCATCACGGTATTCGTCGGAAAGTTTGGCTCAGGCGCGGTTTTGATGTGATTGATGCCAACACCGAGCGCAACAATAACGCCGAAACCCACCATAATGAAGATTAGTTGTTTCATAATACCAACCAATGCGAAATCCGGGCCGAAAAAATGTCACGCAATGCAAAAAAAATTTCACATGATTGGTGATGAACTCGGCCGTTTTTTTGCGGAAATCTTTAGTAACCTTGATTTGGCTTGATTGAGCGTCCGGTTGTGAAGGTTCCGTTTCGCCTTTTTCGGCTTCCTCTTTCTTCATTTTGGCTTCGTAACATTCCATAAAGACGTCAGGATTGGGAGTCAGGGAAACGGTGGAAAGTCTCGCCCTCATCCTTAATCCTTCTCCACCGGGGAGAAGGAAAAAGTTTTGCGCTGGGTTGACCTTGGTTTTGGATTCTGTTCCAATTTTGACCAATGCCATGAATCGACGATGTTTTCTTAAATATTCGATTTTTTCCGCTTGTACGATGTTGGCCGTGGCGGATGAACCGGCGGCCAATGACTGGCTTGCGTTGTGGGAGAAACATATTCTTGACGAGTGCCACAATCGGTATTGCGATCGGGAACTTGGGGAGGAAATCGGGTGGCTGGTCAGCCCGTTTCTTAATGGGTTTTATTACGGGTATCGGGCGACACGCAATTTGAAATGGGTGGAGCGTTTGGCGGATTGGGCGGATTCATGGATCAAACGCGGGGTGAAGGAGCCGGATGGGTTTGTCGGCTGGCCGAAGAGCGGCACGGGCGGGGCGTCGGAGGAAAATTTTCTCACGGATAGCTTGCTGGGGGAGGCGATGGCGTTTCGACCGGTGGCGCTGATGGCGGACGAAATCCAGAAGGACCCGGAGTTGAAGGAGAAATTTGGGGCGCGGGCGGCCGCGTGGCTGGAACTTGCCGGGCGGGTTTTTGAGAAGTGGGATTCGCGCGGTTGCTGGCGCGAGGTGGAGCAGGGGGGGCGTGTGGGTGGCGCCGGACTTCGGCATTGACGCCAAGACGGGGGGTTGGACGGACGGTTACGCGCGGCGCAAGACGGATGGTTTTTCAAATCCTGACAACAAGCAAAATCACATCGCGCGCTGGCTGCTGGCCATGCACGACGTGACGGGCAAGCCGGTTTATCGCGAGCGGGCAAGCCAGTGGTTTCACGTGATGAAATCACGGCTCAAGAAGCGCGATGAGGGGCGATATTTTGTGTGGAATTATTGGGAACCGGCGGGGCCGTGGGATTACAAAGCGGATGGTTCTCCGCGGCATTGGGTTGGGGTGCATCCGAACGGCGGGTATTATGGGATCGATGTGGAAGGGATGACTGCGGCGTTCGAGCACGGCATGGTTTTCACGCGGGAGGACATGCGAAGGCTCATTGCGACGAATCGCGACTTTATGTGGAACCGTCAAATGCACGGGGCGAAGTTTCAGCGCATTGACGGCGGCGAACCGGACAAGCGTTGGAAGGATTCGCCGGGGGCGCTTTGGACGGCGTTGGTTCCTTACGATGAAACGTTGCGTGAGATTTTCCTGGCGAACCACAATCCGGCGAGTTGGAGCGGGCTCGCGGTGACGCCGTGGTATCTCTCGCTTCACGGGAAAATGAAGAGCGTGTAGATTGGCGGCGATGATTTCGATATTCGCGAAAGTTTGCGGGGTTTTGATTGCGGCGAAATGGTGCGCGCAAATGGCGTTGGAATGGGTCAATCAAAAGCACGTCAAAGCCCATGCGTCGGTGGTGCCGGCTGCGTTTGTTGGGACAATTACGCCCGCAAATTATGCCAAATCGGTGGAATATACGCTGGTTAAAGGGCGATTCGAGATGATTGAGCTGACCTGGAATGCGGTGGTTTTGGCGGTTGTTCTTTTTAGCGGGGTGTTGCCGTGGTTTTATCGGATTTTTCCGGGAGCGAACGGGCCGTCGGTGTGGGCGGGGGCGGCGTATCTTGTGGCGGTGGGAATTTTATTGGCGGCGGTGGATTTGCCATTTGAATGGCACGCGCAGTTTCATATCGAGGAACGGTTTGGGTTCAATACGACGACTGCCGCGACGTGGTGGATGGACCGCGTGAAAGGATTGTTGTTGACGGTGGCGCTGGGTTATCCGCTGCTGGTTTTGATTTTGAAGCTGGCGGTTTGGCTGGGGGCGTGGTGGTGGTTTTGGGCGTGGGTCTGCCTGGCTGTGTTCCAGCTTGTGATGATGCTGGTCGCGCCGGTTTTGATCATGCCGCTTTTCAACAAATTCACGGCGCTTCCGGCGGGAGCGTTGCGCGACGCCTTGATGTCGCTGGGTGAACGGGCGGGATTTCGCGCGCGCGACATTCAGGTGATGGATGGGAGCAAACGGTCGCGGCACTCAAACGCTTTTTTCACAGGGTTGGGGCGATTTCGCAAGATCGTTTTGTTTGACACACTGGTGGAGCAGTTGGACCAGGCGGAATTGGAATCGGTCCTGGCGCACGAGATCGGGCATTACAAAAAGGGGCATATACCGAAGACGATTGCGTTGTCACTGGGAGGGTCGTTGTTGGGATTTTATATTATCTCGGCTTTGGCGAAGGATGCGTGGTTTCTGGGCACGTTTGGTTTTGCGCAGGGGAACCTCGTGCCAGTCTTGCTGCTCATTTCGTTGCTGTCAGGGGCGGTGACATTTTGGCTGTCGCCGCTTTTTCATCTTTTGTCGAGGCGGCACGAGTATGAGGCGGATGCGTTTGCGGCGGAATTGATCAAGCGGGCCGAACCGCTGATTGCGGCGTTGCGGAAATTGAATGAGAAGAATCTCAGCAATCTGACGCCGCATCCGTTTTACAGCGGGTTTTATTATTCGCATCCGACATTGGTTGAAAGAGAGGCTGCACTCAAATCATTTAGTGGCAGATAATTTCCGAAGGTCGTTCAGGATTGGGGTGTCGAGACCGATGACGACTGGGTTAGTCGGGCCGAGCAAATCGAGGATGATGATTTCGTTGTCGCCGGGTTTCAGCCAGCAACCGGGGACGTATGCGGTTTGAGTCGGGCCGATGTTCCAGTAGCGGCACATACAATGACCGTTGACCCATAAATCTCCTTTGCCCCAGCCGCGCATGTCCAGGAACGTATCGCCGGGCTGTGCGAGCGTGAAAGTTCCACGCCAGAACGCGGGGGCATCGACAGGCGGTTTTGCGGGGGCAAATTTCAGGCCGGCAATCATTTTGTCGTCCAAGGGCAGATTGTAAACGTCCCAGTTTTTCAGAATTTCTCCGGCGAGTTTTACGGGAGCAATGAGGCCCTTGTGATCGGCCATTTCGGGTCCGAAATTGATGCGGCCCATTGGCTCGACGAGAATGTCCAGCCGCGAATCGTGGTCGCGGGCGGGGATGGTCGCCGTGGCGGCGTTCGTGTTGCGTCTGTCAAACATATCAACGCGCCGGCCGTTAAGAAACACATAGCCGAAATCATGAATCGCCGCGGCTTCGAGCGTGGCGATGGGGCCGGAGGGGATTGTTGTACTATATAAAATGCAGCCGTAGCCCTGGTTGCACGATTCCATGTTGGGCGGCGTCTCGAAAGTTTGCGAGGCGGGCAGATTGTCGAAAACGGGCGCCATGCTGTCCAGCGTGACCGGCGCAAATGTGACGACGGGATTCCGGGCGGGCGGATCGGGCAGCTTTTCGCCGGGCATCAAGTATTTCGAGAAAAGCTCGCGGGTTTGGAAAAATTTCAGGGTCGTCCAGCCGGCTTCGCTGATCGGCGCGTCGTAATCGTAGCTGGAGGTGTCGGGTTTGAAGGGGCGATCACAGCCGGACCAGAGGTCGAACGTGGTGCCGCCGTGCGCCATGTAAATGCTGAAGGAGGCGTCGTGCGAAAGCATGTATTGGAGATCGGCGAGGTATTTTTTGGTGTCGCCATAATGATGCGGCTGGCCCCAGGTGTCGAACCAGCCGGGATAAAATTCACTGCAAATCAGCGGGCCGGTGGGTTGGAATTTGCGGAGCTTGCGAAAATTTCCCTGTGGGTCGCCGCCGAAATTTGCGGCTTGAAACAGATTGGTGTCGAGGCCGTTTTTCATGTCGTACGGGGGATTGCACTCGAAGAGAGGGACATCGAAACCGGCGTCGAGCAACGCTTGTTTGACGGCGTCCACGTATTGGGCGTCCTTGCCGAAGGAGCCGTATTCGTTTTCGACCTGGGCCATGATGATCGGGCCGCCGTGTGTGATTTGAAGGGGGCCGAGCACGCGGCCGACTTCCTTGAGGTAAGCGCGGGCGGGGTCGAGATAGCGCGGGTCGCGGGAGCGGAGTTGAATGCCGTCATTTTTCAACAACCACCATGGGGTGCCGCCCATTTCCCATTCGGCGCAGGAATAGGGGCCGGGACGAAGAATGACCCACAAGCCTTCCTCCTGCGCGATGCGGCAGAATTCGGCGTCGTCGGCCTGGCCGCTCCAAACATATTGGCCGGGAACGGGTTCGTGGAGGTTCCAAAAAAGATAAGCGCAAACGGTGTTGAGGCCCATGGCTTTGGCCATTTGGAGGCGATGCCGCCAATATTCGCGGGGGATGCGGGCGGCGTGCATTTCGCCGCAGCGAATTTGAAATCGCCGGCCGTCGAGGAGGAAATCATTCGTGCCGATTGCAAAGGTGTGCGAGGGAGTCGAGTTATCCGCGGCGGCAAGGCACAGCGGGAGAAGGGCGCAGGCGGTTGCAACGGCAAGACTGAAACGTTTTGAACTGAAGCTCATTTGTAATCAGATACCTGACGGCGAAGCGTTTGGACAGACGGATTTTCGCGGGAAAAAAATTGACATCGGCGTCCGGTGAAGTCACAATGGCCACTGCGCATGCGAGGAGTTGATTCAGTTCGAATCAGTGTGATCGCGTTCGTCATTTTCCTTGCCGCATCGTGCTGTTTAGCGGCTCCGATGGTGGACCTCAACGGGAACGGGATGAGCGACATTTGGGAGGCAATTCACAACGCGAGCAGCCTCGACCCGAATGCCGACACGGACGGAGATGGTGTCATTAACAGGGGGGAAGCGTTCGCGGGCACTGATCCGTTTAATTCCAATTCGTTCCCGGAAATTTCGTATAGCGCCAATCTTGGCACCAATTTCGCGGTGACGCTGCCGGTCGCGCTTGGGAAGCAATATTCGTTGTTGAGCGTCACCAATGTGTCGGACTTGACGAGCACGAATTGGTTTTTGGAAACGAACTCTGTCGCGCGCAGCGGTTCGACGCTGACGCTGACCGCGCCGCTTGGCTCCGTGGAGAAGTATTTCAAAGTTTCCATTTCGGACGTTGATAGCGACGGGGATGGAGTCAACGATTGGGAGGAATATCAATTGGGACTGGAACCGCTGGACGCATACAGCAACGGACAGATGGGAAACAATGGGGAGGCGCTGACGGATTATCAATATGTCGTCGGAAAGCTGGCGTTGCAAAATGTGGTTTCCATCACGGCGACGGGTCCGATGGGAGTCGAGCCGGACCCGGGGCAAAGTTCCACAAGCCCGGGACAATTTACCGTGTCGCGCGGAGGATTTCCGCTGAACTCCATTACGGTGAGCCTTGCGTTGGGCGGGCCGGGAGCGGGGTATGCGACGCAAGGGGTTGATTTCACGGCGTTGCCGGTGTCGGTCACGTTCCCGGTCGGAGTCAGTTCGCAGACAATTACGGTGACGCCGTTGGCAAATACGAGTCTGGCGGCGCCGGTCATCGCGCAATTAAAAGTCATGGCCGGCGCGAATTACACTGTTGCCAGTTCTAATATGGCGGCTGTGGTGATTTATCCGTCGCCGACGGCGTCCGGGACTGGTTTGACGGGGCTGTATTTTACGAACTCGAGTTCGACGTATTCCAACAGCGCTAATTTTAATCCCGCCAATCTGAAAATGATCCGCATCGATCCGACGGTTGATTTTGTGTGGGGCAATACGACCAATCCCATTCCCAACAACGGCCACTATTGTGTGCGGTGGGTTGGGCAGGTGGAACCGCAGTATTCGGAAATTTATTATTTTGACGCTTACACGGACGACGGGGTTCGGGTTTGGGTGAACGACAAGCTTATTATTGACAATTGGATGGCGCACGGGGCGGCGGATTCGGTGGGGAGCATCGTGCTGCAAGGTGGAGCGCGCTACGACATCCGGATGGATTATTTCCAGCAGACCAGCTCCGCGTTGGCGGAGTTGTATTGGTACAGCCCGGACCAATCCAGGCAGATCATTCCGAATACGTGCCTGTTTCCGACGAATACCACAGCCGCGCCGACTGTGATTATGAGCCCGCTTTCGGCTGTCGCATTTTTGGGGCAGCCGTTTACATTCCCCGTGCAGGCGGCAAATACGCCGATGGGATATACCACGACTGGGCTGCCTCCCGGCCTCGGGTTCAACAGGACGAATGGCGTGATCAGCGGCGTTCCAACGCTTGCCGGGACATTTCAAGCGATCCTTACGGCGAGCAACGCAATTGGAGTCGCGGCTTCGACGTTGAGCATCCAGGTTTTCAGCACGGGGAGCGCGGTATCGCAGGAATTGTGGCTGAATGTGCCGGGGACAAACGTTTCGGACATTCCGGTTAACACGCCGGCAAATATCACCAACGCGCTCGGCGGGCTGGTTGGATTGACCAACTACGGCGACAATTATGGCGAGCGCATTCGCGGTTATTTCACGGCGCCCGCAACGGGGAATTATTACTTTTGGATTGCCGCAAGCAATTCGGCTGAATTGTGGATTTCCAACGATGGGGACCCTGTCAACAAGGTTAAACGCGCCTACGTGCCGCCCAACGGAACCGCGCCGCAACAATGGAATCTTGAGACCAATCAACAATCCGCCTGGCTGGCGCTGAACGCCGGACAATCTTATTACATCGAGATTTTGCACAAGGCGGGCGTCGGGCCGGACGATAACTGGGCCGTCGGATGGTTGCAGGACTCCACCGGAACCAACACAACGCCGGGTGGCATTGTGCCGGGATATTTGCTTTCGCGATATTTTCCGCCGCTGGCTTCGACGGCTTCGGGTACGCTTTACACGGCGGACATGGAAGCGGCGCCCGGGGTTACCAGCAAGGCGGTGGGTTCGGCGACGTTGCTGGTCAATTCGGCGGGGACGCAGGCGGTGCTGAATTATGCGATGAACAATCTGTCGTCGCCGATTGGCGGGCAGTCCATTGACAGCGATCCTTATCAGGGCGACCCAGGGGAATTGATCTATGACATTTCCGCGTCCAAACCGCAGCCGAACGGAAGTTTCTTGTGGAACATCAAGGCTGTCGGCCCGTTGACGGGGGCGGACGTTTCGCAAATTATCAGCGGAGGAATGGCCTATATTAATATTGACACGGTGAATTATCCGGATGGCGAACTCAGCGGACACTTCGTCCTGGCCAATGGGTCGCAATCGTTCACGCCGCCGCCATCGCCGCCGGCGTGGACGGACGATTCGGCAAACTCCAACGCCGCGTCGCGTTTTCTCATCCAGGCGACTTTCGGGCCGAGTCCCAGCGACATCGCCACCGTGCAATCGATGGGCTACGCAAACTGGCTTGCCTATCAGTTTAGCCTGCCGCCAACGCACGTTCTGCCGGTGGTCGTCGCCAACAAGAACGCGGACCCGGCAAATCCATATCCGAGCGCCGATTGGTTCAACGCGTGGTGGAAGCAATCGATCACCGCGCCGGATCAATTGCGGCAGCGGGTGGCTTTTGCGTTGAGCGAAATCATGGTCGTCTCCGAAAATGGTGTGTTGCAGAACAACGCCTCGGCCCTGGCCTCCTATTACGACACTTTGCTTGACAACGCATTTGGCAATTTCCGGTCGCTGCTGCAAGCCGTGACGCTTGCGCCGGCGATGGGCCTTTACCTCGACATGCAGGGGAACAACGAGGGCAGCATAATCACCGGCCTTCATGCGGATGAGAATTACGCGCGCGAGGTGGAGCAGTTGTTTTCGATTGGGTTGAATCGCCTCTGGCCGGACGGAAGCCTTGTGATGAACGCCGAGGGGAATCTGGTGCCTACTTATGATCAGAACGTGGTGATGGGATTTGCCAGCGTGTTTACGGGTTGGAATTATTATCAAATCAACCAGGCCAACGGGCGGCTGCCGTCGAATTGGTATCCGGCGGCCAATTACACCAATCCAATGGTGCTGGTCCCGGCCCATCACGACCTCGGGGCGAAATTGGTTTTGGACAATGTGGCGCTGCCGCCCGCGGCCGGGAGCCAGACGAATTCCGGGAGCACGAATTTTGACAATTACGGCGAAGGAAATTTGGCCGCGGCGCTGAATTCCATTTTCAACAATCAGAACGTCGCGCCGTTCATCTGCCGGCAGCTTATTCAGCGGCTGGTCACCAGCAATCCGAGCCACGATTATGTTTACCGCGTGGCGTCGGTTTTCAATGACGATGGGACTGGAGTTCGCGGCAATCTTCAAGCCGTCGTCCGGGCGATCCTGCTGGATTACGAAGCGCGTTCGACAAACATGTTGAGCGATCCGACATACGGCAAGCAGCGCGAAGGGCTTTTGCGCGTCACGGCGGCGGCACGGGCGTTTCCGGCGCCTCCGTCAAATGGCGGTGTTTACAGCGAAAACGGCACGCAAGTCATTTCCATTACTACTACGAATGCGCATCTTCTTAATAGTGGCGACACCCTGTTTTTGGAGTTTACCGATACCTCCGGCAACGCCGCTCCGGCGGAACAAGGCTACAGTGTTACCGTGACCAGCCCGACGATATTCACAGTGAACGCGGCGGGTGTTTCGACGGGAACTTACACTCAGAGCAACGGTGTTATCACGGTTAATATTTCGGGCGATGGGTTGGTTCCTGGGAATTCGGCGTACTTGGATTTCACGACCGGGGGCGCGGCATCGGGGGTGTACCAAGTCGTGACGACCAACACGACTGCCTCCTTTACCGTTGCGACAACGAACACGACGACGCTGACCGGAAACTGCGTTATGCCAAAAATCAGCGGTGGCGGGTATGTTCAAACCAAGACCAACGTCACGCTCACCACCACCTACATGCACGGGCTAACCCCCGGCGAAAGCGTTTTTATCAATTTCAGCAAGGCTGGCAGCGCTCCCGATGGGGTTTATGTTGTGAACACGGTGCCCAACTCTTTCCAGTTCACCGTCCTTGCGACCAATTCGGCCAACAAAACGCAGGATGGCCAGGTCATTTATCCTCTGGCGGCGCCTCCGCTGACACGCTCGGGTAAAGTTGCCATCGTCGAAAGCACGTGGAGTATGGGTTACACCGATACCGGTTCCACCTCGAGCCTTTCGCAGTCCCCATTGCGCTCGCCGACGGTGTTCAATTTCTTTTATCCCAATTACGAATTTCCCGGCGCGCTTGCGGCGGCAGGGCTGACGACGCCGGAATTCCAATTGACGTCCGATACAAGCGTGGCGCTGGCGATGAATTTCCTGGAAGGAGGCATCCTCGGCAACACGGCAAACACCAACGGACTGAGCAGTTTCACCGGCGGCAACGGCGCGGTTGTCATCGACGTGCGGCCGTGGATGACGCCGTCCTACACGAGCGCCGTGGGAATTCCGAGTTTGGTGGACGCCTTGAACTCATTGCTCGCGGCCGGCCAGCTTTCGGGCGCGGCAAAAACGAATATTGTCAAGTATGTTTCCAACCTCAACAACTTTCCCTACGGCAGCACGCCGACGGACTCGCAAATGCGCGACCGTATTCGGGCGGTCGTCCACCTGATTGTCACTTCGCCGGATTTCACAATCCAAAAATAATATGCCGTCAAAACAAATTTCTGTCATGGACCGCCGGGGCTTCATTCGCCAGGCGGCTTGCGCGGCGGTGGGCACAACGGCTCTGACTTGCTCGTTGCGCGATTTGCGTTTTATGAACGCCGCCGTGGCGCAGAGCAATATCAGCGATTACAAGGCGTTGGTTTGCGTTTTCATGCAAGGCGGCAACGACTCGAACAACCTGATCGTTCCCACCATTACGTCGGAATATAACAATTACGCGGCGATTCGCACTCCGGTGCTGGCCATTCCGCAAACGTCCCTGCTGGGCATCGCGGCGCAGGTCGGTGACGGTCACGAATATGGATTGCATCCGTCCTGCGTCGAATTGCATACGCTTTTCGGCGAGGGGAAACTGGCGATTCTATTCAATACCGGAACGCTGGTTTATCCGCTGACACGCGCGGAATATGAATCCGGCTCACCGGCAGCGCCGCCGCAATTATTTTCGCACGCCGACCAGCAGACCCAATGGCAAACCTCGATTCCGGATCAACCACCCACGACGGGGTGGGGCGGCCGTTGCGCGGATTTGCTCGCGTCAGTGCAACCCGGCGCGCCCATTTCCCTGGTGGTGACATTGGCGGGGGCGAACACCTTTGAAATCGGCAATACGCTGACGCAATACTCGGTATCCACCAGCGGCGCGATTTCGTTGAGTTCCGTAAGCGGGGCGCGATTGCAGGCGTTGACCAACATTCTCGGCCTTCCGTATCCGAATATGCAGTCCAAGGCTTACGCGCAAGTCGCCGAGCACTCCATCAACACGGGCGCGCTGCTGAACACCGCCGTCGCCCCGACCAGTTTGGCCAGTTTCTGGACGGTCCCTTTTCCAACGAAAATCACCCCGCCCGGCGGCACGGCATTCTCTTCGACGCTCAGCCCGCAATTGCAAATGGTGGCGCGTCTCATCCAGGCCGGAAGCCGAAGTGTCGCCAGCGGCGGGTTTGGGATGAAGCGCCAAATTTTCTTTTGCCAGGTCGGCGGTTACGATTTGCACACCAATCAAACTCCGGGCCCGGGAAATACCACGCTCGGCGCGCATGCCAACCTGCTGGCGGAGTTGAGCCAAAGCATGTTCGCTTTCGAGCGGGCGATGGAGCAGCTCAGTTTGTCCGACAATGTCACCAGTTTCACCGCGAGCGATTTTGGCCGGACTTTTCCCAGCAACGGCGAAGGAAGCGATCACGGTTGGGGCAGCCATCATTTGATTCTCGGCGCCGCCGTAAAAGGCCGGCAGACCTACGGCGCGTTCCCGGCGCAGACTATCAACGGGCCCAACGACACGAGCACGGGGCGATGGATTCCCACGACCGCGATCGACCAATATTTCGCGACACTTGCGACGTGGTTTGGGGTGGACAGCGGCAATTTGGCCACTGTGTTTCCGAACATCGGGAGGTTCGCGTCGCCTAATTTGGGATTTATATGACAAGAAAGCTGGCCATCCTCGCTGTGGCGTTATGCGGGGTGGCCGTGGCGCTGTTTTTTTGTCTGCGACGCGAGACGCCCCTGAATAATCCGCCGGCCGCCACGATTCCCGCGGCATCACAACCGATTACCACGCCAGCCGCGGCTAAAACGGCATCGCGGCCGCCTGCTGCAACGCAAAGTTCGCCGACTCCCGTGTACGCCGCAGTCCCGACAACCGCGCCGGCAAAAGCTGCCCGCCGCATTTATCCCTTGCAATTCACGAACATTCCTCCAGACCGTGTGATGGACAACATGCGAATCGTTTTCCACGAGTATGCTTCGATGTTTGGGGGTAACCCCGTGGGCACAAATCCCGAAATTACGGCGGCTTTGAGCGGAAAAAATCCGAAACAAGCGAATTTCATCAATCCCGAGGCCGGCATGCGCATCGACGCCCAAGGCGAATTGATCGACCCGTGGGGAACTCCGTTTTTCTTTCATCAACTTTCCGGCACCGTCATGGAAATCCATTCCGCCGGCCCCGACCGAATCATGTGGTCGGACGACGACCTGGTGATCAAGTAAGTGTAACGCTGTCCGCTTTTTTAATCATCGTCGTCATCGCCTCTTTTCACGGCCCAATCGGGGTAGGGCGTACGCGAGCCTTTCATGGCACGCCATAAAATGCGGTTGAACAAGTCCTCAGGACACTGGTCTTCCTTTTCCAGCGGCAGCTTCGCGGAAACGTACGCGTCCTTGCGCAAGATTGCGTCGCTTATGCGCTTGGGGTGCGGGTTCATTTTGTCGAGCGGCACCTGATTTGTGACGGTGTCGTAAGCGGTGAAATCCGGCGTGTTCGTAAAGCAGTCAAACATAGGCGTTGCCGTCGCGTCCAGTTGGTTCATCGGAGGAAGGCCGAGAATTAATTCAATCGTCCGCACCAGACTGGTCTGATTGTATTGTGTGCTGACCACCGTGTGGCGCTTGGTGTAAGGGCTGATCACGTAGGCCGTTGTGCGATAGCCGCTGACGTGGTCCCAGCCGTCCTGCGGATCATCTTCGACCGCGAGAATGCACGTGTTCGTCCAAAATTTGCTATGGCTGACCGTTTCGACGATCTGCCCGAAAGCCAGATCATTGTCGGCCACTTGCGCGTCTGGAGCGGGTGCGCCAAAACCCGTTCCGCTGGTGTGATCGTCCGGCAGCCAGAGGACTATCAGATTTGCGAGGGTGCCGGCATCTTCAAATCGTTTGAAGTCCTTCCTGAATTGGCTGGCGCGAAAAACATCCGGCACATGAAGATCGAAAGGCATGTAGTTGGTCATAATATAAGGCCGAATCGAATCCAGATCCGCAGTGGCGGTATAAACAATCGCGTTGGATTGCGTCACAAAATCCCGATATGAATCCACCCACTTATTCTCCACCTGGCCCGTTGCTCTCCAATGAATATGGGGCGTTGTATATTCTCCAAAATCGCAGAACGTTTTCCCGTGCGACAATGCGTCGTCCCAAATAAAACCCGCCGACGAATACATCATCGCGTCGTCCCCGTTCGCATCCGAACCGCCGCCGGAATAACTGCGCGGCCAGCCCGCATAAGAACGCTGGGCATAATCGTTCGCCAGCGAACTGTCCGTCCATTGATGCCCTTCGGCGCTCATAATTCCCGAACAATAAGTGTTATCCAGCAGGACGAAATCACGCACGAATTTGTGCTGGTTAGGCGTGACATGCGCTCCGAAGACGCACAAGTCCGCCTCGCCGTCGCCCTCCTTGACATCGCCAAGGACCTGATCGTACGTGCGGTTTTCCTTGATAATATATATGACATGATTAAAGACACTCGGTTCCCCAACACGTTCCGGAACGGGTTGCGCCGGACGGTTTTCGCGCGCGGGCAACCTCGCTTGCGCCAGCAATGGGTAACGGAGATTCGACAGGGCCGTTTGTGTGAATTTCTCCAACCCGCGCGAAGAGGGCAGGGGGACCAGCGACAGTGACCCGTAATATTGCTTCGTGTTAAATCCCTCTCCGCCGTTGCGGGCCGCCGCTTTTTTTTGAGTCACGCTGATAATGTTCGCCACGTCAATGGCGTTGCGCCGCGCATCATACGCCACCGAGCCTGGAAACCAGCCCACGGGTATCAAGCCAAGCATTTTCGATTCGCCTGGCTTGAACTGAAATACCGCCACCGCATTTTGCGACGCATTGCAAACGAACAACCGAGTTCCGCGCCGGTTAAAAGCCACGGCGTCCGGCTGCGCCCCGAACGGATCACCCGGCCTTTGGCGCGCCGAAACCGTTTCGACGATTGCGTCGGCATGTGTGTCAATAACGCTTAGTGTGTCGCTCCCCGCATTGGCGCAGACAACAAACTTCCCGTTTGGCGACGCCGCCAGCGCGCACGCGTGGAGACCGGTTATAAACTCCTTCGCCGGCGCGGTGGAACCGGAAGTCGGATCAATAATTGACACGGACCCTTCACTGGCAATCGAGCGCGTATCGACGCGAACAACTCCGTTGCGTCCGATAGGCCCAACAACGCTATTGGCATCCGGCCGCCGGCCGCCCCAATTGCTGACGTAAATTTTGCCGCCCGCCAGCGCGACTCCAAACGGCGCGACACCGACGTCCCAGATCCGCAGCACTTTTCCCGTCGCGGAATCGATCTCGGCGAGTTTGTTGGCGACGTTAAGGGCCACGTAAATTTTTACGCCGTCGGGCGAAACGGCGATTCCCGCGGGAATGTCCTCTTTGCGTCCGGGCATGTTTGCCGGGGGCAGGGGAATCGAGAACAACGGCGAAACCTTTCTGTCCTTGCCAACCGCGAACACTTTCACATCGCCATTGACATTCGAGAGATAAATCCGCGTTCCGTCGGGAGAGAACACCAGGCCGGTATAGGCAAGCTTGTCCTTGAGATTCGGTTCCCAAATGAGCGAAGAGACAGACTCGACCCCCGGCCGGTTCTTGCTCAACGGCATCGGCACATGTTGCAGAATTTTTCCGTCGGCCGCTTCCAGAACAACCAATTCGCCTTTTAACCCAGAAGTCACCAGCAAATGACCGTCCGGACTTAACGCCAGCGCATTGGGCCTCATCCCCTGCAATTCAATCAGCGTTCCGGCAGGGGTGAGTAATTGGTTGACAGGAGTTTCAAACCCATTCGTTTTCCAGCCGACGCTTTCGGTGGTTGCCCCAAAAGTTCCGTCGCTGTCACTGGCGTGAGCAGTGTGAAGCCCCAGCGCCGCCAACAAACCAACAGTGAAAATCAGACATTTCATGGATCAATATAATATGCCGGATGAACCTAAACGACATTCGACATGAGAAACAATCGTAAAAGCCTATGAGACGCAAGCCGATCAGCGGAAAACTCCATTGCCGCCGCGCGCGCTGTGGTTTTTAATAACGGCGCATATGGCGCATATTCACGAAAAAATCGACTTTACTGTGGCGATCTTCGTCGTCAGTGACAGCAAAATCCTTCTCATTCATCATCGCAAGCTCGACAAATGGCTGCCGTTGGGCGGGCACGTCGAATTGGATGAGGACCCGGAGATCGCCGCGCTTCGCGAAGCCCGGGAAGAAAGCGGCCTTGATGTGGAACTTCTCGGCGAGCGCCCGCCGACCACCGAACCGGGAACACGCGCCCTGATCGCGCCTCGTTTTCTGGACATCCATCGCATTAGCGATACCCACGAACACATTGGGATGATGTATTGGGCGCGGCCGAGACACGGGGACGTCACGCTCGCCGGCGCCGAGCATCACGACATCCGCTGGTGTTCCTCCAGCGAACTGGACAAGCTCCAACCGCCCATGTCCAACGCGGTGAAATGGTACTGCCGCAAAGCCATCGAAGAAATTCAAAAAGGAGAACGCAATGAAATCAATTAGTCTGCTGGCCGCCGCCCTCTTGATGACGAGCGGATGGTGTGTCGCTCAAAACAAACCGGCGCCGCCGCTGAAACTTTTTCCGGCATGTCCTTGTTACCATCTCCTCGGTGAAGGCAACGGAGAGACGCGCGTAGATGCCTCCGTAAATTTGGATCCAGCCCAGCGCGCCGGTTCGCTGCTGAAGATCGATCTGGTGGATGACAGCGGCGGAATTTTGCAATCCGCTTCCGCGGATGCTTCCGCGGGAGGGGTCGTTGGCCTGACGCTTCAAGTGCCGGTGCAGACGGTTGCAACGTTTCGCATCAACGCAAAACTTCTCGATCGCGCGGGCAAGCAGATCGCCAAGGCCGGAACTGACGTGCGAGTTTGTCCGCATGAGCAATCGCGCGTCGAGATAGGCCCGGACGGCTATTTGCGCATTGCCGGCAAGCCGGAATTTCCAATCGGTCTCTACAGCGCCGCCCAGTATGAAAAAATTGCAAAGGCCGGATTCACTGTCACGCATAATTACGAAATTACCACCGGCGAAGCAGGGGACCTGATCAATCCCAATGACATGCGCCTCAAGGAACTTCTCGACCAGTCGTGGGCGGATGGCATGAGAATGATGGTCGAGCTTCCGCGCAAGGCGATTGAGCAGGCGCAATGGGAGCAAGTGCGGCGGCGGATTGAAACTTTTCGGCATCATCCGGGCCTTTTGTGCTGGGATTCCGAGGAGCGCGTGGCTCGCGGCAAAGCGCCGCTGAAAAACATCGATGAACTTTACCGTCTGGTTCACTCACTCGACCCGGAGCATCCCTTTGTGCTGGGCGACTCGCGGGACCTTAGCAAAAACATGCTGAAAGATCGCCGCAACTTCTTTCCCGATGCCGACATGGACATAGGTATTTGGTGGTGGTATCCGATTCCGCTGAGGAGCACCGAACCGGTGCTTGAACCGCCTACATGGCTGACAACGACAAGCACAAAAAAGCCGCTGTGGATTGCCATTCAGGCGTATGTGCAACCGTGGCAGCATTCGCGTTACCCGACCCCGGCCGAGTATCGCTCCATGGCGTATCTGAGCATCATCAATGGAGTCAAGGGCCTGTTCTTTTACACCGGTTCAGGCGAGCATGATTTTCACCACAAACTCGCCGGTCTGCTCAATCAACCGGAGAACAGCCATTGGGATTATGTGCAATCATTGCTGCGGGAACTTCACGAAGTTTCCCCGATCATCATGGCGCCCGCCGCATCGGCCCTCTTGACGCTGTCGCCGGCGGATGTCCCTGTCGAATTCGCCGAACGGGAATTGAATGGCAAACTCTATCTCATCGCCGCCAACAAATCCGTTCATCCGCAAACCGCGCAATTCACCGGGCCGGCATTGAAGGACCGGCGCGCACAGGTTCTTTACGAAACCCGCCCCGCCGAGATTCAGGGAGATACTCTCAAGGACACGTTTGAGCCGTTGGGAGTGCACGTGTACCAGATCGAATGACCGATGAGAATTAGTTGCGGGCCTTAACACACATTGGCAGTTAGTTCTTCGATTTGACAAGATCGGCCGCGGACGCTCCTTCGAGCGACAGCCCGTAGCCAACCTCTCGCACGATGCGCTCTTTCAAAGGCTGAATGAAATGGACACGGGTATTGCGGCGCGTCACTTCAGGAGCCTTCAAGTATAATTCGGCCAACTCCCGCGCCCGACTGAGAGTTTTTCCGTCCGGGACAACCTCAGCAACCACTCCCCAGTCGTGCGCAATCCGTGCGGTCAATGGCTGTGGATTCAGCAGGAACGCCTCCGCCCGTCCCGGTCCGGCGCGATAACTCCAGGTGGTAAAGATTCCGTCACCAGGCGCAACGCCCGCGGCGAAGTGGGCCACGTCCTGGAAGGTCGCGCCATCCGCCGCCACAATGACGCTGGCCAGTAGCGCGTAGTCTGAGTGAACATGGGCGCGTCCTTCGACAGCCGCGATGACCGGCACGCGTATGTTGGCTATATTTTCCAAAACCTGAACGCCTTCGTCATGAACTTGGCTCCAAACGCCGGGATCGGAGACATCGCCGAAAGAGGACCACTCGACATCAGTGATGAACTCCCCACCGGCGCCCGTGATGATTACGATCTTGTTCGCTCGATCTTGCGAAATTCGGTAGAACGCATCGACAAATTCCGTGTGAGCTTGCGCGGTCATAATGAATGGGCCGCCGTTGCTGTGGAATTGAGCGACAAGTATGCCTTTGGCGTCGCGCGTCAGCTTCAGATTACCGTAAGCGGCGAAGTAGTTATCTTGATGTGCTTGCATGGCATTTTCCTTTCTTTTTTTTCGTTTTCAATAGATCGGACTATCTGTCACACCTCCAAATGCGAGATTTCCAAGAAAAGCGGCTAAACCTAATTTTTTTATATTCTGGTAAGCAATTTATATCATCCGGATGGCACGAGCAAATGTCCTTGCAAGTCAGGCAAAATCGCGTCGTGTTCTCGCGGTGAGACGTGCGACTGCGGTGCGAAAAAAGTTGACCGGGTGCCGGAAGTTGTCCACAATTATTCACGGCGACCCTCAGATGAAAGCAAGCCTAAAAATACCAATGTTATGCCTTGGACTATCTCTTATAACCACGGGCTGCGCCAATTTGCGACCTCCAGAGACTGTCCCAGATCAGCAAACTGGGGATCAGGCGTGGCAAGAATACGAGCAAGGAGATTCCCCGTTTGCAAACGTATTGAATACGCTTGAGTCCTGTCAAATCGGACCGTTTTTTTAGCCCTTTTCTCTGAGAGGCAAATTGAGAAAGCTTGACTTTCAGTTGTGAATTATCCACAATCGTAGTGCGCACAATATATGATTGCAAGCTTCTTTTCCGCAGCCTGTGAATAACTCTCGGAATGCCTTGCGTCAATACTATGTCGCTTCGCGACTTCTGTATAAGCAGGGTGTATGCCAGTATCATTTTTGCATGGCACGGAGTTTGCTTTACCACGGCGTATGCGAGACGGCACAGCGAAAAAGCTTTTAGGGAAGCTGACTGGATTTCACGCTCCGCGTGTTGGCATACGTCGCGTTGCGACTGACACTGTCAAATCTATGATGGCCCCGGAGTCAATTTTGCGTCAGACTTTGCCGCTCCGAAACACCATCATTTCTACGCTCACCTACGCTCGCGTAGAAATGCACTCCGGCGAGGAATATCGCGCCATTTCCCATCGACTCCTTGCGCTTGATAACCGCTCTCGAAAAGCGGCAAATTCCGGCTTTTGGCAAGCCTTCGCAATTTGTCCAAATTCACCGGCCCAATATAAGATGAACGCGCAACACCGTTCAACGTAGTTTGCAACCATGCCCGCCCGTCACTGTCAATAAAAATGGAATCACTCATAATTTGAAAAATTCCCCACCCCGCCGTTTTCACCTCGCAAACGAACGGGGCAGGGGACGCGCAACTCGTTGCACGCGGGGGCGTATCGCCCGATGTAAATACTATATCACGCAAATGGCTGTTTGTCAATAGTTTGCGCCTTTAGCGCCTATACACATCTACCCTAACCGGGCATTTGTGTATAGTGGACAAGGGGGCGGGCGGTCGCCGGGCTAAAGCCCGGCTCCCACCCGCCTTCATGTGCCCAAGTTACGCTGTGTAACGGATGGCAAAACGTGGATTTTAGGCTTCTTTTGGCGCACTTTCTTGACGCTCTCCAATTGCGCAAGCCTGCCCGCGATCAAATTCAGCTTTTGGTCAATTTCCTCCAAATCAGACTTTCTTGCGCCTTTCGCCGTTCCCTCCGAATTCCGCGTGCGGCCCTGATAGTATTCACAGCAATCTCTGTAAAGTGAATACGCCTCATCCCAAAGTTGCTTGCCGTCGTATGGGAAAAGCCCCTTTAAAGTTATATTCAATTCGGGATTTTCTTTCATTATCTCGACAAGCCCGGAATTCATCACGTAACGGGCGAAATCGTTGGCGTCATCCACTTGATGCCCTTGACGCACCCGCTTGCGATACGTGCGAAGCCACCCCATTGTGGCCTTGTGCAACGTGTGCAAGTGATTGCATTCAAAAGACATACGCAGTGAGCATAACACGCGTGTCAATGGGTTTCACAACGCAGTTACACAGTGTAACTCCGCAGTCAAAAATATTTCGATACCGAAACACGTTCATTTGACACAAAAATGTTATCCACAATCGTAGTGCGCACAATATATGTTATATTTAGTATAATGCTCTCCTGAATCGTTTATACGGATTGGTTGCCGGTGGTGTCACTACAGTGATGGCGGACGTAATTGCAGCGGATCAAGGGGCTTTATTGCCCCAGACGGAAGATTCGCGTTTTAAATCGCGGTTTTATCGACCTGTTGATTGGTGGACGTTTGTCGCGGCGTCGTTGGTGGTTTTCACGGTTTATTTGCGGACTCTTTCACCGGATGTGACGCTGGCGGACTCGGGAGAATTTGTAACAGCTTCCATGTGGGCGGCGGTGCCAAATCCACCGGGGCATCCGTTTTGGACGTTGTTGACGTGGATTTTCATTAAACTTGTTCCTGTTTCAAACATCGCTTACAGAGTCGCTTTGACTTCGGCGGCGTTTTCGGCGCTCGCTTGCGGACTGGTGGCGATGATGGTGTCGCGCGGCAGCAGCTTGACAATCGGGGGACTGGCCGGACTAAAGAATATCCAGGAACGGCGGCTAAACGCCATTTGCGCGGTGGCGGGATTGGTCGCGGCTGCGTTGCTTGGCTTGACTGAAGCGGTCTGGAGCCAGGCGGTGATTGTGCAGACTTATGGATTAAGCCTGTTGCTTCTGGCTGGAACGCTTTCGCTCACACTGCGCTGGATATATGCGCCGAATCAGCGTCGCTACGTTTATTTAATGGCATATCTTTTTGGACTCACCATTACCAGTCACCAGCTTATGCTTGTCGCGATGGGATTGGAGGTCGCAATTGTTGCGACGGACCCCAAATTGGGCCGGGATATTCTGGGATTTAATTGTCTATGCTGGCTCGGCGGGCTTTGCCTTCAGTGCGGCCACGTCATTCCGATGTTTGACGGCACACATTCCATGATGTTCGTCATTTTTAATGGTGTCGGTGTTCTTTCACTGATGGGTTTGGGAACGCTGATTTTCAAAACAAAGGGGCTTTTCACCGAGTGGAAATCCGTTCTGATCATGGTGGGACTTTGGTTTGCCGGGGCCGGCTTTTATTTTTATCCGGCGCTGGCCTCGATGAGCAATCCACCTATGAATTGGGGTTATCCTCGCACGGTCGAAGGTTTTTGGCACGTCCTGTCGCGCGGACAATATGACAAGATAAATCCCACTGATTTCATCCGCGAGCCGGGACGCATGTTCAATGAAATGCTCATATATTTCTCTTGCGCCAAAGAGGAATTTACCTTCGTGTGCCTGCTCGTCGCCCTTCTCCCCTTTGTATTTTTTACCAAAGTGGGAAAACGCGAACGAGCCTGGATGATCGGCTTGACCGGCATATTCCTTTGTTTATCGTTTTTGGTAACCGATCTACTCAACCCCACGCGTGATCGCCAGACACTTTCGTTGGCAAAAATATTCTTCGCGCCATCCTATGTTCCTATCGCCATTTGGGTCGGCGGCGGGTTCGCTTTGATCGGAGCCTGGTATGACGGATTGGAGCGATCTCGGAGAAATTAAGCTATTGTGCTTTTAACGGCAAATGCCGACCTTCAGGGCTTGCGCGATAATTACGCTGAACCTTCGTTTAAAGGATGGACCAAGCCCGGTCCAGTGCCGCCGGGAGCGCTTGGGCACGGCCCTGCCCTGGAAGCCGGTGAAACACTCGACGCCATCAGTGGCTATTTCCGGCTTTTTCAATTGGCCGATGGTCATCGATTTTCGACCGATGACGTCCTGACCGCCTGGTACGGCACAATGTGTTGTCCAAGCGTTCGCAGTGTCCTTGATCTTGGCAGCGGATTGGGCGCGGTGGGGATGATTGCCGCGTGGCGTCTGCCGGGGGCAAGGTTTGTCACCGTCGAAGCGCAGGCGGAAAGCGTCCGGCTTGCCAGAAAATCGGCGAGCTGGAATGGATTGGATGACCGTTACGAGATCCGTCACGGCGATTTTCGCGACGCTTCGATTCTGCCTCCACACGAGAAGTTCGACCTGATTCTGGGCAGCCCCCCGTATTTCCCGCCGGGAAGCGGCGTGATGGGAAATCATCCGCAAAAAATCGCGTGCCGTTTCGAGACCCGAGGCGACATTGCTGATTATTGCGCCGCCGCCTGGCCGCGGCTGAATCCAGGAGGCATTTTTGCCTGTGTTTTTCAAGTCTCGCCGCCAGCGCAAAGGAAAAGAGTTGAAGAAGCGGCGGCAGCGGCCGGGCTGAGGATCACACGCTGGCGTCCGGTGACCTTGCGCGAGCCGGAAACGCCCCTGCTTGGGATGTTTTGCATGATCCAGGCAAATGATGCCCCGCCATTGGATTGCTGGGTAGAACCCTCGCTCGTGATTCGCACGGCGGAGGGCCGAATTCATCCGGAGTATTCCGTCATCAAAATGTCATTCGGATTTCCGCCGTAAAACCCTGAAAATAAAAAGGCCAGCGAATTTCTTCGCTGGCTTGGCGAAGGTTATTTTATAACCTTAGCAAACAACAATCCTAGCATAGCACGGAACGTGCCAAAGTCAAGACTGGGTACGTGCGCGCCGGGAGGATTTTTATTTGTATATATATTTAATTGTTTATGTGAATTACAGGTTGCGCCCAACATCGCAATTCGCTATGCTTCTCCTAATTCGCCCGTTAGGTGTGAATACATTGCCGCCGTTAACGGTCGAAAGTCTTTGAAGATGAGCAAATTGCTTCTTTTGCCGCATACGGCACGGTGGTCGGTCCTCGCCCTCGTTTTAGGAGGCGCGCTTTGTGTGGGCGCGGCGGATTTAAAAAAAGTCCAAATCCCCATTCGCCCCATCGACCTCAAACAAGCCGTCAAAATCAGTTACGCGCGCGACATCAGGCCTTTGCTCTCCGCTGATTGTGACGAATGCCATTCCGCTGACGATCACAAGGCCGGTTTCGACGTTTCCACCGTCGCCACTCTGATAAAAGGCGGCAAAAAAGGCGGTCCCGGAATCGTTCCCGGCAAACCTGACCAAGGTTCTGTCGTCAAATATCTCCGCGGTCTGGCCGAGGGTCCGCAAATGCCCAAAGGCGAAACGCCCTTGTCCGAAAAGGAAGTCCATCTCATTCGTTCATGGATTGCCGCCGGCGCAGTGGATGATTCCGCCAATGCCCCTGCCCTCGCCGACGCCGACGCCGTTCCGACCAACGCCGCCTCCTCCCTTTCCGCCTCAGCCGTCCAACACTGGGCCGATGTGCTGATCTTCAGTCAGGACAAAAACGAACAATTTGCCGCCCGTCGCGCGTTGCGTTTGGGACTGGTCGCGCCAGCGCCGCCGCCGCCCAAAGTCGATGGGCCCGCTTTCAATGACATCGACAAATTCGTCCTGGCGCTTTGGTCTTCCGCCAAGTTACCCCAGGCCAAAAACTCTCCTTCGGTCTGCGACGACACGACATTCGTCCGCCGTGTTTATCTCGATGTCATCGGCGTCATTCCAACCGCCGAGCAGAGCCGCCAATTCGTCGCGGAGAAGTCCTTGGACAAACGCAACAAACTGGTCGATTCCCTCCTCGCCCGCACAAATGACTACGCCGCGCATTGGACGCCGTTTTGGGAGGATGCCCTGGCCAGCCAACCCACCATGGGCGGCGTCGGCACTCACGGCGATTACACGGATTTCATTTACAAGAGCTTTCTCGCAAACAAGCCGTACGATTTAATGGTGGCGGAAATTCTCGACCCCATGGCGCCCGGCTACGAAAAATCCAAGCTTGCGAACGCCAACGGAAAAACCAATGTCATCGGCTTCGTCCGTAACCAGACTCACACCGATACCATCCAGACCGCCGCCAACACCGCGCAGATTTTCCTGGGTACCGGAATGAAGTGCGCCAGTTGCCACAACCATTTTCTCAACAAGGAATGGCCGCAGGCGCGGTTCACCGCCTTTGCCGGCCTCTTCGCCACCAACGATCTGGAACTGATCCGATGCGAAAAACACAGCGGCCATTTCGTCGCCGCCGCATTTCCCTTTGATCTCCCGGACGCACCTCGTGCGGTTCCCAAAGACCTGAACGAGCGGCTCCACTACATGACCACGCGGCTGATCGATCCGGCCAACCCACGATTCGCCAAGACCATTGTCAATCGCCTCTGGAAACGCTACCTCGGCCTCGGTCTGTTCGAACCGGTGGATGATTATCGTCTTGACCGCGCGGCCAGCAACCCGCCCCTCCTCAATTGGCTGGCCGACGATTTCATGCGGCACAATTACGACCTTAAGCACACCATCCGCCTTATCCTCACCAGCCGGACTTACCAGCTTCGTTACGATCCGTCGCTGGAAGATCATTTCGAGGTGCAGAATCCCGACCAGCCGCGCTTTGCCCGCTCCCCTTCCCTGCGCCGCCTCACGGCCGAGCAATTTGTTGACAGCCTCCACGAAGCCGCCGCCGTCCAATGGGACACGCATCGCCTCTTCCGCTCCGTCACCTCGACCGCATTTACCCGCGCCGTTGGCAAGCCCGCGGCTCGCAACGAAATTTGCACCGCGCGCTCGGATGACGTCGCAGTCGTGCAGTCCCTTGAACTGCTGAACGGCACAGAATTGCACGACCTGACCTACAACGGCGAAATCCTTGATGAACTGGCTTCGCAAACCGACCGTAAGCGCATTGTGGACGACCTTTATTGGACGGTCTTGAGCCGGCCGCCCACCAGCCGCGAACTGGAATTGGGCCTTGACTATTTGCATGACAGCCAATCGGCCACGCCCTCCCCCACCCTGGTTGCCGATGCCAAAACGCCCAAGCCCCGCGATCCCTCCACGGCGCCTTTGGGCGACATGCTTTGGGCTTTGGCCGTCAGCCCGGAATTTCAATACATTCGTTAAGCCTATGAAAATGAATCGCCGAAAATTCTTGCGGACCACAGCGTTTGCCGCCGCCGGCGCTGGACTCGCCCATGCTTCCCGCGCTGAAGCAATCGCGACAGCCGCTTCCATCGCTCCGACCGCCGACGCCATGATTATGATCTGGTTGCCTGGCGGCATGGCCCAGACGGATATGTGGGACCCCAAGGAATACACACCCTACCGAAAAGGTATGAAGGGCAGCGAATTGCTCGGCACCTGCAAAGCCATTCCCACGTCCGCCGATGGAATTTTTCTTGGCGAAGGTCTGGAAAACATCGCGTCGGTCATGCACCACGGCACGATCCTGCGCAGTTTGACTTACGACACCAAATTCGGCGCCATCCATCTCAAAGCCCAATACTATATGATGACCGGTTACCTCTTTCCGGTCGGTGTCAAAGCGCCCGGCATGGGCGCCGTCGTCGCCCGCTCCCTCGGCCGCCGCAATTCGCAGGTGCCTCCCTACATTTACATCGGCCGCGACATCGACACCAGCGACGAGGAAAAATTGTTCATCAGCGAATATATCGGGCCAGGATTTTACGGCGTTAATTACGCGCCGTTCATGATTCCCGAACCGTCGCAGGGCCTTTCCACATTGAACCCCGCTTACGGCATGAAGATGAATCGCCTTGACCGCCGACAGGCCTATCTTCAAGCCATCGACGGAGCCTCCGACCCGCGGCTTCAAGAGTCCCAAAAGACGCGCGACTACATGAAAGTCATGGATGCCGCCCGTTCGATGATGGATTCTCCTGTCAAGAAAGCCTTTGACTACGCCAAGGATGAGAAGCCCGAAATCCTCGCCGCCTACCGCCCCAAAATCACCGCCGACCAGCAATTGGACAGCAAGTACTACCACGGAACCCAATTTGGCGAAGGCTGTTTGCTGGCCCGGCGTCTCATCGAGACCGGCGCCCGCTACGTCCAGGTCGAATATCAATACGGCCCCTTCAAGGGATTCGACATGCACGAAAACGGCCAACCTCGCATGGCCGAAATGAAAAAACAGATCGACGGCCCCATCGCCCAGCTTATCCGCGACCTTGATGAGCGCGGTCTCCTGAAGCGCACGTTGGTCTGCATTACGACGGAATTTGGGCGCACCATTGCCAGCGCCCCCGCCGCCGGTGTCGAGCCTGAAGGCGACGCCGAAAAACACACCGGCGAGAATCTGATCATTGACAGCGAAAAAATGTATGGTTTCCACGGCCATTTCAGCAGCGGAAACCAGATGCTCTTTTTTGGCGGAGGATTCAAAGGCGGCTACGTCCATGGCAAGACTGCCCCACGTCATCCGATGCTCCCGATTGAACACCCCGTCCATCTCACCGACGTCCATGCTACCATCTACCGAGCGCTAGGCATCCCGCCCGACCATAACTACGTCACCGAGGGCCGGCCTTTCTACGTCACGGATCAAGGCAAAGGCCAGCCGATAACCGCGATGCTCGCCTAACGTATGGGATCGCCGCGCTCGTTCTTTAAAAACCCTCATTCACTCCAGTTTTGCCTTTTTCTTTTAGCTGCCACCCTTGTTCACGCAGATTCCCCTCCGCTTCGCCAACGAACCTTGCTCGATGCCGATTGGCTATTCCATCGTGGCGAGGTTTCCAATAGCAACGAGGTCATACAGGCAAACTTCGATGACCACGGCTGGCAACAAGTCAATCTGCCGCACGATTACGTGTTAGACGGGACGTACGTTTACTCCCCTGAACGTTGGACGCGAGGCCACGGATATTTGCCGTATGAAGTCGGCTGGTATCGCAGGCGCCTTTCCGTTCCCCAATCCGCGGCGGGCAAAATTCTCCGGCTGGACTTCGACGGCGCGTTCCGCGACAGCCAGGTTTGGTTGAACAGCCAATTTCTCGGACGCCATCCAAGCGGTTACACGCCGTTCAGCTTCGATGTCTCGCAAGTCGCCAGGCCCGGCGCGGAAAATACACTTGTCGTTCGCGTCGATCCCAGCCAATGGGAAGGCTGGTGGTATGAAGGCGGAGGAATTTATCGCCACGTTTATTTGACGGAAATGTCACCGCTCCACATTGCGCAGTGGGGTAGCTACGTCACCTCCAAAGTGCCCGATGGCGACAAGGGCGCCGATGCCGAGGCAGACCTGACGATTCAAACAACGATCGAGAACAACAGCCCGACCGCCACAAATTGCGAAGTGGATTTGGAAATCATCGGCCCCGACGGAGGTTTGGTAAAAACAATCAAGTCCCCGTCATCCCGCCTCCGGCAAAATATTGTCCAACAGACGGTCCTCCAGCAGCCGAAGCTTTGGTCCCTTGAATCTCCTTCCCTTTATCAACTCCGCACGACAATTCTGCAGGACGGCAAACCGGTCGATTCCACCACAACGGCGTTCGGAATCAGGACGCTTCACTACGATGCTGAAAAAGGATTTTTTCTCAATGGCCGGCACGTGGAAATCCAAGGCGCGGCCAATCACCAGGATTTGCCTGGCGTCGGGACTGCAGTCCCCGATAGCCTGCAACCCTGGCGGGTCGAGCAACTCAAAAAGATGGGGTGCAACGCCTGGCGGACCGCGCACAATCCTCCTAACGAGGCCCTCCTTGACGCCTGCGACCGCCTCGGAATGCTGGTCATGGATGAGAATCGCCATCTGGGCGACAGTTACGCCCATCACAGTCCGCCCGGAACCACCGCCACCAACTTCTCCGACCTCGCGACAATGATCCAGCGCGACCGCAATCACCCAAGCGTCATCATGTGGTCCATGTGCAACGAGGAAAGATTGCAAGGAACCGTCGAAGGCGCAGCCATCTTTTCCAAAATGATGAACGTAGTTCACCGCTATGATCAGACGCGGCCCATCACCAGCGCCATGAACGGCGGCTGGCTCACGAACGGAGACGCCGATGTTGAAGACATCGTTGGCGCCAATTATGCCTTCAATCGCGACAATGCCATCCATAAACTTCGTCCCGGCAAGGCGATATTCGGCAGTGAAGACCTGAATGAAAAAACCACGCGCGGCCAATATGCCGACGACCCTACCAACGGCATGCGCAGTTGCTACCACGCTATCGACGCCGGGTGGACGCCGCTTCTGAAGCGTCCGTTCGATTGCGGCGCGTTTGTCTGGACCGGTTTTGATTACAAAGGCGAACCGAATCCTTACGGCTGGCCCGATGTCGCCAACAACACCGGGCTGATGGACTCGTGCGGTTTTCCAAAAGACAAATACTACTACTATGAATCCTGCTGGTCGGACAAACCGATGGCGCATTTGCTGCCCGACACATGGAATTGGCCTGGCCGGGAAGGAAAACTCATCCGCGTCATCGCCTTCAGCAACGCGAAACAAGTGGAACTTTTTTTAAACGGAAAAAGCCTGGGCGCAAAAGATTTCCCGCGTGACAGCCACATCGAATGGAAAGTCCCGTATCAACCCGGCCGTTTGGAAGCCAAAGCCTTCGTCGATGGAAAAACCGTCGCCACCGAAGTCCTGGACACAACAGGTCCGCCCGCCCGCATCGAGCTTTCCCCCGATCGAACAGACCTCCATGCCGACGGCGAGGATGCTGTAATTGTGCCTGTGTCAATACTGGACGCCGACGGGCATGTGGTGCCCGACGCGACGAATCGTGTGTCCTTCGAACTTTCCGGCGGCGGACGCATATTGGGAGTTGGCAACGGCAACCCCGCCGATCACGACTCCGACCGTGCCAATGAAAGGAATGCCTTCCATGGCCACTGCATCGTGATCCTGCAAGCCGGCCATCACCCTTCCACCCTCCGCCTAACCGCCACATCCCCCGGCCTCCCGAGCACAAGCACTGCATTCAACGTCCAGTAATTTGTTCCTTCTCCCCCATTTTGCTTCTCCCCGAGGGAGAAGGATGAGGCAACCCAAGAGGCCAGGCCGATAATCCCGCGCCAAACGATCCCGACGTCGCCTGGATTCAGCAACATTGCTCTGCCCGCATCAACCAATAGGTGAGCCCGGCCACTGCCCGCACAGTTTTATTTTTCCACAGCGACAGTTGAAATTGGCCGGGTGGTGTTGTATTGGATGACGGATGCCGACTTACGAATACGTTTGCTCCAAGTGCGAGCACCATTTTGACATTTCTCAAAGCATCAAGGCAAAGGCGCTAACCATTTGTCCGAAAGAATTTTGCCCGCGCAAACCTTGGGGTAAAGGCCATGTCAAACGCGCCATGAGCGGCGGAGCCGGTCTGATCTTTAAAGGGAGCGGGTTTTATATAACCGATTATCGCAGTGAGGGATACAAGGCGGCCGCGAAAAAAGAGTCTGGCGAGACTGCCGCTAAAAAGGAAACCAAAAGCAGCGACGCCGGGGGAACCAAACCCGCTGGTTCGTCCCCTCCGGCGTCAAGCAGTTCAAAAAAGGACTAAGACCTTGAGCTTAATGTTTTTCAAGGGCGTGATCCAGCTCATGGATCGCCTTGTGAATGTGTTCGTGTTCCTTGCCGCCACTGTCTGAAGCGACGTCCTCCAGCAAACCGCGGGCTTCACGAAGGCGGGCATCAGACCAAGGCTGTCTTTCGCCGCCGTAGCCATGCCCGTGATGGAGATCCATGCCGATGATTTCTCCGGCTTTTCTTATTTCTTCCATGGCAGCAGCCTTGTGGCCATGATAATCGCGGTCCGCCCCTTCAAGAATCCAAAAGGCGTGGCGAAGTTTTTCCTTTCTGCCCTCGTCCCAATGGAATTCAACGCGGAGTTGGGGAGCCTGGACCGCGGAATCGCCGTCTAGCGGAATGGGCGAGGCGGAAACCGCTCTCGCGGTGGAAATTCCATATGGCAATATCGCGGCAAAGGCCGCAACCGAGACAAACTTCATTAGTTTCATACTTATACCCTTCTATTTTTTAAGATTAATTAATCCTGACCGCCGCAAAATATCTCCGTGGCGAAATCTGTCAATGGGGTTGTCGCCATCATAAGGTGAACTCCTTACGAGAAATCGGGGCCGTTCGGCAGTCCTTGGGCTTTGGCCTGTGGTATATTTTGGTATGAAAATTTTTTTGAAAGTATTGATTCTCACGTTGGCTGGCGTGGTAGGAGGAATCGCCGAAGCGGCCCCACCGGCGCCCGCGGCTGCCGCTCCCGCACCGAAGGTGGTTGTGACGCAACCCACGACCACAACGACTACTGCCGGCAATTTTATTCCGCCGCCGGGCGGCACAATGGCGCCAGGCGGCGTGGGAGGTCAGCTTTACCCAGGGGTTGCGGTTGGTGGACAGCTCACCCCGGGAAATAATATTGGAGGGCAGCCGACGCCGGGGCTCGCGCCAGGGACAGCGACACCCATTCCCGGTGTGACAACGGCGACCGGCGGCGCCACAACAACGTCGCCATCGACGGTGGTCATTACGGGCGGAACGGCAACGACACCAGCGGGGGGCGTGATTAGCGGCAACGGAGTGGGTGGAAAAAGCCAGGTTACCGTTACGGGCGGAACAGGCTCGACTGTGGTAACTCCTTCTCCGGGAAGTAGCGTTATTGTGACGGGCGGGACCGGCGGAACATTGACGAATTCTGGCGTAGGAGGGGCTTTTACGAACTCGACGACGGCCCCGCAATAGTCGTTTTTGCATTTCTGGAATTGCTTTATTATATTGGCCAGCCTTCATTAAGGCTGAAATATGACTGATCAAACGCTGGCTAATGTTCCCCCCCGTCCTTTCTCGCATTCTCCGCTTTCACAAGATGACGTGTCGGCGATTGATGAGCTTCGGCAAAATTATAAAAACCTTCGCGCCGAACTCAATAAAGTCATTATCGGCCAGGACACCGTCATCGAACGTTTGCTCATCTGCATTCTGGCGCGCGGGCATGGGCTTTTAGTGGGTGTTCCAGGACTTGCGAAGACGATGATTGTCAATTCGCTGTCACATGCTATGTCGCTGGAGTTCAATCGCATACAATTCACGCCGGATTTGATGCCGTCGGACATCACAGGGACGGACATTTTGCAGGAAACGGATCAACCGGGACGGCGGGCGTTTGTATTCGTCAAAGGGCCGCTCTTTGCGAATATCATTCTCGCCGACGAAATCAACCGGACACCGCCCAAAACGCAATCGGCGCTGCTGGAAGCGATGCAGGAGCATCGTGTAACGGTGGCAGGGCGGTTTTTTCCGCTGCCGGCTCCGTTTTTTGTGCTGGCGACGCAAAACCCCATCGAACAGGAAGGGACTTATCCTTTGCCGGAGGCGCAGTTGGACCGCTTCATGTTCTTTATCCATGTGGATTATCCAACCCGCGAGGAAGAAGGCCGGATCGCACGGGAAACGACTGGGGCCTCGCCTGGGCAATTGTCCAAAATCCTCGACGGGCCGCAGATCATGGGGTTTCAAGAGGTCGTTCAGCGGGTGCCGGTGCCGGACCATATTTACGATTTGGCGGTGGACCTTGTCCGACGCACCCGGCCGCGTTCAGATCAAGCGCCGGAATGGATCAAAAAATGGGTGACCTGGGGAGCGGGGCCACGGGCGGTGCAATATTTGGTGCGGGGCGCAAAGGCGCGTGCGGTCCTACACGGGAGCTATCTCGTGCGGATGGAGGACTTGGAGGCCGTCGCGGCACCCGTGCTGACTCACCGGATTATGACGAATTTCCAGGCGCAATCCGAGGGTGTCGGCAGCCTGGAAATCATTGGCCGGTTGCTGGAGGAAATTCGCGGAGACCAGCGTCGTGGCTGAGGAGCACAAGTTTTTAGATTCGGGTGTGCTCAACCGCCTGATGCACTTGGTCCTGATGGCGCGCTCGCCGATGGAGGGGACGGTCTCAGGGTTGCACAAAAGCCCGCATCGGGGATCAAGCGTGGAATTCGCCGAGTATCGCAATTACGTCCCGGGCGACGACATTCGACGGTTGGATTGGCGGGTTTTTGCGCGGACGGACCGGTTTTTCCTCAAGGAGTACGAAGCGGAAACCAACCTCCGATGTTACTTTGTACTGGATTGCAGCGGTTCGATGAAGTTCGGGAACAAGATCGATTACGCCAAACGGCTGCTGGCAACCATGGCTTACATCACGGCGCACCAGGGCGATGCCGTAAGTCTGATTTGCGCGACGGGGAAATCGTTTTTCGAGATACCGCCGCGGCGGAATCCGGCCCACCTGAAATTGATTTTTGAAACGATGGAGAAGACGGAGGCCCGCGGGGAAACGGACCTTGCGGCATCGCTGCACGATCTGGCCGAAAAGGTGCGGCGGCGCGCGGTGGTGATGGTGATTTCGGATTTTTTCTGCGAATTGGACCCGCTGCTGAATGCGTTTCAGCACTTGCGCTTTCAAAAGCACGACCTTGCGGTTTTCCAGTTGCTGGACCGGGCGGAACTGGATTTTCAATTTGACAGGCCGGTGCGATTTGTGGACCTGGAGAGTTCGTTGAGCATCGTAACGGAGCCGTCGAGTGTGCGGGACGAATATCTGCGGCAACTCTGGCTTTTCCTGGATGCGTTGCGGAACGGATGCCACGAATTTGGGGCGGACTACCGGCGCGTTGTGACGGACCAAAGTTACGAGAGAGTGCTGGCGGATTTTCTTGTGGAACGCGCGCAACTTGCCGCCGCGGCGCCGTAGAGACCGATGACATTTCTCCAACCATGGGTGCTGCTGGGATTGCCGCTGATCGCCCTGCCGATCATCATTCATTTGCTCAACCGGCTGCGCCATCGCCCCAAGCCGTGGGCGGCGATGCGGTTTTTGGTTTCGGCGACACGCAGTTCGGTCAGCCAGGCGCGCCTGCGGCAATTTCTTATTTTGCTTTGCCGCGTGCTGGCGGTGGCGATGCTCGTTCTATTTCTGGCGCGGCCGCTTGCGGGCGGCTGGCTTGGCTGGGCGCTTTCTCCCGCGCCGGATTCCATCCTGATTTTGCTCGATCGTTCGGCGAGCATGGAAATGCGCTCGAGTGGAGTCTCCAAGCGGCAGCAGGCCCTTGACCTTCTTGCGCAGGCGGCCCGGCCGTTTGAGCAAACGAGCCATCTTGTTTTGATTGACAGCGCAACGCGTTCGCCGCAGGAACTCGCCAAGGCAGATTCGCTTGCGCACCTGTCCGTCACCGGGCCGAGCGACACCGCCGCGGACATGCCGGCGATGTTGCGGGCGGCGTTTGACTGGCTGATCGAAAATCGCGCGGGTTCGGCGGAAATTTGGATCGCCTCGGACAATCAACGGAGCAATTGGACGCCGGAGGACCCGCGCTGGAAAAGCGTGATCGCGCAATTGAGCGGGTTGTCGCAAAAGGTGCGCGCGCGCCTGCTGGAATTGACGGGAGCGCCGGAGGCGAACGCTTCCATCGCGATCAAGGAATTGGTCCGGCGCCCGCGCGGCGACCAATCGGAATTGCAAATGGTCCTGGATGTTCAACGCAACCGAACGGCAGCGGCATCAATCCCCGTTACTTTGACCCTGGACGGAACAGCGTCCACGGCGGAACTGAAAATGGACGGGCAATCGCTGCGCTGGCGGCGAAGGATCGATCTGGGATCGCGGAAGGAAGGCGGCTGGGGAAGTTTTGCTTTGCCGGCGGATGGCAATTCGCGCGATAACACGGCCTATTTTGTGTACGGCCCGGATACGCCGTTACTGGCGACGGTGGTCAGCGCAGCGAAAGAGACCGGGCGCTTTTTTCAATTTGCGGCGGCGTCACGGAACGCGCAACCGGCGGATTTGGTTGATCCGGCGGAATTCGCGAATGTCGATCTTGCGGGCAAATCGCTTTTGATCTGGCAGGCTCCCCTCCCCTCCGGGCCTGACGCGGACCGGGTGCAGACTTTCGCCGCGGAAGGCGGCGTGGTGATTTTCTTTCCACCGGAACAGACGGAAACGCGGCAGTTCGCCGGCATGAGCTGGGGCGAAGCGCAAAACGCCGAGGGCCAGGAGGGTTTCCGCATTTTACGATGGGATGAAGATGAAGGGCCACTGGCGAAGAGCGATGAACATCAGAGTTTGCCACTGGCGCAAACGACTTTCATGCGCCGCCAGGTGATCAACGGGCAGAAGGACGCGCTGGCCGCGTTTGAGGATGGCGCGGCGTTTTTGGCGCATCAGAATATTGGACGAGGCGACGTTTATTTTTGCGCGTCACTGCCGGACCCGGCGTGGTCGAGCCTTGGGGAAGGCCCTGTGCTGGTGCCGATGTTGCAGCGAATGCTGCTCGCCGGTGGGAGGCGCTTGCGGCAGGTGTCCGAAGTGGCGTGTGGCGAATTGAGCGCTGTCGATCAAGCGCGGCAATGGACGCCGGTGGATTCGACCGGGGCGAAAGACATCCGAACTCAAGCGGGAGTCTATCGATCAGGCGATCATTTCCTGGCCGTCAATCGGCCCACGTCGGAAGACGACCCTGAGATCATTGATTCCGATCAGGCGCGAAAACTTTTTGGGGACATTCCCGTCCAAACATTGCAGGAGCAACATTTGGAGACTGGGCAACTCCAAGGGGAAATCTGGCGGGTGTTTGTGTTCGCGATGCTGTTGTTTCTTCTTGCGGAAGCGATTTTGGTGTTGCCGCCGCGGCGCCGCGCCGGGCCCGTCCCAACAGCGGGACCTGGAAAAACGAAACAGAGGGAGGCGCAAGTCGCATGAGCCATCTTTCTCTGGCCGCGCCGGCGCTGGTGATCGTTGCGGCGATTCTTCTTTGGCTATTCGCGGGATGGCTCTGCTTTGCCAATTGGCAGCGCTCGCCCAATCGCCGGGCATCGGGCTGGCTGGAAATGTTCCGGTTCGTGCTGATCACGCTTTTGGGGTTGACGCTGCTTCGGCCGGAGTTCGTGAAACGTCTGGAACAGTCGTCGATGCCGGAAATCGCGGTGCTGACTGACTCATCCGGCAGCATGAACACGCGCGATGTCGAAGCGGGCAGCAACGTCATCAGCCGCGAACAATGGATACAAAATCAGGTGCGGCGGAAATTCTGGCATTCGCTGGATTCCAAGGCGAAAGTGTCCGTCGAGCCGTTTTCCGCGCCTTCCACCAACGCGAACGCCGTCAACGGCACCGATCTGAATCTCGCACTGGAGGAGACCCTGCACCGCTACAAAAATCTCAAGGCGGTTCTGCTGTTGAGCGACGGGGATTGGAACCTTGGGAAATCCCCGCTCGGCACCGCCACACAATATCGCGAACAGAACATTCCCATTTTTACGGTTGCGGTGGGCCGCGAAACGCCCGTGCCGGATTTGATCCTGGAGAATGTCTCGGCCCCGTCTTACGGGCTTTTCGGGGAGGAGATTGCGGTGGCGTTCAAAGTGACGAGCCATCTGGCGCGCGAAGTGAGGACCTCCCTTTCCATTTCCGATAATTTTGGGGAGTCGGCGAAAAAGGAGATTACCGTTCCGGCGAACGGGGACGTGGAAGATTCCATTTTGTGGTCGCCGCGCGAAACGGGCGAGATCACGGCGACCGTCAAACTGCCCGTCGAACCGGATGAAGCCATTGCGGAAAATAACGAGCGGACATTTCACATGTCCGTGCGAGTCGAGAAACTCAAGGTGTTGGTCGTCGATTCGCTGCCGCGCTGGGAATACCGTTATTTGCGCAACGCGCTGGCGCGAGATCCCGGTGTCGATATGCGCTGCCTGCTGTTGCATCCAGGCATGGGGCCGGGCGACGGCCTGGATTATATCCACTCTTTTCCCGACAGCAAAGAGGCGCTCTCGCCTTACGACGTGGTTTTTCTCGGCGACGTTGGAATTGGGGAAAATGAACTGACGGACAAGGATGCGGAATTGCTCAAGGGGCTTGTCGAGCAACAAGGAAGCGGCCTAGTGTTTGTTCCGGGCCGCCGGGGCCGGGAGGTCACATTTTTAAACAGTCCGTTGAAGGATTTGTATCCGGTGGACTTGGATACGTCGAAGCCGAACGGAGTCGGGTTGGAAAACGAAGCGCAATTGGTCCTCACCAGCGAAGGCCGGCGGCATTGGCTGACGCGTTTCGATTCCGATGAGGAAAGGAACGACGAATTGTGGAAGCAATTGCCCGGATTTTTTTGGTCGGCTGCCGTCGAAAAGAGCCGGCCCGGGTCGGAGGTTTTGGCGGTACACTCGGCGCTCCGCAACGAATGGGGCCGGATGCCGTTATTGGTGACGCGAACCGCGGGAAGCGGCAAAGTGCTCTTTCTCGGCACGGACAGCGCGTGGCGATGGCGTCGGGGAGTGGAAGACAAATTTCACTACCGCTTCTGGGGCCAGGTGGTCCGGTGGATGGCCCATCAGCGGCACCTCTCCGGCAAGGAAGGCATCCGCCTGAGCTACAGCCCGGAAACGCCGGAGGCCGGGGACACGGTTTTTCTGCAAGGGACGGTGCTGGATGAATCTGGATTTCCCATTGACAAGGGGCCGGTCACCGGAAAGATCACCTCGCCCGGCGGGCAGGAGGAACGTTTGGACTTTACGCAAGTCGAAGGAGGCTGGGGCGTCTTTAAATCCAGCTTTGCCGCCCAGGAAACGGGAAAATACAAGATTGAAATTGCCTCCGAACCTTACAACCGGCATTTGACAACCGAATTGCTGGTGGCGAAGCCAATAATCGAAAAAGAAGGTCAGCCCATCAATGCGCAAACACTGGCGGAGATTTCCGAACTGACGCGCGGCGCCAACATTTCCACCGGCGATCTCGACAAAATGGTGCAACAAATTTCGTTGCTGCCGGAGCCTAAGCCGGTGGAAGAAAGAATCCGCGTCTGGAGCGAGCCGGCCTGGGGCGGAATCATTCTTTCCTTGCTGACGATTTATTGGGTGGGACGAAAGTGGGCAGGGTTGATTTAGCGACCGGCTAAACCGCAACGATTCAGTTGACACACCAAGAAACTCGCGCAGAGAAGACATGATTTAGCGCAAAGAGGCCAAGGAGCCGAGTCTATTAGAGAACCGACTTGAGATCGCAAAGGAAGGCATCGACATCTTCTTCAGTAGTGTCCCAGGCGCACATGAAACGGCAACCGCCGTTGGCGATGAAGGTGTAAAACATCCAGCCGCGTTTGCGCAACGCGTCCTCGATCATTGGGGTCAATAGGACAAAGACGGCGTTGGCTTGCGATGGAATGATCACCTTCACGTCCGGCAATTGTCGGAGACCGCGCTCGAGTCGGGCGGCCATGGCGTTGGCGTGGGCGGCGCGACGCAGCCAGGCGCCGTCGCGCAACATGCCGACCCACGGCGCGGAGAGGAAACGCATTTTGGAGGCTAGCTGGCCTGCTTGCTTGCAGCGGTAGTCGAACTCCTCGGCCAGCCTCCGCTCAAAAAAGACGACGGCTTCGCCGATTCCAATCCCATTTTTTGTGCCGCCAAAGCACAACACATCCACCCCAGCCTGCCAGGTGATTTCCTTCGGCTTCACCCCAAGCGCGGCGACGGCATTGGCAAAACGGGAGCCATCCATATGAATCCGCAAACCGAGCGATTTGGTCACGGACCAGATTGCCTTGAGTTCATCCGGCGAATAAACGGTGCCGACTTCGGTCGATTGCGTCAGGCTCACCACACGCGGCTTGGGGTAGTGAATATCCGAGCGGCGTTTTACCATTCGGCTAATGCTGGAGGGGGCTATTTTGCCGTCGTCGCCCGGAACGGTAAGGACTTTTGTGCCGTGGGAAAAGAATTCCGGGGCGCCGCACTCATCGGTTTCCACATGGGCCAATTCATGGCATAAAATGCTGTGATACGACTGGCAAAGGGAGGCCAGCGCAACTGAATTCGCGGCGGTTCCGTTGAAAACAAAAAAGACCTCGCATTCGGTCTCAAACAAATCGCGAATCAACCCGGCCGCTTCCTCGGTCCACGGATCGTTGCCATAGGCGGGGGCATGGCCGGAATTGGCCTTTTCCATCGCTTCCCAGGCCTCGGGGCAAATGCCGGCGTAGTTGTCGCTGGCGAATTGGCGGCGGCCGGGAGAATCCTCTGTGCGCATAGATATGACCTTATATCGCTTTTGGGCCGGGCAATTGAAACTTTGTCATCGGAAGACGTTTTAAATGACAGGTTAGAAATGCTCAATGAGCAATTTGCAATTGTTACAGACAGCGCCGCCCCCTAGGATCGCGTTTTCAATGGAGAAACCGCCGGTCATTCGTCCGCTCTCGAACAGGGATCTTGCCGATCTTCGGCTGGCCAAATCTCTTCTGGAAAGTTCGCCGCTGGCGATCCGGCTCGCAAATTCGCTCGGCTCTCCGCTGGAAAAAGGATTCGCGCTGCTGCCAAAAGGGTGGACTGACGTTGTCAATAAAGCGACACGAGGGGCTTTGATGAAAGCGCTGTCGGTCGCGGTGGCAACGCTCGGGAACAAAAAGCGCCGGTCTTCACGCGAGTTTTTTCACAAAGTCCTGGCGGGAACATCTGGCGGGATTGGCGGAGCATTTGGTTTTGCGGCGATTCCAATCGAACTGCCGATTTCGACGACGATCATCCTGCGTTCCATCGCCGAAATCGCGCGGAGCGAGGGGCATGATTTATCGCGTGTTGATATAAAACTGGCCTGCCTGGAGGTTTTCGCGCTGAGCGGGAAGGAAACGGAAAGCAGCTATTGGGTCACCCGGGCCGCGATGAGCCAGGCGATGTCCGACGCGACGGCTTATTTGACCCAAAAAGGGGTGGTGCGCGAGGGTGCGCCGGCGATTGCCCGGCTGGTTAATTCGATTGCGTCGCGCTTTGGCGTTGTGGTTTCGGAGGAATTGGCGGCGAAAGCCATACCGGTCATCGGAGCGGCGAGCGGGGGGATTGTGAACGTGATGTTTATTTCGCATTTTCAGGAAATGGCGCGCGGGCATTTTATCGTCAAACGATTGGAAGCGGCACACGGACCGGAACAAGTGCGACAGGCTTACGATAACTTGCAAGATGCAAAAAGTTGAACCGTATGTAAGATTGAAAGGTAAGATGATTTTGAACACGACCGTGAAAAACTTTTCCAAAGGGATAGTTATGAATGAACACCAGTTTTCAGACCGGAGATTGAAAATCCTGATCGTGCTGGCCTTCCTCATTATCGGCTGGCTTTGTTTCAGGGGCTCCCCTTCCGCCCATGCCCAAACCCCGCCGGCCAATCTCTCGCCGGGCTTGCAGGAGGTCATCAAATTGACCAAGGCCCACATGACGGACGACGTGATCCTGGCCTACATCCACAATTCCGGGGCCGGTTATAATCTCGGGGCGGATGACATACTTTATTTGAACAGCCAGGGCGTTTCCCAGCCGGTGATTTCCGCGTTGTTGCAAGCGAAGTCCGCGGCCCCCGCCCCTGCCCCGGCTTCAGTTCCGGCTCCCAACAATGCGCCCCCGCCGCAATCGGCGCCTCCGCCGAATTCTCCGCAGGTGAATCCTCCGGGCGAACCGGGAACTCCCGCGCCGCCCGTTGACGAATCCTCCGCGGGGCCAACGCCCGGTTCCCCGGTGACAATGCCGTATTTCCAGAGCCAACTTTCGCCTTATGGATCTTGGACTGATATTCCGGGTTATGGCACATGCTGGATTCCCGCCGTGCAATCGACCGTGCCGGATTGGCGCCCTTACATGAACAACGGTCATTGGGAATACACCGAACAAGGATGGTATTGGCATTCGGATTACCCGTGGGGCGAAGTTGCGTTCCATTATGGCCGCTGGATGCGCGATCCGCGATTCGGCTGGGCGTGGGTGCCGGGTTATCATTGGGGTCCGGCCTGGGTCTGCTGGCGCAATTCCGAAGATGCCGGATATTGCGGTTGGGCGCCATTGCCGCCGGGCGCGCGGTTTGAGGCTGGGGTCGGTTTAGTCTGGAACGGGCATGTGGCGGTGGACGCGGATTTTGGGCTGGCTCCCGACGCGTTCGTGTTCGTCCCGTTTGATCACTTTTGGGCGCATGATTACGTTCCATTTTTAGCGCCGGGATGGCGCGGGCGGGAGTTATTTCGCCACAGCATCCTGGCCAACGATTACCGTTTTGTGGGCGGACGCTTTTTTATCGGCGGCCTTGGCCGCGACCGCATTGGATTTCTCACTCATCACGAGGTGCCGTTGGGACGAATCGAGTTCCACGACGACCGGATTGCGCATGACCGGGAGATTCAACATGATCACTTCATGGAAGGACATGGCGGACGCGCTTTCCACGATGACCATCACGATGGCCATCACGGTTTCTGAGACGTCTCAATTTTAACTGAAAACCAACTCTTCTGGCACGCGGGCGGTCTTCCGTCCGCCACTTTCTGATTTGCAGAGAGGGCGAGGAACGGCAAGATTCCCTGCGGAAAGCTAAATGGCAATAATCCTAAAGACCAGCGCCCCGGCCAAAGGGGGGGCGGCGTGACCTCCGTTTCGGATACTTTTTTTGCCCGGACGTTGCGCGCTCTCGCGCGGCTGGTTTGCCTGCATCCCAAATGGTTTGTGCTGCCGCAGATTCTTCTTTTCGGCGTCTGCGTTTTCTACACGGTCTTCCGGCTCCAATTTGACATGAGCCGGGACAATCTGGTGGGTTCGGACAAGAAATATCACCAGGTTTTCATGAATTATCAGAAGGAGTTTCCCGCGGAGGATGAATTTGCGGTGGTGGTTGAAAGCGACAACGCGAACCTCAACCGTCAATTCGTGGAACGTCTTGCCGCGAAACTGGAGGTCGAGACGAACCTGTTCACGGATATTTTTTACAAAGGGGACATGCCCTCCCTGGGTCGCAAAGCGCTTTTGTTCGCGCCCGAGTCGGACTTGAAGGAAATGCGAAAGGCTCTCGAAGCGTACCGGCCATTTATCGAACAGTTCACGCAGGCGACCAATCTCGATTCTTTTTTTGAGCTGATCAACCGGCAATTCCGCACGGCCAAACAGGAGGAAAACGCCGAAAACAACGCGCTCATCGGGGCGATTCCAGCGCTCCAACGCATTATCGACCAGGCTTCCTTCAGTCTCACCCATTCGGGCACTCCCGTCTCACCCGGTGTGGATGCGCTGTTCGGAGGAGGCGAAGAAGCACAGGAAAGGATGTATCTTACTTTCGCGTCCAATCGAATCTATCTTATCACGACCCGCGCCCGCACTGAGGATGTCATACCCCAAGCGGTGCTGCGAATGCGCCAGTTGATTCAGGACACGGAAATGGACGTGCCCGGCCTTAACGTCGGGCTGACTGGCGAGCCTGTCCTGGACTTCGACGAAATGCAACAGTCGCAACGGGATTCGGCGCTGGCAAGCGTTGTGTCGCTGGTGCTTTGCTCGTTGATTTTCATCTACGCGTACCGGGAAACGGGCCGGCCGCTCAAGGCGGTGGCGTGCCTGGTGATCGGGCTGGGATACACCATGGGATTCACGACATTGGTCATTGGGCATTTGAATATTTTGACCATCACGTTTGCGCCCATATTGATCGGCCTGGCGATAGATTTTGCGATTCACTTTATCACCCGCTACGAGGAGGAAACGCGCAACCGGCTTACTCCGTTCAACGCCGTGGAGAAAGCGATGGTTTTTACCGGGCAAGGCATTGTGACCGGCGCTTTGACCACCGCGGGCGCGTTTCTGGCGATGGGATTGACGGACTTTAAGGGCATCCAGGAAATGGGAATTATTTCCGGCGGAGGGCTGGTCCTCTGCCTCATTCCCATGTTGACAATGCTGCCGGTGTTGCTGATGCGCGGCAGTCAAAACGTCATTGATCACAAGGTTGGGATGGCTGCTGAGAAGCGCGAGGCCATCGAGCATTTCTGGCTGGATCGTCCGGTGTGGGTGATTGGAGTGGCGCTGGCGCTCTGCGTGGGCGCGGCCACGCAGTTCCACAGAATCTTTTTCGATTACAACCTTCTGCACATGCAGTCCAAAGGGTTGACCTCGGTGATCTATGAAAAGAAGCTGCTTTACTCCGGGCAATCCGTCCTTTACGCGGCCATCGTGGCGGATTCCCTGCCCCAGGCGCATCACTTTGAGGAGGTCATCAGCAATCTTCCCGCCGTCGCCAGCGTCGATGGCAATGACAAGGGAGACGCGATGTTTGATACCTTGACCGCGGACCAAACCGCCAAACTTCAGACTGTGCGGACGATCGAAGGGGAAATCTCGGACCTTCATTTCCACAAGCCCGACCTGGGACCGGTGAATTTGGATTCTCTGGCCACCACATTATACAGCACGATGGGTTACCTGGCGCTCGCGGCGGATGACGTTTCAACAAACCGCCCCGAGCTTGCCAAGGACCTTCTCTCTTTGCGAACCGTTATCAGCGATTTTCGCGTGAGGATGTTAAACGGCGACCGACCGGTTCAGGAACGGCTGCGCGCGTACCAAATCGCGTTGTTTGACGACATTCGTGAAACATTCCGCGCCATCAAAAACCAGGATACCAGCGGGCCATTGCGGCCCACCGACCTTCCGCCCACGTTGCGCACGCGCTTTGTAGGCGTGAGCGGCAAATACCGCCTGCTCGTTTTCCCGAAGGGAGACATTTGGAATCATAACGTTCAAGGCGAGTTTCTTTCACAGTTGCGGACCGCCCTGAAAGGCGACGCGGACCGCGTGACGGGCACGCCGGTGCAACTTTACGAATACACCACCCTCCTCAAAAACAGCTATCAACAGGCGGCGCTGTACGCGCTTGGCGCTATCGCGCTGATGGTGTTTTTCCATTTTCGGTCAGTGCTGTGCGTCGTGCTTTCGCTGTTGCCGGTGGCGATTGGGTCGGTGTGGACGCTGGGTTTGATGGGGCTTGTGGGAATACCGTTTAACCCGGCCAACATTATGACTTTGCCGTTAGTCATCGGCATCGGCGTCACCAATGGCATTCACATTCTGAATCGCGTTGCCGAGGAGCAGAAGGCCAGCATTCTCTCGAAAAGCACGGGCAAAGCGGTGCTGGTCAGCGGCTTGACGGCGCTGGCGGGCTTTGGGAGCTTGACTCTCGGCAGACATCAAGGGATACAAAGTCTTGGATTGGTAATGTCACTGGGAATCGCCGCTTGCATGATTGCGGGATTGACGTTTTTGCCGGCCATACTCAACGTATTGGCACGGGCGGGTTGGTCTGTCGCGAAAAAAAGACCCAGTAGCAGTAATGCAGTGCCGCCACTGGGTCTGGAGGAACCGAGGTAAAAACCTCAATTTGAATAAAATGTCATCCTCCCTGCCAAAAAAGTCAATGAAAATTGTGTTAACGCTCATATTTTGAAACCACCAAGAGCAACTATTTCGATAACGTTATCGCTAACGTGGTTGGCAATCTGGTTGGCCTTCTGCCTTTTTAATCCCGTTTCCGCTCTCGCCGATGAGGATGGCGAATTTGTCGCCGGTCCGGCGTATTCCAAGTTTAAGTTGACACTCCAATCCGGGTATCGCGAGGAGGCTCTTGGACCTTTTTACTATTCGCAACAGACCACGGAGCAATCGCAGTTTGCCTTTCCACCCTTTTATTGTCACACACTGACGCCCGACGTTGGTTGGTCTGAATGGGAATTTTTATATCCGATTGCCGATTACCGGCGGTTTGGCTCGGAGTATCGTTTGCAATTTATCGAGTTTCTGACTTTCTCCGGCGGGAAATCAGACTTGGATCACAGTGCGCGGTTATTCACGGTTTTTCCATTTTACTTTCAGCGACGGGCTGATGACCCCAGTTTGAATTACACAGCCGTCGTGCCATTCTACGGCCACATGGAAAACCGGTTGTTTCGCGACGACATTAAGTTCGTTCTCTTTCCGCTGTATTCGCAAACGCGAAAAAAGGACGTTGTGACGGACAATTACCTGTATCCGATTTTCGCGCGCAGCCGGGGCGACCATTTGAGCGGCTGGGAAGTCTGGCCGCTGGTCGGCGAAGAGCATAAAGCGCCGACCATGGTCACCAATTATTACGCGGACAAAATGGATATCGTGGGGGGCTACGACAAATCGTTCGTGCTCTTTCCATTTTTTTCCAAAGGGCGGGCCGGCATCGGCACCACCAATCCCGCCAGCACCCTGACGCTGATTCCTTTTTACAACAAGCTTCGCTCTCCCTCCCGCGATGAAACCTCCTACGGGTGGCCGTTGGGTTACAATTTGGTGGACGACCACGGAAAAAAATATGTGGAGCGCGATATTTTGTGGCCCTTCATTGTCAGCGCCCGAGGCTCCAAAACGGTCACGCACTATCTTCCATTCTACAGCCACTCGGCCAGCGGCGGGTTGGAAAGCGATTTTTACGCCTGGCCTATCTACAAATTCAACCGTTTGAACTCTCCCCCGCTGGACCGTCGGCGAATCCGGATTTTCTTTTTTCTTTATTCGGACACCGTTGAAAAAAACACCGAGAGCGGCGACTTCAAACGGCGCGTTGACTTTTTCCCATTTTACACGTTTCATCGCGACTTGGATGGCAACCGTCGATTGCAAATCTTTTCGTTGCTCGAGCCGTTTTTCCCCAACAACCGTTCCGTGACACGCGAATATTCGCAGCTATGGTCGGTCTGGCGGGCGGAGCACAACGCCCGCACCGGTGACGCCAGCCAGTCGCTATTGTGGAACCTGTACCGCCACGAAAAGACAGGCAACGCGAGAAAATTCTCGCTCTTGTTCGGTCTTTTCCAGTATCAATCCACCGCGGAAGGCCGGAGTTGGCGCATTTTCTACTGTCACATTGGCAAGAAGGCGGCCCACTCGGGGCCTAAATCCTGATGTTCCATCATATTGGCGAAATTTTAATTCTGTTTTGGCGCACGCTGGAGGCGCTTCCATTGGCTTGGCGGCAGCGCAGAAAGGTCTTTGACCAGCTCTTTGAAATTGGCAACGCCAGCCTGCTGATGATCTGCATCCTTTCCCTCTTCATTGGCGGTGTTCTGGCCCTTCAAACCGGACCCGTGCTGGTTCGCAACGGCATGAGCACGGTTCTTGGCGGAATGGTCGGGCTTTCCATGTGCAAGGAACTCGCCCCGGTCATGATGGCCATTTTGATCGCGGGCCGGGTCGGTTCGGCAATGTCCGCGGAAATCGGTTCCATGAAAGTTTATGAGGAGATCGATGCCCTCAAGACCATGAACATCGACCCCGTCGAATATCTGGTGCTGCCCCGCATGGTGGCGATCGCGATAGCGTTGCCGACGCTCGTCGTTTTTGCCATTCCTGTCGGCTGGTTTGGCGGCGCCCTGGTTTGCGATTTCAACCAAAGGATTGACGTTGGCTTCGGCAGCTATTTTCAAAATCTGCGTGAGGTCGTTGAATTCAGCGATGTTGCCAACGGCGTTTTCAAGGCGTTCATTTTTGCCCTCGTCATCGGCATTGTTTCGTGCCACCAGGGACTGGTCACGCGCGGCGGTCCCCGGGGCATTGGGCGCAGCACCACCAAGGCCGTCGTCAACTCCATCGTTCTGGTTCTTATTCTTGACTATTTCCTGACGCGCTTTTTGTTATACGTTCAAAAATGAGCGCCGCCGATCCACATCCGGATAGCGTCAAGGTCGAAGTCCGCGACCTGCGGAAAAGCTTTGGCTTGATGCAAGTCCTCAAGGGCGTCAGTTTCACCGTCAATCCGGGCGAACTCTTTGTCGTCATGGGCCCGAGCGGCGGCGGCAAAAGCGTCCTTCTCAAGCACATCATTGGCCTTATCACCGCCGATTCCGGCGAGATTCTCATTGAAGGTGAATCGATCCTCAATCCCGAGATTCGGACCAAATGCCGCATGGCAATGGTATTTCAATCCGCGGCGTTGCTGACTTCCCTGTCCGTCGGGGAAAACGTCGGCCTGTACCTGACGGAGCATCAGTTGAAATCCCCGGCGGAAATCAACTCAATCGTTGCGCAGAAACTCGAGGCCGTCGGCCTCAAAGGCATCCAGGATCGTTCGCCGGGCGAGCTTTCCGGCGGCATGCAAAAACGGGTCGCCATTGCCCGCGCCCTTGTCGTCGAACCTCAGCTTGTCCTTTTTGATGAGCCAACTTCCGAGCTTGATCCGCTGATGGCCGTGGCCGTTGGAGAGGAAATTTTAAAACTCAAAAACCGCACCCATGCAACGACCATTGTGGTGACTCACGATCGCGACCTTGCATTCGCCCTGGGCGACCGCATCGCCATGATTGACGAAGGCAAAATTGTATTTATCGGCACTCCGACCGAAGTCAAAACGAATCCCGATCCGCGGGTTCAGCATTTCATCCGGGCCGAACTAGCCACAACCAAAAAATTATTTTCGTCATGAAAGACTCAGTCGAAAGCAGACTAGGCATATTTTTCGCCCTGGCGATTATCTTCATCCTGATCATTCTGGAATCGCTCGGCGGGTTTTCCATTTTTAAACGCGGCTTTCATGTTCACGCCATGTTTAAAAACGTCCACGAACTCAAATCCGGCGATCCCGTAAAAATGGCGGGCGTTCCCATTGGCAGCGTTCAAAAAATACAATTGACCAACGGCATGGCCGAAGTCACCGTGGATCTCGACCGCAGTTCCGAAGTCAGGACCGACAGCCGGGCAAGGGTCGGCTTTACCGGCTTGATGGCCCAGAATTACGTCTCGATTGATTTCGGAACGCCGGACGCGCCCCCTGCCACCGACGGAATCATCCTTCAAACCGTCGATCAACCCGATCTGGAAGACCTCATGACCAAGCTCGACAACGTCGCCAGCGGCGTGGAAAACCTGACGCGGAGCTTCAGCGGTGAAAAAATCGATAATTTGCTCGGGCCTTTCACCGACTTTCTCAAGGACACCAAAACCAATCTCGAAACAACCATCGCCAACATCAAAACCATTTCCGACCGCATCAAGGAGGGCCAGGGAACAGTCGGCAAGCTGATCAATGAGGACACCCTATATGTCAACGCCCAGAATTCTATCAGCAACCTTCAAAACACCGCCGGAGACATCGACAACGCCGCGTCCAAAGCCCGCGAACTCCTGACCAACGCAAACGACGTCGTTCTGGACGTCCGCGCCGGCAAAGGGACGATTGGCAAACTTTTAACCGACGACACCCTTTTCCGTGAAGCCACCGGCTCGTTGACCAATCTCCATCAAATCCTGATTAAGATAAACGACGGTCAAGGGACGGTCGGCCAGCTTATCAACGACCCGAGCGCCCTGAAAAACATCAAGCTTTCCCTGCAAAAACTCGACAAAGCCACCGAAAGCCTCGAAGACACCGGCCCCCTCAGCGTCCTTGGCACACTCGCCAGCTTTTTATTCTGAGGCGCGTTTTGAAAAACTCAGTCCCCGAACAGTTTCTTCAACTTTTCGCGGGCGGCGTTCTCGCGCGGGTTTTCGTCCGATTTCGCGATGAACGTTCTCTGCGCAAAATCGAAGTACTCGCAGAAATTCCCCGACGCCTTTTCCTGCACAGGGTCGGCGCGCCGGTCCCGGCATTGGTGCGCCACGCGCGGATCGTGACTGGCGCAATTGAGGCACACGCGCAAGTCCGCGTTGCACTGGTGGCATGAATCTCCCCTGCCGGGCAGTCCCGGCAGCCTCCATTCCCATCCGCATTTGTGGCAATGACGTGTTACAGTCATGTGTCCAATTTTAGCCGTTTTCGCGCCGTGCGCCAGAGAGACTTCCTTCCAAATGCAAATTAAAAATCTTTTAAATCGCACTTTTACCTCTGGACGCCGCCCGCTTGCCCGGCCTACAAAAGATAAGGGCCGGACTGGATTCAACCGGCGGCCCGGTTAAGTTGGACTCGGATGAATTTAAGTGAAAAGATCGCGCCGTCCCTGGCAGGGCCGGAGTTCGCGCGAAGCCACGCGGCAAACCTGCCGGGTGAATGGCACGCCATGCTGCAACAGATCGGGTCTCCGGACCTTTCCATGTTTGCGGCCGGCCCGCGCAATGCATTTTCCGGCGAAGGTTTTCTGGAAACTTATCTGTCGCGCCTCCTCCTGCCGGTCGAGTTGCCCGCAATTGCCGAAGCCTGCGGTCATGCCATGCGCGGTGAACTGCGCGAATTGATCGACCAGGATCATCGTCTAACCGAAAAAATCGGACCGTTTGCGTCCCCCAGCCGACAGACCGGACGCCTGCAATTGGCGCGGCTTCGCCCTTTACGCGACGACCGTTTGGTCCAACGCTATCTTGCCGCCGTGGAATTCGGCCAGGCCAATGGCTGGCACACTATTGTGTATGGGTTGACGCTCGCCTTGTATTCGCTGCCATTGCGGCAGGGCCTGCTCCATTACGCGCAGGAGACGTGCGCGAGCTTTTCAAAAAACGCCGCCGGAAAGGGCGATGCCGCCCATTTGGACCGGCTTATGGAACAACTACCCAACGCCGTCGAATCCGCCCTGGCGCGTTGTTAAGCTCGAACCGGAGCTTCCAACCATGAAATGACCAATGGGAATCCTTCGGGTGTATCTGGCTCTTTGTGTGATCGCCGATCATGCGGGACACGTTTTTCCGTGGCGGATGCACGAGGGCCGGCAAGCCGTTCAAATCTTTTATGTGATTTCCGGCTTTTACATGGCGATGATTCTTTCATCCCGCTATGGCAAACCGCGTGACTTTTACATAAGCAGGTTCCTTCGCATTTTTCCTCCGTACTGGATTGTTCTCGTCGGAACCGTCGTGGCGAGCGCCGCCGCCGGATTGCTTTTCAACCGATGGCTGTTGCTGCGCACCTACGTCAATCATCCTTTTGTCCATAACGGGCCGGCGGGGATTTTTTTAAGCGCTTTCACAAATCTCACAATCATCGGCCAGGACTGGATCATGTTCTTGCAACAAGATGCCGGCCAGCGGCTTCATTTTACGGCAGACTTTTGGAACAACCGCAGCCCTCTTTGGCGCTATTTATTGGTTCCGCAATCCTGGTCAATCGGCCTGGAGCTGACCTTCTATGCTTTTGCCCCGTATTTGAACCGTTTGCGCAGTCGCTGGCTCGCCTACATTGCCATTGGCGCTTTGGGGGCCAGGCTGCTTGCTTATCGATATCTTGACCTCGCCCATGATCCGTGGGACTACCGCTTTTTCCCTTTCGAGATCAGTTTGTTTTTATTTGGAATGCTCGGCTATCGGCTCTATGCGCGAACAACGCCGCGGCATCCATCGCAGCGATGGCGTTGCGCTTCCGGAATATCCTATCTGTTTGGCGCCGCCCTCCTTTTGCTTCTTCTGTATGTCCATCTTCTCGTCATACAACGCCTGGGCGGGATCATTGGTCCCGAATTTGCCGTCCTGGTGACATACCCCTTTTTGATAGCAGTGATTCCAGTCCTGTTTTTCATTTTCGGAAATCATAAATTCGACCGGCTCATTGGAGAATTGTCCTATCCCATTTATCTCCTTCACTATTTTGTTTTGGTCGCCGTTGCCAATGTTCTGGCCTGTTTTGGGACTGACAAAGGACTGGGTATGATTGGCGCGGCTGTTTCCGTCGTTCTGGCCGCGGTTTTTTACCGGCTGTTCATTGCCCGCCTTGATAAAAAACGGCATTTCCTGACCATAAAAAATCCCGGATTGCGCGCCGAAGCCAACAAGCCGGCGGATCAAGCCGGCGCCGGCTCCCCTTTCAAGTAAATTCAGTTGGCATCCTCCGTCCCGATTCCTCTATCCTTGCCCGGATGGCGCCCGAAGAAAGCTTTTTAAACGCCGCCGATTGGACGATTATCCTTCTTTACATCGGCGGCATTGTCCTCCTCGGAGTTTGGTTCGGACGGGACCAGCGCAACACCCGCGATTATTTTCTCGGCGGCAAGGACATTCCCTGGTGGGGCATCGGCCTCTCGATCGTCGCCGCTGAAACCAGCGCCTTGACCATCATCGGCGTCCCCGCGATGGCGTACGGCAAAAACGGCGACCTCTCGTTCATCCAATTGATCATCGGCTACGTGATTGCCCGAATCATTTTGGCGGTCGTCATGGTGCCTCATTATTTCAAGGGCGAAATTTATTCCCCCTACCAGCTTTTCTCCAATTCCTTCGGCGAAAGCGCCCGTCGCACCGCCGGCGGATTTTTTCTCATCAGCGAAACTCTTGCCGCCGGGGTCCGCGTCTATGTCGCCTGCATCCCTGTCAAACTAATGCTGGGCGACAAGCTCCTGGGGGCCTTCGCCGGAGGCGATCCCATTTTGGGCGCCATCCTTTTGTTCATTCTTCTTTCGCTGGTCTATACGTTCGTCGGCGGTGTCAAAGCGGTGATTTGGACCGACGCCGTGCAATTCGGCCTTTTTCTTCTGGGCGGCTTGTTCACGCTTTGGTTTGTGCCGCACGTCTTTCCGGGCGGCGCAAGCGCGGTTTTTCACCTGAGCGGCGAAGCTGGAAAACTTCATTGGCTCAATGCCTCCGTCACACTGGCTTCCGTCTGGCGCGAGCCTATGAATATCTGGATGGGGGTCATTGGCGGAACGTTCATGGTGATGTCCTCCCACGGCGCCGAACAACTCATCGTCCAGCGCGTCCTCGCCTGCAAAAATGTCCGCGACGGCCGCAAGGCGCTTGTCCTGAGCGCCATCGTGATCCTTCCGCTCTTTTTGATTTTCCTGCTCGTCGGCGCGATGCTCTGGGCCTACTACCAGAAATTTCCAATGGCCATCGCCATGCCGGAAATCCGCCCCGGGAGCGGCATCAAGGCCAACGATTTCATTTTTCCAATTTTCATGTTGACGGCAGTCCCGCACATACTCAAAGGATTGTTGATCGTCGCCATTTTGGCCGCCGCGATGTCGTCGGTCAGCTCCGCCTTGACCGCTCTTTCGTCCGTTTCCACGATGGATTTCGTGAAAAAAATGATACCGCACAAGTCGGACGCCTTCTTTTTGCGCTTCAGCAAAATCTCGACGATTTTCTGGGCGGGGGCGCTCATCTTCATCGCCTATTTGAGCCGCCAGGTCGCGTTTGTCCTCAACGCCTCATTTACACTTCGTGGGTTGACGAGCGGCGGCCTGCTCGGCGGATTGTTGCTGGCCGTCTTTTGGAAACGCGGCGGCGCAACGCCCGTGATCACCGGGATGATTTGCTCGCTGTGCATCATGGCATGGATCAGCCCGTTGGGGCACGCTGGAGCGGGTATCGCCCCTTACTGGTACACGATGATCGGCTGCGCCATAACGATTATAGTCGCCGCCACAGTTCGAAAGCTGCTACCCTCATCGCGGCATGGCGATCACGCCAAAACAATTTGAACAACTCCAGGCCCGTCTGAGTGGCGGCCGCCACGTCCCCTCCCCTGTTCTCGAAACCGCCCCGCGCTCGCAGTCAAACACAACTCGCATTGTCATCGGCATCGACCCGTCCCTGCGCGGCACCGGCTATGGAATTATCCAGACCGCCAAGCCTTCGCATCGCGCCCTGGCGCACGGCACGATTGTCTGCCCCGCCGGCTGGGAGCGTTCCCGATGCCTGGCCCACATCGCCCGCACCCTGCGCGATGTCATCACCCGGCATAACCCCGGCGCCTGCGCGATTGAAGGTTTGTTCTACGCCCAAAATCTCCAAACCGCCTTGATCATGGGTGAAGCGCGCGGCGCGGCGCTTTCGGCGCTCGGCGAAGCCGGCCTGGAAATTTTCGAAATCGCCCCGCGCAAAGTCAAACAGGCCATCATCGGCTACGGCGCGGCCCAAAAACACGCCGTTGGCAAAATGGTCCAGCGCCTCCTCCAACTTCCCGAACCTCCCGCGCCCGACGCCGCGGATGCCCTCGCCATTGCCCTCGCTTATTTGCACGAAACAAGCCGCTACAGTTTCAGCGCGTCAAAACGAGTTTAGCGCGCAGCCACGCGAACAGCGCCACCGCGATGTTCACATAAACCGCCGCCAGCACGTCATCAATCGTGACCCCCCATCCGCCGCGCAAATGCTGGCTTTGGCGCACCGGCCACGGTTTGGTGACATCGAACAAACGAAAAAGCGCGAAAACTCCAATGCTCAATTCCCAATGCCTCCAAAAATATTCCGGCCCCGGCATTTGAGTCTGCGAAAAATGCGCCATCAGCAGCCAACTGACGAAGCAAAGCGGAATCGCAATGATTTCATCCAGCACCACCGAACCGGGATCGGTTTTTTTCAGTATCCGTTCCGCCTCTCCGCACAGCCACACTGAAACCGCAATGCCCGCGAGATTGCCAATAATAAAAACCGGCCAGGATCGGCAATAGATCAACGCCAGAAACCATCCCAGTCCAAGAACCGATCCAAAAGTCCCCGGCGCAACAGGGACGCGCCCAACGCCAAAGCCCTGGGCAATCCATAGCTTCATAGATCGACCAGATACAGCCCGCGATTGCGCCAAAGATAGACCATGCCGGAACTAAACGTCAGAATCACCGCGACCCAGATCGAAAGGCTCGTAAACCAGATGACCCACGGCTCGCCAAAAATGTTGAACCCAAAAATTCGCCCAATCGGTCCCCACTCCTGGTAGCCGTTCAGCACGAGCACGGAGATAATTGCGACAATCTGCGAAATGGTTTTGTGTTTTCCAAATCGTTCCGCCGCGAGGACCAGATTTTTGGAAGCCGCCAAAAGTCGCAGTCCCGTAATAGCCAATTCGCGCGCAACCACGATCACCACCATCCAAGCTGGCAACCATCCCCTCCCCACAAACGCGATAAAAGCCGAGCAAACCAGAATTTTGTCGGCAAGCGGGTCCATCAAAATTCCGAAGTTGGTGATGAGATTGTCCCGCCGCGCGATTTTGCCGTCAAAATAATCTGTCAAGCTCGCCGCGCTAAACAGCAGCAGCGCAATCGTTTCAAAGTGGGGGCCTGTCGTGAACATCACGAGCAGGAACGCAATTGTCAGGACAAAACGCGAGATTGTTAATTTATTCGGAACGTTCATCCAACTCTAGGCTAGCATATTTAGAGACAGAATTCCCTCGAAGCAAACATTTCCTTGGATTACGCCAACTCCGCAATCAAATCGTAATCCGTATGCCCGATCACTTTTACCCTCGCGAAAGTCCCTTCCGTCGCATTCCCGCGCACATAAACGCGCCCGTCAATGTCCGGCGCATCCGCCTCCCCTCGAGCCAGCCAATAAACTCCGTCCCCGTCCGAAGGCAGGTCCCGCGTCGCGCGTATCAACCCATGCTCCCACGAACTCACGCTGGCCCCTTCCAAATCGCGCGCGTCAGCCGGCCGCTCGATGAGCACCGTCGCCTCGCTCCCGACTCGCGAGGCCGAAATCTCCCGCGCAATTTTCAACTGTTCCGCCATCGCCCGTTGCTGCCGCTGTTTTTTTCGGGCGTCAGGCGCCTGCCCTTGCATTCCAGCCGCGCGCGTGTCCTCCTGCTGCGAATACGTGAATACACCCAACCGCTCAAACCGCGTCTCCCGGATGAATTCCACCAGACTTTCAAAATACGCCTCCGTCTCCCCCGGGAATCCAACAATGAAAGTCGTCCGCAACGCAATCCCGGGTATTCCCGTCCGAATCCTCGCGATTAGGTCAATAATATATTTTCGGGACGTCTCGCGCCTCATTCGCTCCAGCATGCTTTCGTGGATGTGCTGCAACGGCATATCGACATATCGCGCCACCTTCGGGCACTCCGCAATCGTTCGAATCAACTCATCCGTCCAATGCGCCGGATGCGTGTAAAGCAGCCGAATCCAGAATTGCCCCGGCAACTCGTTCAACTCGCGCAGCAACGTGCAAAGTGTCGTCGCCTCCGCAGGCAGCGATTGCGCCGCCGCCGTGAATCGTTCCGGCGACGAAATCGCCCGCGAATGCCCGGCCCGCAAATCCAGCCCGTAATACGTCGAGTCCTGTGAAATCAGATTCAACTCCTTCACACCTGACGCGATCAATTCCCTGGCTTCCTGCACCACATCCGATTGCGTCCGGCTGCGATGCGACCCGCGCATCCGGGGGATAATGCAGAAACTGCAAGGGTGATTGCATCCCTCCGCGATCTTGACGTAAGCGAAATGTTTCGGAGTCAGCCGGAATCGCGGCGTCGCAAAATCCGGAATGTAATTGGGCCGATGGTGGACATTCACCAAATCCCCACTCGGCGGAAGTTTCGGAAGCGATCGTGCCCGAGGCCCGCGTGTTCCGCCGGGCTTCGTGGCCACCCGTTCCTGCCGCCGCGCCAGCGCTTGCTCGACAATTTCAAAAACCTGCTCCACCTGATCGATCCCCATAAACGCATCGACTTCCGGCAGCAGTTTCGGCAAATCCTCGCGAAACCGTTGCGGCAGGCAGCCCGAAACAATCAACCCCTGCCCCGGATTCGTCTGCGCGCGAACCTCATCCGATTCCAGAATCGCGTCGATGCTCTCCTGCTGGGCCGCCTCGATAAACGAACAAGTATTGACAATAACCACATCCGCGTCCTTGGCATCATTGGTGATTTCCACCCCCGATTTGATCAGAGACCCGAGCATAATCTCCGCATCGACGAGATTTTTGGCGCACCCGAGCGAGATGAGTCCCACCCGCACGGGCGTTTTTCTGGCATTCAACATTCCGGTCAGGTTAAGCGAGCGGTCGGAAAAAACAAATTATCCTTTTGGCCAACGGCGGCTTGTCACGCCTTGGCCTGCCAGTTACCTTTCCGCCCACATGAGTCAGAAAGCTTACGCGGCGGCGGGTGTCGATATCGACCTGGGCAACCAGGTCAAGGCCACCCTCCCCCAGTTGCTCGCTTCAACGCGCCGTCACGAGGTCCTCGGAAAAGTCGGTGGTTTCGGCGGCTTGTTTGCGCTCGATGTCAAAAAATTCCACCGGCCCGTTCTGGTTTCAAGCGTCGATGGCGTCGGGACAAAACTCAAGATCGCCTTCGCAATGGGCCGCCACGACACCGTCGGCCAGGACCTAGTCAATCATTGTGTGAACGACATCGCCGTCCTCGGCGCGGAACCGCTTTTTTTTCTCGATTACATTGGCATCGGCAAATTGAAGCCCCGCGTTTTCCAGGAATTGATTCACGGCTTCGCCACCGCCTGCGCCGAGAACCGTTGCGCGCTCATCGGCGGGGAAACCGCCCAACTGCCGGGATTTTATCAGGATGGCGAATACGATCTCAGCGGCACGATTGTCGGCGTCGTTGAAAAGTCCGACATGCTCGACGGCAAATCCATTAAACCCGGCGACGCCATAATAGGTCTGGCCTCCAGCGGGCTGCACACCAACGGCTATTCGCTCGCGCGCAAAATTTTATTTGACCAGATGAAGCTCACGCCAAAAAGCCGTGTTGCCGGTTTGAAGGAAACATTGGGCGAGGCGTTGCTCGCCGTGCATCTCAGCTACGGCCTGTTGACGCGCGCCGTTTTAAAAAAGTTTGGCGTCAAGGGAATGGCCCACATCACCGGCGGCGGTTTTATTGACAACATTCCCCGGGTGCTGCCAAAAAAATGCGATGCATTGATCAAAAAAGACGCATGGGATTTGCCCCCGCTCTTTCAATTGCTCGCGGACAAGGGCGGCGTCGAAGAAAGCGAACTTTACCAGGTCTTCAACATGGGCATCGGGATGACGTTGATCGTCGCGCCGGAAAAGGCGGACGCGATCTTGAAATTCATCCGCGCCCGCAGGCAGGCCGCGTGGATCATCGGTGAAATTACCCGCGGCGCGGGAAAAGTCCGCATGGTTTAACAAGCGATGAATATCTTTGAAGAATTGGAATGGCGCGGGCTGGTGGCCGATTGCACGGACGCCCCGGAACTGCAAAAACGTTTGTCCTCCGCTCCCATTGTCCTTTACGCCGGCTTCGACCCAACGGCTGACAGCCTGCATGTGGGCAACCTGGTCCCTCTCCTCGCCCTGCGGCGGTTTCAATTGTATGGCCATCACCCGATCGCCGTCGCCGGCGGCGCGACGGGACTGGTCGGAGACCCAAGCGGACGCGCCACCGAGCGCCAGCTTTTAACGCGCGAAATCCTCGACCACAACATCGCATCCGTGAAAGAGCAATTGCGGCGCCTGCTTGATTTTGATTGCGCCGCCAATCCGGCCAGGCTCGTCGATAACGCGGACTGGACCGCGCCCGTGAGTTTTCTGGATTTCCTTCGCGAAATTGGGAAGCACTTTTCTGTCAATCAAATGATTGCCAAGGAGAGCGTCCGCGCGCGCATGGAGGACCGCGAAACGGGAATCAGCTACACCGAATTCAGCTACATGCTCTTGCAGGCCTTCGATTTTTATCATCTGCGCACCCAATACAATTGCGAGTTGCAGATTGGCGGCTCCGATCAATGGGGCAACATCACCGCCGGAATGGACCTGACGCGAAAGAAATCCGGACACCATGTCTTTGGCCTGACTCTCCCATTAATCCTTAACAGTGACGGCACCAAATTCGGCAAGACGGCCGCGGGCGCAATATGGGTCGATGCCAAAAAAACCAGCGTTTACCGCTTCTATCAATTCTGGATTCGCTCCGACGACCGCGACGTTTTGCGTTATCTCAACTTTTTCACTTTTCTCGGCAAAGAGGAAATCGAAGCTCTTTCCGAGCAGCACAAAACCCGCCCCGAATCCCGCGCCGCGCACAAGGCGCTTGCCAAAGCGATGACGGATTTGGTGCACGGCGAAGCCGCGACCGCCGAGGCGATGCGCGCCAGCGAAATCCTGTTCGGCGGAAATTTGGAAGGCATCGCCGAAAGCACCTTCAACGAAATCGTCGGAGAAATCCCGACGCGCGACACCGAGCGCGGCAAACTCGAAGGGGCTGGAACGCAATTGGTGGAACTATTGGCGTTGTCCGGCCTTTCCCCCTCAAAAGGCCAGGCTCGCAAGGACATTGAAGGCGGCGGCGTTTACGTCAACAACATTCGCGAGCCCAACACCCAGCGCGCCGTCACCGCGAACGATTTGCTTTTTGGCAAACACCTGCTCCTGCGCAAGGGCAAGCGCAATTACACGGTCCTCTCCGTCAAATAATATTATGCATTACAAGAAACTCACAGGAATCATCGTCGTCTCTGTCATTATGGCGATTTCACGCGCTTCGGACGCGGCGCAGCAGGAATTGGTCTTCATCGGTTCGGGCCGCGCCAATATCGAAGCCTTCCGTTTCGATCTCGCATCCGGCGCTTTGACGCAGATTGGGCAGGCCGCGCGAATCGCCCACCCTTCCTACTTCACCATCGCGCCAAACCACCAGTTTCTTTACTCAATCACGGAAGGCCACAAGGCCGCCGACAGCAGCGTCAGCGCCTTCGCCATCGACCCGGCCAGTGGAAAATTGACGTTGATCAATTCGCAGCCCGCCCGCGGCGCGGGCCCGTGTTACATCGAAGTCGATTCCTCGGGCAAAGATGCCCTCATCGCGAATTACGCCAGCGGCAGCGTGGCGGTTTTGCCAATCGACGCTTCAGGCGCATTGAAGCCGATATCGGCATTTGTCCAGGACGAAGGCTCCAGCGTGAATCATGACCGCCAGGAAGGCCCGCACGCCCACTGCATCGTCACCGACCCATCCGACCAATACGCGTTCGTCTGCGACCTCGGTCTGGACAAGGTTCTCAGTTTTAAATTTGACTCCGCCCAGGGTTTGTTGCGCCCCAACGACCCGCCCTTCGTCACCACAAAGCCCGGCGTCGGCCCCCGGCACATCGTTTTTCATCCCAACGGACGATGGGCATACGTCAGCGATGAAATGGGAAGCGCTATCGCCGCCTATTCATATCACAGCGCAACGGGCGCTTTGCGCGAAATCCAAAGTGAATCGACCCTGCCGAAAGATTTTTCCGGTAACAACACGGGCGCTGAACTCGCCGTTCATCCTAACGGAAAATTTGTCTTCTTCTCAAATCGCGGCGATGACAGCATTGTAGTGTTCACCTGCGACCCGGAGACCGGCCGCCTGACTTTTGTGGAGCGCGACTTCACTGACGGCAAGGTCCCGCGTCAATTTGAGATTGACCCCACCGGCGCATATTTGCTCGCGGCCAACCAGGATTCCAACACAGTCGTCGTATTTCGGATTGACAAAGAAACCGGCCATTTGCAACGCGTCGGCGACGCAGTCAGCTCCGATAATCCCATGTGCATTAAATTCATGCCGCCGATGTAGGCAGGCATAACTGATAACTGCTGCTGCGCCCTCCCGCCTCGTCCTTCGATAAAATCTGGCGGTTCAGCAGATCGCCGATATCGCGCAGCGCCGTATCCTGCGAACATTTTGTCAGTTTCGCCCATTTTGAACTGGTGAGTTTTCCCTCAAAACCGTCCAGCAGACGGTTAATGACCTTGCGCTGGCGGTCATTCAATGATTCGCCCGCGTGCGCCTTCCAGAAACGCGCCTTGATCAGCACGGCTTTCAGCGTTTGTTCCGAGACGCCAATGGCGCGCTTCAAGCAATTCAAAAACCAGACAACCCAAGGGGTGATATCGAGCGTCCCCTTCTGGCATTTTTCCAGGACCTCGTAATAAGCGTTGCGCCCACGCTGAATTTGCGAAGACATGCTGTAAAACCGTTGCGAACTGCGCTCGGAGCGCGCCAGCATCATGTCCGCAATCGCGCGCGCAATGCGCCCATTGCCATCGTCAAAGGGATGGATCGTCACAAACCAAAAATGTAACAGCGCGGATTTAATCACCGGGTCGGTTTCCGACGCCGCGTTGCACCAATGGATGAAGCGCGACATTTCGGCGTCCAACCGGTCAAACCCTGGCGCTTCGTAATGGATTTTCTCGCGGCCAATCGGACCGGAAACAACCTGCATTTTTCCGGTCGCATCCGTTCGCCACCCGCCGACAGTAATGCGGTGCATCCCCGTTCTGCCCGTGGGAAACAAAGCGGCGTACCACCCGAATAATCGTTCTTGCGTCAAAGGCGCATCAAATTTGCCCGTGGCATCCAGCATCATTTCAACAATGCCCTCAACGTTGCGGTCGATTTGCGGCAATGCGCCAATATCCATGCCCAACCGGCGGGCGATGGAAGACCTTACCTGTTCAGCATCCAGTTTTTCGCCCTCGATCTCGCTGGTTTTGACCACATCCAACGTCAGCGTTTGCAGCGTCGCTTCCCCGCGCAACTGGAAACCCAATTCTTCCATTCTCCCCAATAACCGACCTTGCATATGGCGGACCTCGACCAGAAGATCAACCATCCCTGCTTGATCCCATTGGAAATCCGGCCATTCCTTTCGCTCGTAAATGTACATCGATTATTCTCCGCACTATTTGCGGAGATTAAACTGCTTTATAGCTACACAAGCAAGCGCATTCGCCGCATAATCTGCGGTGATTAAGCCGCCTATTCGCTGCATCGGAAAACATTTCCATCCATTGGAGATTTTTTGCAAATAATCGTCCAAAACTCCAACGGTTGGATTTTCTTTTTCCTCGGGTTCTGCTTAAATCGCTGCGGCATGATGAGCATTATAAAGTTTGAGGAGCAACCTGATAGGCCGAAAATCGTGGCTTTACTGGCCGAACCTGGTCAAGGCAGTCAAATCCGGCTTGGTTTCTATATAACATTGTGCCCATTAGCCTATTACAACTCAGCCGCAAGCAATTTTCCCAATTCTCAGTCAAACCAAGTCAAGGTTAATAAAGGGTCAAAAGCCAGTGATAGCCGTGCCGGCTTGCGATTTTATCCCAAGCCCTTAAAATGACGACGCTGGATGAACGTCCGCCCAACATACTATTTTGATAATAACGCCACGACCCGCGTCGCGCCGGAGGTGGTCGATGCCATGCTCCCGTTTTTGCGCGATTTTTGGGGCAATCCATCCAGCGCCTACAGCTTTGGCAAGTACGTGGCCGGTCAAATCGAGCACGCTCGCGAGAAAGTCGCCGCTCTTATCGATGCGGACCCGAAGGAAATCGTCTTCACAAGTTGCGGCACGGAAAGCAATAATGCAGTCCTTGAAAGCGCCCTCGCCGCGCAGCCGGGTAAACGCCATATCGTCACCTCGTCCGTCGAACATTCCGCCATTATCAAACATTGCGAGATTTTGCAAAAACGCGGCGTCGAAGTGACCTTCCTTCCCGTCGATGCGGACGGCATGCTCGACCTGCACCTGCTCGACCAGGCAATTCGGCATGACACTGCGGTCGTCTCGATTATGTGGGCCAACAACGAAACCGGGGTAATTTTTCCCATCGAGGAAATTGCCGCGATTTGTCACAGCAAGAATGTTCCCTTCCATACCGACGCCACCCAGGTTCCCGGAAAACTGAAGATGGACGTCGGGGGTCTCGGCCTGGATTTTCTGTCTTTGTCCGCCCATAAGCTGCATGCGCCGAAGGGCATTGGAATGCTGTACATCAAACGCCGCGCCAAATTTCAGCCTTACATCATTGGCGGCCCGCAGGAACACGGCAAGCGTGGCGGGACCGAAAACGTCGCCTCCATCATTGGGTTTGGGCGCGCGGCGGAATTGGCGCTCGCCAGCCTGGGCGATGAGAACACGCGAGTGCGCGCGTTGCGCGACCGTCTGGAAAACACCATTTTGTCCACTATCCCGAACACGATCCGTACCGGCGCGAAGGAACCGCGATTGCCCAACACGAGCAACATTGCGTTCGATCACGTCGAAGCGGAGGGAATTTTGATGGCGTTGGATCAATTGGGCATTTGCGCCTCCAGCGGTTCGGCCTGCACGACCGGCTCGCTGCATCCTTCTCATGTTTTGACGGCGATGGGCATCAAGCCCACCCGTGCGAAGGGTTGCGTGCGCTTCAGCCTAGGCATTTATAACACGCAAGAGGAAATCGACTACGCGTTGAAACATCTTCCCGATGTCATCGCCCGATTGCGCGCGGCCTCGCCGCATCATTCGCACAAGACGCGCGACACCAAACACACTCCGGAACCGGCGCGTCACGCGGTTTGACACGCCGATCCGACGCACTATATTCCCATTCTTTTTTTATGAACGCGAAACCACATGTGGCCATTGTCGGCGCGACGGGCGCCGTCGGAGTCGAAATGATCAAAACGCTGGAGAAGCGGAATTTTCCGGTGGGCAAGCTCACTTTGTTGGCCTCGGCAAGGTCGGCGGGCAAGACAATGACTTGGCGGGGCAAAGAGATTGCCGTTCAGGAACTTACGCGTGACTCATTTAAAGGAATCGACATCGCCCTGTTCAGCGCGGGCGCCGGCATCTCGAAGGAGTTTGCGCCGATCGCGGCGAAAGCCGGCTGCGTGGTCATCGACAATTCGAGCGCCTTCCGAATGGACAATGATGTCCCCCTGGTCGTGCCTGAAATTAACGCGGCGGACCTCGCGAACCACAAAGGAATCATCGCCAATCCCAATTGCACCACGGCCATCACCTTGATGGCGCTCTATCCGTTGCACTATGCGTTCGGAGTCAAGAGGATATTTGCCTCCAGTTACCAGGCGGTTTCCGGCACTGGCGCCAAGGCCGTCGAGGAACTCAAGCGTCAAGTCGAACAAATTGTCGCGGAGGAACCCGTCACGCGCGAAGTTTACCCGCACCAAATCGCCTTCAACGTCCTGCCGCACGTCGATGTTTTTCTTCCGAACGGTTACACCAAGGAGGAAGCCAAGATGGAAAACGAAGGGCGCAAGATCATGCATCATCCGGATTTTCGCGCCAGCGTGACTTGCGCGCGCGTGCCGGTCTATCGGGCTCACTCGGTGGCTGTAAGCGCGGAATTTGAAAAGCCCGTGACCGTCGATGCCGCGCTGGAAGTTCTAAAAAAAGCCCCGGGCCTGGATGTTGTGGATAATCCCGACAAAAAGGAATATCCCCTCCCCTTGTACGCCACGGAAAAATATAATTGTCAGGTCGGCCGCCTGCGCAAGGACACCGCATTCGACAATGGCCTCTGTTTCTGGGTGGCTGGCGATCAACTGCTCAAAGGCGCCGCGCTCAACGCCGTGCAAATCGCCGAGGAATTGCTGAAAATGTAAACGGCTTCGCTACGGCCCCGTTTTCACGTTGGCGTTTACTTGCTTGATATTGGCGGACTGGGCAGCGTCCCTCACTTTGACCACCAAGCCCCAGGGAGCGTCGGCGTCCGCGCTCACCGCCACAGTCGTGCTGGGATTGGCCTTGGCCGCCTCAACCAGCTTTTCCTGGAGCTTCGCCAACGTCATCGGGTCTTTGTCCAAATAGAGCACGCCCTGCTTGGAAATAGTGACTATCCGCAAATTTTCGGACGAACCAGCCTTCGCCTCCTTCGATTCCGGCAATGTTAGTTTGACAGACGGCTGCTGCTTGAACGTCGTCGTGACCATCAAAAAAATGAGCACAACGATCAGCACGTCGATCAATGAAATAATGATGACCGTGGGGGGGCCCCGCCTCTTGCGTGAGGTAAATTGCATGGCCTTTAGTGGGCGCGGCGAGCGAGCGTTTCCGACGCCTCGGGCGTTTCCTCTCCGTGATAAAGCTGCCGCAGAAAGTTATCGCACAACGCCGCCATTTCGACCGCCTGACTTTCCACCTTCTTGCTGTAATAACTCCAGGCGACAAGCGAAGGAATCGCCGTCAACAATCCGAACAAAGTCGAGATCAGCGCAGTGGAGATGCCGTGAGCGAGGGCGTTATTGTCTCCAAGCCCGGCGGCCCCAAGTGCCGCAAACAATTCGATCAATCCGTAGATGGTGCCCACAAGCCCAAGCAGCGGCGCGATGCCCACAATGATTTCCAGCACGACCAACCCGCGTTCCAGCCGCGATACCTCATGCCGGGCGCTGGTTTCCAAGGCGCTCGAATTCTCCGCCCTTGGCCATTGCCGGTGTTTTCCCGCAAGCAGCAACAGACGGCCCAAGGGCGAGGGATTCTGCTCGCAGATGCGCCGGAGCATCGGCAAATCCTCGTCGGTCCGGCATATTTCCAACGCCCCGACCACGGCAGGCGGAATGATTTTGGCTCCGCGCAAAGCAAGGCCGCGTTCAATGATAAATGTCAATCCGATGATTGACGCTGACAACAGCACGCAGATGATGAGAGTTTCCATGTTCGATTCTCTTGCGACGCAAGATTAGTTCATTCCTCGTCGTAATAAAAAGTAAATTGAAGGTCCAGGTAGTCATTGGGGATGTCCAGGCGCATCTGAGTAGGCCACCGCCCATAAGGCTCCGTGTTCATAATCGCGCTCTCGCAAAAGTTTGCAAGTTCGTCCGTGACCTCATTGTGGGCGAGCGCCACTTTGTCAATGCGTCCGTCCGGATATAATTTGAAACTCACAACAACTTTTCCCGACGCATTCCAGGATACGTGCTCGAGCAATCTATACCATTCCGTGCGGATGGCATCGACCATCACTCCCTCATAATCCCCCAAAGCCGAACTCTTAACATCGAACGCGGAGGTCAATGCCACATGTCCCACGCCCCCGCTCATAAGCGCCTGTTCGCCCTGCGTTCCGTTGCGTTGCATTGCTTCGGCAAGTGTTCGAGGACGACGATGGACCGGCTGCGGTTGCGCATTCGTAACCGTCTCCGAGCTGGATTGCTCGCTGTTCTCCCGCGGCTTCTCCATCGGGCGCGCCATAGCCATGTCCCCAGGGGTATAGGTTTTTTTCGGCGCCACGCTGGCTGTGCTCTGCGGAGGCGCCGGGGGCGTTGGCTGAATTGGTTGTGCCTTTGGTTTGCCGTCCTCGATGGTCTTCAGCACTTTGTTCTGGCGCCCGGGGATATTGGGGACGTCTGAAGGTTTTACTATTTCGCGGTTTGCCGCGATGGTGTTATGCGCGCCCTCGAATTTCGGCGCTTTCGGAGACTTCGGAATTGCGTTGGCCGGATCCGTTTCAATAAACGTCAACGGCACTGGCTGAGGCGTGATTTCCGCGACCTTTTTCGGAATCGGCGGAATTAACGCCCGTGAAACGACTTGCATCCAGCGTGGCATCGCCCAACTGGCCCACCAGCCTTGCGATTGCCCGATTTTATACGTAAAGTACGCCAGGAAATGGATCAGAAGCGAAATGATCAGCGCCCTGAGAATGAGCTTCTCAGTGAACCTTCGATCATCGGCTGCCGTCACTGTCACAACGACAAGGATGCTCCCGTTACCGTTCAAAACCAACGTTAAAGCGACCGGTTTTCGGGGATCACTTTTTGTGCAAGACTCCCAAACCGCCTCCGTATAGGAGTTAGAAGGAACCGAATTAGAAAGGTCCTAATATGAAAACAATGATGAAATCGATTCTCGCGGGCGCCGTTGGCCTCGCTCTGATAACAGTTGGAACCGCTTCAGCCGAAGCTCACCCCTGGTTTTTACCTCCCCTTCCAGGCAGGGCTTTTGTAGGCGGGGCTGTGGTGGGCGCAACGATAGCCGCGGCTGCGACGGCTCCCTACTACGCCTATGGGGCGCCGTCTTATCCCGCGCCAGTTGGTCCTTATGCCTATCCTTACCCTGTTGCCGGGCCAGTGGTGGTCGGAGCGCCAGTTCCGTACTTTTACGGCGGCTTTCGCGGCGGGTACGGCTGGGGATGGGGAGCGGGCTATCACGGGTACGCCGGTTACCACGGTTACGGTTACGGTGGACACGGTCGAGGCGGCCGCGGTTTTCACCGTTAATCGGTGATTGGATTACGGCGCTGGCTTAATTTTTGCCTCGACCCTCGCGGCGGGCTTCAAAAGATAAGTCAGCGCCTTTACCGCTAATTCCATCATTAGAAACGGTTTAGCGATCAAGTCATTCCCCCCAGACAAAGACGACTGAGCGCGGATTTCAAACTTCGTCAGACTGGTGACGAAAATAACGGGGGTCATTTTGTTCGTCGGCAACTTCCGTAATTCCGCGCAAAGTTCAAAACCGTTCAACCCGGGCATTTCCGCATCCAAAAAGATCAAGTCAAACGGGTTTTCCGTCAGGATCGTCAACGCAACGCGCGAATCCTCCACCCCCACACACCGAAGAGCGGCCTTGCTCAAAGCGACCGAGATCGTCCGGCGCGAGATCGGCTCGTCATCCACCGCAAGGATCAGCAGCGATTCAGGAACGTCCTGCGGGATCACTGAAAGATCGCGGAATAGCAGATTCATGCAATCCGAAGCGTGCGCAACCGTGCGGAGCACCGAGGCCGTCATCTGGCTCGGTTTCTTTTGAAGGTCCTTTATCAGTGCGTCCAATGCCCCGGAAAGGTGAGATATGCGGCTGAATCCCGTAATCCCCGAGAGACTCGCCAGCGACGAGACACAGCCTCCCAAATCCCGCAGCAAGTTGAGCTGGTCCGTCGTGCTCTTGCTTTTGATCAGCGCGCTGACGCGGTCGCGCAACTCGATTTGGATTTGCGGGGCGCGGCGGAGAAATTCCTGCCGAACTTCCAGTCGGAAATCCGCCCCCGAAGCCGGAGCGCCGTTGGCAGCCGGCTCGGCTGGTGGCGCCGGGGTTGCGGGAGGCGCATCGGGCTTTGGAACGGCTGGAGCGGCAAAAGTCGGCCGCGTGGTTGCGGGCTTGAATGGCGCTGGCGCCGTTTTCCCAAAAAATTCAGGTTTGGCCGATTCCCCGGGCGCGTCGGGTTTTGTGTCTTTGGCCGAGGGTGCTTCTCCCTTTGCTGACCCAAGCGTTGGGAGTGATGGCTTCACCCCTTTGGAAGCCGGCAAGTCCAGGTTAAGCTTAAGCTTTGGCGGTTCGGAGCTGGACTCTTCCGGTTCGGCGGGAGAACTCGGTTTGGGCTGGGCTGACGGCGTCGGTTTTGCCGGAGCATTCGCCCCGGCGGGCAGTTCCAGTGCGCCCTTTGGCAACGCGATGGTCCCGTACTTTGACCTAAAACTCGTGTTGTCGTTGGCGAGAAGTTGCTCGATTAAATCCAGCGCGAGATTTGGCGTGCAATCCATTTTGGAGACGCACTTGCTGGCGCCGGCTTTCCACGCTTCCTTCGCCAAATCCGGCCGGTAGAAGCTCGACAGAACCAGGATCGGCGTCTTTTGGAATTCCGGCCACGCCCGAATCTGACGAATCACTTCCACGCCATCGATCCCCGGAAGCATGATATCCACTTGTATGACATCCGGTTTGAATGAAGGCAGCAGCCCAAGCGCAGCGCTGCCTTCTTCGGCGGTTTCCACCTCGTAGCCGGACATTTCGAATTTGCGTCGGTAGATGGACCGGACGATCAAGTCGTCTTCGATGATTAGTATTTTTCTCATGCCGGGCATTGCCGAAGGTGATCCTGAACACAACTGCGAACGACTTCCATTTGCGCGGCGGTTTCCGCGTACAATTCCCGGGCGCCTTTTAAATGGCCGGCCTTGGCGTTCCCTTCCAATTTGCGCAACGCCGGCACAACCGCCGACATTCCGCAGGCCAGGCTTGATCCCGCCAGTTTATGCGCCAGATGATCCACTTCCTGCACCGCGCTTCCGGAAATGGCATGGTCCAGGCCCTTCATGATTTGGGCTGCCTGCTGAAAATAAAGCTCCACCAATTCGCGCATCACCCGAACATCGCCGTCACACGCCGCCTCGACTTGGTCAAAATCCACCGGCGGGCCGGAGGAATGCTCGACTGTCGCGGCAGCCTGAGATTTCTCTCCCCCTGTATTGTTCTCCGGGTTTTGATATTGACGGACATAAGTCCCCACTTTATCCCGCGTCAATTCCAGGTGCCGGCTCGCGAGGTCGAACAATGCTTCCGCGTCGCCAAGACGCCCTTCTTTGCCCCGCTTTTCCAGTTCCCTCAGCGGCGGGACCATCGCGGACATCCCGCAGGCGAGACTCGCGCCCACAAGCTTATGCGCAAAATGATCCACGTCCTTGGCGGAGCCGGAATTGATTGCGGCGCGCAACCCGTTCATCAAGTCCCGGGCTTGCGCAAAATAGAGGTCCACCAATTCCTGCAACAATTTCGGATCGTCATTTGCGGCCGCCTCGAGGCATTCCAGATCCACCAGCGGCTGGTTATCGGCGGTCTCCGGCGGCGCTGGCTCTGTTTCCGGCGCGACTTTTTCCCCGGAAGCCGCCGACGCGCGGCCAAGGGCGGCTTTTAAATCCGAGTTTTTCACCGGCTTGGACAGATAATCGTTCATCGACGCCGCCAGGCATTTTTCGCGGTCGCCTTGCATCGCATTGGCCGTCATTGCGATGATATAAATGGGTTTGCCGCCCTCGATCTCCTCGTGTTGCCGGATGCTTCGCGTCGCTTCGTAGCCGTCCATGTGCGGCATTTGGCAATCCATCAAAATGACATCGTAACGCGCGCGCTTGATCGCTTCCATTGCCTCCAGGCCGTTATTGGCAACGTCCGGCGAATAGCCCATCTTGCGCAATTGCGCCACGGCCACCTTTTGATTGATGAGGTTGTCCTCCGCCAAAAGAACCCGCAAATCCTGCGGGGCTGACACAGGGGCCGCGGTTTTCACCCGCGCGGCCTTTCCGCTCTCAGGCAGATTGTGCAAACCTGTCAAACACTCGAACAACCGGGTCTGTTTGACTGGTTTGACCAGGCAGGCGTCAATTCCCATTTTCTTCAACTGCTCCTCGCTCATCATTTTGCCGAGCGAAGTCAGGATGATCAGACGAGCATGGCACGTCTTTGGATCGGCTTTGATGACCTTGGCGAGCGTGATTCCATTCATGCCCGGCATGTGCATGTCAAGAATCACCACGTCGAAACGTCCCTGCTTCGGGTCCTGCAATTTTTCCAGCGCTTCCTGCGCGCCCGCCGCGGACGTCGCGCGGATTCCCCACACTTCCATCTGATCTTCAAGGATGCGCCGGTTCGTGTCGTTGTCATCGACGATGAGGACATTCAAGTTGCCCAGACCCACTTGTTCCGGCGGAGATTTGACCGGCCCCGGAGACGCCTGCTTTTCAAACCGCGCCGTGAACCAGAACGTGGACCCCTGCCCGGGAATGCTTGTGCATCCAACCTGGCCGCCCATCAGTTCGATCAATTGTTTGGAAATCGCAAGGCCCAAGCCGGTCCCGCCATATTTGCGCGTCGTCGAGCTGTCCGCCTGGCTGAAAATCTGGAACAACCGCGGTTGCATTTCCGGCGGTATTCCAATGCCCGTGTCACGCACTTCAAATCGCAAATCCACATGCGTTTCCGTCTCGGCGAGGTTCGCCACCGAAACGACCACCTCTCCCATTTCCGTAAACTTGACGGCGTTGCTGACCAAATTCACCACCACCTGCCGCAACCGGCCGGGGTCTCCGCGCAATTCGGTCGGCACATCGGCCAGGACAAAACCGGCCAATTCGATGTTCTTGGCCTGCGCCGTTTCCCCCATCAATTCCAGCGAGCCTTCGATCGTGTCCTGCAAATTGAAATCAATCGTCTCGAAAATCAGTTTCCGCGCCTCGACTTTGGAAAAGTCGAGCACGTCGTTAATCAACAGCAGCAGCGATTCAGCGCTGCGCCGGATCGTTTCCGCGTATTCCCTCTGCTGCGAGGTCATCTCGGTGTCCATCAGCAGATTCGTCATGCCGATGACCCCGTTCATTGGTGTGCGGATTTCGTGGCTCATCGTCGCCAGAAATTCCCCCTTGGCCTTGACCGCCGCTTCCGCCGCTGTCTTGGCGCGGCGCAATTCCTCTTCGACTTCTTTATATTGGCTGATGTCCCTGACTGTCCCGACGAAACCGCCGCTTTCATCCGATTCAGCGGCTTCGTACTCGATTGGCGCGATGCTGCAAGAGACCCATCGGACATCGCCCGCCGGGGTCACGAGGCGGAATTCCTCGCAGAAACTGACACGGTCCCGGAGGAATTGGGCGCAACGCTCGAGAATTTTCGACTTGTCATCATGATGAACGGCGCGGCTCCAACCATTTCCCAGGCTCTCGTTGGAAGCAACCCCTGTCATCTTGGCCCATCGCGAATTGCTGTAAATCCATTGTCCGATACTGTCCGCCATGAAAATGCCGTCGGGCGATGATTCTCCCAAAGACCGGAATTTGGCTTCGCTCTTTTGGAGGAAAGATTGGACCTGCTTGTATTTGACATTCTCATCGTGCAGGGCATCGAGATGTTGGGCCACCTCGGCCTCGATGGATTCGTGCAGTATTTGTTGTTCCGCCTGATGCCGCGCAAGATGGTTCGTCAGCCGCAAACTTTCCCATATCCAAAGCGACAACAGCGTATCCTCGAACAGCACCCACCCCGTAAAACTCAGCCAACTCCACGGCGCGGTCGCCGAACTGACAAAAACCGCCCGCACCCATTGGGCAAGCAAATGGTCCGCCGCCACCACAATCGTGGCCGAAACCAATACTCGAACATCGCGATACGACGCCAGCGAGGCCAGCGCGCCGAAAATGAAAAAGTCCGTTTCAAAACCGCCGCCTGTCAAATGAATGAAAAGCGCCGGCGTCAGCATTTGGCCGATGGCGACGAAATGCCGCGTCACCGCGCGTCCTGGCGAACGCAACGTCAGATAAAGTGGAACCAGGTAAATCAATCCCGCCAAAGTGGCGGCCGTCACCAGCAGGTGCAGCGGCCGCTCGGCCGGCCAGACTTGCGGGGAAATCAGGGACGCCGCCGCCATTGCGGCCAGCCATTCAAAAGCGACAAGCCACGCAAACATCCTATCGGTCTGCTTATAGGTGGTTTGTTTGAGGGAACGAAAGATCGTCACGGCCCGTTCCTGGGTCGCGTTCGCGCTCTCGGAGGCTGCTTTTTTATCGACAGAGCTCAATGCTGGCCGACTCATAGCAGGATTTGGGCCTACCTCTCCGGGACTCGATATTTAAGGCGCCTGCGCACGTCCTCTGCAACCCGTCCCCCTTGAACCGCTATTGAATTCGCCACACTTTTTCCGCCGCGTCCCATAAATGGACAGGCAAAAACTGCCGTTTCTCGGTTCCTTAAACGCCCCAAGTGGTTCAACTCGAACTGTGCAAATCCACGTTTTGCCAGTAATTTCTGGCCGCGTGACAAACATCTCTGAAACGGCTGAAATCTTTGTGGGGCTTTTGCTCGCGGTGGCCGTTCTGGCCATGCTGGCGCGCAAATCGAACATTTCATATCCGATTCTATTCGTCATAGGCGGATTGGTGCTCGGCCTGGTTCCTGGAATTCCCAAAGTAACGCTCAATCCCGACCTCGTTTTTCTTTTCTTTTTGCCGCCGCTTTTGTTTCCGGCCGCGCTGTTCACTTCTTGGCGGGATTTCCGGGCGAACCTCCGCCCCATTTCGCTTCTGGCCATCGGACTCGTCCTCTACACCACCGTTGCGGTCGCCTACCTCGCGCATTACTTCCTGAACCTGCCCCTTGCGGCGGGATTTGTCCTGGGCGCAATTATTTCGCCCCCGGACGCCATTGCAGCGACGGCTATTACACAACGGCTGAAAGTCCCGCGCCGCATCGTCACAATCCTGGAAGGCGAAAGCCTGGTCAACGACGCAACCGCGCTGGTCGCTTATCGTTTCGCGGTTTTGGCCATAATGAGCGGTTCATTTTCGCTGGTGCGCGCAACCGGGCAATTTTTCGTCGTCAGCCTCGGCGGGATTCTCGTCGGCTTGGCGGTTGGCTGGCTGGCCCAGCAATTTCACAAGCGCGTCGATGACGCGCCGATTGAAATCACCGTATCGCTGCTGACCCCGTTCGTCGCTTATCTCACCTCCGAACAACTGGGAGTTTCCGGCGTGCTGGCCGTCGTTTCCGCCGGTTTATATTTGGGCTGGTACGCGCCGCAATTGATCACATTCAAAACCCGGCTGCAAGGCGGGCCAGTCTGGGAGATGGTGGAATTTTTGCTCAACGGTTTCGTCTTCATCCTGATTGGACTCCAGCTTCCCGAAGTCCTTCGCGGCCTGTCGGGTGAACACTTTCCGATTAGCCAGCTTGTGTGGGACGCGCTGCTGATCAGTTTTGCGGTGATTCTCATCCGCATCATCTGGGTCTTCCCCGCGACGTACCTGCCGCGCCTCATTTTCAAAAAACTTTGCCGGCGCGATCCTTATCCCAATTGGCGGCACGTCACCATTATCGCGTGGACAGGGATGCGCGGCGTCGTCTCGCTTGCGGCTGCGCTCGCAATACCGCTCACCTTGGACGAAACGCCCGGCGGCAAGCCATTTCCCGGTCGCAGCAAGATTTTGTTCCTCACGTTCGTCGTAATTCTTGCCACGCTTGTGGTGCAGGGATTGAGCCTGCCCTTGCTCATTCGCTGGCTTGGCATCAAGGACGACGGCACGACGGATAAAGAAGAACGCAACGCCCGACTTAAGGCGAACAAAACCGCCCTTGCCCGCTTGAAAGAAATCGGCGAGTCCGAACCCGCGAAAGCGGAAGCTTTGGACCGATTGATCGTCGAATATGAAGACCAGATTCACCAGATTGAAAGCGCCGGAACCCGGACGGACGTGCCGTTGCGCCTTTTTTCCTCCGAGTTTGAACGCCTCTCGAACGAAGCCCTTCAAATCGAACGCCGGACGATTCTTCAACTCCGCAATCAAGACGTCATCGGCGACGACGTCTTGCGCCGCATCCAGCATGACATTGATCTGGCTGAGGCAAGGTTGCGGCATCTTTAACGAAGCCGCTCGCCAAGTGCGGATCAAACGCGCTTGCCGCCAACCTGTTTCCTCGGTAATGTATGTGCGGTGAGTGCGGTTGAACTCGCAGTTAAGAAAGTCAAGAAATTGTCTGCTCCCCAAGCGCGGGAATTATTGGGTTGGCTGGATGCCCGGCAGACAAATGGAACAACTGTGAAGAAACGGCGCTCCCAACCGTGGTGGCGCAAAGGCACCGCTCGCCAGCGCATGAAGAAACTCAAGGCTTGGGAGGATTCCGTCCGGCTCACGACCGATTGGGAGCCGCCTCGAATGCCGGACGAGTTGGTCAATGTTGATGTGTTTCGCCTGTGAATTTCGTGCTCGACACGAATGCCGTCAGCGAGACGGAAAAGCCACGACCCAATCCCGGCTATGTTTCGTGGCGCGACAATCAGGACCGATCTCATCTTTTTGTCACAACTATCACTTTGGCAGAAGTGTGGCGGGGCTTTCACAGCTTGGAGCCTAACCATCCGGACTATATTCGCATCAAGGCGATCGCCATGGAGCTGCCACGGACATATCGCGTTTTGAACTTTGACCTGCGTGCGGCTGCGATTTGGGGAAAACTGACCGCCATTGTGAGCGGCCCATTGCCGTTGCGTGACTCCTTCATTGGCGCAATCGCCCGCTCGCGCGGCTGTCAAATCGTCACGCGCGATGTTGCGCCATTCGAGCGCATGGGCTGCAAAGTGCTCAACCCCTGGCGATGAGGGTTCTCCTTGACTGGTACGCCATCGCTTTTATGATTCGCCCCCAATATGAGTTTAATTTCTGATATTCAGGCCCGCGAGATTTTGGATTCCCGCGGCAATCCCACTATTGAAGTCGATGTCCTTCTCGATAGCGGCGCCGCCGGCCGCGCGGCGGCGCCCTCCGGCGCCAGCACCGGCGAGCACGAAGCCCTCGAACTCCGCGACGGCGATAAAAAACGCTACGCCGGCAAGGGCGTCAGCAAGGCCGTCGCCAATGTCACCGACGACATTCTGCCGGCCCTCCGCGAAGTTGATGCCCTCGATCAACTCACGGTTGATCGCATCATGCTCGATCTCGACGGAACGGAAACAAAATCAAAGCTCGGCGCGAACGCAATCCTGGCGGTTTCTCTCGCGACCGCGAAAGCCGCGGCGGCGGACCTCGGCATGCCGTTGTTCAAATATCTCGGCGGGCCCAATGCCAAAGTTCTTCCCGTGCCGATGGCCAACGTCATCAACGGCGGAGCGCATTCGGACGCCCCAATTGATTTCCAGGAATTCATGATTGTGCCGGTCGGGCTGCCGACTTTTTCACGGGCACTTCAGGCGATCACGGAAGTCTTTCACGCGCTCAAATCTGTATTGAAGAAAAAGGGGCTTTCGACGGCGGTCGGCGACGAAGGCGGCTTCGCGCCAAAATTGGACAGCACCGAAGCGGCCATCGAAGCGATCCTTCAAGCCATCAAGGAAGCCGGTTACAAGGCCGGCAAGGACATCTCGCTCGCGCTGGATTGCGCCGCGTCGGAATTTTATAACAGCGCCTCGGCCAGCTATGTTTTCAAGAAAAGCACCGGACGAAAACTCAAGGGCGAAGAGTTGGTGGCGTTTTATTCCGAACTGGCCGGCAAATATCCCATCATCAGCATCGAGGATGGTTGCGCCGAAAATGATTGGAAAACCTGGAAGCTCCTAACGGATAAACTCGGCGAAAAATTGCAACTGGTCGGCGACGATGTTTTTGTCACCAACGTGAAGTTCCTCAAAAAGGGAATCGACCAGGGTGTCGCCAATTCGATTCTCGTTAAAGTCAATCAAATCGGATCGCTGACTGAAACGCTGGACGCGGTGGAGTTAGCCCAAGAGCACGCCTACACCGCGGTCATCAGCCATCGCTCCGGCGAGACGGAAGACGCCACCATCGCCGATATCGCTGTGGCGACAAATGCCGGCCAAATCAAGACTGGATCGTTGAGCCGCACGGACCGCGTCGCCAAATACAATCAACTGTTGCGCATCGAACAAATCCTGGGGAAAAACGCGGTCTATGGCGGGAAGATGTGAAGGAATCGATCGCACATCTGATCGCATGGTATCAACAGACGCTGGACGCGCAGGGCTATCCGCTCATCGCTGTGTTGATGGCAATCGAAAGCACGTTCTTTCCGATTCCGAGCGAGATGATCATTCCCTTCGCCGCGCATCAAACGCGCGTCTCTGGAAAACTCACCGTCTGGGGGGTCATCCTGGCGGGCGCGCTCGGCTCGTGGATTGGCGCGACGCTTATGTACTGGGCATCGCGGCTTGCCGGGCGGCCGTTGGTGGTTCGTTACGGGCGTTATTTTCTCGTGCCTGAACCAAAATTGCGCGCCGCGGAGCGGTGGTCGGAGCGCTTCGGTTCATTTGGAGTTTTCGCGGCGCGATTTCTACCGGTCGTCCGGCATCTGATCGGCATACCGATGGGCATCGTCAAAATGAACTTCTGGCTGTACTCCCTGTTTACGCTGATCGGCTCAGGATTATGGTGCTGCGTGCTGGCCTGGGTGGGAATTACGGCCGGAAACAATCCGAAAATCCAGCAAGGCGATCTCCATTACATTATGCTCTGGTTGCTGGGAGCGCTGGCCGTCCTGGGATCGCTCTATTATTTCCTGGTCCATCGCTATTTCACAACTGATCCGAAAAAACTTTCACCAACGAATCCAGCCAACTGAGCGTTTCCACCGTCTTCAGTTCATGGGAGCGCTGAAAATCGGTCTCGAAAAGCTGCTGTTTCAATTGTCCCACCGCAGCCGGGTCCGAATAAGCAACATCGAGTTCCTGCCCGATGCGCAGGCTCATTTTATTGAGATTCGCCGAACCGACGCACGCCCAACCGTCATAAAGCGCCGCCTTGAGATGAGTCATTCCAGGATACGCATAAACACGAACGCCATTGGCGATCAAATCGTTCGCCATGACGATGTTGTTAAGCTGCATGATGCCGCTGTCGTTTTTGGCGGGAAAAATCACGCGGACGTCCACCCCGCGTTGGCGCGCCCGAATCAACGCCCTTAAAATAAGGTCATCGTCAAAATAAGGATTTTCGATGTAGATATGACTTTTGGCGTTTTCGATGGCCGCAAGTTGCGCGCGGTAAATTTCCAAGCGAAACGTCGAGGTGTGGAGCAGGCGCAAGTCGATGGCGTTGGTCACGGCATGTCGTCGCGGCGCCACCCTTCCGAAAAACCATTCCCACGCGTAGCCAAAATCCCCGAACGGCCCCGCGTGCGCCCACGCCAGCCGGTAATCTTTCTCGATGCGCCCGACAATCGGCCCGGTGAGGCCAATCATCATGTCGTGCCATTCGTAGCGATATTGCCGCCCGACGTTCATCCCGCCGACATATGCCTGGCGGTCGTCAATAATCATGCATTTGCGATGGTCCACCGTCAGCCAGGGATTCGCTGACGCGCGCACCTGCACTTTCGATCCGTCCTTGAGGTAACTCTTGATGTCGTACGGCGGCTGGAAATTCGGCGGCAACGGCGACTCGCGCTGGGCTTGCGCGGCGAACATCGATCCCAGGTCATCCATGAGCACTTTGACTTTGACGTTTGCGGAACGCTTTTTCAGAAGGTCCGCCATTTTCACCGCGTAATCATCCGTGTCAAAAATAAATGTTTGGACATCGACAGTGCGCGTCGCGCCTTCCACCGATTCGATGAACGCCGGGAAAAATTTTTCTCCGTCAATAAGCAGATCGACGCGCCCTTTGTAACGCCGCGAGCGGACGATGTGATCGAGTTGCTTCTCCCAAGCTCTCAAGTCCATTCCCGGCCCGGTGTTCAACGGCGGCGGCGGAGTGGAAGAGATTTCCGAACCGGAAACAATCATCGCCGCGCCGGAATTGCCGAGATGCCAGAAGCCGCGGCAAATCATTGTGATTGGGTTCTTGATCGCAGTCACAATCAGGCTGCGGACGATGAGGGAGTTCAGCGCGCGCATCGCAAACCGAAGCGGCACTTCCTCCGTCTCCGGATCACCGGGCGCATCGACAAATACGATCATCCGGCCGCGGAGATCGACGAGCACGAAGGCGGGATCCTCACCGGTGACAAACAGGAATTGCGTCTGCCGCTGATCGATGGATGTAAGGCCTTGCTCAAGCAATTGGATGGCTTCGCGGGCAAAATCCGTGTCGTTATAAGTATGATCTACAGTAATGTCCGCCGGCTTGTCTTCGAGTTTGGCCATGCGGAATCGGTCTGCTTTGTCGCGGAAAATGACGATCTCGCGGTTTTGCACCAGGAGAAGAACTCCATGCCCTGGCTCGCGCGGCAGCAATCCCGTGAAAATCTCGTGCATCAACTGGTCCCATTGCAGCGCGCTGCGAATCACAACGCGATTAGTTTTGACGGTTACGGAACGGCGGAACGCGCGCTTTTGCCTGTCGAATGTCAGGACGGCGATTCGGTGCTGGTAATTTGTCCCTCCGTCCGGCGCCGTCCAACTGGTGTGGGCGAAGGCGTCTTTCCCGTGGAAGGGAAGGCGCAGTTCCAAATTGGTGCCGTAACGGAAGGCCATGAGGTTCGTGAGGCTGGCCGGTTGAATCTGCTCGATGTAGCGGCTGCGAGGCCCCGGTGCGGCGCAGCCGGCCAGAATCAGAACCAAACTGAGCGCCGCAAAGATTCTTCCGATCATCCGCGGAAACCTTTAACTAATTGAAGGCTAATGTCCAGTGAGGGGAAAATTCCCGCAATAATCTCTTTACTGTATATGGAGATACATTACAGTAGTTTCAGTGAACGGGGAAAAGTCAGGCTTTTTCTTGCGCCCGATCTCTCCGGCGGCAGGGCCGCTTTATCAGCAGATTGTGGCCAATTTTAAACGTGAGATCAGTGAAGGGCGGCTCGCGGAGGGGGCGGCTTTGCCTTCATTTCGGCAGTTGGCGCGCGATTTGATGGTGAGTGTCCTCACCGTGAAACAGGCTTATGTGGAGTTGGAGCGGGAAGGGATCATTCTGCGCCGACACGGACTAGGCACGTTTGTCGCTCGCAATGGCAATGACCGCAGCCGCCAATTGAAAACAGAACGCGCCACAGAGTTGTTTCGCATGGCCCTCAGGGAAGCTCGAGAGGCGGGTTTGGCACCTAACGAAGTCGCTGATCTCTTTTCCACCATTAACGACAAAGAAAACAGATGAATGCAAATGCAATTGAGATTCGCGGCCTGAAAAAATCCTTCGGACATTTTCAACTCGGCTCGGTCGATTTGACGGTGCCGCAGGGCTCCATTTACGGTTTCATCGGTCCAAACGGGGCGGGAAAAACTACGACGCTGGATCTTATCATGGGAATGGGTGATGCCGACGAAGGGTCGATATCCGTGCTTGGCTTGGACCATCGCCGGGACGAGGTGGCGGTGAAACGGCAGGTGGCGTATGCGAGTCCCGATACAAATTATACGGCGTGGGGAAAGGTTTGGAAGCTGATTCGGTTTGTGAGTGGGTTTTATCCGTCCTGGGATGAGGCATATTGCCAGCGGCTGCTGGAAAAGTTTCAAGTCCGGGTGGAGGACAAAATTGCCACGCTTTCTTTCGGAACGCGGGTGAAGCTGGGTTTATTACTCGCGCTTTCGTGGCATCCGAAGGTCATTCTTCTGGACGAACCGACGGCGGGCCTGGATGCAGTGGCAAAGACGGAGATTTTTTCCGAATTGCTGGCGGCGGTGCAAGACGAAGAACGCACGGTAATGATTTCTTCGCACGGGTTGACCGATCTGGAGCGTTTCGCGGATAACATCGGTTTGATCAAAAACGGGCAAATGGTCTTGGAAGGCACGACCAGCGAATTGTTGGATCGATTTCAGTTGGTGGATTTTGTGGCGACGAATGGCGAAGGATTCACCCCGCGCGAGGGTCTCATCATTCAAAAACACGAAAATGACCGGTGGCAGGCGTTGGTGGACCGACGGAAACTCAGCCTGAAGACGTTGAACGGGCTTGGCGCCCGGCAACTCTCGACCACGCCGGTGACGTTGGAAGATGTTTTCGTGGCCCTGGCTGGAAAGTCGATTCTATGAAGCTGATCATTGTGGATTTTTTGCGGCGATGGTGGGGAGGTTATTTGCTTGCGGTGCTGTTTGTGGACTCTTTGGAAGCGATAAATTCCAAGTTAGGGCTGCTATTCGCCTGCATTCTCATTCTGCCATGTGCGTTTGAAGGGAGCCGCGGCTCATTTGGAGTTCTGAGAACATTGCCCGTTTCACGAAGGTCGGTTACTGCAAGCTTTTGGTTCCTCGCCGTGGTTTTGCCAGTGTTATTGATAACAGCAAGCGCCGGTCTCGTCAGTGTATTTTTCCCCTCTTCGTCAAATCCGGTGAATAATGTCACCCTTATCTTTTTTGGGTCGATTGGTTGTCTTGCGGGTTCAGCAGGATTGCTTCTGGTGTTTTGGAGAGGTTGGTGGGTAGGAGAATTACTCATCGGCTGGACACCAAAGTGTTCGGGGCGCGGCCAGATTTCTGTTGGAGCGCCCGACCGAGTCAGATCGCTCAAGCCGAAAATAGCGCGATTTGGCGGGGTTTATTTCGATCTCGTATGGAGGTGGTTTCTGGCTGGGGCGGTGTATGCGGCAATCATGTCGCATTGGAATAATGCCGAAGCTGATTTTTCCGGGATGTATTTCTTTGCACTTGTTGGCGCGGGATCCTCCGAGGTTTCATTCGGGGGGTTGCGCTTGTTGCGGAGCCTTCCTTTGTCGGTGGAACAACTCGCTTTGAACTTATTGCTGATCCCGGTTTTCAGCATCCTGTGCGCCATCGCGGGCATGGCGGCAATTCAGCGCCTTGGCTTGGGCCATTTGCCAATCCATGATCCTGTCAGTCTCCTGATTACACTGACGGGTATCACTTGTTTAGCCTGCAGTTTCACGGTCCTCTTTTCTGGTCGTGACGGACACATTCTAGCATACATACTGACCATGGGCGGTGTGGTCGGAATTTCGAGTATTGTAGTTTACACGAAATGGTCTCCTATTTTTTGGGGCCTTATTGGAATATGTCTGATGGGGATGGCATTTTGCCTGAATCGGCGTTGGTTGCGGTGCAGTGCTTCGTATCGAGCGCCCAAGGAGAGTTTGGCGCGGCGGCGAGGGTAGAGCGGAACCACAAAGTAAGAAGAAATTCTTAACCCCGCATCGTGCAGATGGCAGGTATCTAACGATTCAGTTAGAAATCGCTTGGGCAATCAACTTGCAAAAGGAGCCAGCAAGGCAATGGTTTCGCCGGACGATTTGCGAAAGAAACGGAAATGTCCGTCCGTGGTGCAAACGGCAGTTTCGGGATTCAATTCAGCCATCCGCACAACGCAGGCGTCGGCAAAATCCATAGGAGCATCTTTGTATCGTTCCATCAGGGCACGGATGGCGGGTATGTCGCCAGCCAGGGAGGCGAGGACAAGGTCATTTTGCTCAACAAGCTTTAATACGCTTGCCGCCGGCACACCATCTTTCGCCACAAGATGACAAACCTCAGCCAACACTGCTTCGCAAACGAGAGCTCCAATAGGCAGATCGTCAATTAACCGTGTGGCCCATTCATGGTGCGAGTCCCGTTTGGAAAACCAGGCGACGAGCGGCCCGCTATCCATGATGGTTTGACTCATTTCCCGAAATCATCCATGTGTCGTGGGTTAGTGGAAAGGTCCGTGAAGTCGCCACGGCCCATGACCCCCAACTCGCGCATCGCTTTGCCGAGCGATTTGGCTGGCGCCTCGGTTCTAGGAGCGTACGGCGACAGAATTGTCAACAAGGCGCGCGCTTTGGCCGGCAGTGTTTCCGCTCCGGCAGGATGCACTCGCCCGTTTTCCAATTCCACTTCCACCGTCTTGTAGCTCATAGCCCACATACTGCCCTTTAAATTCATCAGAATCAAGTGCGGATGCCGCGGATCAGAGAAAGAGTTTCACGCCGAGGATCTAAAAGCGGAGGAGGCGGATTCGTTTACGGCCTTCTGTGAAATAGGGAGGCGCACTCCGAAGTATTAGTGCTTTCGCTGATTCGAAATTGATCGGTTGCGCTGATGCGAGAAACCGGGAGTTTTGTGAGAGATTTTGATGGCTGACTGTCTGATCCCAGTGAACATTCCATCAACCCAACCAGACGCGAACAACGGGAGTATTTGTGATTGGACAGAAACCAATATTGGCGACGGAAACGATTGGGACAGTCAAACGCGACATGGCTTTGCCGGCCGGGACGATACGGAACAGGGCTTTTCCTGAATTGATCAAGGCACGATCTGCTTTTGCTCAAAGACGCCGTGCGTTCCCAATTCTGCCCGGAACGGGCCGCTGGCCAACCAGCTTTTAGCGCCGGAATCGCCTTTCAAATAAGCGTCCCAAAAGGCGGTCGTGCTTTGCAGAATCAGGCCGTGGAACAGATCGTCCGTGGGCAGTTTGTGGTCGAGGACACGCTGGCCGGTGAAAACCATGTGGTCGCCCCCTTCGAATGTGATCAAGTATTGGTCGGCTTTTTCCATTTGATCGAAGGGAATTCGACGATATTCCGGCGGTGTCGGCGCAGTCATTCCGCTGTCGCGCGTGCCGGTGAGGTGGAGACACGGAACTTTGATTCTGGCGAATGCGTCGGTCGCCTGGGCTTTTACTTCCGGCGGAATTGGCGTGCTCATCGCGACGATGGCTTTGACGCGTTTGTCGTGCTCCGCGCATTGCAATGTGGTCATGGCGCCGAACGAATGGCCGCCCACTCCTATGGCGCCGGAGTCGATTTTTCCGCGCAACGGGGCGATATCGTCGCCGGAGCGAATGATTTGGTCGATTGCGAATGTGACGTCTTGGGTTCGGTTGATGCTGTTTTCGGGATTGAACAGGATTTTCTTGAGGGATTGCCGAGAAGCGGCGGCATCGATCTGCCAAATCGCGGAGTCGCTACCCAAATGCTGAGGGTGGGCGACAATATAGCCGTGACTTGCCCATCCGCGACCGACGTATTCGTAGGTGTCGCGTGAACCACCCAAGCCGTGGGAAAAGATGATAATCGGAAAAGGCCCGGCGCCATTTTGGGGATGATAAATTTTGACGGGCACTGTGCGGTTGCGCGCCGGGTCGGTCCACTGGGTTAAAATGACAGCAACGTCGTGTTTTGCCATAGAGTCGGAATTAACCACGCATTTCGCGGATGACACGGATTTTTTCTTTGCCGTTGAGAATTTAGTGTTGGGAATTTAGTTGCCGAAGACGTTTAACCTGTGCAGCAATTTAAAGTCATAGGGCTGGCACACATGCACGATTCCATTTCAAAATATGCGGCGTTCTTGCGCGGCATCAACGTCGGTGGCAATCGCGTGCTCAAGATGACGGACATCAAGAAGGGGTTCGAGTCCCTGGGTTTCCGGGAGGTCATCACCGTTGGAGCCAGCGGGAATATCGTATTTACAGCTCAGACCGCGGACTCTTCGGATCTGGCAAAGACAATCGACACCGGCCTTCACAAGGCCTTTGGCTTGAATGGTTCGGCGACTGTAAGGAGTGTCGATCATTTGCGCGAGTTGATCGAATCCGATCCGTTTCGAGGCGTCAAAATTACGGTCGATATCCGGCTGTATGTGACATTTTTGAATACGCCGAGCCGACGCAGGAACCCAATTAAGCTTCCATATAACGCCTCGAAAGGAATTTTTCAAATTCTGAAGCTGACCAAAACCGAAATTTTCACCGTGGTAGATCTGGCGGCCGGCGGAGGAACCCTGGACGCGATGGGTTTTATCGAAAAGGAGTTTGGGAAAAATCTCACGACCAGAAATTGGAACACGGTCAAAAAGCTTGCTCTGACGGCGTTGGATAGAGCAACCGCCTTCTAAATTGTCAATACTCTTTTCAGGAATCATCAGCAGTCATCCCGACCGATTTTTATAGGGGTTTCGTGAATGTCACGTTATCCTGAATTATCACGAATTCGCTCAAAAATGGGCAAACAGTATCAAATGGCAGTATCAGATTTTATTCGGGATGCTTGGTGCCATTTACGCAACGTAGAGATAACTCCCCCAAACCAAATCCCGACGAACACTGCGATGTCCCACCAATGCAGGTGATATGGCATGGACGGATAGCGGCCTTGGACTAGTCGCAGAATTACCAGCGCGAGGATTACAGAAACTGCCGCCGCCTTTCGTGGTGTCCAAGGCGACTGAAAATCTGAGATCATAAGCGCTATACCCAAAAGTGATAACCACGGAATCCCCGTCGAAAGCCCGACGGGCACGAGACAGACACCTAATGTGAATCCAGTGAGAGAAAGCGAAACTCCGATCATCAAGTTATTCATCGTCCCCAGACTATCACGTCCCACATCCAATAATCAATCCCGCGATTCGATACAGCGCTTTCTAGCCGAGGCCCCGCCGATTCAAACAAATCATTTTGCAAGTCCGTGTCTGGGCGCTGCTCTAACCTGGGTATTACCGGCTTCCGATCTCTGATATTCGTTTCACCGAAGTTTCACCAAGCCTCTTGCGACATCGTTTTCTCTATTCCTGATTGGACAGTTATTAGCGTATTAAACAAGGTTAAGGGCGGCGAGGGGCCGGGCTAAAGCCCGGCTCCCCCGCCGCCCCTTCACCCGTCGTTCACGCCACCATTTCCGCCTCTTTGATGAGGAAACGCTTGTCCCGTTCTTCCCACCGCATCACTTTCAACGTGACTCGCTGGAATTCCGGCAACTTTGGAAACGCAATGATGTTCTCGCCATCGAGCTTAACCTTGCCGTCTTTGGGGTCGTGGAACCCTACCCACACCGCCAATCCAGATTGCAACGCCAGCCTAATCAAGGTTGAAAAATCTTGTTCTGACGGTTCCACTGGGCAAAATGAGACAGTTGCGCCCGTAGCTCAGTTGGATAGAGCAACTGCCTTCTAAGCAGTGGGTCGTGGGTTCGACTCCCGCCGGGCGCGCCACTCATTTCACCACCGGCACTTCAACGCTGAATGCCAATTCAGGATCGCCACGCCGGAGCATCGTTTCGCACATCGTTCGCAGACTGGGCCGGACTTTGAGAGTTTGACGATGGCCATTGACTGTCAGCACTACGAGTTTGGTGTAGTCAACTAAGCGGCCATCCAGCAAAACGGTAGCGGAGCTGACGTTCGTAGTGGTGGTGACGGCTACTTCGTTGTTTTGACAGGTGGCGTCGATTTCCTGGGTTTTTCCAGGGGCGGCGGTGCGCAGCCAGAAGAAATCGTGAATCACGCTGTCGGTCATCAGCCAGGTCAAGTCGCGCGGGGCGGGAGTGCGGATCGCGGGATACATCTGGGGAATAATGTCGCGATCGGGCAGGCCAGTGTGACCGTGGTTGGGAATGATCGTGACGGTCACGGGGTAAATGCCAGGGCGCCCGCCGGAAAAGGATTGGATGGAGTCGCGGAATTTTCTGTCACGCCCGATGCGGTCATACATGGTATCGTTTTCGCCGACCATGCAGGCGAAAACGGTATTCCGAAGTGTCTTGCCGGTGGTTTCGCCTTCGGTCGGGGCGGCGGCGCTGGCGTGGATCGCGGCGAAAAGGTCCGGTTCCTTGGGGCCGATGGCAAACGCGCCATAGCCGCCGTGCGAGTAGCCCATAAGGAACACTTTGTCGGGGTCCACATCGCCAAAGAGCAGAAATTGGCCGACGAGGTTTTTTACAAGCGGATAGACATAATCATCGTAAAAACCGTTCCAGGTGTCGTTGGGCGCGCGCAACGCGACGTAAATGTATCCGCCCCCTTCTGGATGGTCACGGTAATATTCCTGCATGATGCGCCACTGGCTGTCGTTGACCGCTTTTTCCACCCCGCCGCCACCGTGCATCGCAATGAAAAGCGGCCAGCCTCGTTCCGGCCTGACGCCGACAGTCTTGACGGTGTATGGGCTGAGATACCTGGCGAAGCGGACTTGTTTGGCGTCGAAGTCCTGTTTTTGCGCGTCGTGGATGGGCGCGGCGCGATAAGCTTCCCACGCCACCAGACGGACGGCGGGTTCGCTTTCGAATAGGGTTTTTTCCAGGCGGGTGGAGAATTTCCATCGAGACTGGCGCTTGGGGGACGCGGAGAAATACTCGAGCAATGCCTTTCGCAGCGCGCCCTCTTTTTCCGGACTAAGCGGTTTCAGCGCCTGGGGAGCATAACAGTATTGAGCGACTGGCACGGTGGCCGCGCTAACGGCGTTACGTTGCGTGTAATGGTCGGTCACGTTTGCAGCGTTGATCCAGCCGATGTCCGAGGCCCAATCCAAAGGGAACGAAAGGCCAGTTTTTTTGAAACTTGCGGCGTAGATGGCGTGGTCGTGGGAATCTTTAAGGGCTTGCGAGGCGTCGTGCTCGAACCAGCCATGGTCAAGCCCCTGAACGTCCGGTTCGTCCGCGCCGAGGAAGTGCCAGCCGTCGTCCCAAATCTCAACCCAGGAATGATTGCCGCGCATGTTGACCCACATGGGCGTGCCAACGAACCGCGCCGGCACGCCGACGGAGCGGCACGCGTCGATAAGAAGAATCGACAGTCCAGTGCAACTGGCCAGGCCGCTCGACATGGTTTCGAACGGGCATTGATCGGCCTTTTTGCGGGCGGTGGAGTAGCGGACATTGACCAGCTTAAAAAGCTTTTCGTTCAGGCGTTGCGCCGCCTCGGCGGGAGTCCGGCAATCCGCGACCAACGGCTCGCAGAGGGTATGAAGCGCGGGGCGCCAGTTGTCGCGCGTCTCGTTGACACAGCAGTAGGGAAGAATTTCGTTTAGGAAAATTTCCCTGGGGATGCGCTCATGCCAGGGGGCGTTGGTAAATGCTTCATCGGCCAGCGCCAGGTTGGTTAGCAGGAGTTCCGAGGAAATGGCGCGCCAATCGACTTCCGGCATGTTTTGAACCAGAAATTGCATTTCGTCGCTTGAAGGGGGCGGAGTCAGTTCGAGCGCGCGGATCAATTCCGTCCGATTGGTTCCGCTCGCGGCCAGCGCCTGCTTCACTGCGTCGGGCCACTGCGGCACAGCGGGGGCATCCGCGGCGATTGCCGCCGAGGAGAACAGAGCCATCACCGCAAAAAACCAAACGAGACGCGTCATAGGTTTAGCTTGTGCGTCAAGTTACAGAACGTCAAAAAGGATTTGCAAGCCCCGTTCGCGTGGGAGACATTGAATTTGCCCGGCGTCCGTGGCGTCGAAAACTTTGTCGCATGAATCACCATGCCCCGAATCCTGAGCATCTTGCGCTGACGCGCCGCGATTTTTTGCGGCGTTGCGGGATGGGCATGGGCGCGATTGGGCTTTCGAATCTTCTTTCCACGGTGGGATGGGTCAACACGGCGCAGGCCGATAATTATGTTTCGCCGCTTCTGCCCAAGGCGCCGCAATTTCCGGCAAAGGCCAAGCGGGTCATCCACATTTTCGCCAATGGCGGGCCGTCGCATGTCGATACGTTTGATCCCAAGCCCTCGCTGGAAAAATATTCCGGCAAACTGCTGCCGATGGAGAATCTGGCGACGGAACGCAAGACAGGCGCGGCATTCCCCTCCCCTTTCAAATTCAAAAAATACGGCAAAAGCGGGATTGAGGTCAGCGATTTGTTTTCGCACGTGGCGGAGAACATCGATGACATTTGCGTGATTCGGTCAATGGCCGCGGACATTCCGAACCACGAGCCTTCCCTGCTGCTGATGAATTGCGGCGAGGCGCGCGCGATCCGGCCCAGCATGGGGTCATGGGTGACGTACGGCCTTGGTTCGGAGAACCAGAATCTTCCCGGGTTCATTGCGATGTGCCCGGGCGGCTATCCCATCCAGGAATCGCAAAATTGGCAGGCGGCGTTTTTGCCCGGGGCTTATCAGGGAACTTACATTGACACGGCGCACACGAAGATCGAGGACTTGATCCAGAACATTAAAAACGACTATGTTTCATTGCCGGAACAACGCCAGCAACTGGACTTGTTGCAAAAACTCAACGAGCGGCATTTGGAAAAACGCCGGAACGACGCGAAGCTGGAGGCGCGCATCCAATCGTTCGAACTGGCGTATCGGATGCAGATGGACGCAAGCGACGCTTTTGACATCAGCCGGGAGCCGGAGCACATCCGGAAGATGTACGGCGAAGGGACGCAGGCGCGGCAATTGCTCATTACGCGCCGATTGATCGAACGCGGTGTGCGTTTCGTGCAAGTCTGGCATGGCGCAGGGCAGCCGTGGGACAGCCATGATGACATACAACTTAACCACGGCAGACTTGCCCGCGAGTCAGATCAGGCGATCGGCGCTCTTTTGAAGGATTTGAAACAACGCGGGATGCTCGACGATACTTTGGTGATTTGGGGCGGCGAATTTGGACGAACTCCGACTGTCGAGCTGCCCAAGCCCGGCTCCAACGACGGCAAAATCAACGGACGCGACCATAATCATTACGGTTTCAGCATGTGGCTGGCCGGGGGCGGCGTTCGCGGGGGTTATGTGCACGGCGCAACGGACGAATTCGGTTTTGCCGCTGTGGAAAACAAAGTGCATGTCCATGATTTGCACGCGACGATTTTGCGGCTGCTTGGTTTCGACCACGAGAAACTCACCTTCCGAAATTCCGGCCGCGATTTCCGTCTCACTGATGTTTATGGCCACGTGGTTCGGGAGTTAATCGCGTGACCCTCCGATGCGCCTTGGCGCTTGCCGTTTGCCTTGGGGCGCTGGCGAAGCCCGCAAGGGCCGCTGATAATTCCGCGGGCATGGAGTTTTTCGAGAGCAAAATCCGCCCCGTTCTCGTGGACAGTTGCTATCCGTGCCACAGCCAGCAAAGCGCGAAGATCAAGGGCGGCCTGCTTCTGGATACGCGCGACGGTCTGTTGAAGGGCGGTGATACAGGCCCGGCGATCAAACCCGGCGATGTTGAAAACAGCCTTTTGATCAAGGCAGTCCGTTACACCGACGACGACCTGCGGATGCCGCCCAAAAACAAGAAACTCGCCGCCGTTCAAATCGCCGACCTTGAAGCATGGGTCAAAATGGGCGCGCCCGATCCGCGCACCGCGCAAAGCGGACTTTCAAAGGCGGAAAGCATCCGGGCAAAAGCGCGCGCGCATTGGGCCTTCCAGCCGGTCCGCAAACCGAGCATCCCAACCGTCAAGCATAACAAATGGGTGCGCACGCCGGTGGATAATTTTATTCTCGCCGGGTTGGAAGCGGCAAAACTCACGCCTTCGCCAAGGGCTGATAAACGGACGCTGATTCGCCGCGCCACATTTGATCTCACGGGCTTGCCGCCGACGCCCGAGGAAGTCGCGGCTTTTACGTCCGACTCATCGCCCGATGCGTTCGCCAAAGTAGTGGACCGGTTGCTGGCATCACCGCGTTACGGCGAACGGTGGGGCCGCCATTGGCTGGACGTTTCCCGTTACGCGGACACCCGTGGTTATGTGTTCGAGGAAGATCGCCATTATCCGTACGCCTATACGTATCGGGATTATGTCATTCGCTCCTTTAACGAAGACCTGCCTTACGACCAGTTTCTTAAAGAGCAGATCGCCGCGGATTTGCTTCCAAACACCGGAGACAAACGCTCGCTCGCCGCGCTGGGTTATCTGACTCTCGGACGGCGGTTCCTCAATAATATCAATGACATCATCGACGACCGGATCGACGTGGTTTGCCGCGGGATGATGGGCCTTACCGTTGGTTGCGCGCGTTGCCACGACCATAAGTTTGATCCTATTCCGTCGCGCGATTACTACTCGTTATACGGGATTTTTGCCAGTTCGATGGAGCCGGACGAAGAGCCGTTGCTCGGCATCGAAGTCCCGGAGAACGCCCGCAAGAAATATCTTGCCGAGCATGAAAAGCGCGTGAACGCGCGGGATAAATATCGGGCCGGGCAGGAACGGGCAATGTCCGCTCAACTGCGCAATCAATCGGGAGAATACATGCTCGCTGCCTATGAGGCGCAGGCGGCCACAAATAAGACTGATTCCGAAGCGGTGGCCCACGCGCACAAATTGGACCCGAAAATGTTGCGCCGCTGGATGACCGCTTTGGATGGTTGGCGCCAAAGTCAGCCGGCCATTTTCGGCCCGTGGTTCGCGTTTGCCGCGTTGCCGGAGAAGGATTTTGCGACTCGGGCGAAGGGCCTCGTGGAAAAAACAAATGTTAATCCGTTGGTTGCGCATGCGCTGGCGGGTGAACCGCCAGCCGCGATGAAAGACGTCGCGGACCGTTATGGCAAATTGTTTACGGAAATTGACAAACGCTGGCAGCAAACTCTGGCGGCGACGAACTCACCGGCCGCAACAAAATTGCCGGATCCGGATGCGGAAGCGGTCCGGCAGATTCTTTACGCGGCGGACGCGCCGGCGAATCTGCCTCCTACGGAATTTAACCGGCTGTATGAAACTCCCGTGGCCCAAAAGCTCCGCGCATTGCAGCGCCAGGTTGCCGAACTCGACGCAAGTTCTCCCGGCGCTCCACCCCGCGCGATGGCGCTGGTGGACAGGCCCGATCCGCATGACACGCACATTTTCATTCGCGGCAACAGCGGGAATCAAGGGCCGGAAGCTCCGCGCGAATTCCTGGAAATCCTCAGCGGTCCGAACCGCCAACCCTTTCACAAAGGGAGCGGTCGCCTGGAATTGGCGGAAGCCATCGCCAGCCCTGACAACCCGCTCACAGCGCGGGTGTTCGTTAATCGAGTATGGATGTACCATTTCGGAAACCCGCTTGTGGCGACGCCGAGTGATTTTGGACTGCGTTCGGAACCACCCTCGAATCCTGGATTGTTGGATTATCTTGCGGCGCGTTTCGTCGAGGGAGGCTGGTCCATAAAGAAGCTTCATCGATTGATCATGCTCTCCAGCGCTTATCAGGAAAGCAGCGATGACAACCCGAAGGGCGTCAAAACCGATCCAGACAACCGGCTGGTTTGGCGGATGAACCGCCAACGGCTCGACTTCGAGTCGATGCGCGACACGCTTCTGGCGGTTTCCGGCAAATTGGATCTGACCGTGGGCGGACACTCGGTGGATATTATTGATGCGGCTTCCACGCGGAGGACAATCTATGGCAACGTGGACCGGCAGAACCTTCCTGACGAATTCCGCGCATTCGATTTTGCAAGCCCGGACACCAGCAGCCCGCGCCGTTTTTATACCACGGTGCCTCAACAGGCGTTGTTTCTGATGAATAGCCCGTTCATCGTCACACAAGCCAAGAGCTTTGCGGACCGAGTCCATTCCGCCTCGACTGATCAGCAGCGGATTCGCCTGCTTTATCAATTGGCCTACCAGCGCGATCCAAGCCGCGAGGAGATTGAATTTGCGCGCGACTTCATCCGCACTCCCACGACCGCGCCGACAAGCCACCTGGATGCCTGGCAAAAATACGCGCAAGTGCTTTTAATGTCCGACGAATTGGTTTTTGTGGATTGAGCCAAGGCGCGAAAAGTCCATTTGCATTTTATAATGCGGCGTGAATCATTGGCACGTGGCCGGTTCAACTCCAAAGATTTCGCTGGTGATGATCGTCAAAAACGAATCGCGCTGCTTGGCGCGCTGTCTCCAAAGCGTCCGGGGAATCGTTGAAGAACTCGTTATCGCTGACACCGGCTCGACGGACGGCACAATTGAAATTGCGCGAGAATTCGGGGCAAGGATTTCGAACTTCGACTGGATTGGGGATTTTTCGGCGGCCAGAAATTTCGCCATCGACCAAGCCACGGGCGACTGGATTCTGGTTCTGGACGCCGACGAGTGGGTCGGTGAAAATCTTGCGAAGGAAATTCCCGAATTCGTTCGCGGCAACGCGGCGGTCGGGCGGCTGAAGGTTGTCAGCGAATTCCGGCGCAACAAACAGTTGTTTCGCTCGCAGTGTTTTATTCCACGGCTCTTTCCCCGCGGCGCTCATTTTGAAGGGCGCATCCACGAGCAATTGGCATCGCCGCTACCGCGCGCGGACCTGCAAGGCGAGCTATGGCACGACGGGTACCTTGAACCTCAAAAAAAAGCGGACCGCAATGTAAAGTTGATCGCGGAGGAATTGAAGCGCGATCCGAATAACGCTTATTACCTTTACCAATTGGCCCTCGAATACAATTCAATCGGCCAGCCGGAAAAAGCGTTTGAATGCCTGCAAAAGGCGTTTGCGCTGGCGAAACCCGGCGATCCGGCCGCGCCAAATATCGCGGTGGATTTTCTCTACACGATCATTGAACTGAAGAAATTTGAGGAAGGAATCAAGACGGTCGAAAGGGCGGGAAAATATCTGGGCGACTTTCCAGATTTTTTTCTCGTTCGCGGTTTGTTTTTTATGCACCTCATCCGAAGCAGCCCGGCAAAATATGTTTCCGAACTGCCGAGGATTGAACAAAGTTTCCAACGATGTCTGGCGCTGGGCGAAGACGAACGGCGCAAAAGCGTGCGTGGCTCAGGAACGTTTCTGGCGAGCTACAATCTGGGAGTATTTTACCAGGTGTTCGGCAATATGGCGGCGGCGCGGCGTTTTCTTGAACAGTCGGCTGCGCAAGGGTACGAACCCGCCGCCACTTTGCTGAAAAAAACGGGGTAAGACGCGCCACTAGTAATCCGAAAATGTCGCCTTGAGACGGAATATCTGTTCTGTTCCGGTCACAGCGTTCGTATAGGGACTTGTGGCGCCAGCGATGTCGATGTAGCCACTTTGCAAAGATGGCGCGGATTGAAGGCCGAAGGTGGGATTGTCCCATGTCAACACGACGTTTGTGCCAACCAATTTTATATACAAAATAGGCGGAGCCGCTGAGGAGACCGGCAAAGCGAACACCGTGCCCCCGCCGCCCTTTCCACCAGCCGTGGTAACTCCATACAGGGCGTTGTTCGCCAAAAGCAGACTGGCGTATGAGAAGGCGCCGTCGGCATTGGTGGAATAAACCGGGTTCAGGGCGCTAAAGCTGTGAAGAACTTGAAACCCTGAGCCGTCGGTATTGAGCTGGTACACCGTTCCGTTTCCAGCCGAACCGCCGGCGGCTGTCGTCCCGTACAACGTGTTGCCAGACAAAATGACGCCCCCATACGGGAATGCGCCGTCCTGATTGAAAGCATTCGAGTCCGTCATGGAAAAGGTGTGAATATTGGTGAACCCAGTGCCATCGGTGTTGACCTTAAAAACGGCGCCTTGCTCATTTGAGGCGCCGAAGGCGACCGTTCCATATAGCGTGTTGCCGGATAGGACAAGGCTGCTGAACGGCGAGAATCCATCGATTCCATTTGTAAAGACATAGATATTGGTGAATCCAAACGCCGCGCCATTCGTGCTAATACTGAAGACGGAGCCGAAGGTGCTTATGCCGTCTCCGCCGGTTGTCCCACACAAAATATCCCCGGATAAAATCAAGCCTCCAAGAGGATAGGACCCGTCCGTACCGTTCGTAAATCCGTGCAGCAAAGCATATCCAGAACCGTCCGTATTGATTTTGAAGACGCCGCCAAAGGAGAGAGGTCCCAAGGCTCCGGAACCGGTCCCATAAAGTGTGTTGCCGGACAAAAACAAGTCCCCTATCGGGCTGGCGGCATTGGTGTCGGTGATGGCAAAGTCCATGAATTCCAAACTATCAATGTTCAGCGAATATATCGTGCCTCCCTGGTCGCCATACTGATCGATGTTGGTCCCCCCACCCTCTGTGCCGCCGTAAAGTTGGTTGCCGGACAAGATCATCCCCGAAGCCGGTTGGATGCCTTGGCTATAGGTCGCGAAATTGAAAAGCGTGCTAAATTCCGAACCGTCGATGTTGAGCGAGTACACCGTACCGCCGCCGTCACCGACGAAACCGTGCTCGGTGTTGCCATAAAGAGTGTTGCCGGACGAAACCAAGTTGCCAACGGGTCCGAATCCGTTCGTATTAGCGGGGAAAACTACAACCGTGCCAAATGACGAGGGTGTGCCGTTTGTGTTGATGTCGAATACGGCGCCGTTTCCGCCATCGCCCCCGTCGAAAGCTGTCCCGAACAATGTATTACTTGACAAAAGCAAGTCAGTCTGGGGATTGGCTCCGTCGCTGTTGTCACCGTTGGTGTCCGTTGCGCTAAAGTTATAGAGGTTTGTGAACCCTGACTGGCCCGCGCCCAGAGCGATGCTGAATAACGTGCCATCGCCCGCTGAACCGCCTGCCGACGTCGTCCCATACAGCGTGTTTCCCGAAAGAATCAAGCTGGCTTCTGGAGAAGCGCCGTCGCTGTTATTTTTATTTGTGTCCAGGGCGCTGAAGTTATGGAGCGTGTTAAAACCGAACTTGCCGCCGACGCCGATGGCGAACACCGTGCCGGCGTGATTCGAACCGCTAGCGGACGCTGTTCCGTATAACGTGTCATCCGACAAGACGAGGCTCGCGTTGGGTTTGGCTCCATCGGTTCCGTTGGTGAAATCGTAAACGGTGGCGAACGTCAAAGTGCTGGTATTAAAACTGAAGACCGTCCCCGATCCCGCCGTGCCTCCGGCCGAGGCTGTCCCGTACAAAATATCGTTAGACAAAATCAAGCCCGCTTGCGGCAAGGCTCCGTCAACGTTGACGCCGTTTATGTTCGTTTGACTGAAGGTATAAAGCGATGTGAACCCCAAGCCATTGGTGCTAATGCTGAAAATCGTGCCAAGATGATTGGAGCCACCTTGAGACGCTGTTCCATAGAGCGTATCGCCGGACAAAACCAAGACCGATCTAGGGGCAGCGCCGTCGAATCCATTGGTGAAGCTATGCAGGTTGGTGAATCCCGAGCCGTCCGTGTTGATTTTGAATATCGCCCCCCATCCATCTGGGCCACCTTGAAAGGCCGTGCCGAAGAGTGTGTTGCCGGACAGGAGCAAGCCTGCCTGGGGATCGCCGCCTTCGGCATTCGTGCTGGGCGCATTATACACGAACAACAACGGGCTGAAGTTATAAATGACGGAAAAGCCAAAGTTGTCCGTGTTGACCTTGAACACCGTGCCGCTTCCGGTCAATCCTCCGGAAGATGTTGTTCCGTACAGGGTGTTGCCGGACAAAATCAAATTCGCGTCGGGCTTCGATCCGTTGACGGCGGATGAAGTCGCAAAGTCGTGAAGGGTTGTGAAGTTTTGGCAGTTGGCAGTGACGACCACGGAGAAAAGCACAGCGGTGGCGCCGAGAATACGGGCCGTTCCTTGTGGGCAGATGCACGAAATTTTCATGGGTTTTCAGGAATTTTATCGGACGGGAAAGAATTCTATAATGGTATAAACCTCCGGCAAGTTTTATCTTTTCTGGCAGTAGCTCGATCGAGCACCACGCTTGCGATCCCCTCCCGATCCATTTCAAACCTGCTCTCAGCGACTCGGACAAATCACCCTGTAATTCAAAGCGCGGGCTGCCTTGGCCTGCCCATTGTCCAATGTCATAAGCCGCGTCAATTTCAATTCCTCAATCGCCGCCAGATGAAGCCGGTCCAGCGTGCGGCAATGTGGCGATTGCGGATGCCGATGCCGCCGCAAGGCAGTCGAGAAAATCGCCGCGGGTAAATGTCGGAAGTGGAAAGGATCAAAATTGCGCATGGCAACGAGTTTTGCCTGATATTGCCTCCATTGACTGGCGCGAATTTCTCCGCCTGCGGCAGCCGATTTCAACTGAACCTCTGTTTCCAATTCCGTTAACGACGAAATAACCACCGCTTCCTCATTTTCCACAGCGGCGCGCACGGCAGGGCTTTCCGGCTCATCGCGCAACAGTTTGAGAAGGCAACTGGTGTCCAGATAGATCATTTATTTGGGTCTGCCGGCAAGCTGCCGATCCGCGCGGCTTTCCGCAAGCGCCACCTCGCTGCGTGAGATTTTTCCCCTGGCAACCTTTCTTTGCCACCGCGCGTGAGTCGCTGCGTCCCAACGTGGGCGAGGGCTTTCGGCTGGCGATATGTAAACAAGTTTGGCGACGGGTTTGGCATCGCGCGTGATCAGAATCTCATTTTCAACCTTTAGGGCCGCTTCCGCCGCCGGCCAACGCTGGCGCAAATCGCGGATTGTAATTGTTTTCACACGCGAAGTGTAACATGTTTCACATCAGAATCAAGACGGCCCTCCATAGGCTGATTCGCTTGCTTCCCTGAGCGCCTGCCTTCGCCAACGCCACTTCAGCGCCAAAGCCGTCAACACCATCATGCCTGACCAAACCGCAAAGTCAGCGATTGCCAAAAACTTTCAATTGAAGCGCCTATCAGGATTAATCCGCCGTCACTCCCCGGAGACGGCCGGGCAACGTATTGGGAAGTCACATATGCGAGAACCTGGCCGATCACAACTACGAGAAGCCAGCCAAATGCGATTCGCCAGGGGGAATCAAGAATCCCGCCGATGCGACGCCACCAGCCACGCATACGGGTTTCAGTCACCCAGACCAACCCGCCAATGATACTCGCAAACAACATTATTTCGACGAGCCAGCCGTTTTCGCCGGCAAAGTTCCAGTTCTTGCAAAGGACGCTGCTAAAAAAAGAATAGCTCGTCGTCCACACGTAGGCTCCCATTACGCCCGCCGTCAGCCAGTTTAGCCGGTTGTGCCACAGGCGATACGGTTTTGCTTTGGCGAATTCGGCGGCGATTGGTTTGCCGTGGCCGAGTCGCCGGCATGCCAGCAAGAAGGACTCTTCCTCCTTCAAGCCCAGTCGGTTCAATCCATCGATGGACGATCGCAAATGACTTTCTAATTCGCGAAGTTCGGCGGGCAGAATTTCGCCCTGCGCGAGAAGTTGCCGCCTCCATGAATCGATGGCGCCTGTCAAATCGAAGTTGGTCTTAGTTTCCATAATTTGCAGAGTGTGTTGTGTACCGCCAACCACTGGCCTTTTTCGGCTTCCAGCATCTTTTGGCCTTTGCGGCTGAGACGGTAGTATTTTCGTTCGCGTCCCGATTCCGTCCGCGCCCACCTGGCGCGGATCAGTCCTTCGTGCTCCAACCGATGCAGCACGGGGTAGAGCATGCCTTCGGTCCACTCGATTTGTTCGGATGAAAGCTCATGCACCCGCCGCAAAATCGCGTAACCGTAATTTTCCCCATCTTCCAGGATGGATAGAATCAAGGGCCTCGACGAGGCGGCGACCAAGTCTTTGCCAATCATGCTGAAGACGATTTATACCTAAAGCATCTAGGCATGTCAATGTTATTCCTTGAATCCGGCCCAAATGGACCGTGAGCGATGTTTAATAAGGAATTCGACGCAAGCGCGGCACGCGATCAAAAGCGATGTCCGCGCTAATTACCGGCTCGTGGTAAAAGCGGCGGAAACCGGCAATCCAGTTATCGTTTTCCCCAAGGCGCCGCCCCGCCGAGACCAATTCACGATCCACGTCTGCCGCGACCTCCGCGATTCCGCGGTGCAGCGCGTAAATTTTCCACCACTTGAAATATTCCCACGCGGCGGCCGAATTATCGAAGCCGACGGCTGCCTCCGCCAGGCTGATAATGGACGTTCGGATGATTTCGTCACGATGGCGCGCCAAAAACGTTCGGGCAGGGCCCCGCCGCCCCTGCGCACCCTCATTGACAAACTGAATCAGGAATGTCGTGTCGGCTATCATTTGCGTCCGCCAGACCGCCGGCCACGCTGGCTGAGCAAACGTTTGAGCGCCAATGGTCTGACATTGGGAGGCGGCTCATTTTCGTAAGCGTCGAGCAATTTACCAGCGGTCTCAGCGGGTTTATGGACGTGCCGTCGCAACACTTTGGTGAAGGAATCTCCGCTATCCTGTTTGAGAGAGGATAACAACTTGTAAACATCATCATCTATGGTGATGGTCTTGCTCATACACGAATCATACATAAATAGCGCCACGTTCGTCAACGAGCCGTAATGACCCTATTCGGGCTTTTTTCGGGGAAATATAAATAAGAAAGGGCGGAGAGACTTTCGCCACCGATTTGGGGACATTGACCCAGTTGAACGTTTGCGCCTGCGGGCCTACGTTCAATCGTATTAAGGAGGAAAAAATTATGAAAAACATCCGTCAAATACTAGCCGCCACATCCGCGGCCGTCGTGTTGGTTGCAACATCGCAGGTGTTTGGTGAGTCGCCCAGGCAGACTCGCGATCCCGTGCTCGTCGCTCCAGATTCGCAGCCCGAATGTGTGGACCTGAGTACGACGGTTGCTGATATTCCCGGAACTCCCCGCATGAAAGCGGACCCGTCACTGGCGGCAATACCGACGACGTGCGGACCAAAAATCGACATTACGGCTGAAATCGAGGCGATGCCGGGTTCACCGCGGCAGAAACCCGATCCGTCTGTTGTGGCAGCGCAAACAGTGCCGGGCCCGCAAGATGAGACTCTCTCGATGAGATAAGTTGATCAAGAGAACGCGCATGGCCCGGAATCCGTGGAAGCACGGTTCCGGGTTCAGTCGTTTGTGGGGACAGTCGTCCGCGCGGATTCGATCATTTCCCAGAATTTTGGATTTTCCTGCAACGCCTCGTCTTCGCCGGTCGGAAGACTGGAACGAAAGAGGAAATCTTTGAGGGTGTTGCGGCTGAGAATTCGGTGGACGACGATTCCCAAGTCGTGCCGTTCGAAATAAACCCGGTAATCGCCGATGCGAAAGCGGTGGAGGGTTTTTCCGGCGCGTTCCAAATGGCCGAAGTGATGGAGATCGCTCTTGAGCATTTCCTGCGGAAGGCCGCGAAATTCACCGAGGATGTGAAGTTGCAATTCGCGGGGCATCCTGCCTAATTCCGCGGCGCTGGTCGGATTGAAAATGATTTGAAACTGCACGGGCGAAGTTTAATGCCGTGCAATCCTTGAGGCAATCGGTAACATTTCGGCCAGTTGACAGAAGGTTCGACAGTGACGATGAGGGAACGGGTTCCGCGAGTCGTGTCCATCGACGCGTTGCGGGGGTTGGTGATGTTTACGATGATTTTTGTCAACGACCTGGCGGGCGTGTCAAAAAATGTCGTTCCGGCGTGGATGCGGCATTTTCACGGGCGCAGCGGGATGACGTTCGTCGATCTGGTTTTTCCGGCGTTTCTGTTTATCGTCGGCATGTCGATACCGCTGGCGCTTGGAGGCCGGTTGAATGCGGGGGCACCGCGGCGGATGGTTCTTTTCCATGTCGGCCTTCGCACGCTGGCGCTGCTGGCAATCGGCATCCTCATGGTCAATGACGAGACGCCCGGAATCGACATGTCAGGATTGTCGCCTGACTCGTGGGCGGCGCTGATGTTTCTTTCGGCCATATTTGCGTTCTGTTCCATTTCCTCTTCAAAGCGGAGCTGGCAAATTATCTCCGCGTCGCTTCGAGGGTTTGGGTTTGCCGGGATGATTGCTTTGGCGTTTATGTTTCGGGGCGAACACGGAGGGCGCATAATCAGCCTCGCGCCGTTTGCCGTTCACGCTAGTTGGTACGGAATTCTCGGGTTGATCGGGTGGGCGTACCTGGTTGGGTCGATTGTGTTTGTTTTGTTTCGGCTGAATGCCGCGGCCTTGCTGGGATGCGTCGCGTTGCTGCTGGCACTCTATCCGGCGGAGCAAACCGGAGCTTTCAATGGATTCTGGTTGAGCCGTTACGTCGGCATTGGTGAAATGCTGGGCGCGCATCCGTCAATCACCGTCGCCGGAATTCTGCTGGCCAGCATTCTTTTGCCTCACGGGAAAGCGGACCTTCCGGCGCGGGTTCGATTCACGGCGTTGTTCATTCTTGGATTTGCGGCGGTGGCGCTGGAGTTGAACGGGCTTTACGGCATCAACAAAAACGCGGCGACTCCTTCGTGGTGCCTTTGGGCTTGCGCGGTGACGGCGTCAGTCTGGTTGGTTTTTCATTTTTTCTCGGACCTGGGGCCGGTCCATCCGATGGCGAGGATACTGGCTATCGCGGGACAGAACGTTTTGCTCGCTTACCTGTTTTCGGAAATGCTGCCGTCGCTGCTGGACTTACTTCATCTTGACGGATTTTATTCGGCCCTCGCGGAGCATGGGCTTGCCTGGGCCGTGGCGCGTTCGGCGGGTTGCGCCGCGGTGATTCTCTGCGCGACCGCGGGGCTAAACCGCGTCGGGTTCCGACTCAAGTTGTAGGAAGCGCATCACGGTGTCGCCGTGCTTGAGCATTTTGATTTCGCGCCAGACGGGGGGGATTTCCAATGTGTCGCGCTTGGTGTGGCCCAGGACGAAAAGGCCGCCGGGCGCCGGCAATTTGGGAAGATCGGGATCGTCCAGGAGTTGCTGGGCGAAGGACGTGGATCGGCGCGCCGTATTTTTTTCGCCGTACGGCGGATCGGCAAGGACCAGATCGAATTGTTGACTGCTTTCCGCCAATTGCCGGATCGCGGCGAACGCGTCCTGAACGCGGACCTCCAGAGAATCCTTCGAGAGGCGGCAGAGTTCGAGGTTTTCGCGGATGAACGCGGCGTGGCGGCTGGATTTTTCCACGCAGACGGCGAGGGCGGCGCCGCGGCTCAGGCATTCCAAACTCAACGCGCCTGTCCCGGCGAAGAGTTCCAAAACCCGCGCGTCCCCTACCCGCCCGGCCAGGCTGTTAAAGACCGCCTGGCGCACCAAATCCGGCGTTGGGCGGACGTCGAAACCTTTCGGCGCCCGCAGGATCACGCCCCCGGCGGTTCCGCCGATAATGCGCATGGGAAATTAAATTCCCTTGCCAAGCATAAATTTGACGAGGTCGGCGACGCGGCAGCTATAGCCCCACTCGTTGTCGTACCAGCTTACCAATTTGAAAAAGCGTTTGTTCAATTCGATGCCGGAGCCTTTGTCAAAAATGGACGAGGCGCTGCAATGAATGAAATCGGTGCTGACAACCTCGTCTTCGGTATAGTCAAGAATACCTTTCAGATAGGTTTCGCTGGCCTTTTTCATCGCGGCGGAGATTTCCGCGTAGCTGGTGTCTTTGACGGTGCGGACCGTAAGATCGACACATGACGCCGTGGGCGTGGGAACGCGGAAGGACATGCCGGTCAGTTTGCCTTTGACTTCCGGGCAAACCAAGGCGGCGGCTTTGGCGGCGCCGGTGGTCGAGGGAATAATATTGATCGCGGCGCTACGGCCACCCTTCCAATCCTTGCGGCTGGGGCCATCGACGGTTTTTTGCGTCGCGGTATAGGAATGGATGGTGGTCATCAAACCTTCCTCCAACCCAAACCCTTCCTTCAGAAGGACATGCACAATGGGGACAAGGCAATTGGTGGTGCAAGAGGCGTTGGAAACGATGTTGTGTTTCGCAGGATCGTATTTGTCGTTATTGACGCCCATCACGACCGTGATGTCCTCATTTTTTGCCGGGGCGGAAATAATTACTTTCTTTGCGCCGGCCGCCAAATGGCCCTTGGCCTTCTCGGCGTCGGTGAAAAGCCCTGTGGATTCGATGACGAGTTGCACGCCGAGTTGCTTCCACGGGAGGCCCGAAGGGTCCTTGGCGCTGACGACGTGGATGTCGTGGCCGTTGACCACTAAAATGTCGTCGTCGGGCTTGTCCGCGGCGGATTTGCGGGAGGAGACTTCGCCTTTAAAGCGGCCCTGGGTGGAATCATATTTAACGAGATAGGCGAGGTTGTCGGCGGGGACAATATCGCCAACAGCGACGACGTCAACGTCCGTACCAATCATGCCCTGTTCCGCGAGGGCGCGGAAAACGAGGCGACCGATACGACCGAACCCATTAATTGCAACTTTCACTGGCATAGTTATTTTATCTTTCTAATTCCCGGTAAGATTACCGAATATGCGTTGGAATGTACTGGCGGACTGCGCAGGGTCAAGAAATTGTTGAAAGGTGGAAATTGGCGGTCAAAGGAATAACGTGGTCAGCCTCTAAACAATTGGAAAAGCCTTGAAACACCTTGAAAGAGGCATGTTTACGGGGATTTGGAGGCCATAGTTTAGCGTTTTATGGCGAAATGGGTGTCAATTGGCCATCCCCGCCGCTGAAAGATGATAATTTATAGCCTTCGCGCCATCCTCGCGAGTCCAAAGCGGCGCATTCGCGATGCGAATTTCAAGCCATCGGTGTGTGTGTGAATTTCACAGCAGAGCGGCAGGCGGCGTCTTAGTTGTGTTTGGTTTTCCGCCAAAAATTGAAAAGGCCGCGCGGCTCAGGGTTTGAGATTACAACAAATTCCGAAGCCGCTGGCGATCCGCAAGGGATCAAGCTTGGACCCTGGCAATAAGCGCAAATCATTCGCCGCCTCGAGTACCGCCATATCGAAAAAATCAAGCAGACAAAAAACAGCCCCACAGTGATCAGGCCGAAAATCGGGAAAAGAACGGGAATTATGAAGAGGAAAACAAAAGTCCCGATGGCTGAGACCGCAAACATTAACAGCAGCCCCACTGCCATACAGCCGATCCCCGTTTGCGAGACTGCCGGGCGCCCGATTGAATGACAACTTAGACACACCCAATCTTTTGGGCTGGCAACCTTTTTATCCTGGAAGACCGACGCTACCACGGGCGGCGCGGCCTGAGATTCAAACAGTGAAGCGACCGGCTTCCAATCGTTCCCACCCGTGATTGCATAAAGAGTTTCCCTGCGGATCATTTTATCCCGCCACATGGACGCCAATTGATCAAACGAATACGGCCCTTCCGTCGATCCATTGATGTCCAGATAATACTCCGCGCCCATCAACTCAATTCTTTGACAGCCGGGGAAAATTTGCAATTCTATTTACTCGAATCGAGGCGTTCCTTTGAAACTTGGCTCTTAAAAAGCCCTTGACTAAGCATTATCGGTTGATAAGGTTCAAGCGTGACGATCAAAGGTGATCACCTGAGTGCCCTTCTTGCCCGCGTCAAATGCGCGACTATGCAACGTGGAAAAAAGACCGAACTGGCCATTTTTCTAGGCGTTAACCCGGTGCAAGTAAGTCATTGGCTTTCGGGATTTCGGTCTCCTAACGGCGATGTCACGCTTGCAATGCTGCGATGGGTCACAGCAGAGGAAGCAAAACAAAAAAAGAGCGGCCCTGGCAGTGCTACAAACACCGCCAGGACCAAGACCCGTTCTACTCACTCATTACATGAAACAAGGAAAACGAATCCGCCTAACCAATAGCAAAACACCGTTCAAAACTCAAGAGTTTACAGAAACAGACTCTTTTGAATTGCTCCTTGGTAAAACTCCAGGTCCCAAAGTTCCAAAAGGCTACTGCCTTCTGAACATGGCCAAATGGAAGCAAAATGAACTCCGCGCCCTGGCGGATTGCTGCAAGATGGAACTGCGTCTCTTCCTGTACCTCGCAGCCATCCATTTTCAGAGACACTTGGAAAAGGAGCTGGGGATTAAGACCGGCGATGCGGTCAAAATGTCCCGCCAACAGAGGCATGCAATTGCGCAACGCAGGGAGGTTATGGCCAGCAGGATCAAGTGTCAGGCGGATCGGATTCTCAGGTCAAACTGACGGCCAGAAACACGCTACAACCGCCCGGCGGCCGCACAAAGTTGAGGCCGCCGGGCAAACCCGAATTTAGCGATGAACTCCGTCACGCCATCCAATGCCGAATCGGCCAATCAGTCTTCTACCGATGCCGATTACGCCAACGCGCAGGCCGCCGCCGCACTCTGCCGCGAGTGGCATCGCCTCAAATCAGAGTGCAATCTGTCGGGAAACCAAGCCGCCTCCGCCCTTGGAAAGTCCCCGGCCTGGTTCTCGATCAACTTCCCGCGATGGCAGCGCGAAGGCGTGGCGGCATTCCTGCCACAGCGCCGAGAATTGGGCGAAACCCGCCGCCTTTTCACGGATTTGCCGGCCTGGTTCCTGCCCGTTGCCAAATTCTTTTACCTTTGCTCCAACTTGTCCGCCACGCGCGGCAGTCTGCCCGAGGCAATTCGACGCACAATTGCCATTCCGGAATGTCCCCCGGCCGTTCAGCGCCGGTTGATCAAAGTATGCATGAACCACGGCTGGCAGCCCGTCAACGGCGAAAAGCTCCCGACGTGTCCCGCCGTGATCAAAGAGCAAGTGCTGAGTCGCGCAAAAGCAAGGCAAACGCTATTGCCGGAAAGCCTCTCGCGCCAAATCACCGTCGCGGAGCCGTTCGTGCGTCATCACCGTAGCCCCAAAGCCGCCGCGCTCGATTACATTTCCGCCTCTGGAACGCAAATGTGGCTAAGGCACCCGGGATCGGGAGAAAAAAATTTCATCCGGTCCGGCGATGTTTTCGAGGCCGACGATGCCACAATCAATTTTCCAGTTTGCATCCCCTGGACCATGCGCGGTTGCCCGTGTTCGGAATGTTACGACGTCAAGGTGGGACGGTTTCAATGGTTGGTCGCAATCGACGCCGGATCGCGTCGGGTTTTAGGGTACGCATATACAGCCAGGCCCCAGTCTCAATATCGGGCGGAAGATATTCTCGCTTTAATGCGCCTGGTTTGCAAAGCGTCCGGCATCCCGCGAGCATGGCGTCTGGAAAAAGGCATTTGGAAATCGAACCTCGTTATCAACGCGGTGAAGGCGATGGGGAGTGGCCGCATATCCGTCCATTCACCCCACTGCAAACCGTTCATCGAAGGATTGTTCAACAAGCTGTGGACAAACCTATCCGTTTGGTTTCCAGATGCCAGCGTGGGCAGGTTTCGCGGCGACAACGAAGAGGCATCGAGGCTTCTCACCTCCTGCCAGCGCGGCGAAAGGGACCCGCGCAAGTATTTTCCGACGTTGAAGGAAACTCTCGACGCTTTTAACAACGTTATAGCCGAGCACAACGGCAATTTGGTCGATTCCAAGCACTACGGAACTTGGGTACCATCCGAACGATGGAACGCGGACACCGCCGCGCGGCCCTTGCCTCCCCTCGGCCCGGAAACACAATGGATTTTCAGCCCGTTTGCCCGTGAATGGAAAGTGAAGGGCTGTAGTGTCGGCGGCATGGTGCCATTATTCCCCGGCTTCTCGGTTCCCATCAGGTTCAGCGCGGCCAAGTTGCTCGAATTTCACGGCGCGATTGTACGCGCTCATTTTGACCCCGGCGAGCCGCAATGCGCCGCGACAATTTGCCTCACGCAACCTTGGGGCAACCATCGCAAGGGCGAGGTCATTTGCGTTGCGGCGCAAACCGACGAAACCGCCGCCTATGCCCGTTCGTCGCTCGGTTGGGGCAACGATGATCCGAAAACCGGCCTAACACAGGTTCGCGCGGCCCACAGTTCATTAAGGCGCGAAGTCCGCAGCATTGTCGGCGTCCGCCAGCCCGCAGCGCCCGTTTCCGAATCAATTGAGCGCGATGGCACCGGCGGATTGGCCAGCGTCCACCGGGGAATCGAGCGGCCATCGGCTTCCGCCATTGAACCGGCCATGCCTCCTATCTCGTTTACGGCTCGAGTCGGTAAAATTGCCAAACTCCCTCACTCCATTCGAGAGCAACTTAATGAAAAACTCCGCGACGGAGTAGGCGGCAAAGCCTTAGTCACCTGGCTTAACAAATTGGACGAAACTAAAAAAATCATTGATTCAGAATTTGAGGGAGTGCCACTGACCAAACAGAATTTGTCACTATGGCGCAAGGGCGGCTTCCGTGATTGGCTACAGGCCGAAACCGCAAACCCAAAACCCAATAAATCACGATGATGACACCAGAAGGAATGGAACGCGGCGCCGTAATATTGATGGCCAGAGGCATGGACGAAGAGAAGGCATATCTCTACATGCAATTGCTCGGTGACATCCGGGAAGAGGACGATTCCGGAAAATGGATCATCCGCGACGAAACCGGAGCCATCATCGACCGCATTGAACCCATCGACTAAATCATGGTGAAAAATTCAAGGCAACTTTTTGAAATCAATTCTGCGGCCTTGCAGAGCCGAAGCAACGCGAAGGCTGGAAGGCCCTTCGCCGCGCTTCGCGGGGGGCTGGGAGCGATTCTGTGAAAGCAAGTCGAGACATCCGTCGCACAGCCGCGCCATTTGCGGAAATCCGAGCTCTTGCCAGCGTGGCAAGAGCTCGTTTGTCACGCTGAAAAACGATCATCCTTCCAAATTTGTGGGCCAAGTGGGCCAAGTGCGCCAAGTGCGCTTCCGGCTATTCGTGCAGGCGTTACAATCCACCCGATGGACAAAGGCCAATCCGATATTGCCAAAGTTGACCAAAAGGAAGAAGAGAGGAATTTCACATTCCGCATTCCTGCAAAAACTTTGGAGCGGATGAAAGAGGCCGCATGGCGGGAACGCCAAAGTGCCGGGGCATTTACCCGCGCCGCTGTCGGCGAACGAATTGAAAAAGTCCTTTCCAAACCCCATCCACAATGAACGCAACCACAGTCAATCTCCATCCTAATTCCCGCGCGGGCAGACAAACCGAAGCTGGAGCCGATGCCGAAATTGCCGACGCCGCTTCGATCAATGATTCCTTTGCCGACTACCAGGGGTGTGCCGGAGACACTGTCTTCAAGGCCATTTTTTGCGGGGTTTTGATGAATGAACGTCGGGAAAGGATGAGCTCTTGCCAGCGTGGCAAGAGCTTGGCATGGCATGATGGGACAAAGGACGACTCCCAAAAATTCCTCGTATGGCTGGCCAAAAACTGCCCGAAAATTCCAGAGCGCACAGCTTACCGGTTCATGGAAATAGCAGAAAAGGTTTTGCTCCATCTTGGCATTGCGGCGATGGAAGGAATGCGCGTCTCTGAAATGCTGACGGACCTCGGCAGCCCTGCCAGCGCGTCCATTCTCGGGTATATTTCTGGGAAAACAATGCGTGCATGTCTTGCCGGGGTTGTCATCGAAGGCGATGAAACCACACGCCTTGTCCGCGCTCAAAACGGCAAACACAAAGGCGGTACAAACGCCCATGACAATCGCCGCGATTACCCAAAGTTTATCATTAGGCACTTCAAAAGCATCAGTACCATTCAGGCCAAATGGGCAAGGATAATTGCCAAGCATCCAGGCGAGCACGCCAAGATGATGCAAGCTCTTCGCGCTATCATATTGGGAGGGCCGGTGAGACTTGTTGACGGCGGAAGGTTAATTGACCAAGACCCGTGGGACAAAGATTTCACCAGAGCAATCCGGGACCTCGCAAATGAGAGGCTTAGGGAAGATTGACGGTATTTTGAAAAATCAGTTTCGGAACGATCTTCGATTTATGAAAAACAACCCCACGAAAAAAGAGGCTTCCAGCCTCGCCAATATGGCAAAAACACTTGTCAAATACGGCTCAACGCCCGATCCCGAATGCTACAGCGTGGCATTCCAGGAGGACCGGCTTCGAGCCGCCATCCAAGACGCGCTTACTGCCGAACGCAAATATGTCCGCGATGCCCTTATTGCCGGCCAGCTTATGCAGGAAAAATGCGCCTGCCTGGTTATCCAAAAGCACGGGGCAAACCCCGTCCACGCGCGAGAGGCCAGAAGAATATTTTCCAAGTGGCTTAACCGCCACTGCCCGGACATCCCTCGCAGCTCAGCCTACCTTTTGATGAGCTTCGCCAGCCATCTTATGCGGTTGCTCTTGGAAATACGAAGCCCGGAACGATCCGAAATCCCCGTTTGGCTCCATTGCGAGGGCAAGTCTATTTTCATCAGTGCCGTTTTGAAAATGGCGGCGTCCGAATGCTCTCAATCGCTCCTAACCTTTCGGGAGACGCTCGAAATGTTCTTATCGGACCGGGACTCAATCGAAGACGCGATATGCTGGATCGAAGGGCGAAATTCAGCGGACGATTACCCGCCGGATCATCCCAAGGCCGGCGCCATTCAGCCCGCCAATCCGCCTCACGGCATGATCCAATTTTTCTCAGTCAACCTCACGCCGGGAAGCGAAACGCTTATTCCCGCCGAACCCCTCAAACCATCCGCCTGATTCAATGGCAATCAACCCTTTCAAATTTTTGCCCAAGAATCTTTTGCCGAACATCATTCGGAACGCCGTCCGCGCTTACTCGCCGCCGGCCAAAGGTCCTGGAATGCGCGGGCCACGCGGCGCTTCCCCGCTCGGCGGAATGATGGCGGATTACATCGTCCCCAGCGTCCAGGCCCGTTGGCTTGGCGCAAGCATCTCGTGGTACACCCCGCAGATGGTCGAATACATTTACCGCCAGGCCCTCGCCGGGGATTTGCAGTCCCAATGGGAAATGTTTGACATGATGGAATCCACCTGGCCGGAGCTTTCCAAGTGCGAAAATGAACTCAAGGATTCCGTTTGTTCCCTCTTGGGAAAACGAAACCCCGGCAAACCTTATATTGACATCCGCGCATTCGGCGGAGACAACCCCACCCCGGAAGCGCAACGCCGCGCGCAAATCGTCAAGGAAGCGCTCTTCTCGATGCGGCCGGACCCGACTCGCGATGAAAACGGACTGTCAGAAACGCTGCGGGACATTATGGACGCGCGGTTCAAGGGGCTGGCAGTCCTCGAAGTCGATTGGGAGCCGCGAAACCTCAGCGCCGGCTCCGCGCTCTGCCCGCGAGCCACACGCTGGGTTCATCCAAGCTGGTACGGCTATCCATTCGGCCCCGGCAACGAAAGGCTTTTGCTCAAACTCGGCGGCATCCGCCTGGACAACGAATTTGGCGCATCTCTCGATGTCGGCAATTCCGGCCCGCCTTGGTCAGTCGGCGGCATGGAGTTTAACCGCTTCAAGCCACTACCGATGGGCGGCAACCTTCCCCCCGTCCAAAGCCCCATGAACTTTTACGGCGCCGGGGATTTCGCGGAATTTCCCCCAAACAAATTCATCGTCGCCGTCTGCAAAAACAAATCCGGCCATCCGCTCGGCGGCGCGATGCTTCACATCCTCGCCTGGTATTGGGCCGCCATGAATTTCTCCCTCGAATGGTTTTTGAATTTCTCCCAACTATTCGGGCAACCGATCCGATGGGCCAATTACGATCCGAACATGGACGAAGCCGATCAAGCCAAGCTCGAACTTCTTTTGCAAAACATGGGATCATCCGCCTATGGAATGTTCCCCGACGGCGTCACAATGGAAATGAAAGAAGCCGTCACACAGGGAGAAAACAACCCGCAATTGCTCTTGGTCGAACTCGCCAATAAAGCCGCCCGCAACCTCATCTTGCGCCAGACCTTGACCAGCGATGTCGGCTCTGAAGGCAGCGGCGGCCGGGCGCTTGGCCAAGTCCATCAGGACGTTTTGGACGATGTCAAATTCGGTTGCGGCCAATGGGCTTGCGGCGCCCTCGATCAACTCATTCGGTACATCTGCATCTTGAATTTCGGAAATGACGATCAATGTCCGTCCTCCCGAGTGTGCGTCCCGGATGAAGATGAATCATTGAAAGTAAGTCAAGCCGTTTCAAACCTCAGCCAGGCCGGCCTTGAGCCGGATGACGATGGCCTGGCGGCGCTCAGTAAATGCGTTGGATTTTCGTTGCGGCGAACTCCGTCCGCCACGGGTGCTTTGACCGCACGAAACATCAGAAGGAATGACATTATCCTCGGCAGACCATCGCGCCGGACCGATGCCGAAACTTTGAAATCCGTTGCCCTCGCGAAGGCATACCGCGGAACGTCCGCCCCCGTCCGCGAAATCGTGCTGTCAAGTCGCAACGTACGCGACTGCGAGAGAAAACTCACCCGGTTTTATCCCGATTGGACCCCGCAGCGAGTCCTCCACACTGCCGAGGAAGCATTTGAAATCTGCCGGATGGCCTCCCCGGATTGACTATGCGCCGCAACCCCTCCATTCTTTTGAGCCGTTGCCACGATCAGCGGATGCCGGCCTGGGAGTCACCGGTATCGCGTGCCGGGGCGTTGAACCCCACGGAATCGCGCCCCCGCACGCAAACCGCACCGCCGTCGCCAACTCCCCTCAATTTTGAAACTCAAACAGTCAACAAAACTCCCATACACTTATGATCAAAACCCTCGAAACCCCAGCGTCGGAATTTACCGCCGATGAACTGCTAAAGCTGAAAAAAAACGCAACCCTTCCAGCGCTCGGCCAGATAATCGCCGATTCACAGCTTGGCGAAGCCAGATGTAATACTGAACGCCATAAAATCAAAATCGTCAGGGAAGATGTCACCAAAATCCTCGCCGGTTATATTACCGCGCGTGAACAAGACATTCCGGTTTACAAGGCGATGTACGGGCAACGTAAAAACGCTCCCCTCGAAAATCTGTTGATTGCGCCCCGGATCTACCGCGACGAAATCCGCCCTCTTCTCAGGAAGGAAGAATCGGCAATGTCCGTCATTCGTTGCGCCAATGCCCTAGGCGCTTTGAACGGAGTCCTCGTGACCCAAAGATGTTTGGATTTCCTTCGCTGGGATTATCCCGTATTGCGCCGCGTTTCCTTCGATTTTTCTCCTGAGCCGGTTCAATTCGGTCAGACCATAACCACCCGGCTAACGTCAGTGCCACTTCCCGGACGCTATGATTCAGCCGCCGGATATGCAAACGGCAATGCCGTGACAACCGATGCCAGCTTTCAAATCAACACCCACGGCTTTGTGCAAATAGCCTTCTCCGCCAATGACCTCAGCGCCACAAAACGGTTGCTATTTCCCGAGCAGAATGAGGGCCTCCACCATGCGATGGGATTGGACCTCTGCACAAACCTTTTCGCCCTCGCCACCCCCGCAAATTTTCCCGGCCAGATCGCCGATAACTCAAATGGATTTCCCTCTTCACTCGCCGTTCCAGGAACAACCGTCGTTGCGCCGGATCAAATGAGCCGCTCGTCAGTCATCGCCGTCAAATCCGCCCTCAACCAACGCGGAGCAACCGGGGGGATTCGCACGCTATTATTGACGGAGCTTTATCACGACGGCCTTGAAGGCGATATGACAATGATCGGGAACGACTATTCCGACTCGGCGGACATTGAACGAGTCCCGGCCGTAAGCCGCCTTCCGATGGTTGCCCAATTCCAGCCCCTCGAAGCGCCCTACCTTCCATACCAAAATCAATTGCAAGGCTTCGGCTTCCGCGCCGATGCCCTCGCGATTGCCGTCCGCCCGCCCGCCGATTATGCCAAGATTTTTAAGGGCGTTGACGGGGGCGGACTCATGGAACTTGTCACCAATCCCGAAACCGGCCTTACCGTCGCGATGGCTTTGTTCATTGATCACAAACTCGGCATGGCTTACATGCGTATTGCGTACATGTTCGGCGTCGGCGTAGGCAACAAACTCGCCGGCCAATTGATCACAGCCGCGTAAAAGAATCCACCCGTCGAAATCGCGTAAAAAATGAAAATCATCACCAAACTTTCGGGAGAGGCCAGAGAGCAACCCCGCGAAATCCCAACCGATTGCCCCGCTAATTTGAAGGGCATTCACGTTCAAGGACCTGATGGAATCGTCCGCTATCTCTCGATACACGCCGGGCGCGTTTCACTTCATCATGGCGATCGGGCCGTCGTTATTCCATTTTCCGTCCTCTTGGACTTCGCCAAAAGCATTGATCCCAAATTCAGCGAAGCTCCGCCAACGGAAAACCAGTCGACGCCAGCCGATTCCCCCCTGTTGCCCGCATCCCGGCGTAATCCTTTCCTAAACTGATATGCCGGACCCCGTCCTAACTCCACCGACCCCACAATGGATCAACGGCGGCGAGCTGTACGAAACGCCCGCCAGCAATAAATTCGCCCTCTCCTACGGCTACAAATGGACACAAATCATAGAAGGCGCGTATGATCTCATCATCGACAACGGCAACGACGGCCTCTACAACCGCGGCGTCGTCAGCGGAAACTACATCGTCAATGACGCCGATATCACCCGTGACAAAGGCGGGAAAGGCCGCGTCGAAATCCACTGGCAATCCATCGATGGCTACGTCAACCCAGATGAATGGTCCCTCACGCCTGAAGACCTGCAGCCCCGCATCGAGCGCCATCCCCTCTTCGCTTCTCTACTGCCTTCTGATCTGGCTACTGTTCAACAGGCGCTTCTTGCCTTAAATAATGGGTCTATGGTTACCGCGCTGAATCAGTTCAACGGCACAAATGGTGCGTTGATGACGAAACTTTATGAAAAAATGCGGAAGGGATCCGAGAATTACTACCTAGCTGGATGGCGTTACACATGGGCTTCTTATTATCTCCCAACCGATGTCCCCACCGTCAATATCGGCGGCGTTACGCAAACGCCTGGCGGACCTCCCGCGCACCTTTTCCCCTTCGAGATAAGCTGGCTTCGCCTGGCTGATGATCTCTCTCAAGCCGCCTGGTGTCCTCTCGGCGGCATCGTAAAGTTAACCCGCCATTGGATCGGCGGCCCAATGGGCTTTTGGGACCCGGACATTTATCCCCCTGGATAATTCAGCCCGGCCGCTGGCCATTGGTCATTGGAACTAACTCGCCAGCCTTTGGCGAAGCCGACGCGCGGCCCTCGCGGCGGCATCGCATCGGTGTTTTTGACCGGATTTCGGCCTTTGAATTTTTAACCTGTCCGGTGGGTTTGGAAAATGGACGCCGCGCCGGCGCGGCGCGTTACTCGCGTTCTAAGACCCATTCCGAGGGGCATTCACACCCATTTCGGCGCGGGCCGGGAATTACCCAAACCCAAAAAAGTGGTTTGACTGACCTTGACTAACCTTGACTGGCTTGACCGGCTAAACCAAAGAACAGGGGCGTCGCGACGCCCGACATCCACACATTACCACGATTCAATGGGATTGCAAGTCAGTGTGGGTAATCCGGCAATCGTTTCTGCACGCTATAAGTGTCTTTCTGCATCGTTTAAGTGACACCCGCAAATTGCAAGGCCCTGCCGAGTAGCTTGTTGGAATGAGATTTGCTAAACATCCATCCGCCTCCGGGCACCGAAATATTACTACCTACTAACCGATACAAACTATGATAGATAAATCCTCTACTGAGAGTCGTGTCTCCACTTGGGCTGGAATACGACGTAAACGTTCACGTTTAGCGCGTCGTTTATTCGAGCCTGTCAACCGATCAACCAAGACGGCCCTCGCCACAATTGCAGCGTTTGGGTGTTGTCTAGTTTCTGGACACGCCGCAAATTTGGTGGTCAATAATGGGACAGATTCGGGTCCAGGCTCCCTTCGGGACGCGGTTTCAAATGCAGTTTCTGGGGATATTATTACTTTCGACCCAGGTCTCGCTAATTCGACGATCACTTTGACCAGTGGTGAAATCGATGTCAGCAACAGCGTGACGATCACAGGCGAAGGCGTGGCGAACGTTATAGTGAGCGCCGGCGGCAACAGCCGCGTTTTTCGAGTTTACACAAATGTAACAGCGACCCTTGAAGGGTTTGCTATTGAGAACGGTTATGTATTGGGGAACGTGGGAGGCTTCGGCTTTGGCGCTGGCTCCGGCGGCGGCGCGGCGGGGATGGGCGCTGGGCTTTTAGTGGATTCGAATTCCATCGTGACACTGAATGACATGATATTTGCCACCAATCAAGTCGTTGGCGGCGACGGCGGATCGGCCGAATACGACTTGCCTGAGGACGGCGGCAACGGCGGCCAGGGGACGGGACCTGAGGTAGGCGTGGGTGGAAGCAATGGACAAAATGGCGCTGAGGGTGGCAATGGGGGGGCCGGCGGGCTAGGCACAGGGGGTGGCGGTGGTGGTGGCGGTGGCGGATTATTCAGCTCAACGTCAGCGGCGGGGGGTAACGGTTCGTACGGAGGAGGAGGAGGAGGAGCAGGAGAGGAACTGGATGGCGAAGACGGCGTCACTGCGGCATCTGGCGGCGCCAGCGCGGCCTATGGTGGCCAAGGTGGGGCTAGCGATGTGGTTGATTCTTCAGACACCCATCCCGGCGGCGGCGGCGGCGGCGCGGGTTTGGGAGCCGGGCTTTTTGTCTGGCAAAACGGCACAGTCATGATGTCCAACGTGACCTTCATAAGCAACATCGCAATAGGAGGAAACGGCGGCGGCTCTGATGACGGAATCTCGGGGAATCCCGGCCTGGGCAAAGGGGCGGCCATTTTCCTACACCCAGCGGCAGTTGCCCTGGCGACGAATTTGACATTTTCGGGCAACACTTCTTCCGATAGTGGCGATGACACCTTTGCGATTGATGAAACGACGAAGGACAACAGCGACGTTCTTGGTTCCTTCCTGCCGTACGCTCCTGTCAGCGGCACTGTGCTTTACCCGACTGCCAACGTTTGGACACCCAACGAAGGGATAACCACACAACCCTACGACAGTTCTTCCGTGCCTGGTGAAACCGTTGAATGGGTTGCGCTGCCGGATACCAATGGCAACCAAGACGTATCTGCAATTATGTTTGACATTAGTTCGATCACCGGCACAATCACCAATGCCCAACTTCGAATCCATATCTCCACGGCGGCGGGAGAACCAGTTTTCGGCATGTACGGTTCGACGGATAATGATTGGAACGAAACCACCGGCTTTCCCGAGCCGAGTGAGGCGATTGAATTTGACGATACTGCTGATTTGGTTCCCGGTGACTGGAAGACTGTGGATGTCACCTCGTTCATAGCACAGCAAGCAGGCCAAAACCAGACCGCCAGCTTTTTTATCTTTGACGATGCCGATTTTGGAGGCGTGAATTATATCACCTTCGATTCCCGCCAATCGCTTTCCCCGCAACTGCAGCCTCAATTGATCATTGAGGAACAGAACCTCACCGCCACTACAGTAACAGCGACCAACGGCCCGACTCCCTCCACCTATGGCGAGTCAGTCACTTTGTTCGCGACCGTCACGGCGGCCAGCGGCTCGGCAACGCCGACCGGCAATGTCATCTTCACCGATGGCAGCGTCGATTTCACAAACGCCCTGACCGGCAGCGACGGCGTGGCGACGGCATCAATCACGGTGACTAATCTTTCCGTCGAAACCCACAACTTCAGCGTTGAATACGCCGGCGATGTGAATTTCACCGGAAACACAAACACGTTCAGCCAGGTAGTCAACCAGGCCGCCCAGGCGCCCCTGGTTTTCGCGCCGGCCGCGATGCAGGCTTACGGCTCCACTAACACTCTCAGCGTCACCGGCGGTTCTGGAACCGGCTCGGTGACCTTCAGCGTTGTCAGCGGTCCGGGAGAGATCGTCAATGGCGATCAACTCGTTGCCACAGGGACGGGACCGATTGTCGTCGAAGCCGATCAAGCGTCGGACCTTAACTATCTCGACAACAACACGAACGCGACTGTTACGGCGACGGCAGTCACTTTGACCGTCAGCGGCATTGTTGCGGAAAACAGGATGTATAATGGAAGCACTAACGACGCCCTCAACTTCGGGGAGGCTTCATTGGTCGGCGTCCTAAATGGGGATAACGTTTCGCTGGTTACGGAAGGATCAACGGCCTATTTTGCCAGCAAAGACGCGGGAACGAACTTGCCGGTGACCGTCTCCGGACTATCGTTGTTCGGCAGCGCCGCCACCAACTACTCGCTGTCTGAGCCGATGCTCTCCGCCAATATTTGCGCGGCCCGTGTGACCGTCACAAACATTGCCGCATCGAGCAAGCCCTACGACGGAACGACCAACGCCACACTGACCGGCACGCCCGTTTTATACGGCATTGTCGAGGGGGACTCGGTTTCCCTTGGCGGCGTTGCCACTGCGTCGTTCGTAAGCCCCGAAGTCGGGACCAACGTGGCGGTCGTGGTTGCTGGATATGTCATCAGCGGGCCTGACGCCGTGAACTACAATCTGGTTCAGCCAGTCCTCAGCGCGAACATCACTCCCGCGACGTTGACGGTAGCCGGCGCGATTGCGGAAAACAGAATGTATAATGGCAGCACCAACGACACTCTCAATCTCACTGGCGCCAGCCTGGTCGGCGTTGTCACTGGAGACAACGTTACGCTCGATACGAATGGGGCAATGGCCTCCTTCTCCGACAAGCTCGCGGGCACCAACAAGACTGTGACCGTCAGCGGCTTGACGCTCGATGGCTCGGCCAGCGGCAACTACTCGCTGACTCAGCCGGTCCTCTCCGCGAATATTTGCGCGGCGACCGTGACCGTGACGAACATCGCCGCCGTAAGCAAAACCTATGACGGCACGACCAACGCCACCTTGTCAGGCACAGCCACCTTGTACGGAGTCGTTGAGGGAGACTCGGTTACCCTGGGCGGCACTCCTTCCGCTTCGTTCGCAACGCCGGACATTGGAACCAACCTGGCGGTTACTGTAACGGGCTACACGATCAGCGGGACTGACTCGACAAACTATAATCTCATTCAGCCGGCGCTCTCCGCGAATATCAGCTCGGCGCAATTGACGATTACCAATATCATGGCCGTCAATAAGACCTATGACGGCACGACCAACGCGACGCTGTCCGGCACCGCCACATTGGTGGGTGTCGTCGATGGAGACTCGATTACCCTTGGCGGTTCTCCTGTTGCTTCATTCGCCGCGCCGGGAGTTGGGACCAACCTGACTGTCACGGTTTCGGGCTACACGATAAGCGGGACCGACACAACCAACTACACCCTGGTTCAACCGGTCCTAAGCGCCAACATCAGTTCGGCTCCGCTCGTGGTTACGGCCGTCAGCGAATCCTATCCTTACGGCTATCCTTCTCCGGTCTTCCCGGTAAGCTACTCTGGATTCGTTCCAGGAGATAACGCCGGAAACGCCCTTACCACCACGCCCATTGCGACGATTGCGGCCAGCATCGCCAACGGGATCACGAACCGTCCAAACACCTACCCGATTACAGCGTCAGGAGGATCGGCCCCGAATTATTCACTCAGTTATGTTCCGGGAACTTTGACTGTGACAAAAGCGCCGTTGAACGTTTCCGTTCCAGACGTTTCCCGCGCCTACGGTATGCCGAATCCCACGTTTAACGTGACTGTCACTGGCGTTGTCGGGAATGACGACATCACGGCGACCGCTTCGACTCCGGCGACGCAAACCAGCGCGCCCGGCAATTATCCGATCAACCTGAACGTGAACGATCCGAACGGAAAACTCGGATACTATAACGTGAACCTTAGCACGGGCACCCTGCTCATCACGAATGCGACGTTGCTCGGAATCGTGCAGGATCAAACCCGCGCCTACGGCCAGACAAATCAACCGTTCAGCCTCGTCTATAGCGGATTCGCCAATGGCGACACGACGAATATCCTGAGCGGCTCTTATACGCTCGTCTCGCTCGACACCAACGGTGTTGTCGTCACGACCAATACCCCGGTTGGAGAGTATCCTATCTATGTTAGCGGCGGCCAGAGCGCGCCCAACTATACGGTGATCTATACGAACGGCGTCTTGACGGTCACGCAAGCGGTCTTAACTGTCGCGGCCAATCCGGCGAGCATGGTTTATGGATCGCCAGTTCCGTCGTTGTCCGCGGACATCACGGGCTTTGTTAATGACGAAAGCAGCAATGTTCTCCAAGGGACATTGTCCGTGACGACGGATGCGCAAACCAACAGCGCGGTCGGCACTTACGCGATCGTGCCCAGCGGTTTGAGCGCGACGAATTATTCGATTGTTTACAGCAACAGCCTGTTGACGGTCGAGCAAGCGCCTCTGAGCGTGGTCATCAACGATCAAACGATCATGTATGGCCAGCCATTGCCGACCTTGACCGGGTCTCTGACCGGTGTCGTCAATAACGATCCGCTGACGGTTCAGTTCACCACGACTGCCGTCAACGGCGGTCCCGTTGGAGCCTACCCGATCAGCGCGGAATTCAACGATCCGAGCAACGTTCTCGGGAACTACTCGCTCTCAACGCAGGGCGGCACGCTGGATATTACGCCGGCGACGCTTGAAGTCGAAGGGCCCGACGTTTCTCGCGGTTACGGCTCCACCAATCCTGTTCTCATGGCGTCCTACCTCGGCCTGGTAAACGGCGACACGACTAACGTCATTGTCGGCCAGCCTATTCTTAGCACGACGGCGACGAACACCAGCACGGTCGGCTCCTACCCGATCACGGTGGATGTCAGCGGCGTTTCCGCTCCGAATTACACCATTCAAGCCGTCCCGGGGAACCTTGTGGTAACGCAAGCGGTGCTGGAAGTGACGGCGGACAATCAAAGCCGCCTCTATGGAACGACCAATCCCGTTTTCACGACGACGATCACCGGGTTCCTCAATGGCGACCCGACCAATGTGGTTAGCGGTTCGCCCGATGTCACGACGACCGCGACGATTGACAGCGCGACGGGAACCTACCCGATTGAAGTTTCACAAGGAACATTGTTCGCCACAAATTACAGCTTTGCGTTCAGCAACGGCGTATTGACAGTGGGGCAAAGCATCCTGACGGTCATTGCCGACCCGCAGGAAAAGACCTACGGCGACACCAATCCTCCGTTGACCTTCCACTACAGCGGATTCCTCAATGGGGATGACACCAACTCGCTGACGGGAAGCCCGAACGTATATACGTTTGCCCACACGAACAGTCCGGTTGGCGATTATACCATCCACATTCATCAAGGAACGCTGGCTTCGACCAATTACGCGTTCGCCTTCTCGAACTCGGTTTTGACGGTGGAGCCGGCGCCATTGGCCCTGACCTCCTTCGATGCATCCCGCCTATATGGCGCGACGAATCCAGTATTGACGGGTTCGCTGGTTGGTTTGATGAACAACGATCCCATCACGGCCAGCTTCAGCACAGCGGCCACTACGAACAGCCCGGTTGGAGCGTATCCGATCACGGCAATGTTGGACGACACGAACGACTTGTTGACCAACTACGAGGTCACGACAAACCTGGGCAACCTGACGGTAACGCCAGCGCCCCTGGTGGAAACCGTGAGCAGCGTCACAAATACTTATGGCGCTCCCCTGCCTGCCTTCACGGGTAGCTTGACGGGCCTCGTCAATGACGATGACATCACCGCATCGTTCGTCACCACCGCGACTCCGGCCAGCGGCACCGGCGAGTATCCGATCACCCCAGTGTTCGACGATCCGAACAGCGCCTTGGGCAACTACATGGTAACGACCAATGACGGGACGTTGACCATTGTTCCCGCGGCCTTGATCGTGACGGCTACCAACGTGAGCCGTCCCTACGGGCAGCCAAACGGAGTGTTGGGCTTGTCCTACTCCGGCTTCGAGAACGGCGACGGCCCCGCCTCGCTCACCGTTGCTCCCACAGCGACGACCGTCGCGGATTCGACCTATCCGATTGGCAGCTATGCTATCGTGCCTTCGGGCGGCGTTTCGACGAACTACACGTTCAGCTATGTCAACGGCACGCTGACGATCACCAAGGCCGGCCTCACGGTGACGGCCCAGAACACGAGCCGTCCTTACGGGACCACCAATCCTATCTTCAATGCCACGATTGTTGGCTTGGTTAATGGCGATAGCGTTACCGCCAACTTGTCAAGCTCGGCGACGATCTCCGATCCTCCGGGCCAATACGGCATCACGGTTCAACTGACCGACCCGGAGGGCGTGCTCGGCAATTACAACGTCAACCTCATTGGAGGAATCCTGACGATTACCCAGGCGCAATTGATCGGCCAGGTCCAGAACGCCACGCGGCCCTATGGCCAGGCGAACCCGGCCAACAGCGTCGTCTATACTGGCTTCGTCAATGACGATAACTCGAATAGCTTGTCCGGCGCCGTGACCTATAGCACCTTGGATTCGCAAAGCAACCCGGTCGGCGTCAACACGCCTGTCGGCAATTACACGATCAACGTCGCGAACGGTCAAACATCGCCTGATTACAGCATCCAATATAACAGCGGAACGCTGTCGATCACGCCGGTGGCATTGACTGTCACCGCCAATAGCACGAGCCGGTATTACGGCGCCACCAACCCCACGTTGACGGCGACGATTACTGGATTCGTCAATGACGACACCTCGAACGTTGTCAGCGGCAGCGCATCGTTGACCACGACGGCTGTCTCGAACAGCCCTGTGGGCAGCTATCCAATCACCGCCGCGCTCGGCACTTTGAGCGCGACGAACTATACGTTCGCCTTCGCCAACGGGACCTTGACCGTTCAGGCCAGCCCGCTGGAAGTCGTGGCGGATAATCAAATCCGTGAATACGGAATGACCAATCCTCCGTTGACCTACCACTTCAGCGGATTCCTGAATGGCGACAGCACGAACGTCCTGACTGGCACACCGGCGCTGTCCACCAGCGCTGACAACTCCAGCCCGGCTGGCGTCTATGCGATCGACATCTCGACAGGCACCCTGGCGGCCACCAATTACACCCTTGTTTATAGCAATGGTGAATTGACCGTCACGGCGGCCCTTGTGACCGGCACGAACGAAAGCTACTACGTCATTGGCGACAATGCCGTGCAACTCGACCCGCTCGGTACCGAAGCGGATGGCGGAAGCCTGAGCTACGGCGGAGCGACCCTCTCGGTTGCCGTTGTGACCAACGCGACGGCCGGCGATGAGTTGAGTGTTGCTTCCCAAGGGAGCGGCGCCGGCGAGATCGGCGTGCAAGGTTCCACTATAACCTACGGCGGAACGAATATCGCCGCGTTCACTGGCAACGGCAGCAACCTGCTGTCGTTCACGCTGACCACGAACGCCAACCCGGTTTCGATCAGCGCGTTGATTGATCAACTCGCCTTTGAAACGACCGTCACCAACACGAGCTTCCGTGTGGCGCAACTCACCCTCACCTATCCCAGCAATGTGGTGACGGCGCAAATCACGGTCAGTGTTGACCGTCTCCCGGTTGCTCCGGAAATCTACATCACTGCGACTGAAGGCGAGAGCTTCACTCTCCCGTTCAGCCAGATCCTGACCAACGACAGCGATCCTGATGGCGATACGTTGACCATCACCGCCGTCAGCTCAGTCTCCGCGGAAGGCGGTTTGTTGACCAACAATTCAACGAGCCTGACCTACAACCCGCCGGCCGGCCAGTTGGCCTCGGACCGCTTCGCGTATATCGTCAACGATGGACGCGGCGGCGAGACGGTTGGTTTGATCACGGTCAACTTCGCGGCCGCGAATAAGTTGTCGATCGGCGGCACCAGTGTGACCCACACCGGCGCGTTCCTCACCTTCGCCGGAACGCCGAACGCGAGCTATAACATTCAAGCGTCCACGGACCTGATCAACTGGGCGACAATCGCGACAGTAGTCGCGACGCCCGAAGGTATCGTGCAATATCTGGACACAGATTCGACCACGATGCCGCACCGGTTCTACCGCGCGCAGATCGTCCAGTAAGCTGCGAATAGCAGTCTGTTAGTTTCAAAGGCCGGAAGTGGAAACGCTTCCGGCCTTCTTCGTTTTTTGGGGGGCTTGGGGAAAGGCGGTTATGCCAGGTGATCGACCACTCTGTCCCTCGCTTCGGCCTTGGCCCTCGTCCTCGTGGACCAATACTCTTTTCAATTGAACAAGATCGCAGCTCTAATAAAAATACCGCCACATGAAAATCGAAGGAATCAAAGGATGTTACGAAAAGACTCGCGGCATATTTTACTTTGCCAGGATGTGCTCGAAGATTCGTCTGCACGCCGAGGGCAAACTTCCGAAGGACTACCACGACATGCTCGGCCAAGGGGTTTGACGCGCGCACGTGCAGGTATTTATGCGTTGGGTACGAAGACGTCAAAGCACACGTGCTCTCGGGCAAAAGCGATGAAGAAGCGCTCGACTAGTGTAGTGTCCCATAAATAGCTAGCCATTCGCGGCGAGGGATTTTGACGCAGGCGAGGCGCGAGCGACGAGCATATCCGAATGGATCTGTGAGGAACGAGCAACGAAGCCTGCGTCAAAAAGACCTGCCGCCCGCGCCTCGCCACAGGCCAAATTGGGCGCAACGAATGGCTAGCTATTTATGGGACACTACACTAGTGTTTGGAAAATGGCTGGCGCCTTACGGACGAGCAAATTCTCATTTACAACAGTTTTATGAGCAAGCGCGGCTGGCGCGATGATGAAACCGACGGGTTTATCCCGCGCATGATCAAGAAATACGGGCTTGCGGACGACGGCAGCGTGATTACCGACTTTGACATCATCAAAATGGACGAAGGCCGCTGGAAGCCTGAGATGTGAAGAGAAGCGTGGAAATGAAGACAATTAAAATCTGACGGACAGCTAAGTCCGCGGCGGGGAATTTTGGAGGATTTTTCGGGCGGCGGCGGCGATGCTGGCGGCCAATTCGGCGGGTTGCACGACCCGCGCGTTGCCGGACCAGCCCAATACCCATCGTTCGATCTCGCCGAGACTTGAGAGTTTCAGCCGCAATTCAACGCCGCCGTCTTCAAGCTCGCGCAATTCCTGCGATTCGTGCCACTTCTTTTCGCGAATGTAATCGCTGACAAGTTCGTTGAAATGGAGCACGACCTCAAAATTCCCCTGCCCTGATTGCACGCCGAAACTGTCGCGCAGGCGTTTTTCCAGCGAGAATTTTTGCGGGCGCGCAAAAACCTTGCCGGTCGGCCTGGCTTCCTGGATGCGAGCGGGGACAAATGTGCGGATGTCCTTGCGCAAATGACACCAGGCGAACAAAAACCATTCGCCGTTGATGTTGGCCAAATGATACGGGTCCACCAGGCGCAATTCCGTGTCGCGCTTGCCGGGCTTGCGGTAGGTCAATTGCAATTGTCTGCGCTGCGTAGCGGCCTGGGCAAGGGCGTCGAATATCTCAAGGTTTAAAATCGGCGCGGCGCGCGTGCGGAAGGAAATGGTTCGTTCCCAGTCGGCAAGGTTCAATGAAACGGTGTCGGGCAGGCTGGCCGCCATTTTCTTGAAGGCGCTGACGAGCGGCCGCTCGAAAGCGGTGCCCCGATATTGTTGCAGCGCCTTTTCCGCGACGAGGAGGGCAAACAATTCGCCTTCCGTGATTTGCAACGTTGGGAAATTGGTGACTTCCTGGGTGTAATGATAACCCTTGTGTTCGGCGCTGTATTCCAACGGCAGTTCCAGCCGGTCGCGCATGAATTCGAAGTCGCGATGGATGGATTTGGTGCTGACCTCCAACTCGCCGGCAAGGGTGAAGGCGTTCGGATATTTGCCGCTTTGCAGGGCCTGGTGGATGCGCAGCATCCGCTCCAGAGGCGGGCGCGCGCCGGGCGTTTTTGCGGGCTTCGCCTTCACGGAAGAATTTCCGTCAGGTGATCTTCGCCAGCAATTCGTCGTTGGTCTTGTGCTTCTTCAACGCGGCGATGAGCGTTTCCATCGCTTCGACCGGGTTGAGATCGACCATCATGCGGCGCAGCTTGCGAATGGATTCAATGTTCTTGGGCGGAAAAAGTTTTTCCTCTTTGCGCGTACCGCTCTTGGGAATGTCCAGCGCGGGAAAAAGGCGGCGCTCGGACAGCTTGCGGTCGAGGATCAATTCCATATTGCCGGTGCCCTTGAATTCCTGGAAAATCAATTCGTCCATGCGCGACCCGGTATCCACGAGCGCGGTGGCAACGATCGTCAGGGAACCCCCCTCTTCGATCTTGCGCGCGGAGGCGAACATTTTCCGCGGAATTTCCAAGGCTCGGGCATCGACGCCGCCGGTCATTGTGCGGCCGCTGCCGCCGTGAACGCTATTGTAAGCGCGGGCGACGCGTGTGATGGAATCCAGCAAAACAAAGACGTCCCGTCCGCTTTCAACCATGCGGCGGCAACGCTCGATCATGAATCGCGAAAGGCGCACATGGGTTTCGAGGTCCTGGTCGTTGGAAGAGGCGACGACTTCCGCTTTGACGGAGCGTTGAAAATCGGTGACTTCCTCGGGACGTTCGTCGATGAGGAGGACCATCACGTAAACTTCGGGGTGATTGGCTGTGACGGCGTTGGCGATTTGCTTGAGAATGGTGGTCTTGCCGGTGCGCGGCGGGGCGACAATCAAGCCGCGCGTGCCTTTGCCGATGGGCGTGACGAGATCAATGATACGGGTTTCGAGCAGGTCCGGCGATGTTTCGAGGCTGATCTTCTCGATGGGATCAATGGTGGTCAGATTTTCAAATCGAACGTTTTTTGTATAGGCCTCGAAGGGCTGATCGTTGATTTTGTGGACCGTCTTGAGTTGCGGGCTGTTGCCGCGGTGCGGCGGTTGGGTTTCGCCGGCGACAAGGCAGCCTTCGCGCAAGAAATTGCGTTTGATCGTGTCAGGCGTGACAAAGATGTCGCTTGGCTTGGGATGGTAGTTGTTTTCCCTGGTTCGCAAGAACCCAAAGCCTTTTTCCGAAATCTCAAGGAAGCCTGCACCGTGATCGGTGGCTGTGGCGCCGGGAGCGTTACTCATAAGATAATTTTGTAAAACGTGCGAAGGCCTTGCCTGAATTGCCCGAAAGGTTACTTTCGTTTGAACTAGGAATTCTTGGAGGACCGTTGCACCCCTCGAAAACGTTCGCGCAACCCGGTCAAACCTTCAACAACCAGATATTTATGCCAAAAGTCGATTATTGCAACTTATTTTTTCAATCCGCATTAAGTCCCCACTTCCGCCCGGGCTTCAGCGGCCAGCGGCGTGCTCAAATAGCGCTCACCTGTCGAGCAGGCAATCGTCACGATCATCTTGCCTTTATTCTCGGGACGCTGGGCCACTTTCAGCGATGCGACCACATTAGCGCCAGTGGAAATTCCCACCAGAAGCCCCTCCTCCTTGGCGAGCCGGCGCGCCATAGCAAACGCCTCATCGTTGGTCACTTGCACGCACTCGACAATCTGAGGGTTTCCCTTGCTGTCCTTGAGGTGCAAATTCTTGGGAATGAAACCGGCGCCGGTGCCCTGAATCTTGTGCGGACCGGGTTTTAGCGGCTGTCCCGCCAGGCATTGCGAAATGACTGGCGAAGTGTCGGGTTCCGCGGCGATGGCCTGAAAGGACGGCTTGCGGGCCTTGAGGACCTCCACGCAACCGGTAATGGTCCCTCCAGTGCCAACAGCCGAAACCACAATGTCCACTTTGCCATCGGTGTCCTTCCAAATTTCCTCCGCGGTGGTTTTGCGGTGGATTTCTGGATTGGCCGGGTTCTCAAATTGCTGCGGAATCCAGGAATTGGGGGTTTCCTTGGCCAATTGCTCGGCGCGCGCAATGGCGCCTTTCATTCCCTCGGCGCCCGGGGTCAGGACCAATTTTGCCCCAAGCATCGCCAGCAACGTGCGGCGTTCCATCGACATCGTGTCCGGCATTGTCAAAATCAATTTGTAGCCTTTGGCCGCGGCAACGAACGCCAGCGCAATTCCCGTGTTGCCGCTGGTTGGTTCGATAATTATCGTGTCCTTTTTGAGTATCCCGCGCTGTTCGGCGTCTTCGATCATCGCCATCCCAATGCGGTCCTTGACGCTGCCCAACGGATTAAAAAACTCGCACTTAAGGAGAATGGTGGCGCCCGTGCCCGCGGTCACTCTGTTCAACCGAACCAGCGGGGTGCGTCCGACGGTTTCGACAATGTTGTTGTAAATATGTGCCATGGAAAATCCTTTCCTGTTGTAACTTTTCGACGGGCATATTGTCGCACGTCCCCGCAAGGGCAAGAACTTTTTTTCGGAAAAAATTTAGAAAATCACGGGTCGCCCGCCGCCGAAACGGAATAGATTTGTCCTTCGTAAGCGACGACATAAAGTTCCCCGTCCAAATCCTCGGCGAAGCTGGAAATGTTCTTTGGCTGATCGAGCATCGTGGCGCTGTCGTTCGCTTTGCCGTCCTTGTAGCGGAACCCCCAAATCGTCCCTAGCGCGTAATCGCCGTAAATGTAAATCCCGCGCAACGCCGGATGTTTCGCTCCGCGATAAACGTACCCCCCCACGACACACGCCCCAATGCTGTGCCCGGGAAACATCTGCTGGGAAAGGAGGTTCGTGTTGTGCGGATATTCCATCACCGGATCGATATACCGCGCCCCCACCGGGGCGGGCTTGAAATAATGCGCCCCTTCGCGCACGCCCCAACCGTAATTGCCCTGTTTCACGATCAAATCGATTTCCTCCCATTTGTCCTGGCCAACGTCGCCGGCCCACATGTCGCCGGTCTCGCGATCCCAACTGTAACGCCACGGGTTGCGCAAGCCGTAAGCCCAGATTTCCTTGCGCACGCTGTTCTCCCAAAAATCCGGTTCGTTGATAAAAGGATTATCGCGGGGGATGCCATAGGGCAGCGTCACCTTCGTGCCGTGCATTCCAATCGTTGAACGTGTGTTGACGTCGATGCGTAAAATCTTGCCCCGCACCGTGGACGCGTTTTGGGCCGCCCCAAATTCGTCGTTCTGCCCTCCCCCGTCCCCGACGCTCAAATAAAGAAAACCGTCCGGGCCAAAACTGGCCAGCCCCGCCTTGTGAACGTCCGACGGTTGGGGAATCTCCAGCAGTTTGCGCTCGGAATTCGTATCCGCGCGGTCCGGGTCCGTGGCTGAAATTTTCCATTCACTGAGAATGGTGCGGCGGGGATTCTGCTGGCTGTAGAAGATATAAAAAAGGCGGTTGGTTTTAAATCCGGGATGGAACGCCAGGCTCAACAACCCCTGCTCCGTGCTGACGTGAGGTTGCCGGTCGGAAATGTCCAAAAGCACCTTGGCACCCGAACCATTCGTGCCTTTTCGCGCAAGAAGGATGCAGCCATCCTGCCCGACAATCGCCTCCCTGCCCGAGCCATCCGGCGCCTCGGTCATCCAAACCGCGTTGCTGAATTCCAATTTGGGAAACACGCGGTGAAGCTCGATTTTCGGAAGCGGCTGGCACTCGGTTTGAATTGCCATTAGAAAGAACAAAAAGCCCTGAATCACGGGCAACAACCATTTTTTCATGTTGCACCACAGTGAAGGCAACAGGCGAAAATTTCAAAGGCAGTTTATACCCACCATATTTCACGGCCCGCTCTTGACAATTGCGAAGGCTTTCTCGCAACAATGTCGGTCCAATGCGCATTAAATTTTTGCCGATCTGCGTGGCTGCGATCGTTCTGTTGCAATCCCATTTCAGCCTGGGCCAAAACGCTGACGCGCGATTCCGCCCGCCAGCCGTCCCGCTTGTTACCAGCGACCCTTACCTGAGCATCTGGTCGGAGGCCGATCACTTAACAGACGACGTTACGCGACATTGGACACATCGGCCGCACGCGTTGATCAGCCTGATTCGCATCGACGGCGCAGCAGAACGGCTCATGGGAAACGAACCCACAAACGTCCCTGCAATGCCGCAGGTCGGCCTTGAAGTCACTCCGACTCGCAGCATTTATCAATTCGAGGATTCCAAAGTCCACGTCACGCTGACTTTCATGACGGCGGCGCTGCCGGATGATTTGGATGTGCTTTCGCGTCCGCTGAGTTACATCACCTGGACAATCCGGGCGATTGACGGCGGCAAACACGCGGTCTCCATTTACGACAGCACCAGTTCCGAATTGGCTGTCAATAAGAGGGATGAAAAAGTCCAATGGTCCCGCGGAAAAGCCGGCGGACTCACTTTCCTTCGTGTTGGCACGGACAAACAGCCAATCCTGGGTTCCAAGGGCGATGATCATCGCATCGACTGGGGCTACGCTTACGCGTCCGCCCGGACAAAAAAGGCCGTTTCCACCGCGGCGATCGGCCCCAATGACACATTGCTTCAGGGCTTCGTTCAAGATGGCGAATTGCCCGGGCAGGACGACGACCGAATGCCCCGTCCGGTGACGGACCGGCAACCGGTGATGGCGTTTGACTTCGATCTCGGCGCTGTCGGCGAAAAGGCGGTCACCCGCCAGGTGATCGTCGCTTACGACGAAATTTATTCCATCAAATATTTTGGCCAAAACCTTCAACCTTATTGGCGGCGCAACGGCGCGACGCCCGCTTCACTTTTGCGGGCGGCCGATAAGGAATATCCGCGGCTGGAAAAGCGTTGCGAAGAGTTCGACCGGCAGTTGATGCGCGATTTGACCCGCGCCGGCGGCATTCGTTACGCGCGCATTGCCGCGCTCGCCTATCGCGAATGTCTGGCGGCCTGTGGACTCGCCGCGGACCCGCACAAACAACCGCTGTTTTTCACCAAGGAGAACACCAGCAACGGCGACATCGCCACGGTCGATGTTATTTTTCCGATGGACCCCGTTTGGATTTTGCTGAGTCCAACTCTGGCGAAGTGTTCTTTGGTTCCGATCCTCAGCTACGCCGCGTCGTGGCATTGGAAATTCCCCAATGCGCCGCACGACTTGGGCACTTATCCGATTGCCCCGGGGCGCGACGACGGCGGAGAAGGAATGCCGGTCGAAGAGAGCGGCAATATGCTGATTCTGTGCGACGCCATTTGCCAGGAGGACGGCAACGCAGACTTCGTTTCCCCGTGGTGGCCGCAATTGACGCAATGGGCCGCCTATCTGGAGCAATATGGTTTGGACCCGGAGAACCAGCTTTGCACGGATGATTTCATGGGCCACCTGGCGCACAACGCCAACCTGTCAATCAAAGCAATTCTCGCCCTCGCCGCTTACGGTGACATCTGCCGGATGCGCGGCGACACCGCCAACGCCGCGAAATACGCGCAACTCGCCAAGACTGACGCGCAACATTGGATGACCGTGGCAAGCGACGGCGATCATTCCCGTCTCGCCTTCGACAAGCCAAACACATGGAGCCAGAAGTATAATCTCGTTTGGGACCGCATTCTCGGATTGGACGTTTTCCCGCCGGAAGTCGCGCGCGCGGAAATCGCGTTTTACAAGAAAGTCATGCAACCCTACGGCGTCCCGCTGGATTCGCGGACTCATTTGACCAAGACCGATTGGTCCGTCTGGAGCGCAACGCTTGCGGACAACAAGCCGGATTTTGAGGCGTTGATCTCGCCCATTTACGATTACCTAAACCAGACTCCCAACAGGCAGCCGCTGGTCGATTCGTATGTGACGGACAAGATCGGCAGCAACGGCATGCACGCGCGTCCGGTAGTCGGCGGAATTTTCATTAAAATGCTCACCGACCGCGACGCTTGGAAAAAATGGTCGAGCCGCGACCACGCCAAAGTGGGCGATTGGGCGCCATTGCCTCCGCCATAGCGACGAGTCCCGGCCCAGCCGTTGAGCCAGTGGGTCAACGCAACTTGCAAACCTGGGCGATTCTGCCTAAATTAGCGCTGTGAGCTTGGCTGAAATCCGAGAACAAATTGCGGGGTTAACGGTAGATGAGCGCCTTGGTTTGGCGGCACTGATCGCCCACCTCAACCGCGTTGACGACCCCGAATATCAGTCCACCCTCGATAAACGCGCCGCGGATATGGACGCCGGCAAGAAGTCGGGTTTGGGATCTTTTGTCGGTTGGGCTCTCCATTCGGTAACTACGCGATCCGAAGAATTTCCTCATGGGGACCTAGGTGCTGTCCGCCAGGACGGGGCCGGGCGCGACCCCATCGGCCAGAGCTTCTTCCAACAAGGCCACGGCGATTTGGGGCTTGGTGGCAAAGGAAGTGTCCGCAGGCACTCCGGCCTCCGCGCAACGCGACGGATCATCCGTCCATTTCTGCGGCAAGTACAACCGCCCTCCCATCGGCGCGGCCACCAGTCCGTCGCTGGCCACCAACTCCACGCTGACTTGACAGTTGGCCTGTTTGCCCGCCGCTCCGCAATATTGATGGGATACTCCGACGGAATGATCCCCCTGCTTGAGCCAGCCCGTTTCATCAATCACCCAGCTTTCCACCGGCTCCAAGTTCGGAATGATTTCGCGCCGAATAACAGACCAGAGGACCTTTTCCTCCCATGGGCTGTCGCTGACAAATTGCTGCAAGCTCTGCGGATCCACTCCCAGCCTTTCGGACATCGGGACGATGGACTTGCGCTGGCCTGGAAGTAAAAGGCCCTCCACATACCGCGTCGCCGCCACCCGGCGCTCGCTGCGCCCCAACACCTCCACCAGCGGAATCATAAATTGTGAAAGATATTGCTGACTCTGCCGCCAAAGTCGGTCGTTCCATTCCATGGAACCCGATCATGCAAGCGGCGCGTTAAAAAAGCAATCAAATACTTGACAAAGTAATACTAGGCCAAAAGTTGGGGGCGTTCCGCGTGAACTTTGAGAATCAATTCCCCGAAAATCGTGTTCGCCCAGGCAAACCACGAACGCGTAAATTTGGTCGGATCATCCTTGTTGAACGACTCGTGCATGAAGCCAGTCCCGGCATGCGTCCGCCGCAAAGTATCAAGGCAGCCTGAGATTTCATCATCGTTCGTGCTTGTCAACCCCTGGACGATCAGGCCCAGCGGCCAGATCATTCCGATCCCCGCATGTGGGCCGCCGGGTCCATTGGCGGCTTTGCCCTGGCAATAATACGGATTTTTATCCGACAAGATAAAGCGGCGCGTATTCTCATAGGTCTTGTCGTCAGACGCTGTGGCGCCCAGATACGGCATGGAAAGCAGGCTCGGCACATTGCCGTCGTCGATGCAATACGAATTTCCATAGGCGTCCACCTCATACGCATAAATGCGACCCATCCCGACGTGGTTTACGGCGGCGTATTGGCGCAGTGCTCGTTCAACTTCATCAGCGAGCGTTCGACACACATCGGCAGACGCCGAATCGTGGAGAATTTCTTCCAGCATTTCCGCCGCCTGGCGGAGGCTTGTCACCGCGAAAAAATTGGACGGAACCAAATACGAAAACACCGTTGCGTCGTCACTGGGACGGAACATCGAACAGATCAATCCGACTGGCTTGGCCGGCCGCCCATAGCCGGCCCCCGCAACTGTATCGGTCGCAACTTCGGTGCGGCGCTGGAAATGGTAGGGACCTTTATCGGTCTTCCGTTGTTGCTCGCGGAAGGTCCGAACTACGCGAAGAATGGACTGGCGCCACTTCTCGTGGAACGGCGCGGCGTCCTGGCTTTGTTTCCAATAGCCATACGCAAGGCGGATCGGGTAGCAGAGAGAGTCAACCTCCCACTTGCGTTCGTGGACGCCCGGCTTCATTTCCGTCCGATCACTCTGCCACTGGCTTTTTTTGTGTTCGTCTTTGTAGAAGGCGTTGGCGTAAGGATCAAGAAGAATGCACCGAGTTTGCCGATTGATCACGCCGGCAATTAATTGTTGGAGTCGAGGGTCTTCTTTTATCAGCGGAAGATAGGGCCAGACTTGGGCCGAGCTGTCGCGCAGCCACATCGCGTCAATATCGCCGGTGATGACGTAAGTGTCGGGCTGGCCGTCCGCCATCTCGAAGTCCACAGTCGTATCCAATGTGTTAGGAAAGCAATTGCCAAACATCCAGGCGATCTCCTTGTTGCCAATCGAAGATTGAATGCGCCGGATGGTGTTCTCGACCGCGGGGCTGTTGAATTTCCGTTTCGATTCCGGCGCGCGCACTACCGGAAATGCGGTATCCTGGGCCGTCGCAAGCGAGCCAAATAGAACGCCGGTGGCCGCGAGGGACGTGCCGCGAATAAAGTCTCTTCGGTTCATAGTTTCTCCTCCAAGGAAAATAAGAAATCCGAACTTCAGCCTTTTGTCGAGCGCTGTATTCAGCCGAACAGCGGGACGAATTAATATCCGTCCCGCTGCGCGGCATAAAGTTCGGGTTATGGGGCGAGCCGATAGAACTCGTTTCCGCCACCATGGGGAACCGTGATAGTGACCTGGTTGTTTCCGTTCACGACAGTTGGCGTTGGGCCGGGACTCCAGGTAATTGGAGGCGTCAAAGAGGAAGTCTCTTGCAGCACATAACCCGTGTCCGACGCCGGCCACGATAGAACGAACGAGCCGGCGGTAAGCGGGGATATCGTAAGAGCCGGCGCCGGCAATATTGCGTTGAACTCGAAGTCACTGATCGTCTGGACGGAAGATGTTCCGCCATCAGCCCCGGTAAAGCCAATAAAGGCCAGATCTGAACCGCCCAGGAGCGGCACCAACGGACTGAACTGGTAATTGGTGGTGTAGGTGGCGGAGGTTGTGGTGTCCGTCATTTTGACCGCCAGATTGCCGTTGATGTAGCTGAGGTTGAATAGAATGGGATCCGCGCTATTAACGGCGACTGATCCCGTTGTGGCGTAGATAAGGCCGCCGCCGTCGCCATAAGTGTTGCCGTTTGTTCCCGGAGCAATGCCCGGAAATATGTATAGATTGATCTCTAATGCGATACTGTTGGTTATGCCGAAGTAGCCCAAACCGCCGCCACCGCCGCCTAGTATCGATGGGCCTGTGGCGGTATTTTGAAGGACAAAGGCGGCGCCGTCGGCTCCACCATCCCCGACGTATATGAAGGAAGCGGTGAAATTGCCGACGTATTGTCCGACGGAGTAAAACGCAGTGGCGTCCTGGCCGTCCGTGCCGGATGTTAATTCCAGCACATTACTCGCAATGGTAGGAACCGCTCCGGGTGTGTTAAGCTGCCAGCCTGTCCCGTCGGTATTAAATGTGATGTTTGTGGGAAACGCATCCACTTGGAGCGACGCCGAAGAGCTAAAAACTGGACTTCCGGCGCTATCAGCATTCGTGACAATAGCCTGAATGGTGTGTGTCCCAACCGGCGGCGTGAGAGTAATGCTGGAACTGGTTGCGCCGCTCACCGGGTTTCCGTCCAGTGTCCATGAATAATAGAACGGAGCGGTGCCGGCGGCGAACACGGTATAAGTTACTGGCGCTCCGACAAATGATTCGCCATACAGCGGTGAAAGGTCCGCGGCAATATAGGCGGGGCCTTCGTTAACCGTCAGATTGACGACCCCAGTGGAGGAACCGTAAGGACTGGTTACGATCACCCCATAATAATAGCCGTTTTCGTCGGTGGACGCATTTGAGATGGTATAGGTGACGTTGGTGGCGCCGACGATGTTATTCGAGTTGTGGGCGCCGTCAATATAGTACCATTGGTACGTAAACGGAGGCGTTCCACCAGAACTCGCTGTTAATGTGATGCTGGAGCCGGCATAAACGGAAGGGGTGGCCGGGCTTATTGTCACCTGTGGCGGTATGTCGAGGCTGTTATAGACAGAAGTTACCTCGGACGCGGTCAGCGCATTGGTGAGTATGGCTACCTGGCAGATGTTGCCGGTGAAGTATCGGTTTCCATAATCGGGAGCGCCCGCGATAATCACATCGTCGCTGCTTCCGATGGGGGTGCTGGTAACTGGAGTTCCCACCGGTTGTCCATCAATATAAAGATATTGTTTCGTGCCGTCATACACGCCGATCAACTGATGCCAGTTGCCGTTGGCAATTGATCCACTGCTTGTGACATCTGGTCCGTCATCGGCAAAGTGCGCGATGCCGCCGCCATCCACATCGAAGCGATAACCGTTGTCCGAATGTCCCAGGGGAGTCGCAAAATCGCTCTCTCCACTGGTCTGGACCCATTCGATCAATGTCAGCGGACCGAGAATATTCAACCTGCCCACAGGAACATCAACGTAGCCGGTAGTCCCGTCGAAGGCCACGGACGTATTGGACCCGATGCCAGCCGTATCCGGGAGGCCGGGTTCACCCAGGGTATAACCGCCGATATAAGTGCCGTTGTTCGTGCCGGCGTAATCGAATGCGGTGGTTCCATTGGTTTCGTTCAGCGGCCAATATGCCACTGGCTTGTAAGCCAGAACAGCCGATTGATAAGGCGATGGCGTTGGTATTGGCACAACATCAATCGACACCGGGCTGCTGGTGGCGCCGCCTACGAAGTTCGAAACAACAGCGTAAATGGTTGTATTACTCACGTCCACATTTGCAAAGGTCGCATTGGTGGCGCCCGGAATTGCGGTAGAAGACCCCGGCGTCCCCTGATACCATTGATAGGTGAAAGGCGGAGCGCTGTTGGAGTCAATTACAAGAGAAAAGGTCGTGGTGATTGGATGGTTTGTCAACACATCGAATGTTGACGGAGACGCGGCTGGAGATTGGGAGTCGATAACCGGTCCAAGGGGGGTTCCTGTGTTAATCGTCAAGGACACTTGAGTGCTTGTCACTCCGCCAAACGCATTAGTGGCGACGTATTCATAATTGGTGGCGTCGGCAAGCGTCAGGTCGCTGATGCTGAGCGTAGTCGTCGTCGTCCCTGAAACCGTTGAACCGTTTGCATCCACGCCATTTTGGAGGGGATAGAATGCGTCATTGCTTTCGACCAGCCAGACGTTTGTAATCGGCGTCGTGCCCGTGACGACAACGTTGAATGTTGCCGTCTGGCTTGGATACCAGATCTGATTCGTTGGCAGCGGTCCTTGAGTGATTACCGGCGGAACGCCTCCGGTGCTGGCGCTGACAGCCATGATGTAAGTGGTGGAATCAGCCGCCGGCGCTGACCCGTACTTTACTAGGATATTCGTGACCGGGCTCGTGAGATCGCTGAGTGTGAAGTAACTCTCAAAAAGGTAGGGAAAATTGTCGTTCGTGCTGTTGAGCGTGCGGTTATCCATATTAACGCGTCCATTGGCCTCGTAAGCGATGGACCCCGGGAAGGAGGTGTTAAACCAATCGTAACCATAAAACACGTTGGTTTCACTGACACCATCCTGGTGTTGGAGGACGCAGATGTTGGTCATTTGAGCGCTGCCGATGTACGCGCCGGCCGTTAGGAACGCAAAGGCGCTATACACCTGTGGAGAAGAAATAACAATGTTCACGGACTGATGGTTTGTATCAATGAGTATGGCATTATTGGAGGAGTAATTGCCCATTTGATAGTGGTGGGTGGGCTGGCTTTGGCTGTTGAAAGTTGAGCCTGAAGGAGGCAGCCCGCTGCTCGGTAAGTCTTGATAGTATCCCTGCTCAAACCATGTGTTCAGGTTTCCGCTAGTTTGGTAAATAGTGTTGGTGCCCGCATCCATGGTGGCTGTCAGCGGAAACGCGGCGGGGACAGTGGCGATTTCATTGAAACCGCTCACAGGGATTGGGGTCCATTTCGTCCCTGATGCATTGCCGCTGACGGCATAGAAATTATATTCGCCTCCCGAATTATAGGTGAAAGTTATACTGGTAATTGGCGTCGCTCCAGAGACGGTGATGTTGTTGTCGTACAAATATGGCGCCTGGTTGTTCACAGTGCTGTTGTTGAAGTTTTCATAGCCCCCGGCTGCCGTGATGCGGCCATTGGCCCCCCAGGCGAGCGTTGGTCCGCCATTGAACCAATCCGGCATGTTAAACGTGCCGGAGTCCGTCGAACTGTCGCTGTGGGTGACGGTGTAACCAACGGTGCTACCGCCGCCGCCGCTCGTGGCGAGAATCGCCAGGTTCGTGGCGGTCGTGGGCGTGTTGAAGTAAAGGGTGCCGGTGGTTGCGGTGTAGTTGTCAACTTGGAGGTCGTTGTTGGTCACATAATTGGGCGGCATCAGAAACGTGATGTTCGAATTGTTCATCGAGGCGAACGTCGTGTTGTGTATTGGAATGCCGGAATTGCCTCCAGATGTGCCGATGCGGGAGTAAAAACCCTGCTCGTATAAGCTGGTGTCCGTCTCTTTGACGCCGGATCCCGTGTCCGCGGTAAGACAAAAGGGGAGAGCCTGCGGAGTGTTGGATTCAACGACTATGTCGAACGTGTAACTGCCGGGCGTTATTGCCACCGGGTTAAAGTCCGCGTGTGCTATGCTTGCAACTGTCAAAGCCAAACCGATAGAGGTGAGTTTCAATTTCATAAAGGTTATTTCGCGCTCATTCCTTCGAGTTAAAATTTTCCCCGACGAGATCCGTGCGTCATTTGCAATGACTCCAGTTCCACGTCTTCAAAGGTCCTGGTGCGTTGAGAGGTTAGCCGAAGCGAACGGGACTAAACATCATCCAAATGGATGATTTTTGCGTCAGCAGCCTCAATGTAGGAATTTCACGACCGCTTCGGTCCGCGAACGGACGTGTAGTTTGTGGTAAATGTGCTGCAAATGCGTGCGGACGGTGTTGACGCTGACTGAAAGGCGGTCGGCGATTTCCTTCGTCGAATAGCCCTTGGAAAGCTGCCGCAATATTTCCTCTTCCCGCTGCGAAAGTTCCTCCACCTTTGGCGCGCTGGCAGGCTCGGCGCGGAAGGAGTGAACCACCCGCCGGGCGATTTGGCTGCTCATGGGCGCGCCTCCCTGCTTGACCTCTTGAATTGCCCGCAGGATGTCCGCCGGGTCCGCGCGTTTGAGCAAATATCCGCTCGCGCCGGCCTTGAGCGCGCCGAAAATGCGTTCGTTGTCCTCATAAACGGTGAGAATGAGAATCTGGACGGACGGGCACGAATCCTTCAGCCGGCGAGTGCATTCCACTCCCGATAAATTCGGCAAGTGAATGTCCATCAGCGCCACATCCGGGACAAGCCGCGGGATTTTCTGGAGCGCCTCTTCAGCTGTGCTGCAAGCGCACACACATCGGCAGCCGTGGGCTTCGTTCAAATAACGTTCCAGTGATTCGCGAAAGTCATTATTGTCTTCCACAATCGCGATTGATGTCAGCAGCGGACTCTTCATTCCTTCCATCCTTTTCCATTCTCGAATGCGGCGGACTTCAACTGCAAAACAAAGCGGCAGGTGGCGCCCTTCCCGGGCCGTGATTCACATGCGTACCGGCCGCCAATTTTTTCCAGTCTCTGGCGCATGCTGGCCAGGCCTTCTCCCGCTGACGCGGCCGCGGTTGGAGTGAATCCGCGCCCGTTGTCCTCGAGTTCGATGCGCAGTTCCGGTTCCTGGACATGAATCCGCAGCCACACCTCGGTCGCTTCAGAATGTTTGGCAATGTTGTTCAGCGCTTCCCGCACTGCCAAATAAAGGTGGTGCCGAACTTCCGAAGTCAATGGCGCCGAAGGAAGGGCGTCCGCCACGTCCAGCCGGCAGCGAATGGCCGTCGGGCTGAAAAATTCCTCCGCAAAATGGCAGAGATAATTCGCGAGGCTCGCGAGCGAATCATTGGTCGGGTTGATCGCCCAGACAATTTCATCGAGCGAAGCGACCATGTCCCGCGATTTTTCCGAGATTTGCCACATTCGGCCGCGCGCGTCTTCCGGCGCTCGCGAATCACGGCTTTCCAACGCGCTCAGAAACCGGATTTGCGTCAACGCCGCGCCAAGGTCGTCGTGCAGATCATGCGCAATGCGGCTGCGCTCCTCTTCCAACTCGCGCCGCCGTTCTGTGTGTTCGTGGTCCCGAATTTCCGCGGCCAGTTGTTGTGAACGTTCCTCAATTCTTTGGCGGAGCAGGGCGATCCAAATCAGCGCGACCACGATCAGCAACACCATTGCTCCCGCCATGGTAAGCGCCCGGCGGACTGTCCACCACGACGGGCTGTCCAGCGTCTTAATATCGCCGCCGGAATTCAGCAGCAATTCAAACGACGTCACTTCCTGGCTCGAGGCGGGGTCACTGCCCTGTCCCTCATATACTCCGGTCAACTCAAGCAGACTGCCGGGCAAAAGGCGCGGCAACGGGCCGTCACTCCGCCTCAGCCGGGCGACAAATCCCCGCGTGTCAGACCGCATTTCGAGGGTGTCATCCGTCGGATCGTGGCTGATTTCGATTAACCGCGCCCGCACCTTCACCAGGGTTGCGTCATAACGCCGGCTCAGGAGCGATTGCGGTTCCAACATCTGCGGCTCCGGCAATTTCGCCGTTCCCGTCCGCCGGGCGATGGCTTCGCGCAGCACCGGTGAGTTGCCCCCAAGTTCCAGAAAGCCCACGGCCTCGACGAGGTCCCCCGGCTGCAAGTCCACCGGCTCTTTGGTAATAAATCTCAAGCCATCATTTCCATCGGCGAGAAAATATTCGCCATCTCGCTTGTGCAAAATCTGTCCCGCAATTTTCACACGCTGGAACGCTCCGGCGCGCCAATCGAACAGCAGCAAATCAGAGGCGTGCTTAAGCGGGGTCGCAAACGGGTCGCGCGGCGCAGCCTCGTCCACCGTGATTGAGGCGTTGGAAAGACGAATTCGCCCGGGTTCTACTTGCTGCGTGTGAATGTCCCGCAGCGGGATCACGCAACCTCGCAGGCGAATCAGCGCATTCTCGTATTGTTGAAGCGCCTGCGGTTGGAGGTCCGGAAGGTCCAAACCCAGTTTTCCCGCTCGTGTTAAAAGCGTTGCTTCGTCGCAATTCACGGATACTACGATCCCTTGCAGTTCGACGTATTCGGTATCCAGGCTGCCGTTGATTAATTGGTCCCACGTCGGACGTAATGGCTCCGGCAGGGTCCCCGCGCCCAGCCTGACCGCGCGGCTGACTTGGATGTTGGGCGCGAATTCCGCAAACGTTCTGCCTTCAATCTCCCAGTAATCGCCAATGCGCGGCGCATCGCTGTCCGTCGGCGCCTGCCATCGCGCGTAAATGGACCATGTGGAATCTTGAATAAAAAATCCGCCCTGCAAAATAGACGTGACAATCCCGCGGATGTTCACCGGGTAACCGCGTTGCCATTGTTTGCGGGTCAATCGTTTGATTTGCTCCACAGTGACAAGCGTCGGGAGGTTGGTTGATATTTGACTCGACTTCCTCATTGCGACGCCATCGGATTCACTGGGGCGATCGCTCCACCGCTGGGCTTCCGGCTCCCAGAACTCCAATTGGCGAATTCCCGGCGTTAAAAGCGTCCCGGCCACGATTTGTCCGTCAGCCGTCCGCGTTGCCATGTAAATTCCCGTCACTCGCACTCGGCGGCCGAGCAAAAGCGGCGGCGAAACCCCCGTGTCGTCCGCCACCTCCACGCGCATCCGGCTGGTGTCGGAGCTTAAGTCCATGTTTAGCTGTCCTGATTTCTCGCTGGCGAATGTCACGGTTCCTTCGGCTCGCGACCAGCCGATTGCATCCCCCTCGCGCAACGGCTGGCCCGCCGAGATCGGCGACGGTTCCGGTGGCGTGCTCGTGCCTGTCGTGTCAATAACAGGCTTTTTTTCATCGAGGAACAGCAGAGAACCGTCGTCCGAAATGGTGGTAAACGTATAAAGACCTTCGCGCGGCACATCGATGAAGCCCTTGAATTCCAGCCCGACTTCATCGGTCCTCGTGACCACCGCAGTGTCAAAATTGCTCGCGATTCCTTCCTTGGCCGGCAGAAGTTTGTCGAAATCCGGAATCCGCAGCCAGCTTCCCTCGTAACAGCGATAATTCAACCCATGGGCCCAGGTCAGGTTGCTTCGTTGGTAAAAGAGAGCCGATCCTGGAATTCTTTGCCGCGGCAAGCCAGGACCTTGGTAATAAACCTCCAATCCATATGGATACTCGTGATTGAACCAGTCCAGCCGCAACGCGTGGCGACCCGCTGTCAAAAAGGTAACGCCCGCGATTTCGGCCATCGCGTGAATGTCGTCATTGTCCACCAAGGGAAAATCGCGGAAAATCGCCCGCGCGCCCTCAACCGCGCAATTGCCCTGGATGTGGACGATTTGGCCCACCGCAAGTGACTGTTTCGGCGGTGGAATAGCCAGTAGCATCACTCCTGTATCATCCTTAAACGCCAGGAATTTTCTGTTATCGCTTGCGGCCAGGATCTGCCCCTTTAGGTCAGCGACGCATCGCGCGTGCTGTCCCGCCGCCCCTATTCGACGCAAGTCAGAAACATTTAACGCGAGCGACACCGTCGCGCCTGTCAGCAGTTGAATGCCCCGATTTTCGACCCGAAGCCGGCTGTATAAAGACGGCGATGTCCCTGCGGCGCTCCGTAATTCAACGGAAAAGCGGTTCGTCCCCGAAACCAGGCTCAACGCGAGACCTACGCTTGGCAACGGACGAACAAATTCCAGCGTTCCATCCAAAGCCGGGTTCGCTCGCCCCACGCAAATCCACGCCATCAAAGCAAAGCATGCGACGGCCCTCCGTCCCGCAATTTCAAACGTGAACACTAATCAGGTTATGAATCACGGAATCAGTGAGTCAATGATGAACATCCGGACTACGGGGAACTTAGTTGATAAAACGCGGAGCCTCCCAGCATCGGAGCGGCAACCTGGGTGAAACCAAGATTCGCGGGTATTGTGACACTCTGTATCAGCGTCCAGTTTGGCGCGGCGAGATTCGTCGTGGCCCGCAGCGAATAAGTTTGCCCGGGAGAGCCAGTCAAATTGAATAACGCCATCCCGTTGACGGCTTGTGCTCCTGTGAAAAATGGCACCGCCCCTGGCCGTAGCACGACACTCCGCAGCGTCAATCGCGGCGCATTTGCCGCGCGATACCAATAAACGCGAAAATCATAATGAGTCTGCGCTATAAGATTGACGTTCAACGAAAATGTCTGGTAAAGCGCATTGGGAAACCGGCTCCGTGTCAAAGTCTGCGATGCCAGCATGGTGTTGTTATCACTGTCAATAACAGAAAGCTGCGCCACGGAGCTATTGTCGTAATTAAAATTATCCACCTTCAACTCGAAGAGCACGGAATAGTCCCCCGACGGTATTGTCGCCGTTCCCGGCCCTCGCGCTAGGTAGCCCGATGCCGATGCCGACAAAGTATCCGCTTCCCATGCGTTTAAGCCGTCCAATTGTCCAATGTCGTGCGTGAGGTTCGCTCCCGTCCAGTTAATAAGCCCGTCAACCGCCACATCCGAAACAGTCATATCAGGCGCTCCCGATACATTATTCCAGAAAACCCTGAATTCCAACGGATCTCCTCCGACGTTGTTGGTGAAGAGCAAGGCAAAATCCTGGGCCACTCCGATTTGCGCAAATGAATTCCAGGGCACAGTTTTGCTGGCAAGCTCAGTCGATCCATTGTCATCAAGGACATCAAGCGTCGCGAGGCTCGCAGACGAAGAATTTGTCGCATCGACGGCGATTTGAAAGTGTGCCGCGTGCAATCCGGTCGGCAAATACATGACGTGTGGCCCGCTCTGAAGGTAACCCGCGGCACTGGTATTGGTAGGCCCGCAACTCCACGACAGCGGCGCGGTCGCGGAGCCAATCGCGTGCGTGAACGCCGGGTCCCCGGACCCCTTGCCGAAAATCAGGTTCGTCGTAATCGGTTCCGCCAGGCCCGCCACTGCCATCAATGCCGAACTCTGCCGTGCCGCGTCAACACTATCAACTGGGCCGTTCCAGGACATTCCGAGCTGATTAAAGACATTGCGGTCTTTGAACCAAATCGCATGGGCGGAATTGTAGAGAAGGGAATAGCACTGCGGATCGCGGGTCACGTCGTAGAGATAGGCGATATAGCGCATGCAAATGCCTTTGAACTCCGGCACGTCGCCCCCGCCGCAAGTGGGGTCGCATGGCGAGGCCTCCACAAGAACGTCATTCAGGGTAAGATTGGAAATCACCGCGTGCGCGATGGTTGTGGCTTGGGTCAGATAACTGGTGGTGCCAGTGGCCTTGTAAAGATCGACTAGTGCGCCGATAAGAACCCCTTGCTCGTATGTGAAAGTCGATTTCCCGTTATTGACGCAGTCAGACAGGCCGTCGTTAATAAGGCCCTTCGAATTGATCAGTTTGACAGATTGGAACCATTGCCACTCCGTCTGGACCCAATAGAGATAATTGTTCGCGCCGGTGTCGTTGGGCGTCCGCTGGTGCAATCGAATCGCTGTAAGGAAAAAAAGCTCATTGGCGATGCTGTTTTTGTAAGTTTCGCTTTTGTCCCACCACATTCCTCCGTTGCAAGTGGCCGTGCTCCAGCCGTTCGTCATGTCGGCGAATATCGTTTTAGCCATCTTCAAAAAATTCGTGTTGCCCGTCAAATCATAACCGCGAATCCACGCGTTGGCCCACCATCCCTCATCGTCGTAATAGCCGTCCAGAAAATCGCCGCCGGCATTGAGCGCGAAAGTATTGCTCAAAACTTCAAGATACTGCGGCTGGTTATCGGCGGCGGCGACGGTTTCCAATGCCTCCAGACAATTGGCCGCGTTCCACCAGCCCGTCGAATTATAAAGCCCGTTCTGGTTGTACCATTGTTGCATGATATTCCCCGCCACCTCGCTGTTGGCGTTGAAATCGTCTTCCGCCACTGGAAGGACCGATGTGCCGCCGCTGATCGCGAAAATGGCGGCGTTGCCGTCACCGCCGCCCGACAGCCACGACAACGTCACGCTTGAAACAGGCGAGTTGTTCTCCAACGCCACGTCCGCCGCGTAAATGCACGGGTTGATTTCGTTGAGAGAACTGATCTCCTTATTATCGACGTCCACACGCCCATTTGCCGCGAAAGCCACGGGCGCTTCCGAAAACCAGTCCGGCACGATAAACGAATTGCTTTCCGAGAAGCTGTTCGCGTGCAAGACCCTGCATCCGATTGTGACAGGCCCGTTCCCGGCGGCGGTGAGAAAGGATAGGGCGGAGTAGTTGGACGAACTGTTTAAGGTCACTTTGACCGGCGCGCTGTTCGTTTTTAACAGAATGACGTTGTTGCCCGTATAACTCGGCGCAAGCGTATATAAGTGGTCCGGTGCGGACAGATTTGTGATCGTCGATCCAGGGTAGGGCAATCCTGATTCCGGCGAGGCAAGAACATACCCCGTTTCGTACAAGGTGGTCTCCGTGTTGGTAATGCCGGTATCCATCGTTGCCGTCGTCAGGCCGGTTAGCGCACCAGGCACACCGGCGCTGGCCTCCACTACTATATCTTCGTTGTAACCCGTGACAGCAATTGGCGTAAAGCTCCCGCCCGCGGAACCACTGACCGCCATGATCGCTCCGTGCCCGCCGCCCGAAACGTAGGCAAAGCTAATGCTTGTGACTGGACTGGAAATATTGCCCAAAGTTATGTCCAACGAATAGAGTTGCGGGTCATTTCCATTAACGTTTTCAAATGCAAACGTTCCTACGTCCACCCGGCCATTCGCCGTCCAGGCATAATTAGTGCCGTTGCTAAACCAATCTGGAATGCTCGCCGTTCCTGTGTCCGTGTTGCCGTTTTGATGGTGGACGGAATAGTTGAACGTTACGCCGTTGTGGCCGCCGCTTTCCAAAAATGACAAGTGCGTAAACGCCGCCGGCGCAATCAGCGTGAACGCAGCGTTGGTCAAACTCGAATCGAGAAGAATGGCATTATTCGCCGTGTAACTGGGCGCCATTGTATAGAAGTGCGTGGAGGATGTCTGGCTCGTGAAAGTCGATCCGGCCGGCGGCAAACCCGTTGTCGGCACCGCGCTGTTATATCCCTTTTCATACCAACTCGTGCCCGAATTCCCAATCCCTGAGTCCATTGACGCCGTCGTATATCCACCCGGAATCACCGGCGCCGGCGCGGTATTTTCGACAACTACATCCTGATTGTAGCTCCCGCTGGGCATAGGCATCGGGAAAAAGCCCGCATGGGCAATGGGAGCCGTTGCGAAGGTTAAAATTACTAAGGCGACCCGGCCGAGCAAGGGCAGGGGAGGGCTGTTCTCATTTCTTCTGGCTTGGCACATTCTTGGTCCGCCTCGAGTTTAAGCGCAAAGGACTGCGCGTCAATATGACTCGCGGCGCATCGGAATGCGATCATCCAAATGGATGATCTTTAAGGAGACGTTAGGCGGAAAAAGAGATTTCCCCTCGGCGGGGCATTGACTGCCTTTTGATAGTATGGGATCGCCAATGCGGTTTCGATATATCCAGTGCTCAAACTCCATACTGTTTCTCCTGACCACGCGACACCGGGGTTGGTCATCGACAATTCGGTCTTTCCCACCCTTGTCAAATAATTCTCGGTCGTCACCGAATTTTGCAATCCATTGGTCGGAGCGCCGGCATCGAAGGAACATAGAAAAACAGTCTGCCCTTGCATCGCCATCGGTGACGCTTATCACAATCATCACATCCGCCAGATCAGGCGCCATTGCGATCACCATTTCAATGTCCGGCGCGACTTCCCGATTGTCGTTATCACTGCAACCCACACAAGGTGTATTCGAGGCCCACGGAAGAACAATCGGCGGCAAAGGAGTATTTGGCAGTTTCTCCAGGCTTTCACATTTGGTGACATCACCCTCGTTGTAACCCACAAGTTCGACCAATCCCACCGTTTGCCCCGACCCCTTAAGATTATTGACTCCCGGCACGTAGGCGTTCCTAAAGTCCGTTCCCGGATGATTACCACCATTGACATGAAACATCCTTTCGATGTCACCCGCATTCCCCGCAACATCCACCGCCCCGCGGTTGCGATATCCGCGCAAGATCTCTAAATGGTTCGATTTGGCATAGTCGATCACCTTTTGATAATCCTCTTTCGTTGGCCCAAACTGTTCTACAAATTGATCTGGCATCCGATAGTGACGAAAGTTTACATCGCCAGGAGTGTAAACCCATTGGAGTAGGTTGGTTAGCGTGCTTTGGTTGCGCAACAGTACTCCGATCGCCATTGCAACCGAGTATCGGACGGCGCATCGTTGCCCAGGGCCGAATTATAACTGCCCGTGTTGACATTCAGCTGCGGAGAAACCAATGGCGGTATTGTAGGTTCCCAGCGAGATCGCGTTGCCGGCGTCGAGGCCGGCGAAAAAGTTTTGCGTGCCGGGATCGCTTAGCAACGAAAGAGTCGCGGGCAATTGCGACAGTGGAATCGTCCCCGTGATTTGGCTCGCCGGCGGCGTTCCGGAAACATTACTGGAGGTGGTGGCAAAAATCGCATAAGGAGTGGGCGTAAGCTTCCGCAAAGGCGTCAAGCCCGTGTAACTGCCAACCCCGTTGCTGCGCACGCTTACGGCCGCCAGGTGTCATTGCCGGAAAAGACGTCCCCAAAGTCGAGCGCGACGCTGAACAGCCCGTTGGTCACAACGATATCCGTTGCCGCGATGGTGCTTCCCACCTTGCTGCCGGTGCCCGCGGTGTTCGGGTACAACGAGAACTCGAAGTCATAAAAACCGTTGGCTGGACTGCTGGCATTATTCAACCGGCCTTGATAGGTGAATGCCGTCCCCTGGGCGCGCGCCGTTGAAAATTCAGAAGTCAGAACGAAGAGCGCCAGCGATGCCAGCGCCATGAGTGAACGATAATATTTGGTTTTCATAAGATTTACTGGCAATGCGCGCAACCGGAAACATACCGGACGCATCGGTCTTTAACTAAGTAAGAAGAAATCGGGGCGGGGGATTACAAACTTTCGGTTTTTTTGCAGACCTGGGCGTACCGGCCGCCAACTCTACTAAAGCGCTAATACTGTCGCGGGGCAGATGGGGGGGCGATCTGCCTTGAACCAGTCTTCACCCTGAGCAAGCATCGCGGAGAATGCATTCGAAACTATTCGGCCTTCCGAAATGGAAATTCCTCTGGCTGGCGTTGTTCGTTTTGCTGCCCGTGCCAGCCTTTGCGGAAAATGAATCTCTTCCGCGACGGCGAAGCCCCGATGAGGTGTTGCTGGTCGTTAATCAGAACAGCCCGGTCTCCAAAGAAATCGCCGGAGATTACGCAAGCAAACGCCGCGTCAAAAACATACTCTCTGTTGAATGCCAGGACTCCGCCACAAACGCTCGCAATGAAACCATTACCCTCGTCGCTTACACGCAATTGATCGAATCTCCCGTGCGCGCATATTTGGCCGCGCGCCCAAACATAGATTTCATCGTGCTCACCAAGGGCATCCCCATTCGAATCACCGGTGCCGCTTTGGGAAGTTGCAGTGATCAAAGCCATGAACCGGTAAGCACTCGCGGGCATCCATCCGTCGATAGCTCCCTTGCGGCGTTGGATTATACGAATTTTCCCGCCGCAACGATAATTGACATCACAGGGAGCGGCGCGGTCGGTTACGCTTTTTCCAATCGCTACTGGAACGCGGCCCAGCCGTTTTCCCACGCCCGATTCGGAGGCTATCTGGTGACTCGATTGGACGGTTACACCGCGGCGGATGCGAAGGCGCTGGTGACGCGGGCTTTGGAGGCCGAATCAGGACTAACGAATGGAAAAGTGCTCCTGGACGTCCAGCCGGCTTTTGGATTGGGGGACAAAGCAACCCAGCCGGGTCCGATCAGGAGCACGGTAATTCCACAGGAGTCAGCCTGGAGTGAATTCAACGCGGATATGCGGCACGCGCACGACTTGCTGGTCCAACGCGGCATCCCCGACGAGTTGGATTTGACGGAAACATTCGTTGGCGAACGCTCGAACTTGCTGGGTTATTTTTCGTGGGGGAGCAACGATCCCAAATATTCCGCTCGCGGTTATCAAACGCTTCAATTTGCGCCCGGGTCCTTTTCCGATACCGCCGTATCGACCAGCGCCCGGACTTTCCTGCCGACGCAGGGTGGCCAATCGCTTTTGGTTGATTTGATTGCTCACGGGTTGACGTGCGGGAAAGGTTACGTGGACGAACCGCTCCTGCAAGCGGTCGCTTCTCCCACGATTGCGCTGGATCGCTACACATCCGGCTACACCATGGTCGAAAGCTTCTATGCCGCCTCTCACTTCGTCGGATGGGAGGATGTGGTCATAGGCGACCCGCTCTGTTGTCCCTACGCCAAATCCAGGTAATGCCGTCTCAAGACCCGGGTTCCGCCAGCAATTTCTGAACCACGGTCTCGACGTAGTCTGGTTGCAGGCCAATCGCACGGACAATGCCCTTGCGGTCAATGACGGCGTAGGTCGGATAATAAGCCACCGCCCAGGCTTTCTCCGACTTGAGTTCACTGTCGCGGGCGGCCGGATATTCGATACTGTGTTCCTTGGCGTTGCTGGCAAAATCTTCCTGTCCGTGCGAGCTGGTGCAAACACCGATGACCACCAGGCCCTTGGACTGATATTTTTTGAGCATCTCGTTGTTATGGGGAATGGCGTTCATGCAGGGGCCGCACCAGGTCGCGTAAAAATCCACGACGACGACTTTGCCCTTCAGATCGGCGGGCTTGACTTTGCCATTGATCCACCCCGTCACGTTCAGCGCGCCCATAGGCTTGCCTTCCAAAGCGGCGTGGCCGATGCGTTGCTGCGGTTCGCTATCCCAGGTCCAGCTATCGGGAAATTCGCCGGCGGAAGCGGGCAATATTCCACAGATAAATGAGCCAAACACAAAAAGAAGAAGGTTTCTCATGGTCATGGAAATAAGGCTATCACAACCCGCGTTCGCTTACAATGGGAAATTGGTTTGAAACGCCGCGCGCATTGCGCAACATAATTGGGTTTCATGAATGTGAATGGCAAAGAAACTGGCGTCGTCCGGGAAAAGCCGTTGAACCGCGGCGCCAAGTTTTTCCTCGTTCTGGGAGCGGGCGCGGCCGTGCTGTCATTTTATGTTTTCTCGCTCCTCGCCATTCTGTTTCTTGCCGCGTTGATCGCGGCCGAACTGGCTCTGTTTATAGTTCTCGTGCGATTCGCCGCATCCCGGTTCATGGCGCCTTTCATGCGGAGACACACCAACGTCCTCGGGCTTTTTATTAAAAGCTTTCGCATCCAAAAAGGCGTGGAATTTCGGATTCGCCTGCGGCACGAGGATGCGCCGGCGCTCCACCAATTGCTGGCCCGCCTTTGCGAACGGCTGCAATTGAATTTCCCTGAGAATGTTTCGCTGCTGATGGGTGACGGCGCGTGGGTTCAGCTCAAGGGAATCCGCAGCGGCGCGGGTAAAACCACATTGGGCGTGGGCTACGATCTTCTGGCTGGCATGTCACCAGCCGAGATGGAGGCTGTCCTCGCGCACGAAATGACGCACGCCAAACTGATTCACCGGGGATTTCGCAATTCGCTTTGGGCGGCCCAGGCCCGCATTCGGAAGCTGGCTATGGCTCTGTGGGCTGAAATCAACACCGCCCGCCGCGCGAAACAATCCTCAAAGCTCGCCCATGCCTTGTATGTTGTCGTGGACCGGTTGCTGCGTTTGTGCACGCGACTGATGGCGGCCTATTCGAGACAGGACGAATTCGATGCGGATCGCGGAGCGGCGGAATTGTGTGGCGCCGGCGTGATGAAGTCGGCTTTGGCGAAACTGGAATCATTGCACGGCATCTCGTCGCGTTTGCCCTGGAATGAACGGGTCGCGCAACTCCAACAACCCAGCGGCTACAGCCAATGGCTCCTGCAAGAAATTACAAATAGCGCCACAGGCAGGGCCGGGCAGGTAACCGACGTCTTGTTTAATAAATACTCCACGCACCCTTCCATACCCGATCGTATGGCAGCCCTGCCCGAGGACGGGCGATCGTTTGCCGGCGATTCCTCTTCAGCGATTCAATTCCTGGCCGACCCCGATAAAATCGCATCCAAGTTGCTCGCCGAGCTGCAACGCCTCATGGCTGAACAGGAAAAAAAAGACAGCCGCGCATTGGAGAAATTTTCACGCAAAACCGGCCGGCAGACCGGTTTGCAACCCGCGCTGGCTCGCGGTATTTTTCTGATCATTATCGGCCTGCTCTTTGCGCTGGCAGGCGCCGGTTCGACCTCCAGGAACGTTATTGTCCCGTGTGCCTTCGCCGTGATTGTGGTGGGCGTTGCCGCGATTTTCTTCAAAAAAAATCGTGAACGTCTGAATTTGGCGGTCCCGAATTACGAAGATATCATCCGGCCGTCGGTGGTCGTCGCGCCCGGCGAAAACGCGGTCGAAAAGGAAAAGATCATTCAAGCGGACCTGGCGAACCGCGTCGCCGGCACATTGGGAGCGGAGCGGGCGCTGAAACTGGCGGAAGAAAGCTACGCCGCGCTCAAGGCGTGCAATTATTTCCGGGCGCATGTTGCCGCGCGTGAGTCCTTGAAGTTTGACAAAAAATCCGTTGAAGCCGCGCTGGCGCTTGCCGTGGCGACCAGCGCTCACGGACAAATTCCAAACACAGCCCGGTTGCTCGCGTTCGTCCAGAAGCAAACCGGGTTCAGGACTTTTTCCACCGTGTGGGGCGCCGCGTGGGCGGGGCTATTGGCGGGTGATTGGGTTCGAGCCGAAGCGATGCTGGAAAAAGCGCTGAAACTGGAGCCACAGCAGACCACGCTGGTTGCATTGCTGGCCCTTGCCCAGTCCCGGCGCGGCAAATTGCAGAGTTCCATTGCCAACGCCCGCCGGGCTTGTGAATTGCATCCGAAATCTTCGGAAATGTTGAAATTCCTGATCGCGCACGCCTGCTGGACGCCGGCTTCACCCGCGAGGCGCAGGAGCAGATGCGACGGATGAGCATGGACATGGAAAAAGACCCGGAAGTGATGCTGTCAATGGCGCAGTTTCATTTGTTGCGGCATAACCCCGCCGAAGCCGACAATTGGATAGTCCGCCTCAAAGCATCGGGCGAGGAGCCGCACAGGCTCGTTCGCGCAGCGAGATATTATGAAAATGCGCGGCTGGCCGAAAAAGCGGCGGCCCTGTATCACGAATCGCTTGCGGCGGGGCATTATCCCGAAGCGCACCTTGGCCTGGGGCGTGTTGAGGCCGCGCGCAAAAACAAAGAGGACGCTCGGAAACACATTTTAGCCGCTCTGAATGTGGACCGGCCGGTTGGCAAGGGAGGAACTGCGACCTGGCAAATCTTTCATCCCATTTTGGCACAGATGCTTGGATTGCAGGAACCGATTGCCGAATGCCAGGCATGGCTTTGCGCGTTTCCGGCTATGAGTCAGCCGGCTGCCTTGGCCGGGAAGTCGGTGATAGTTTATGCCAGCGACCAGCGACAGGCCCAGGAACATTTGCGGACGGTCATCAACGCGCTTCAACCTGAAAAGCCTCCGATGATCTTGCACGCCAACTGTTGGAGAATGGCCCCGCGCCAAATGCAGCCCGACGGTCCAGTGCGTCCCGGTGTTCAGGGCCTCTGGCAATAATTCGCGACGCGTCTTTCCTCTTGCTCGGCTTTTTTGCGCCTTCCCGTCTTCGCGCCTCCGCGTTAAAACGTTTGCGATGTTGTCAGCCAAACATTTTCCGTCTTCATCAGTTTTCTATCTCATTTTGTCTTCCTCTGCGTTCTCCGCGCCGCTCTGCGCGAGACCCTTCGTGTGTCAACTGCATCGTTACGGATGAGCGATTAATCAGGATTCGTCGAATCATGCCCCTGTCACAGTCACTTCGGTCTTAACGGAGTTGGCGATGAAACATTGGTCATGCGCAGCGTGATGCAGACGCTCCTCGTCAGCGGGTGTGGGAAGCTTGTCGCCACTATAAATAATCTTCGGATGAAGCGCGACTGAACTCACCCACGGCACGCCTTTCTCGTTTTTGGTCATTACTCCTACAGACTCGTCGTTATAACTGTCCACTTGGAAACCCTCGCGGCTCGCCAAATACAAATACGTCAGCATGTGGCAACTCGAAATGGACGCGACGAACGCCTCTTCGGGATCGACATATGCCGGATTCGAATACGGAGTTGGCACAACAGAAGGCGACGGCGAAGCCAGGACTGTGACACCGCCGTCGAAGCTCCACGTATGCTCCCGCGAATACCTTCCGCTGAGAAAGTCTGGACTCGTACGCGTCCAACTAATAATTGCTTTATGCTCCGACATCTTGGGTTAATGATATCAGCCCAACGACAGCATGTCACATGCGTAATAGGCCGGCGCCTTCCATCAATCCTTCCCTCATATTGCCATTATCTGCTCCTCTTCATAATCTTCGGATTATGACAGGCAAACAATTCGTCAGGACCATTGCGCTGACGGCTATCCTCAGCCTCGCGGCGGCGGCGATAGCCGTCGGAGGTCCACCGTTCGTCACCGACGATCCAGAGCCGGTGGATTACCACCATTGGGAATTCTATGTTGCTTCGATGCATTCAGAGGTCGGCGGCGATTGGTCCGGCACCGCGCCGCATTTTGAAATCAACTATGGCGCCGCTCCCGACCTCCAGCTTCACCTCATTACGCCATTGGCCTACGATTCTCCTCCAGAAGGGGCGGGGCATTACGGAATGGGCGATCTCGAACTGGGCGCCAAATACCGATTTATTCACGAAACGAATGACTGGCCACAAGTGGGAATTTTTCCGTTGCTTGAAGCACCCACCGGCAGTGCGCGTGAGAATCTCGGCAACGGTCATTTGCAGGCTTTTCTTCCCATTTGGGTGCAAAAAAGCTGGGGATCGTGGACAGCATACGGCGGCGGCGGCTTTGGACTCAATTCCTTTTCCGGCCACGACAATTGGGGCTTTGCCGGTGCCGTCGTGCAAAAACAAATCCTCACCAACGTGCTGATTGGTGTCGAGGTTTATCACCAGACCGAATATCAAACCGACTTTCCTAACGTCGGCACCGCATTTAACGTCGGGACAGTCATCGACTTTAGCGAATGCCACCACTTGCTCTTCTCAGTCGGCCGGTCGATTGACGGTCCCATTGGTTTTCAATGTTACATTGCCTATCAACTAACCTTTGACAACAGCCGGCTGCCTTTTTGGAACACAGGCCAACCAGACGGCGGACGGTGAGTCAGCGAGTCGAACCCGCATATTGCGCGGGATTTTTCAGGATTTTTTGGGTTACAACCCTATTCCGGCGGCGCGACCAGCAAAGAGATCTGATTCGTCTCCGTTTCAACCGCTAGCTTCCGCCCATCCGGCGAGAATCGAATCCACAATCCTGCTCCCGGCTCATTGACCGAAACCACTTCCCGCATCGTCGGCAGATGCCACAACTTCACAGATTCATTCCGGCACACCGAAGCCAGCGTTCGTCCATCCGGCGAAAAATCAACGTCCGTCGTCTCCTGCATATGCCCGGGCAGCGAGCCAATCAGTTCCCCGGTCGTCGTGTTCCACAATCGGATGCTTCCGTCAATACTCCCCGTAGCCAAAATCGACCCATCAGGCGAAAACGCCAGTCCGCTCACAAAATCGCGATGCCCCGTCAGTTGACGTTCCGCCCCCGTCGCGCAATTGTACAGCCGCGCCACATTTTCCCGATCGATGGACTCCGCGATCTGTTCGCCGCGCGGTGAAAGAATCGCGTTGCGAATCGGCGGTTCAGGGCCTTTGATCGTCTGCACAAGGCGCCCCTTATCCGTGTCCCAAATATGAATCAACCCCGCGTCATCTATCGCGAAAAAGAATTCCTGCTTTGGCGACATTCCCGCAAATGCCAATCGCGCCTTCCCTGGCGTTGTTCCTTCCAACCTGATTTCCCTTTGCGGATCGGTTCCATTCGGCGGCCAGAATTTCAAATTCGAGTTGTCGCTGTCCAGCGACGCAATGTATTTGGAATCGGGAGAAAACCCAACGACTTGGCATCCGCCGGCAAAATTTTCACTGACAATCGCTCCGTCATCCGCGTTGCACAGCATCGGTTTGTCGGAACCCGGCTTGACAGTGACTATCCATTTCCCGTCCGGTGAAAAAATCGGGCGAAAATCCATGTCATGCGGTAACTCCGTCTGGCGGCCACGCGGCTCCACTGGCCAGAACATGACGTTTTGGTCCTTCCCGCCCGTGGCCAGCAATTTCCCATCCGGGCTGAAAGCCGCGCACCACACTTCGCTGCCGTGCCCGCGCAAAACGGATTTCAGTTTGAGCGTCATGGCGTCCCAAAGGCGCGTCGTTTGGTCGGAACTCGCCGTTGCGATGGTCGCGCCGTCAGCCGAAAAAACCGCCGACCAAACGTGAAGCTGATGGCCGGAAATAAGTTCAGAAGGCTCATCGCCATCCACTTTCGAAACCATGACGTTGCTTGACCACCCGGCCGAAAGAAGTTCGCGTCCGTCCGGCGAAAAATTCAGCGACCACACCGGATCTTTGGTCGGCAATTCGCGGACCACGTTTCCCGTCGCTGTGTTCCAGATGGTGATGCCGCTGTTCCCGCCCGCAACAGCCAGAAGACTTCCGTCAAACGACAGCGCCACCGCGCGTCCCGGCCGGTCGAAACCGCGGAGCAACTCTCCCGTTTGCCAGTTCCAGAGTCTCACGATCCCCGCCGGTTCCCAATAAAACGGATTCGACGCCGCCGTCGCGAGAAGAGTCCCGGTCTTTGAAATCGCCGCCAGTTCGCCGGGAAAATTTGTCCGCACGCGCCACGTATCGGTGTCCCGGAATTCAACTTTTTCATTGCACGCCGTCATCAACTCTTTGCCATCAGGCGTAAAAGCCAGCGACCAAACGGACGCGTGAGTTACGTTGAGAATAGAAACACAACTGTGCTTCTCCGTGTCCCAGATCCGAACTGTGCCGTCGTGACTTCCGGTGGCAAGGCGGCTTCCGTCCGGCGAAAACGCGGCGCATGTCACGGTCCCGCTGTGCCCTGTCAATGTCGCCAGTTCATCTCCCCGGCAGAGGTTCCAGAGATACCGCCATTCAAATCCCCGCAAATCCGTTTCTCCGTGTTTCGGATGCAACCCGTCCAGTGTCGGCCGCGCCCGCCCGAAGTTGCCGGCCTGGATGGCCTGCGAAGCGACGGCTATGTCCGCCGCATAAAGATTAAGCCTCGTTTCCGCAGCGTCTTTTTCGGCGATCAGACGTTGCTTCATTTCGCCTTGCGCGTGGAACTCCGCCTGCCGCCATTGCCACACAATTCCCGCAACGCCCACGACCACCGCCGCCACCAAAGCCGCCGACATCGCGGCCGGCAGCGGACGGCGCCGGCACCAAAGCCACGCTCTTTCCAACAACGGAACCGGCCGCGCCAGAATCGGTTTGTTTTCGAGGAAACATCCCAGGTCATTCGCCAGCGCCTGAGCTGATGCGTAACGCCGCGCCGGTTCCTTTTGCAAACATTTCAGGCAGATCGTCTGCAAGTCCGGCGGAATGCCCGGGTTCAACCGGCGTGGCGGCACCGGTTCTGCCGCCTGCACCTGGGCCAGGACGGAGTGCAGCGAATCGCCCTGGAACGGCGGACGTCCCGTGAGCAGTTCATACAGAATCGCCCCGAGCGAATAAACATCCGACGCCGGACCGCTCTCGGAAAATTTTCCTGACGCCTGTTCCGGCGGCATATAATTCGGTGACCCGAGCACCTGTCCGGTCACGGTCAATTCCGTTTCCTGGCTGACAAGTTTGGCCAGCCCAAAGTCAGTCACGCGAGGCTGGTCCATGGGATCGAGCAAAATGTTGGACGGCTTCAAATCGCGGTGAAGCACTCCTCGTTGGTGCGCATGTTCCACAGCTTCCGCGATGGTTTTGAGATACGTTGCCGCCCGTCGCGCCGGCAGCGGATGCTTATTTGCCAATTCGGCAAAACTCCTCCCTTCGACAAATTCCAGCGATAGAAAATGATTCCCGCCCTGTTCGCCAATCTCGTAAATGGCCACAATGTTCGGATGCCGCAAGGACGCCACGGCTTGCGCTTCCTGCTGGAAACGCCGGACAAAATTCGCGCTGGAAAAAGGCCCGTGCAAGACCACTTTCAACGCCACGATCCGGTTCAAGCTCAATTGCCGCGCCCGATACACCACGCCCATCCCTCCGCGCGCGATTTCCTCTATTAATTCATAATCCCCCAGCCGCAACAATCCGCCCCCCTTGGGATCGACCGACTCCGAAAGAAATCCCAGCCGCCCCAGGCACTTCAGGCATAGCGCCTCTTCCGCGTCATCGGGTATCTCCGAGCCGCAAGTCGGGCATTTTCTTTCTGATCTCATTCCAAGAATCTGGGTCCCACTTGTTTAAGAAGCAAAAGCCGCCCGGAATTACAGGAAGATTTGCGGCTGGCGGCTATTGATTCAACACTTCAAACAAATATCGCATCTCCTCCTCGAGCTCCAATGGGCTTGAGACGGTTTGCGAAACCTCTTCGCGCACCAATCCCCGGTATCGCTGCCGCAGCCGATGTACAAGCACTGGCACCGATGACACCTCCACTCCCAGCTTGTCCGCCACGGCGGCGTATTCTCCCGCGGCGGCGTTGATGGTGAGAAATCGCTTCAAGACGCCGAACGTTTCTTCTTTCTCCGACTGGGACATCTCCTCCTTCAATCGCCGCAATGCGGTTTGCACGATCGTTTGCGCCCAGCGGACGTCGTAAAGTTTGACCGGCGAAACTTCCTGGTGCGATGCCGCAAACCCCAATTCACCGGCTTGAAATTGATCCAGCGAGAAATGCGCCTGGCCTCCGCCGCGCTTTTGCGCGCTGGCGCGGTCATATTCATTGGCCAGAAAATGGGTGAAAGCTGACAGCAGAAATGTTCGAAATTTTCCCCGCCCGGAATCCACGCCCGTAAAGTCCTTGCGTTCAAGGAGGCGCGCAAAAAACTGCTGCGTCAAATCCTTCGCGTCCTCCTCCGTCCAACCTTTGCGTCGCGCAAACGCGCACACCGGCTGCCAGTAAGTCCGGCACAATTTTTCCAGCGCCGCTTCGCTTTCGGCGGACATCCCTCTCCCAGCCAGCAAAACCACACTCCACCGCGTCGTTGAGAATCGAGCGGACGTTCTTGAATCCCCTTCATTTAATGTGGCATCTGACATTTCAGCCAGTGTCGATCATGCCACAGTCTCAGATTCACGCAAAGCCAAACACTTTGAACTATTACGTTCGATTTACAGTCAAACAGTTGTATATGCAGCTCATTTTACAATCACAACCAATGAATTATGAGTACCAAACACATTCTCCTTGTGGAAGACGACGCCCGCGATGCCGACCTCACCCTCGCCGCGTTGGAGGACTATAGCGTCGGCAATGAAATCGTTGTTGTTCACGACGGCCAGGAAGCTCTGGATTATCTTTACTGCCGGGGAAAATTCAAAACCCGCGAGCGCTGCTACCCGGTCGTCGTGTTGCTCGACAACAAGATGCCCAAGGTTAACGGCTTGGAGGTGTTGAAAACGCTCAAGTCAGACGAACATTTGAAAGCCATTCCCGTTGTGGTGCTTACGTCTTCCCGTGAAACGCGGGATTTGGTCGAATTCTACCGCAACGGCGTCAATGCATATGTCGTCAAACCGGTGGTTTTCTCCGACTTCATCAGCACCGTCAAACAACTCGGCGCCTTTTGGGCCGCTGTCAACGAACCGCCCCCCTATACAGAGCTGGAAGAAACACTGTATGTCAACGGCGCTCCCAAAACCAAGCGCCCCCCAAAATAAACCGCTTTTAGGAGGAAGGCGCACTGGAACATCAGGGATGACACGAACGTCTCGGAAAGAGGAGAACCTCAATCATGGCCGCAGAGATATGCGATAGAAACGTTGCGCGTTAGTGGGCAGGTCGGCCTTGGAAGCCATGTTAGTGACCGCGAGGACATCCGGCGGAAGGTCGGACCAGTTTGTCGTACTCAAGTCCGGCGTGAACTGCACGCGATACGTTCGGCCGGGAATTGCTGTCCATTGCAACCCGAAGCTGCCGTTGGCGGTGTCGATCGAATTGAACACAGGCGCATCGCCATAGAGCCGCGCGACATACCACCGGGCGGAACTGTTGATGGAAGTAAAGCCTCCTCCAATGACCACTTCACTATCCGGCTGAAGAACGACGGAATAAACCCAAGGATTGAGTGGCGCCAGTGTTCCGACGCCTATGTTGAAAGTTGTGTCCAAAATTCCATTAGTGTTGATCCTGGCGATGCCAAAACCGCCGCCCATGCTTCTGAGATCGCTAAAATCCCCTCCAATAAGCACTTTGCCGTCTGGTTGGAAAGCTACGGCATAAATGTAAAAACCTCCTTGGTTGAGGGTGCGTGTGTCAAAGTTTGTGTCGAGACTTCCATCCATGTTCAAGCGCGCAAGGCCTTCAGCGCCTCCGCCGTTGTAAGTGTCGAAGTGGCCACCGACGAGCACTTTGCCATCCGACTGCAAGGCAAACGTGTCCACGAGCGTGGGGTTCTCGAAGAAAAACCCCGTGCCCACATTGAAAGTGGGATCCAAGCTTCCATCCGCGTTAAGCCCTGCAATGCAATTGCGGTTGGTGCCGTTGTAGGACGTGAAGTTGCCCCCAATTATTATTTCGCCATTGGTCCGCACAACGATCGCCCGCACAGCCGCGTTGGCTCCGGTGCCTGGATTGAAGCTTGTGTCGAGAGTGCCGTCGGCATTAAGCCGGGCGAGGTTCGCTCGATTGGTGCCATTGACTTTGCTAAAAGAACCACCGATCAGCACCTTGTCATCCGGTTGTACAGCCAACGCTATCACAAGTCCACTGAAGCCGGCGTTGAGGATGGGATTGTAGCTGGTGTCCAGCCCTCCGTTGCCATTAAGCCGCGCCAGTCCGCTGTAAGTGACGCCATTGACGCTGGTAAAGGAACCGCCCAGCAGCACCTTGCCGTCAGACTGCAAGGCCACCGCATTAACAGTGGCGCTGGAGGAATCCACTCCGCTGCCGGGATCGAAACTGGTGTCCAAATTCCCATTGGCATTGAGGCGGGCAATCCGGTTGCGGACGGTTTGATTGATATTAGTGAAATTCCCGCCGATGATGAGTCTGCCATCGGGTTGGCGTGCCATACAATTGACCACCGCATTCAAGGTTTCGCCGGGATTGAACCCGCTGTCCACGGAACCGTCCGTACCGAGTCGGGCTACAAAGTTGCGCGCCACGCCGTTGATGACGGTAAAAGAACCGCCGAGGACCGTGTCGCCATTGGCCTGCAACGCCAAGCCGCTCACCGCTTCGTTGGCGCCTGTCCCGGGGTTAAAAGTCGTATCCAATGTGCCATCGCCGTTCAATCGGGCAATATGATTTCGGCTTGTGCTATTCACCTTTGTAAAGTTGCCGCCCACGAGCATTTGGCCGCCAGGTACGGGAAAGATTGAATTGACCGTGCCGACGAGGGCTGGACTGAAATCCGCGTCAAGGCTGCCATCCGCGTTCAACCGGGCAATGTGGCTGTGGTTCGTGTTATTTACGGTCGTGAAATTGCCTCCGATCAAAATCTTATTATCATTCGTCTGCACCGCCATCGACAACACGATGTCATTTGCTCCGGCTCCGGTATTAAAGGTATCGTCCACGCTGCCATCCGGATTAAGCCGCGCAATGTTGCTGACGTTGGTGCCGTTGACGGTGCTGAAAAAACCCCCCAGGAGCACTTTGCCATCGGGTTGCACCGCCAAAGCATAGACACTCGCCGAACCCAGAGAACCATGCACTCCGTTGCCCGGATCGAAACTGGTGTCCAAAGTCCCGTCGGTGTTGAGCCGCGCGATGCTGAAACGGTTGGTGCCATCGACCGAACTAAATTGTCCGCCGATTAGTATCCTGCCATCCGGCTGAAGGACGATGGCAAGGACCTTCGGAACGATTTCACCGATGCCTTGTCCCGGATCGAAACTCAAATCAAGCGTGCCATCAGCATTGATCCTGGCGATGTTCGTGCGGCCCACACCATCGTAGGTGTTGAACGTGCCCCCGATGATGATTTTGTCATCCGGCTGGACTGCGAGAACTGAAACTCCGCCGGCGTAACCGGCTGTGTCCACGCCTGTGCCCCCGTGGAAGGTCACGTCTGGGCTGCCATCTGCGTTGAGCCGGGCGAGACCGGGCGAGGGAGTGGCGAATGTCCCTCCAACGATCACCTTTCCGTTCGACTGCAACGCCACCTGAAGAACTTCGGAGTCAACGCTCAAACCGGCGTTGAAGGACAGATCCACCGAGCCGGGTTGTGCGTACGCATTTGAGACAAATAGAAGACCGGTGGTTGCAGTCGCCAATAATGCGCGGAGAATGTTTCTCATGGCTTGGTCTTCGGTTACGTATTTGCGCTGCGAGAATGAGCGAGAATTGATTATCGCCTCACGCTTCATGAGCATATATTTAACGGAACCAACTGGCTTGTCAACTTCACTATTTTTGTGTTCTTGCGGAAAATTCGTGTCTGGAGTCGCACTTTGGTGAGCCAGGTTTCTCGTGGCAGCGCCAGGCCATGCCGCGTTGGCTGTCCAGCCCCTCGAAGTAGCCAATGAAGACCATGCGGAAATAAACTCCCGGCGAACTTTTTGCGCATGGGCGAATTGGCTGAACGCGCGGTCATTGTCGTGGATGAGGCCGGGCGGATTGGCGGCCATCACGCGCGCTTAGGGGCGTTCGTGCATCAGGTAAGCAATCCATTTATATTGACGAAAAGAAGATTTTGCGTCTTTATCTTTGCGTTTAAACCATGAGAACGAAACTTCTGAGTTTGCTTTTTTCCGTGTTTGGCTTGCTTCCGATTCCGGCGCGGGCTCAGTTCAATTACTCGTCCAATAGCCTTAACCACACGGCTACAATTACAGCCTATACCGGTTCTGGCGGCGCGGTAATAATTCCTTCCACCGTCACCTTCGGCGCGACTGTTTATAGTGTCACCGCCATCGGCACGTATGCGTTTTCCGATACCTCGATCACGAGCGTCACCATTCCCGAGAGCGTGACGAGTTTGGGCGACGAGGCGTTTGAAGGCTCCGCACTCACGACCGTCACGGTTCCAGATAGCGTGACGAACATCGGCGATAATGCGTTCGATGAATGTCCTGACATTACGAACTTCACGGTGGCGGCGGATAATCCAGCTTACAGCAGCGTTAGCGGCGTGTTGTTCAGCAAGGATCAAACAACGCTCATCCAATATCCCGCCGGAAGCGCCGGTTCCACTTACGCCATTCCCGCCAGCGTGACGAACCTCGGACTCAATTCGTTTGAGGGAAGCCCCAATCTGACGAGCATGATGATCCCAGGCAATGTGCAAAATATCGGCGTTGGCGCCTTCAGCAATTGCGGCGGTTTGACCAACGCGGTCATCGGCAAGGGGGTCACGAATCTCTCTGACTATGCGTTTTATAATTGTCCCCTCCTGGCCGGCCTCGTTTTTCTGGGCAACGCGCCTCCGCTGGGCGGAAGCCATGTCTTTGAATTCCTTCCCACCGGCGCCACCGCTTATTATTTGTCCGGCGCAAGCGGCTGGAGTTCAACGTATGGCGGCTTGCCCGCCGTGCTGCTGGCGGTTGATGGCTTTACCTTTGCCATCAGCAACAATCTCGCCATCGTCACTGGCTATACTGGCTCCAGCAATGACGTGATCATTCCTGATGCCTTTCTTGGCTTCCCCACCACGGCTATCGGGGCGGATGCGTTCGCCGGCAATAATACAATGATCAGCGTGACCATTCCCGACAGCGTGATCAGCATCGACACCAATGCGTTTGAGGCGTGTACTAATTTGATGAGTGTGATGATTCCCGACAGTGTGCAAAACCTGGTTGGCGGCGTGTTCAATGGCTGTACCGCCTTAACCGATGCGGTCATTGGCAATGGAGTTACCAATCTTGGCGGCTATATGTTCAACGATTGTGAAAATCTATTAAGCATTGTCATTCCCAATAACGTGACCGGCATTGGCGATTACGCGTTTGCATACTGCTATGATCTGACGAATGCAATGATCGGCAACGGGGTGACGAGCCTCGGCCAGGCCGCGTTTGGGGCCTGCGGCAGCTTGACGAGCGTCACGATTCCAAACGGTGTGACGAACGTCGGCGAGACGGCGTTTGGGCTTTGTTACAACCTGACGAACGTCACGATTCCAGATAGTGTGACGAGCCTCGGCGAGGGGGCGTTTGCGATTTGTAGCAACTTGACGAGCATCACGATTCCGAACAGTGTGACCAGCATTGGCGATGAAGCATTTGCGGTTTGCCTCAAACTGACGAGCATCATTTTCCTGGGCAATGCGCCAACGCTGGGAAGCGAGGTGTTTATAGTTGCCGGCCCCCCTGCCTACTCTGATCCAGCGACGGTCTATTATTTGCCCAGCACGATTGGCTGGAGCTCAACGTATGGTGGTTTGCCCACCTCGCCGCTGACCAGTGGCAATGGCCTTGAATTCACATTTAATAATGGCAGGATTACAATCACGGGCTATGCCGGCTCCGATGGCAGCGTGAGCATTCCTGACACCCTTTTTGGTTATCCCGTCACTGCCATTGGCGGCAACGCGTTCGCCAACAACGCCACTCTGACGAGTATCGTCATTCCCAATAGCGTGACAAATATTGGCGTCGAGGCGTTCTATAATTGCGCGGGCCTGGCCAGCATCACGCTTCCCGATGACATCCCCGGCATCGGCGCCGAGACGTTCTATAATTGCGCCAGTCTGACGGACGTCACGGTTCCCGCGAGCGTGACCGCCATTGGAGCCGGAGCGTTTGACAACTGTCTCAGCCTGACAAACATAACGTTCTCGGGAAACGCCCCGACGTTGGGGAACGCCGCGTTCAGTGGCGACGTTGCGACGGTCTATTATTACGCTGGCGCAACGGGTTGGGGCGCTACTTACGGTGGTTTGCCGACGGTGGAACTGGCTGCTTCGAATCCGCCGCAAATCATAAGTGGCAGCGCGGGTATTCAATCCGGTAACTTCGGATTTACCATTGCGGGCGTTACCAATCAAACCCTCATCGTCGTGGTCAGCACGAATTTGATAAATTGGCAACCGATTTGGACAAATATCCTGTCCGGCACAAATGCGAATTTTACTGATTCGCAATGGACGAAATATTCCGTCCGTTTCTATCGGGTCCGATGAAAAGCCAGGGAGACGGAACTTCACATCTATAGTCGAGCCCCGCCAATTTGTCATTTGAATAAAAATATCACGTGCTTTATTTCACAGCGCGGCCAGGCGGTAAATCCTATTAACACTGTGCGACACGGGCAGTGTCAATGCGGTGCGAAAAGATGCATGTAAAGCCTTGGCTTAAAGTTTGTTGGGTGGGTAAAAACTTTCCGCATTTGCGAAGTGTGTAATCCAGAAGGGGAGGGGCGGTGAACACCTTATATCGCTCCCTTTGTTTTACAGCCTAATCTGTGCCCGTAAACGCAACTAATACGCGCTGTACGGCATAAAACTTTTGCTTTACAATATCGTGAATACGCAAAGACAAAATTATGGGCCACTCGGAAACTCAAGAGGCATGGAAACGTCAGTGTTCGACCCTGGTGATATTATCATTGTGCCTCTCACCGTTCGCCCGCGGCCAGCAGCCGACGGCCGGTGGAAAGGGGTCGCCAGCCGTTCAGACCATCGTCCTTCCCAAATCCGTCCCGGACCCAATCGAACCCTTCAACCGCGCGATGTGGGGCTTCAACAAGGGACTTTTGGAGGGCGTCGTCCAACCGACCGCCAGGGTTTACCGAACAGTCGTCATCAAACCCATCCGCACCGGAATTGGCAACTTTGGCACCAATCTGACCTACCCCGCCCGGCTGCTCGACAATCTCCTCCAGGGAAAGTGGACCGGCGCCCGTGACGAATCCTACAGGTTCCTTTGCAATACCACTATCGGCATCGGCGGCTTCTTTGACGTCGCCACCAAATGGAAAATTCCCCGTTCAGACGCTGATTTTGGCCAGACTTTAGGCCAATGGGGCTGGCAGCCTCACTTCTTCCTGATGTTGCCGATCTTTGGCCCGAGCAACGACCGGGATGCCGTGGGCTTGGCCGTGGATACCGCCGCCAATCCGTTGATCTACATCTCCCCGTACGATTTCGTCGCAAGCGATCCTCTAACCTATCTCGGCCCTTACACTTATTTCACCTATATCGCAATGTATAACAACATGGCCGATACCGTGAATAGTGATGTCCGCTTCGCCCAGGCCGAAATGGACCCTTATGCCGAGCTGGAGTACGCATGGACATTCGCCAGGGCCGATCGTGTCGCCCATTTCCAGGTCAAAGGGAAACAGGAAGAATCTTCGCTGGAAACTCTGGAGTCCGTCTTTTTCACCTACAAAGATCCAAACTTCCCGGACCGCGGCAAGACCCGTTCCGTTTTGATTCCCTCCACGGGGCGCGAATTAAAATTCACATTCTGGTTGCAACCTAGCCGGGCGCCCGTGGTTTACATCATCCCCGGGCTGGGTTCGCACCGCCTCGCGGAAACCTCCCTGGCGTTGGCGGAATTGGTTTACAGCAACGGCTACTCCGCTGTCACCGTCAGCAGTCCTTTCAATTCCGAATTCATGGAACACGCTGCCACCGCCGCGTTGCCCGCTTATCTTCCAGTGGACGGCACGGACATGCATGTCGCGCTGACAGAGATCGACCATCGTTTGAATTCCCTCTATCCAAACCGCCTGGGGCCAAAAGCTCTCATGGGCTATTCCATGGGCGCCTTCGAATCCTTATACATCGCATCGACCGAAGCTGCTAATCATCCTAACCTCGTTAAATTCGACCGCTGCCTGGCCATCGACACTCCAGTTCGCCTGCTACATGGAGTTGAGAAGCTCGACCAGTTCTATCGCGCCCCGTTGAGATGGCCCGCCTCCGAACGAACCAACGACATGGAAAACACCTTCCTAAAAGTGGCCGCCCTCAGCAAACGCACCATCACGCCCCGCGCCACTCTTCCCTTTAGCGCCATCGAGTCCGAATTCCTGATCGGCGTCGATTTTCGCTTCATCCTCCGCGATATTATTTACAGCAGTCAGCGCCGGTACAACGAGCACGTTCTCCATCGTCCACTCTGGAAATACCGCCGCGACCCAGTCTATCAGGAAATCATGCAATACTCCTACGAGGATTATTTTAAAAAATTCGCCGTCCCGTATTACAAAGCCTGGGGCATTCGAACCGACACGGAAAAAACCCTGGACCAGGCCGGTGATTTGCGCTCGTATGAAGCCGGTCTTCGCGCCAATCCCGGCATCCGCGTCATCGTCAATGAAAATGACTTTCTCCTCGCCCCCGAAGATTTGGATTGGCTGCGCTCCACATTTTCCCCGCGGCAACTGGCGGTTTTTCCGAAAGGCGGCCACCTCGGAAATCTGTTTAACCCATCCGTGCAAAAAGCCATTCTGCAAGACCTCACCACCTTGAAACCGCCATCCCGGCGCAACGAGCCGTTGAAAATTGACGGGTTGACCAATGGCCCTCCGGTTACGAAACCGTTCTCTCCCCATGAATAGGCCGGTGCTGATTCTATTGGCCGCCTCAATTTTGGCCGGGTGCCAGTCGGGTGTTCTCAAGCCCATGCCCAAACCTTCGGACCCTGGGCTTGCCGAAACCACGCGAAATAATTCCTGCAGCCTTCTCTACCAACTCATGGATGAGGAAAAAGACGTCGGCCTCTTGCGCCTGGTCAAACATGAAGAAACCGCCGTCAAAGATTTAGTCAAGAAGATCGCCGCCACCTCCAAGGCCAACGCCAAACTGCTGGAAAAACTTTCCAAAGAAGACCCTTCACTCCATTTATACGAAACCCATCTTCCTGACGGCGAGGTGGCAACGCGCATTGCAATTGCCAAAACCAAAGCCGCGAAATTATTGAAAGATAAGGGGAACTCTTTTGATCTGACCTTGCTTGTAAGCCAGTTTGAGGCCTTAAATTACGGCTCGCATCTGGCGCTCGTAGCCGCGAGCTTCGACTCCCAGCCTGAACGCGCCCAGGTATTAAAAGGAATCGCCGACGACTTGGAAAGCCTTAACCAGCAATTGTTCGTGCTAATGTTGTCGAAAATGACACCCCCGTCTCCGCCCTGATTACTTTTGGGTCCCATCCTTCAATTAAAGTGCAACGGGCGTTTCAACGCAACAAAGGCTCAATGCTCAATTCTTATTTACTGGAATCGTCTATCGATGCAATCGTGGCTGATTCCGTCCCTTTCGCATTCTTTAAGTTGCATTTCTCATTCTTAAAAATGATAAAACAGCCTTTCCGCCCTTATTTATCAATGGTTTCTAAAGTTCCGCCAGAAACGGGCGATACGTAATCATCGAAAGATAATGGCGTTTGGCGGCCACAAAAGGCCAAATGGGAAACCGACGAGTGCCCATTTCAAAAACTTGTCAAGCACGGCAGGGATGCCGTGAACACAACTCCCCGACAAGGGGAAACTCAAGGAAAGAGTATTTATGGTAATCAATACAAACATGGCGGCGATGACGTCCGCCAATAACCTCGATAAGTCAACCAACGAACTGAACAATGCCCTCGCGCAATTGTCCTCCGGTTCAAAAATTGTCAGTCCCGCTG
>DATAUD010000023.1:0-10444 GCA_036268455.1 Verrucomicrobiia bacterium
ACACGGGCTACAGGATAGAGCGCGTCAACATAGTCCGTCAATGCCCACTTAATAATAAATCACAATATTACTTGCTACACTTTTTCGCAAAACCCCAATGAAATTGATGTTTCGCACCATTTCTGGGGGAAGTTAGGCTAGAATCCGCCGCATCGCCGGGTTTGCTTCAAAAAGCGCGAACTTGATGCTCGATGAACCACCGTTGACCGTCAAGACCGTTGGTTGAGTGTTTGAAGACTTCATTTAAGATCCTTCATCAACAGCGCCTTTGCGTTTAAAAAGATAAAACAGAAAGCCGAGCGAAGGTAACAGCAAGATCGCGCCTAAACCGAGCGCCAAGACCAACAGCCGGAGAGTGACTTCGGGGGCGGCGCTGTTGATGACTGTCACGTCGGGCGTGACGATGTTTGGGTACTTCGCGAGGCACCAACCCAATAGAATGGTGGTTACTTGACCAACAGCAGCGATCCGTGCCGCGGAATACTTGCGCATCCACAAAGCCGTCAAAGCAGCCAGCGCAAACGCGCTTGTCCACGCGAGCAGAATGGGCGCCCACCAACGTGTGAGCCCGCCATACATTGCGGGAGCGCCAGTCCTGGATGCAAGAAACACAACCAGCGCTATCGGGGCCAATGCCAGCTCCGACCACAGCGCGCGCCACCGAAAATCATTCTGCAAGTCAGGCTGGTCCTTCGTTTCGAGAGTCAGATAAGTGGCGGCGAGGAACGCAAAGAGGGCAAGCGCGAAGACTCCGCAGCCAAGTGCGAATGGGCTAAGCCAGCCGGTGAAGAAGCCGGTTGTTAGTCGGCCATTTTGCACCCGGATCGTGCCGGTGGCGAGCGCCCCCAGCGTGAGTCCCTGGCAAAACGGCGTAAAAAAGCTGGCGGCGCCGAATATAGCGCCCCACCGCTGCTGGACCACTTCCGGCTCAGAACCGTATTTGCGAAACGTGAAGGCCGCGCCCCGGAGCACGATACCCACCAGGATGGCGGTCAGGGGAATGTACAACGCGGTCATCATCGCAGCAAATCCCCGAGGAAAACCCGTAAAGAGCAAAACGATCACGAGAATCAGCCAAACATGATTGGCCTCCCAAATCGGACCGATGGCGTCGGCAACGACTTTGCGCTGCAGCTTGGATCGCGGTCCCGCAGCCAGCAGATCCCACATACCTCCGCCAAAGTCCGCGCCGCCCAGAAGCGCATAGAGAATCAGGGACATCAGAATAAAAATGGCAACAATGAGTTCAAGCATGGGTTGATTGCAGTAAAGTGCCGGGAGCCGGATTAGCCGTTTGCAAAAATTGACGCCGCAAGAGCAAAATCACCACGACGCCAAGAAACAAATAGAGAGCCGTAAATGCTGCAAACGAAACTGCGATCCAATGCATTGGCGTCACAGCCACTTCGGTTCGCATCACGCCATAGATGACCCAGGGTTGGCGACCGACTTCCGTGACGACCCAACCGGCTTCAATGGCGGCAAAACCCAAAGGCCCGCAGAATACTAAAGCCCGTAGAAACCAGGTCTGACCGGGCACCCGGCGGTTCTTCCACCAAAGCAATACGGTGACTGCCGACATAAAGAACAGCGTGCTGCCGCAAGCGACCATGAGGTCGAACGACCAGTGAACAATACGGACATTGGGCCACTGATTCTGGGGAAATGCATCCAACCCGGTGACCTTTGAATCAAGTTGGTGTGTGAGCAGCAAGCTTAGTCCATGTGGAATGCGAAGCGCATATTTGGTCGTTCGGGTTTCATCGTTCGGAATTCCGCCGATGAGAAGAGGCGCTCCAGTTTCTGTCCGATAGTCAGCCTCCATCGCCGCGAGTTTGGCCGGTTGCAATCGCCCGACCGCACGAGAACTGAGGTCGCCGCTTATTATCTGAAGCGGAGCGCTGATACCGGCGACCCCGATGGCAATTCCCAGCGCGCAGCGGTGAAAGCGATTGTTCCGGTCTCGTAACAACAAAAAAGCATGTACGGCGGCGACCGCGAAGCCCGTGGCCACAAACGCCGCAATCGTCATGTGCAATGCCTCATGGAAACTTGCTTTGTTCAACATGGCCGCTATTGGATCGATTTCCGTGATTTTGCCATCAATCATTTTGAAACCGGTGGGCGCATTCATCCAGGCATTTGCAGTGACCACAAAGATCGCCGACATAACTCCACTCACCGCGACAAGCACGCCGCTGAGCCAGTGCCACAATGGAGTCAGACGTTTCCAGCCATAGAGAAAGACGCCAAGGAAAATGGCCTCGCTAAAAAAGGCAAAGCCTTCCAAGGAAAAAGGCATCCCGATGATCGCGCCTGCCTTTTCCATGAACGCGGGCCACAGCAGGCCGAGTTCAAATGATAATACGGTGCCGGACACCGCGCCCACGGCGAACAGTATCGCAGTTCCCTTTGCCCAACGTTTGCAGAGGTCGAGATAAAGCGGCTCCCTTGTGCGAAGGTACAGCCATTCCGCGATGACCATGAGCGCTGGCATCCCAACGCCAAGCGCCGCGAAAACGATGTGAAAAGCCAACGACATCGCCATCTGCGAACGGGCAAAGAAAAAATCGTTCATGGCGTTTTCATCGCGACCTTTTAGTAATCGATTCGTTTACCTTGGCGTTCATGTGCGCGAAGTTCGTTTGATAAATAATTACCCATGCCAGAGGATTTGGCCTGCCTCCAGCGGTATCGCGACATCGGGAAGGTAGGGCACGATTCTGGGGGTATAGTCGTGCGCGGGGCGGATGGTCGGCACGCTCGCGGCGAAGATGTAGCCACCTGCCGATCCCGCGAGTTGTCGTCCGTGCGCCATTTCGTGCTTAATCGGTCCGTCACCGTTGCGCCCCTCGGCATAAAGTTCCAGCCGAACTGATTTCGGGTCGATTTTGTCGAAGAACACTTGAACCTCGAATGTGTGATTCTGTCCGGCTGTTTCGGTTTTCAGTTCACCGAATCGCAGGCCAGCCCATTCCTTTTCCAACCTATCCCGCCAAGCCACGATTTGGGAGCCGAGTGCGCCTTTGTCCGCCGTGCGCAGTCCGTAAGACGCAGAGGCTGGAAGGTAGTGTTGCTCGGCATACTCGCGCACTGTCCGGTTGGCGGAGAACCGTGGCGTCAGTCGCGCCATGCTTTCCCGCATCCGCGCTACCCAGGAGGTCGGAATGCCTTTGTCGTCGCGCGCATAAAATTCAGGGACCACCTTCTGTTCAAGCAGGCCGTAAAGCGCATCGGCTTCGGCGGCGTCCAAGGCAGGATCGTCACCATGCTCCTTTCCATCCCCTAGCGCCCACCCCACATTGGGCGAGTAGGCTTCCACCCACCAACCGTCCAATTCAGAAAGATTGAGGCCGCCATTGACGAGGACTTTCATGCCGCTTGTTCCGCTTGCTTCCCATGGTCGCCGGGGAGTGTTGATCCAAACATCCACACCCTGCACCAAGTGTTCGGACAGCAGCATGTCGTAATCACTCAGGAAAATGACATGCTTACGGACCTCGGGCCTTCGCGTGAAGTGTATCCATTCCTGAATCAATGCTTGCCCCGGTTGGTCCGCAGGATGCGCCTTGCCCGCGATGATGAGTTGCACCGGACGCTCCGCATTTGCCAACAGACGAAGCAATCTCTCAGGGTCCCTCAGCAGCAGGTTTGGTCTCTTATAGGTGGCGAAGCGCCGCGCGAATCCGAGCGTCAAAGCGTTCGGGTCAAATAAATGCTTTGCCGCTTCCACCTCATCATGCGTCGCGCCAGACATGGTCAACTGTTTGGACAATTGTTCGCGGGCATATTCCACCAGTGATCTGCTGGTGTCGGCGCGAAATTGCCAGAGCCTGGCATCGGACACCCGGCGGATATTTTCTTCCAGGTGTTCCGTGTTGCCCAGCCAGCGGTCTTTGCCGCAGGCTCCCGTCCATAGATCGTCAGCTTCTGGAGAATCCCAACTCGGCATATGAACTCCGTTGGTTACATGCGCGATGGGCACCTCGCCCACGGGCCAACGGGGGAAAAGGGGTGAAAAGAGTTGACGGCTAACCTGTCCGTGCAATTTGCTGACGCCATTGGCCGCTCCGCACCCGCGCATTGCGAGATAAGCCATGTTAAAGCTTTCCGACGAGTCGTCCGAATTCTGCCGGCCCAAGGCCAACAGATCACGGATCGAAATGCCGAGTTTTTCCTTCGCATAACCGCCAAGGTATTGTTCGATGAGCGAGCGGGCAAAACGGTCAAAGCCGGCGGCGACCGCCGTGTGTGTGGTGAAGAGATTCCCTGCGCGGGTGACTGTCAGGGCAGTTTTGAAGGGCTGGCTCGTTTCGTGCATGTAACTGCGAGCCCGCTCCAGCACGGCGAAAGCAGCATGTCCTTCGTTTAGGTGACAAACTTCCGGTTTTATGCCAAGGGCCGCAAGCAGCCGCCATCCGCCGATGCCAAGCAAAAGTTCCTGTTTTAGGCGCAACTCCGGCCCGCCTCCGTACAATTCGCTGGTGATTCCCCGATGCGCTGGATAATTCGCCGCATCATTGCTGGTCCAGCAAGTAAAGTTTCGCTCTGCCTACCTGGACCTGCCAGGCACGCAGCCAGACTGAATATCCGGGCAGGGCTATCTCCAGGCGCAACCATTCGCCGTTCGACTGGCGTAACGGTGTAATCGGCAACTGGCCGGGATCGTTGTACGGGTAAATAGCCTGTTGCGCTCCATTCTTGTCAATCAATTGGCGAAAATATCCCTGCTGATAAAGCAGTCCCACCCCGACTACCGGCACGCCCAAATCGCTGGCGGCTTTGAGTTGATCGCCCGCTACATTGCCAAGGCCGCCGGAGTAAATGGGCAAAGCTTCGCTTAACATAAACTCCACTGCTGAAATACGCCACGCACGTCAAACGAGACTGCGGATGGTGTTGTTGGAACCAAGCCGAAGTTTCTAGCGCTCGCCGCCTGGTCTGGACCAAGTCATCCACGTTCTTGCGAAATTCAGGCTCGGCCAACCTGCGTTTGATCTGTTCAGGAGACACCGTCTGCAAGACAACCCAGGGGTTATGCGTGATTTCCCATAATTGGGAATCAAGCTGCCGCCACACTTCGTCGGTGCCGTGGTTCCACGACCATCGCATATCCAACGCCAATTCTGCCAAAGAATCGAATCCCTCCGGCTGCGACACGGTTGGTTTGTTGGCGGGCTTCTTGACCGATGTTTGTTTGCTCATGATTTCTCCTTTAAAGCATCGCTGACAATTATTTGTGCTTCCTCCAGAATGCGGCGCAAATGTTCTGCCCCTTGGAAGCTCTCCGCATAGATCTTGTAGATATTTTCGGTCCCGGAGGGACGCGCGGCGAACCATCCAGTCTCGGCCACGACCTTTAAGCCGCCAATGGGCGCATCATTGCCGGGCGCGCGCGTGAGGATGGACTTAACCTTCTCGCCCGCCAAATCCGTTTGATGCACCTGCTGCGGAGAAAGCCGCTTTAGGATTTCTTTCTGCTCCGCCGTGGCGGGAGCCTCAACACGATCATAGGCTGGCTCACCGAACTCGCGTGTTAGTTCGGTATAAATTCCACCAGGATCGCAGCCCGTCCGGGCGGTGATTTCAGCAGCCAGCAAAGCCGGGGCAATTCCATCTTTGTCAGTCGTCCAAACCGTTCCATCCAGACGCGCGAAGGTTGCGCCAGCGCTCTCCTCTCCGCCAAAGCCAAGAGAACCGTCCAGCAAGCCATCGACAAACCATTTGAAACCAACTGGCACCTCGCGGAGCTTCCGTCCCAACTTGGCGGCCACACGGTCGATCATTTGACTGCTGACCAGGGTCTTGCCCACGCCTGCTTCCCTGCGCCAGTTCGGCCTATTTTGGAAAAGGTAAAAGATGGCCGCTGAAAGGTAATGGTTGGGAGGCAGCAATCCTGCGCTTTTGGTCACAATCCCGTGCCGGTCATGATCGGTATCGCAGGCAAATGCGATGTCAAATTTATCTTTAAGGCCGATCAGCCGTTGCATGGCGTAAGACGACGACGGGTCCATGCGAATTTGACCGTCCCAATCGACGGTCATGAAACGGAAAGTCGGATCGACCTCATCATTGACGACGGACAGGTTCAGACCGTAGCTCTCGGCAATTCTAGGCCAGTAATGAACACCCGCGCCGCCAAGGGGATCGACTCCAAGTCGTATTTTTGCCCCGCGGATGACCTCCATATCTATCATGTCGCGCAAATCGCCCACGTAGGCGTTGACGTAATCATGCCGGTGCGTTGTCTTGGCGCGCAGGGCGTTCTGGTAAGTGATGCGCTTTACGGTTTGGAGGGCAGTTTCGAGGAATTCATTTGCTTTCGATTCGATCCACCCCGTGATCGTTGTCTCCGCCGGCCCACCATTCGGCGGATTATATTTGAAACCGCCATCGTGCGGAGGATTATGCGATGGCGTAATAACGATCCCGTCCGCCAAACCGTTCTTGCGTCCGCGGTTGTAAGTGAGAATTGCGTGGGAGATGGCGGGCGTGGGCGTATATTCATCGCCTTCCGCCAGCATCACTTCCACTCCATTTGCGGCCAGCACTTCCAGCGCGCTGATTAGCGCGGGCACGGACAGCGCATGGGTGTCCATTCCCAGAAAAAGAGGCCCGTCGATTTGCTGCTGTTTGCGATAGAGGCAGATTGCCTGGCTGATGGCGAGGATATGTTTTTCATTAAAAGCCCTGTTGAATGACGAACCGCGATGCCCGGAGGTCCCAAAGGCAACATGCTGTGAGCCCACGGCGGGGTCAGGTGTTTCAGCGTAGTAAGCGGCGACAAGCTTCGGCACATTGACCAACTCAGATGGGTCGGCTGGTTTTCCGGCATGGGGACTAAGTTTCATTTTGTCTCATCTTTCCTGGGATGGCCTTCGAGCAAATCCTTAAATTCCGGCAACATCTGATGGCCTTCCACCAAATCAGCCAACATCCGGCTGCCAACAGCCGCTGGTGAGAACACGAGATCTGCCCGGGCCAACTTCAGTCGCCGGATCGAAAGGGCGGAACTCGCCACTGCTAGAACCCGCACATTCGGGTTCAGGTCCTTCGACCCCAAGGCGATGAAGGCGTTTTCGCCGTCGTCTTCCCGCGCGGCGACGACCATCCGGGCGTGCTGAATTCCTGCGTCTTTCAGGGTGGCGTCATTGGTGGCGTCGCCGACCATGATGCGGTGGCTCTCCGGGGCGTCGGAAGCCGGTTTCGCGGCCACAATTTGGACGAATGATACGCCGCGCTGCTTGAGTTCCTCTGCCGTGTTGCGAGCAATAATTCCTTCACCTACCAGTATGACGTGATCTTTGAGTTCCATGGGTTTTTCCTTTGGATTGAAGAGACGGTTAAATTCTCCTCTGATTTTGGGACCGATAGCGGAAGCGATGACGCTGGCGAACACTCCCAGTCCGATCACCAGCATGGACACTACAAACCAGCGCGTTTCGGTCGTTATCGGCACGAAATCGCCAAAGCCGACCGTGGAGAGTGTGGTGACTGTGAAATAGAACGCCGTGTTCAGGTCTTGAATCGGCGGTCGAAAGCCCTTCCCCAGCAAATAGCTGCCGAACACCCCATAGGCCAGGATGGCAAAAGCGCCGCTCAATGAGAACACAATGCTGGCGAGTATGGTCCGGTGAATGAAATGATCCTTCTTCCAGAAAAGGGCGGCCAACAGGAGGACCTGAAAGGCGAGTGTCAATCCCCATTGTTGCTGCACGACGTTGACGCCCACTGTGAGCACCAACAACAGCACCGAGATCGTCCAGGCCGAAACCATCCGTCGCAACAATCCGGCGCCCGCCAGCACGAGCAGTACGCCAAGAATGACTTGGACTGTGCCCCCGAGAGCCGAAAGCGACTCTGCGAGACTGGTCAATGCCTGGATTCGTTCTACTACCGTCAATGGCAACTTCAATCCATCCAAGATATTGAGGGCTCCGACCAGGACCAGGGCGAGACCCAACGGGTAATGCGGCCAGAGCGCCGCAAGACGTTTCCGGCTGAAAAGAAGCTTCGGGCGCATTGCCGAATTGATTTTTGAATCTTTCATGCAGTCTCTTCACCGTGATCATCAAAGTTCTTGAGCGTCTAAGTCATCAAAGCCACCCAGGCGAGCAATCCGCCCAGCGATACGAGAGTCACCGGGATTCCAACCCGCGCGAAGTCGCCAAACGAAATATTGATTCCCAGTTCGCGCGCTTGTTGCAGCACGATGATGTTCGACACGCTGCCAAGAATGATCAGGCTGCCGCCAAAACTGTTGGCAAGCGCCAAAACATAAGCGGTTTCAAGATGGGCCATGTTCACCACTTTGACGAGTAACAATACGGCAGCGGCATTGTTGATTAGATTTGAGAGCAAGGCCGTCACGCCGACCAAAATGGAGGGTGATTGGAGGTTGACGCCTCCCTTCGTGAGCCAGTTTACCGCATCGTCACCGAAACCGGCGGTTTGAAATACTCCGGTCACCACGAACAAGCCCATAAATAGGACCAAAATTGGCCAGTCAACAAGAGCCAGCAAATCCTCCGTGCGGAATTTGCGGCTCGCGAGATGAATCCCGGCTGCGGTCAGGGCAGTGATTTCCTTGGGCACCGACGAGAAAAAGAAGGCAATGACCAATCCCAGCACAATCAAACCTTTAATTGTATGCAGTCGGTTGAACGAATCCTGCGAGGGTTTGGATGCTGCTAAACCCGCTCCTTTGAATGCAAGATTGTTGCGGGACATTCTCCAGATAAGCGCGTAGGCACATCCGAGCGCAAACAGAACCGGCGTGAGGCTCCAAAGCATGTAACGTCCAAAATTCAGACCGGCAATCTGCGTGATCATCATGTCTTGTGGATTACCAACGAGGGTCGCGGCAGCGCCGATATTACTGGCAATCGCCAGAGCGATGAGGAATGGAACTGGATTGAGTTGTTTCCGCAGTAGCGCAACGGCCACAACTGGTGCGAACACGTAACAGACGATGTCGTGATTCAGAACTGATGACAATCCGGCTGTCACCAGCATCAGCATCAGCAGAAAGCGGGCGGGGTTATCCAGGCGGGCGGCGATGCCGCCCACGATCCAGTCGAAAAATCCAGAGAGGCGCAATTGAGCCGACAAAACAAAGAAACCAAAGAGTAACAATATCGTCGGCCAATTGATGAAACTGACCGCCGTCGTCGTCGGCAAGCCGGAAAAAACGACCATGGCAATTGCGCCCAACAATGCAATCCCGGGGCGATTGAGTTTCAAACCGGGCACATGGCCAAGGGCGATGCCCAAATAGGTGAGTCCGAAAATCACCAATACTGCCGGCCGTGCGGCAGGAGAGATGGTGATGGGGTTGCTCATGCCGTGTGAGTTTGTTGATCAGGGTCATTTTTCCAAAGACGCACGGATGGCTTGCAACTCCTTCCGGTGTTTCTTGTCCGGTTTGGGATAACGCATCTTGAGTTCGCTCAAAGCATCGAGCACGGCCTGCGAGATAATCAACCGTGCGTTTTCCTTATCGTCGGCAGGAACCACGTACCACGGGGCGGTCTTGGTGCTTGTTGCCGTCAGGCACTCCTCGTAGGCTTCCTGATAATCTTTCCATCGTCCGCGCTCCTCGATGTCGGGCTGGCTGAGTTTCCAGTTTTTGTCCGGGTCGTTGATGCGCACGAGAAAGCGTTGGCGTTGTTCTTCTTTGGACAAATGAAGAAAGAATTTTACGATGCGAGTGCCGTTGCGGTGCAGGTGTTTTTCCAAGTCGAGAATGGAGCGATAGCGATGCTGCCAGACTTTTGGCCCATCCGTGTCCTCGTCCGGCAGATCCTGGCTTCGCAGGATTTCGGGATGCCCGCGCACGATTAAAACCTCCTCATAGTAAGAGCGGTTGAAGATGCCGATGTGGCCGCGTTCCGGCAAACAACGGATGGTGCGCCAAAGAAAATCGTGCTCCAGTTCCTGAGCGCTGGGATGCTTGAAGCTAAAAACCTGGCAACCCTGCGGATTAACGCCGGACATCACCTATTTGATAGCACCGTCCTTGCCGGCCGCGTCCATTGCCTGAAAAATGAGCAATAGCGCGTAGCGATTGTAGGCATAAAGCAAAGCCTGGCGCTCGCTCAGTTTCTGCAAATGCGCCGCGAGGAAATCCTGATAATCCTCCTTCGACTTGTAGAATGGCTTTACCCGCGTAGCCCATTGTTTGAGTCGCACCTTGCCGCCTTCCGGGACACGGAACCTTTTGATGTCAATATTCATGATTTCAACTGTTCTGCGGATGCAACGGGGTCTTAATAAATTCCAGAAACTTGCGATGTCGCTTACCACTTAGAGCGTGTCTGAATAATCATGTCCATAGGATCAAGCCAGTCTGCGCAGCATAATTCCGATCATACTGATGTGGAGCCAAGACTCGGCGTGGGTGGTTTTGACTTCATAGTGGCGCACCAGTCGGCGATGTTTCATA
>DATAUD010000024.1:0-84709 GCA_036268455.1 Verrucomicrobiia bacterium
TTGGTTGGGACGCTACCGCCGGCTCAATCGCGACTACGAACGACAAGCCAAAACCGGCGAAACCATGGTCTATCTGGCTATGATTCGCCTTATGCTCAAACGTCTCGCCTGAGAAATAATGACTTTTCAAACACGCTCTTAGGAACCGGCGCAGCCCGGCGCGGTTTCTACATCACCAGCTACACGCGCCTCGCCGTCAATGGCGTCAAGAAGATTGAAGACATCCGCAACAAGCTTGCGCTTGAGGCCCAGACCGAGGCGCTGCATCTCAAAACCGCGGACTTCGAAGTCTATTACAGCGAACGCGGCATCCACTACAAAGATTACTACGCCGTAGTTTGGCGTCACGCCCGAATCCACGCGCAAGCAACTGGACGAGGCGCTCAACTCCAAAATCACCGCCCTCCGCCATTGGGAGGATGACCAAGCGCGCGAGCGTCGGCGCGGGCAGTTGCAGGAATTTTATTCTCTCCTTTGCAAGCTGGTGAATCGTGATGAGAAGTTCCTTTGGGCCGAACTATGCCAACACAAGTTGACCCAATACTCCCAGTCCATCAGTGAAACCCGAAACGGTGTGAAATGCGTTTTCAGCCCCAGCATGGCCGATCTTTGCTCGCACCTGTTAGATTGCGTTGTCATCGACGAAGGCGTCAAGATGAAAGGGTCAGACACCCAAGTCGGCAAAGGCATCGTGAAAAAGATTCGCCGTGTCTATCGCGTCCCGATGGACCTTCACCGGCGCGCCGTCTATCAATACCACCTCCAAGCCGAATACATCGATCGCAATTTCAAACCCGCCCCGGGCGCGCGGTTGCAGGCATTGCGCGTTGCCGCGGCCGCACCGGATTCCGACCTGCTCGAACCAAGGCCGACCCGCGAGGCGGATCGTCGCGCCAGTTGGCTCAGTTTTTCCTGAAGAATCTGCAAACTCTGATCTCGATCTTTACCAACTCCCCGCCGCTACCGAGAAATTGCATGTCACCACCACGCAGAAAATCGGCGGTCCGGGCACTGTTACTTTTGCTCAAGGCGGAAATAGCCAGCTTGGTCCTTCAATATATTTGTAAAGACGTAATTGGTGCCAATAATGGGAGGGCCGTCGGTTATATTGCTCCAGTTTCCCGAGTAAAGCTTAGTGGTGGCTTGCAGAGCGAAATTCGATCCCCAGGCTGGCCATGAAATGACGCTTTGACCCGTCATAAAGGCGATGCTTAATGGCGGTACAGGCAAACCCAAGGCGAAAACCGTGCCGGCGCCCGAACCGCCGCCTTTCGCCGTCGTGCCATAAAGCGTATCATCCGATAAAATTAAATTGCCTAGCGGAACTGCTCCGTCATTATTGGTGTAGGAAGAAGCACTGGACGTTGACGTGAAATTATACAAGTTCACGAAATTTGAACCATTGATATTCAGACTGAATATCGTACCGTTGCCGCCAGTGCCGCCAAGTCCAGCCGCTCCATAAAGCGTGTGGTTTAACAAAAGCAAGCCAGCTATAGGTTGGGATCCGTCGAAATTGGTTGAATTTGGACCATTGGTCGCCGTGAAATTGTACAAATTCGTAAAATCTGAGCCGTCGGTGTTGATACTGAAAACGACTCCGCCACCTCTCACGCCACCAAGAGGGACTGTTCCATACAGTTTGTCGCCCGATAAAATCAAGTTGCCGAGTGGGACCGCTCCGTCGCTATTGGTATAAGGAGAAACGCTGGAGGTAAATGTAAAGCTATGCAAATTCGTAAAGCCCGAGCCGTCGGTGTTAACCCTGAATACCGTGCCATTGCCCATCGGACCACCTCGTTGCGCCATTCCGTATAGCGTCTGGCCTGTTAACATCAAACTGCCCGCGGGATAGGCTCCGTCGTTGTTGGTGTAATCAGGAGCGTCTGAGTTTATAGTGAAGCTATGCAAATTGGTAAAACCCGAACCGTCAATGTTGACCCTATACACTGTGCCACTCCCACCCGCGCCGCCATTCTGAGCCGTTCCATATAGCGTGTTTCCCGATAATACCAGAGCAGAAGCCGGGTTTGCTCCATCGCCATTGGTATAATCAGAACCGGCAGAGTTTGCGGTGAAGCTATATAAATTGCTAAAATACGAGCCGTCGGTGTTGAGACTAAACACTATGCCACTTCCTCCGGCGCCACCGTTTTGGGTCGTTCCATATAGAGTGCCAGACGATAAAATCAGGCCGGCAATCGGATTAGCGCCGTCGGTGTTGGTCAGATTTGGAAGATTGGTCGCGGTAAAGCTGCGCAAATTGCTAAAAGTAAAGGTTGAACCATTTGGATCTATCCTAAAGACCGCGCCGTTGGCCGCGACGCCGCCTTGATACGCCGTTCCATAAAATGTGTTGCCCGACAATATCAAGCCAGACTGCGAATCGGCTCCGTCGTCATTGGTAAGATTCGCACCGATGGACGAGAAACTGTATAAGACAGTAAAGGTCGGCGATTGTGCTTGGACAGGGAGTTCGGCGATTAGTAACGAAAACGCTAGAGAGCACAAAAGGAGCATTTGGTATTTCATAATGTGTCGGATCTATTCAGGATTTGTTTGGGGTTATCACCTCAAAACACTACGCCCGTGTAAGAGGACATTAAACCTTTGGGGGGGCGATCTGTTTTTTGGTGCTTTCGGCTTACGAAAGGCCGGAGAAATATTGATGAGTCAAAAAGGCAACAAAAAGTCCTGAAAATTTCCGGCGCCGCACTATTTAGACGCCATTACGCAACCGCGCGCGGCCGGAAATATTCCCTATACCCATAAAAGTTATATTCAAGCATGTTAGGCGCCACCGCATTCAAAACCAGGCCACTCACCTTCACCCTACGAAGATAAAGCAGGTCGAGTGCGGCTTTCACGACTCGTCCTGAAGTAGAACCCGCGCGAATGACCATAATCAGGCTGCTGATGTGCGGAGCCAAACTTAAAACGTCGTCTGTAACCATAACGGGCGCGGTATCGAAAATATAATAGTCATAGTGATTTCCCAATTCTTTAAGAAGCTTGCCGCTCTGTTTGACTAATAAGCTGGCCGGGTGAGCCGGGAACGTTCCGCGAGGCAGCAAATCAAGGTTCGGAACCGACGTTGGGGCGACTGCTTTCGACCATGGACAAGTCTCTCCCAGCACATCCGCCAGGCCTGGCCGATCAGACACCGAGAAACGTTTGTGAATCTTCCCGCAGCGAAGGTCCGCGTCCACCAAAAGCACCCGAGCGCCCGCGTGGGCTAGAGTAATAGCGAGATTAACCGAGACCGTTGACTTGCCATCGACTGGAGCTGCACTGGTTACGACGATACTTTTAGAATGGTTGTCTGGGGAATCCTTAAAGACCAACGCCGAACGAAGATTACTAAAGGCCTCGACGAATTCATGGCGGTCATCTTCCTCGCGAAGTATGGGCAAGCCAGCATTCTTGTCTTTCACCTTCAACAATGGAATCTGGCCCAAAACCGGCTCACTAAAATGCTCTTTGAGTTCGGTTAAAGAAGTCGGGCGATCATCCAATTGCTTTAGCAAAAACAAAATGCCACCGCCAAAGACAAAACCGATCAAACTCGCCATGGCCAAATGCCGCTTGAGCCTTTTCGGCGTTGGGACAGCCGGGGTTGCCGGCTCAAAAATAGTCACACTTTCCTGGCCGATCCCCTTGTCCACGTCAAGCGTTTGGAGGGTGGCCTGCAGCTGGTCATACATTGTTTGCAATCGCCTGTTATTTTCCTTCAGGCTTTCAAAGTCGGACAATTTTTTGCTTACATCCACTGCTTTTAGTTCCCATTCCCTGATCTGCGTTTCCATGCCGGCAATTTCTACCTCAAGAGTGTGCTGGCGGTTCTTCAACTGTTCCTGGCTTTGCTCCTGGAAAACCTCGAGAAGCTTTTCCTGCCTGGCAATCTCCTCATTCAGCGCGATAATGTCCGGGTGTTTCGGCCGCAGGTATTCGCTCAATTCATCGCGTTTCGCTTTGAGTAACACGATTTGCTGCTTCACCTCAAGATAGCCCGCTTCGAAGCCGCCCTCACCGGACGGGATGTTCGCCAAACTGTTCGCGTTGTCTCCGGGTGTGAAATCAAGATTTTGTTGTGGCGAAGATATTGAATGCCGTTGCGAGGAAAGAGCGGTCTGTGGCGAATTTTGCTGCGAGTCGAGGTTTTCGGCGGAAGACGCGGACGGAAGGCTTGGTTGTGAAAAGATATGCTGTTGACGCTCAAGATTCTCATCCAGGGAAAGCGTCTTGAGCAATTGCAATTCTGATTTGCGTTCAGTCACTTGCTGAATCAAGGACGCAAAATACCGCGCAGCGTTATTTTCTCCGTTCTGTTGCAGAAAAACCGCGCTGTTGGTGGACTGGTAGCTCAGTAAAGATTCCCTGCTTTTTTCAAGCTCGTCGGCCAGCCGCGCGCGATCTTCCTGAAGGCTGGATCTTGTGGATGTTGAAGCGTTTCCAAGCAATTCCCTCTTCAAGTTAATGTACTCCTCCATTGTGGCTTCCAAATATGCCTGAACATAATTTGGGTCCGTGCTCACGGCGTTCAGGTTGAAAATGGTGGTTTTAGGAGAGACAGTTACCTGAATGTTCACGGGGGCGGGCTGAAGATGAGGTTCTTCGGACCGAAGTCGAAGAAGCACGCGATTCGTGACTGAACTGCTTTGCATAAGTTCCACCTGGGTGCCAAAAAAGTTATTTAACTCTTCCGAGTAGAAGTTGGCATTTGGTATAGAAAGTTTAACACTTAGAATCATTCGCCCAACAGAGACGAAGGAGGGAGGGGCGCGCCGGATTAAAAACCACTGAATTCCGACGCCCAAAATGACAGATAACGCGACGATCCACCAGTAGGCGAACAAAAGCTGTTTGTAACGACGAAACCGCGCGAAAAAAAGCGCCACGAAGGCAACATGTCCACGACGACCCAATTCAATTTCATTAGCCATGATTAAAATTTGATTGCTCGTGGTTTCACGATTATATAGTCGCCCGGCTCAACAATGAGGTCCTTCTCGGTTTCTCCATCCTCGACGACGTCAGCCATATTGACTTCGAAAACCTTTTGGGCAGGACCTCCGCGATGCCGAACAACTTTCACCTTTTTCTTGTCTGCATCCTCGGTTAATCCCCCGGCCCGTAAAATCGCCTCTCCGACCGTTAGCGGGTGGCCGGACAAAATGTCAATTGCTCCCTGGTTGCGAACCTCTCCCCAAACCAGCACCTGTCCGCACACCTTATTCACAACATTTAATCCTATGACAACCGTCGCTCGATAGTAATAATCTCTTTCGAGCAGCACTTTTAACCCGCCCGCCAGTTGCCGGCACGTCTTGCCTACCACGGACACGCGTCCGATATAGGGGATGCTCAACTCGCTCGAATCGGCCACAAGCAAATTTGTGGCCGGCTTTTTATCCTCAAGAATCTGAAAAGAGATCTCGTCTCCCGGTTCCAAAATATGTCTGTCATCGAGCGCATAACCAGAGACGGCAAAAAGAGGACCGTTAGAATTGCCTGCGGAACCATTGCTATTGCTGGCGGAATTACTTACAGAGATTTGGGCTATCGCGCTAACAGTGCAAAAAATGAATAAAACTCGAATCAGAAAACCCATACATAAACATTTAAAGCACAAAGTGACATTTAATGCAAGGCTAATTGAGCAATTTGCTGTTTTCATGGAAGACAATCGAGTTTCGGATATTCTGATGCGACTTAGTGTAATTGATAAGTGAAACGCAAGCCGACCAAATTCTGCGCGTAGCTTCTTCCTTCGATATTAGAGTTACGAAGCGTTAAACGATAGTTTAGGCTTGCGACAAGCTTATTTCCCAGGGGATAGCTGAACGTCAACGCCCCGCCATACCAATCATAAATCTCTGTAAGATTTTCGGAACTAATGCCCAGGCCCTGGTTTCCACGCTCATAAAATAGTGAACTGTTTAACCTGAAATCATCAATGATTCGCGTGGTGATGGTCGGCCGGAGGTACCAGTCTTCTATCAACTCTGACTCGATGCCCAATTGAAGTTCGTGGCCCGCGCTGAGAGCATAGGAGGTATTTTTACTGATTGTGTGGGACATAGTCAAATCGACGTACCAAGTGTTTACGGTTGTGGCGGGCATGGGTTCGCCGGGTGGCAGAACGACTGGACCTGAGGGTGTCAATTCCAGACCCCGGCTAGTTTGTCCGAATTGATAAATTACATAGCCAGCCCTGGGCTGCACGTCAAAGAATGCTCCAGGGCGCCAATCCCCGAAAATGCCGGCACTGTAGCTATTATTGTCGCTCAGAACCATCTGATCATACTTGGTGAATGAGGCGGTGGTTTCGATGCCGACATTCAACTGGGGAGCGACCTTAAATCCTGCTCGAGCCAGCGGAAGCTCTGAGGCTTCGTTCAGATAGCTGAATTCCGCCGATGACGCGACAAAATTTTCATGGTCATAACCGAGAGTCAATACGACATCCTCCAAATTCCAGGCAACAGTAACTCCGGCTGTATTATCGAGGCCACCGTAGAACGCCGTGCCCGCCACGGCCGGTTCCATGCTGGAATCCTGATAAAAAGACGCTCTTTCGTGAGCATTTATATGAAAGTTGCCAATACCGATGTCAAAAGAAAGCAAGGAGCCTGAAGTGATTAACAAAGTGTCGTACTGGCTGTGTTCGAGATAATCGTCATAACCTACACCAAGAGAGAGGGAAAGAATTTGATTTTGAGTTACGGGATAGCTTCCTGTCAATTCCAGGAAAGGTTCTAAAATAACGTCTTGTTGCGCGCCGGTCGTTGTAAGGTTTACGTTATTGTTGTAATCTATTTCCAGTGAGGGGGCGGCCAACAATTTGAAATTGCCCAGCCTAATGTTGTAGGGGAGGGAAGACAGTTGTTGGGTTTGTCTTTGTGCCGCGTCGGCGTCAGCAAGGGAGTTAAGCAGGGAGTTTTGAGCGGAAGCCGACGAATGGAACAGGTTCATCATCGTGGTCAACATGCAAATTCGCAACAAAGCATTGCGAGTCCGAAGTTTTGCCGACATCCTTGAATCTCGTGAACTCGCGATTCCCAAAATTTTTGGCTCATTGCAGGAAGTAATAAACAAAATGTTCAAATAGAGTGGTTTACTCCCGTGCCTTTTTGAATTTGAACTCGGCTTGTTTTATTCCGTTGACCAACGCTGGCGCAACGCGATGCAGGGCTGTCCGCCGTAAACCCAACCGCCTTCCAGAGAGCGATTTACCAAAGACAGCGCTGTAACCACAGCGTCCGTGCCTATGATTGCTCCAGGTCCAACAAATACGCCCGCTCCGACCCAAACTCCGTCTTCCAAAACGATCGGCGCGTGGCGATACCGCATATCGGTTGAACGATAATCGTGATTGCCCGAGCAAAGAAAACTTCGTTGCGATATGCAACAATGCGCTCCAACGCTGACGGACTCGAAATTGGTGATAGAAACTTCTTCACCGATCCAAGCATAATTTCCGACAGTGAGTTTCCATGGAAAATGAATGTTTACTCGCGGTTTCCAGTAAACGTTTTGCCCAATTTTGGCGCCAAACAACCGTAATAGACCCGATTTAAATGATGACGGCCATGGGATGGAAGAGAGAAAGAAGACGCACTTTGCGCAATACCAGAGCACGAAGACCAGGCGCGGACGGCCGATATCAAAACCGATCCGGCTGTCAAATGTATCATTTCTGACATAACTTGGATTTTTAACGGGCTTGATTTCGGTAGTTCGGATCATCTCAGTATATCGATGCCATTGTCGCAAGACCGTTCCTGCGAGCGAACGCTTGTCAGAGTACCAATGGCGGTCAGAAGATTCTGTGAAGCGGAATCGATGTTATAATGTGTCGCGTAACTATTTTTTGCCGCCTTTCTCATCGAAAACTTGTCGGCTTGGGAAACGCTTTTCCAGCGATAGAGAAGATCCTGCGCTCCTGCGACTGTATCGTCGCCAACTATACCAGCTTTGCTATCCTTTATTTCTCGCCAGATATTGACTTTATTTGAAATCAAAACCGGGGTTTCACACGCTAGAGATTCAACCGCTGCAATCCCAAAATTTTCCTGATGGCTCATTAGGGCGAACGCGTCGGCATTGTATAAAGCGCCCCATTTTGCGTCGCCGGTCAACATCCCCGGCCAGAATACAGAATCCCGCGGACAGATGTTTGAAGCCAACTTCTGCATTCGTCTTCCAAAAGAGGACTCCACACCTGGGCCGGCAATCACAAGACAGCTTGGTGATTTTCCCGCATAGGACGTTGCGTATGCTCGAATTAAAAGGTCCAAGCCTTTTTTGGGATCGATACGACCGAGAAAAAGCAAATAGTCGCGACCGGCAACGTTGCTGCATTTTCGCGTAAACTCTGATTTCATTCGTTCGTGAAAGGGAGGTGGTTCACATATGCCAAAGCCAACATTCACTTCGCGTTTCGGTCGATACGGACGAAAGGTTTCACGCGAGATGCGCATTTCTTCCGCGCAGGTAAACAATAGCGCTTCGGCGCCGCTGACTACTCGATGTTCTATAAATTTCCAATAATACCAATTTCTGACTGCCTTCAGGCGCCGGCTACGCGCACGTTGGAACCAAGGATCCAGCATTCCGTGTGGAAATATAAAATAAGGGGGCATTGGTGCGCTTTGTGTGGCTTTGGCAAGAGCGTAACCGGGATATTGCCATAGGCCGTTCAAAATAACCGCATCAAAGCGCAACAAGTTTGCTCGCAGCCACGACTGCAACGCTGGATGGTAACACCATGGTCCTCGGCCTTTGCCCAAGGCGTGGATCGGAATTGCTTCTCGAACCAAATAATCTGATTGCGGATCGTCCAGGCAAACCACTTCGACCGTGTTTCCCTGTTCAATAATCCGCGGCGTGAAGTTTCGGACACCTTGGCACGGACCGCCAATTCGGGGATCCATGCTAGGAATAATTTGTAGTAGTCTCATTGACCGAAAGTTTTCGCGGGGTCTCTCAGAAGCCGGGTATTAAAATCGTCATTTTCATAAGCCTTGGAGGCTGCCAGTGTAAGTCCCCCGCAAATGATCGCCGAACCAAGCGTGGTGCTCTGACCCCATTCACCGTCGAATAACAACAGAAAACCCGCGGCGGCGAAAACAACACCCATAGGCGCCCCCTGTCGCCACCCGCGAAAGGCTGCATAGACAATCGAAGCAGCAAGAGCGACACGATAAAGAATCAAAAGGCTTCCTAATAAATATCCGTTATCATACAGTAGACGGCCCCACTCCGCTTCAGAAGCTCCGAATCCAGGTTCTCCAGTTAATACTTTTTGTCCGACATTGGTCGAGAAGCCAGTCCCGAGGCACGAATGTTCGGGTATTTTGAAAACGCCAAACAGGTCGTTTAAAACCCTATCAACAATAGCCTCCTGAAAGCCACCGTTGTCGGTCGTGGACGATTCCCAACGAGCCTGAAAGGCCTCCATTCCATCTCTAAACGCCGGTGTTTTTTGAGCCAGCACGGGTAGTATGATGCCTGCCACAGCGATTCGGATAATCATTTCAGTCGAAAAACGTCCGCTAATGAATAATGCCCCGACACCTAAGACTGCCACCAAAAGCACGCTTAAAAACAAACCCCGGCTAACCGACACGGGGATGGTGACTAAAATAGCCATAGCAGAGGCAATCGCCAGCCATGAAGGAAGTTTGCGAATAAGCGCCAAACCAAACCAACAGGCTGTGAATATAGGATACAATTGCGAAGGACCACTGATAAAACTGAATGTTCCAGGAGGACGGAAGCGATTTAATGCGCCGCTGAAACCGGCGCCTTCCAGACTGCCTCCTATTCCTCGATTCACCCAAGCATCCTGGGGTGCATAAAATTGGGCAATCAGTAATAAGGTATAGGGAATCGCGATCAACAAGGCGATTCTTGCCAGAGCGATCAAATCCTTTCGACGTATAACTTGTCCCATGATTAAAATCAGCGGAACGTGCAGAAAGTCACATCGCACCCCATAAAGCGCCACTAACGGATTCCCGTGTCCAATGAGCAATGCATTCGCAAACGTCAAAATTGCCAAGAGAGCGCCCGAATAAATAAAAAAATTTATCGGGAATACGCGTTTTGCGAAGGCGCAAAAATAGATGACTAATACCAATGGATCACGGATGAGCAACAAGGGAGAAGCCAAACTTGGAAGAAACCACCGCCGCAAACTACCTTCAATCAACCAAAGAACCATATAAAGCCAGATTAGCCGACGAACCAAGGCAGTTTGACTTTCAAAGCCTATCGCGTCACTTTGGATTGAGTCAAGCGAGCCAATTCGGGGTTTGTCCAGTGATACTGATAGGCTCATGAGATTTTTGTAATTGCCGTTGCTAGTTCACGGCCGTAAATCGACCACGGTCTGGCGGCAGCTTTTTGGCAAGCCCGAAGCCCCGCTTCCTGGACAGCGGCAGGGCTTTTTACAAGTTCTTCCAATTGCCGGGCGAGCTGATCTTTTGAACCCGCTTTGATTAACCAGCCGTTTTCCCCATGCGTGATCAAATCCGGGCCGGCCGTTCGTTCGGTCGTAATAACAGGCGTTCCTTGAGACATTGCTTCGCTGATGACCAGTCCAAACCCCTCGAAAAGCGAGGGAAGGACCAAGACGTCATGCATTCTCATTTCATTTAAAATCTCTCCATGAGGCAGACTGGGAATCCACCGATGTCGAGCAAGCTCTTTGTCCAAAGCCGGGCAATCCGCTGTTACCTTGGTGCCGATGACCGTAAGCGAGACGATCGGCCCCAATATTGTCGCCGCCGCAAAAAGGTCGGCAATGCCTTTTCTCTGCGACAATCCTCCGACAAACAGCAAACGCAAAGGATTCGCCTTCGTGACTGGTCCGCGAGAATGACGCTCGGATTTCGATGAAACCTCTGGAAACCCATAAGGCACTACAACAGGCGACGCAAGCTTTTCTGGGTAATCCTTAAGGGTGCCGGCGGTAAAACTGCTGGCGACGATGATTTTTGTCGCCCTCGCAAGTTCGCCGTCTTTCCGATCCAACTTTTCTGGAGAATCACTGAAACCAGTCAACGTACTCGCCCAGTCCGGCATCCTCTCAAATTCGTCTTTAAGCAGTTTTCGATAAGTCCGCCAATGTCCGATGGGAAGATCGTAAATGGCCGCCCAGCCCCGCTCGCGAGCAGCGGTAAAGCTCTTCAACGCTCCATCCTCATACGCGTAAACACCGGTAAAAGCCGCCGGGCTTTCTCGCAAGCGCTTCGCGGCCACTTTGTCTAGTTCACGATAAATGGCATCAACGCAAAAAGCCCCTTGTTCATGTCGGCCAAGCCGGTTTATCTTGAGATGACTTGTCAGCATGCGCCCCAGTTCACGAAAAGGATGTTGCACCGTAAGGGACTGCAGCCGCTCATCATATTTTCTGCGTTGGAACTGCGCCCCGAATCGGCTGTTGCCCAGGACGTCCCATAGATTGCCGGGATAAGAAGCAACCGTCGTATGAAACTCCTTTAACAAATTGGCTTCAAACAAACCCAGTAACGCAGCCCTGACATTGGCATTCCCTGTTGGATGAGAAAGCAGAATCACTGGTGTTTTCTGAAAAGCGCAGTCTTATACCGTGCCTTGGCGTAGGCTAACAAGGTTGTTGGTAACTGAAACAAACAGGCCATCGGAGTGCGAATCCACCGGAACTTCCAACGAAGGGCCAATGAGTCCCCAAGTTTGCAAAGTGCTCGTGTTAAGTCGTTTTGCTCCGGCTTCGTGAAGTGATTCAGCCTCAAACACACTGCGTGCCCCACGGCTAGCTTCCGACGCAATTTATGAATCGGGGCCAAGCTCCAATCACGGCGAGTAAATGCAGGGATTAAGCTATCTTCAATCACCCGGCAGCAGCCCTCGATCTCCGAGAGCTTGCGGCGACTTCTCACATTATCGGATGTGTCCCAAACTCGGTATTTGGCCAAAACTTCGTTAATGTAAACATTGCCCCATCCCGCGTCTGCCAATCTAACGGCCAAGTCCCAATCGTCGCAATACTGCGCAGCGATCCGGTAATAATTGACCTCTTGGAGAGCAACTCGGCGAAACAGGCAAATATTGGCCGCAACGCGATAGCCCGTTACAGAAGCCCGCAAACTTTCGTCGCCATTGTGAAACCCATCGCTACGAGCCAGCAAACGAAGTTTTCGGTCGCGCCCATTTCCATCAATTTCCCGGACCGCTACGTGGCCGTACCCTGCGGATTGATGCGCTAGCATCGAACTCAATACTTTATGCACGTAATTGGGACACAACTCATCGTCTGAATCTAGTCTTAGAACGAATTCGGTAAGGGGCTGCTGAACAAGCCAGCGCGGATTCCCTGGCAAACCTAGATTTTGCTTGTGGCGGATATGTTTGATTCGCGAATGTTCACTGAGAAGCCGCCTCATGACCTCAGGAGTATCATCCGAGCTGGCATCATCGGACACCCACACTTCACACGGAACACTTTGGGCCAATGCGCTTAGTACTGCTCTCTCGAGATAAGAAGACTGATTATAGGTCGGAATACAAATGGCTACAGAAGACATATTCATTTCACTGGAACAACTTGTCAAAGTCGCCTCGGCTCCAAGCCTCCAAGAAGGTGAAGGAAAGAGGCGGTAATGCGAGTGACGCCTCCTAGTGCATTGGCTGGGTGCCAGCGGCTCATTACACTTCTTACGGAATTCTCGCTTGAGAATTGCAGGACTGGAGGACCTCCATCTCCCAATAAAGTTGAGTCAAGGTCGCCATCTGCCAGAACAACTGGCAGTCCATGTTCGCGCATTGCGGCAAAAGTTCCGCTCTTGCCAAGAGTCTCCGGTGAACCTGTATTTATTCCGAAATCGGCGAATTGTAAAACTTGTGAAATAATTTGTTCTGATTGTTCTTCGAGCATCACAACTTCAAACGCGTCCCCCGGCGCACTGACGAGCCGTTCAGCCAGAACGATGGAACCAGCTCCGGAACGCCCAATCATGGTCAAAAGAACGGGTTTGGCAGTTTGGCTACGAAGTTCCTTTAACCATTTGATCAAAGGCCGGGCATAAAAGTCAGGATGAATAGTTCCAAAAAACACTCCGCTGACAAAACTGGCTCGAGGCTTCTGAGCAAGCCGGCTCCCCTTAGCGCGCAGAAGTTCCGTGAGGCGATCATCGTCCCGGAGGGCCATCCGAATGTTCCCAAAAAGCGGAAGGACTTCAGCCACGACCCCCCGGCGGCTGAGCCTGCGTTGATACAAACCCATGCTCGTCGTGACCAGACTGGGTCGAAAGTACCGATACATAGCGAAAATAATCCATCGTTGCGCCAACCCAAAAAGCTGATGACGAAGCGCGGAATGCCTTTTTTCGCCAATCCAAAGTTCATGGAACATCAAGTGCCGTCGCGCACAAGTTTTCCTCAATGCGGCGAAGACAGAATTCACTCGCCATGCCATCCCCTTCGGATGATACCCATAACATACATACTGTAAGCTAAGCCAGTCTCCTCTGAAAATACCCAGCCATTCTTGTGCGATCCTCGTCCGATCACTCCAAGATATAGTGCCGGGCAGCCGAAGCACGGAAATGGACGCGCCTTCCATTTCTTGCCAACCCAAAAAAGCATCGCGAACATGTGAGTCGTTTAGCGCTAAAATGATAGCGGGATGGCCTTGCCGTATGCATTCTGCCGCCAATCGGCGAGTATAGTCTCCGACACCGTCCCATTCAGGTTCAAGACAGCCGGTTATAAAGGCAATTTTCACCTTCCGCTAAACACCCTTGCTTTCATGGAACGCCAGGAAGTTCTCACCGTTGTGGCATTGCTTCAATTGGGGTTCCTGCTCGAAGAAGTAGCCGTTTTCTTGCAGAACTTTTACAGCTCGTTGCGAGGAGCTAAGATACTCCGAACTCAACTCAACATAAACGGCAGGTTTGAATTTCTGCAAAAGCCCTACTGTTCCCGCCAGCACAGAGTCTTCAAAACCTTCAGTATCAATCTTCAGCAAGTCCAGACGAGTGAGTTTTGTGGCAAGAAAGTCGTCCAAGCGGACAATTCGAACATCTTGCGTCGAGCGAATTTTAAGTTTCGGATCGATACCACTCCGCAAAGTTGAGTTACCGGATGACGCGGCGCAATGGAGCGTCATCCTTCCTTCAGACTCCCCGCAGCCGACGTTATAAGTCGATACGTTGGCATAGGCATTTGCTTGAATCACCTCAACCAGTTTGGCGTGGATAGTTGGAGAAGGTTCAAAGGAATGCACGCGCCCCTCTGGACCAACCAAGTTGCTCAGTATTCCCGCTACAAAGCCGAGATTTGCTCCGACGTCAACGGCTACGTGCCCAGGCTTCAAATACCGGGATAGAAGGGCGCGCTCAGCCCTCCACCACTGATTTCCATTCAAGTGATAAAAGACTTCCTGCATATCCCCGTCTCCATGAAATGGCAGCCGCATCCAACCATAATCCACCCATAGAGTCTTATGGGCCGCCCGCCACCGTATATATAGGTTTATCTTCTTAGCCATGATGCGGCTCCGATTTCGAAAACCAGAAAGCAATTGAGGAAGATTACGCATAAAGATCGATGATGAAAACTTACAGAGCTATTGCCGTGCTACCGGCCAGATTTTGTGAGTCAGAACCGGGGGAAGCAATGTCAAAACGAGACCAACTACTGGTTTGTAATGACATTTAGTCTCCAAAGATCTAAAAAACAGGTTTCTGGCCTCAGGCTTTTTGCCAAACAAAAGCGAATCTTTCCCGCCGCAAAAGTAGGCTTGGGATAGCTTGACCTTAATCAATTCCTTCATCTGAGGGAACCAGTTGTGACGAAGAAGCTCCTGAAAGATGAAAATAACGGGTTGCGATTTATTCCAAGCCCTTCGCGCAGTCTCGGAGGAGCCGTGGACGCGATAATATGTCAGCCGTTCAGGAACATAGAAGAAGGATTTTCCCGACACGGCCAAAATGCAGGAAATCCAAAAATCGTACGCGCCAACTATATTATCTGTTAGCAACGAAAGATCCAAGCAATCCTTTCTGAAAAGCGACGCCATTGCCAGCGGCAATCCGTTGTTATGAAGGATGAGACCGGCGGGATCTTGAATTTCGCCCCGCGGTAACTTCTGACGCGCATATAGCAGGGTGTTAGTCTCGGTTGTTATATCGTCAACCTCGCCATTCTCGCGAACAATCCAATGGTCACTGAACGCGATAACGCGGTTCGAGTTCTCCTCCAGTGGAGCAACCAATTTCTCCAAAAAAGTTGGCCCCCAAAAATCGTCATCGTTGAGAATGGAAACGAACTTCCCTCTCGCTTCGCAAATCGCTTTCCGAAGATTCAACGGAGCCCCGATGCGTCTTGCGTTACTGCGATATCTTAGCCGGTCGCCACATTGAAAAGATTCACAAATTCGTCGTATCGCGCTTTTGTTGGAATCATCTGTTACAATAATCTCGAAATCGGTAAACGTTTGATCCAGAGCGCCTTTGATGGCTCTTCGTAAAAAACATTCCCGCTCAAATACGGTCAAGATTACGCTAACACGAGGCATAAATATTTATGGGGCAAGACAAAAACAGCATTCAAAGCTTTTCGCCATCAATTTGGCTGCGCCAAAACCGCGCCTATCGCGATATGTGAATGGAAAAACATTCCATGTCCGAAAGTGTGAAAAACCTTATGAATAAGCCGCGAATAGAATCTGTAAGACTCCCTTCCAAATGCGGGGCGAGGAAAATTATCCTGTCCATCGTGGGATCGGAATTTGCTGACTAAAGGTTGGCCTCCGATTGTCAAGTAGGAGAAACTTTCTTCATTTAAAAGCAATGAGCGCGAGCGAGCGTACCGACGATACCAATCTGGCAAAAGCCCGCAACAATCGACCGGATAGTTATGAATCGGCCAAACTACAGGAGTAACGACAATTATTGTGCCACCGGGCCGGGTTGCTCGCACAGTATTATCTAGAATAGCTATAGGATTAAAGGTGTGTTCCAGAACATTTAACACAAGAACACTTCCAAATGGGCCAGTTGCGAGAAGTTCGTCGATGCCGGCGCCGGTTTCAAAATCGGCGACGAAGTTGACTCCGGGAGCGGGAGAGAGATCCGTCGCAAAATAGGCGCGGCCGGAATTCGTAATTGCTTTTTCACAGGTTGCCCCGCCATAGCGGCCGCCCAATTCGAGCACCCTATCCTGTATAACGCCCCGATCGATCAGAATTTTAACATACTGTAAGTCATTGTCCGTCATAATTTAGTTACATTTGAAGACGAAATGCACTGTTGATTTTTATTGGACACGGGCGGATTAAAGCTGCGGGCTATTACGCAAGGCGAAGGGAATGACGTAAGGACCGTTCTTGACGCGAAGACAGGCGAATTGCCGGCACACCTCCCCAAATTTCACCTGCCGGAATGTCCTTAGTCACGACTGCGCCAGCCGCAATAACCGCACTGGCACCAATTTCAACCCCTTTTAGCACAATCCCATTACATCCAAACCAAACGTTATCACCGATTTTAATTTCGGCCTTTGCCCCCGGGGTCTCGTCAATTCGATCCCCCTCAATACCGTGGTCATGATCAATAAATTTACAACCCGAAGCAATCGCGCAACGCCGGCCAACAGTGATTCCCTCTGTTATATTAAATTCGCATCCCCGCCCGATAAAAACGCCGTCACCAATAATAATTGAAGGACCGTGACACCAGATTCCGTCAAATTTGAACCAAATGTCCGGCTCCAACTCGCAATTGTTCCCAATTTTGACTTGGTGGGGCCATGTCACGGATATTTTCGGAACGACAGTATTTTTCCCGATGTTCAGCCCGCAAAATTTCAACCAGGCAGTGCGAACATGCGCCGACAGGCTTCTATGCCGGAGCCGAAATAAAAGGCGATCAGCAAGCGAATGAATGTTCTTTTCTGTCACAAATTCGGGAATGTGTGTGGTCAGGCGAGTCGCAATCAGTAATCGCGGCCCTCCAGCATAAGTAGCTTTTTATCAGTCAATTCAAAGCGTTCTGAGCGACAGTTTTCGATCTTGCAACATTTGTTTCCGAAGCCTCAGTTCCCATTTCAGGAGATATGAGAAAACAATCGGAAAGGACAGCCAATTCCAAACCTGGAAAAAAAGGCGAGTTCGCCACATCTCAAAATCGGGTTTGCTAACCAAATGAAATGTGCTTCGGAGAAGTCCCGCCACCTCGGTTCGAAAAAGATGAACAACGATTTTTAATCGGGAGGCTCCTATAGGGGGTGCATCTCCAACCTTGATTCGGTACAGGGGGATCCAGCGGATTAAAAAGAAGGTTCGATAAAGCAATTGCTTCCAGTCAACGGACCTGGTGGGATGTAAAACCAGAGCATTTTCATTGAAACGCACGCGCAAATTATTTTTACGAATACGAAATGAAAACTCCATGTCTTCGCCAGCCGCTTCTGGGAAATCCTCGTCAAAAGCGCCGATCTCAAAAAAGACCTCACGACGAACGGCGAGATTACAGCTCCAATAGTAACCGCCGGTCAAATTCTCGACACCCTGCCGGAATGGACTATCCACCTTGTCTGGCGTCACCGTTTTTCCTTCGATCACGTCGACCGCTTCCGCAAAAGCATTCGTCCAGATCGCCTTTAGCCAATGATTGCTCGGCAAACAATCATCATCGACAAAAGCCAGCCATTCAGAGCGCGAGAATTTAGCTCCGTTATTACGGTTGGCAGCCGGACCGCACTTGGGTCCCTCAACCCATTTCGCCCATGAATACTGCTTTTCAATCATTTCCCGCGCCGTGGAATGGGATCCATCATCCGTAACGATCACCTCATATAATGTGTGATCAAGCATTTGTTTGTTAGGGGCGAGGCACTCAAGACACAGCGCCAATAGATCGTTGCGGTGACGCGTGGGGATTACCACGGACAAAAATGGCGCTCGATCCTGACTCATATCAGCTTATACAAATGTAGGGCGGCAAAATAAGGCATCGCAAAAGGCGAGATCGAAGGAATTGCGATGAAGGAAAAATGTATCGTACAGTCCGTGAAAGCGAAATCCGCGTTCTGTGAGATAATTGAAAACCGAAAGAAAGGGCGTGTTTTGTTTATTATTCGGACTGAAGGCTACCTCACACAGTATGGAGGATATGACACCCGACGTGACCATGTCGCCGCCCCCACGGAGCACCTCAAGATCGAAGCCTTCCGTGTCCGTCTTGAGAAAATCGATTTTTTTGACGTCATTCCTGCCACAGAAGCTATCCAACCTCTCAACCGAGATTTCCTCCTCGTAGCAAGATCCCGCTTCACGATTTGTCTTCAAAGAGTTGAAAACGGAGCCCGATTCGATTTTGACGCGGCGCACTTCCGAAAGTTCGCCCAGAGCGATATTAAATGTATTGACACCCCTCAGGTGCCGTGTGTTAGCAGAAAGTTGGGAGAAAGTCTCTTTAAACGGTTCGAAGGCAAATATCTTCGCGCTTTGAAACTCCTCACTGAGTCGAAGGGATGTCTGTCCGATATTGGCTCCTATATCAAAGATCGTCTCGACACGACGGCCCCCTCGCAGGCGGCGCAGATCCACATAAACATCGACCCCGTGCGGCAATGAGCCATCGGTGTACAAATGAAATCCGACGCGTCGTAATTGTTGCTTGATCGTTTTTTTTAATTTGTGAATTTTCATTGAAAACTCGAATGAAAACAGTGTCATCCCAAAAGGATTGGCCAACCGACCGCGGAAAACGAGATTACACTTTTACAACTGGATTAAGTACACGGACTGGGTTGAGCCGTCGGATTCCGACAAAAAGGTTGATTAAACCAGGGATAATTGGGGTTATGACACCGATCATCAAGACATCACGCACTGACGAAAGATCGACGGAAAAGCAAAGAATCGCCTGGACGAGAATTTCGATCGGAATTATTACGCCTGCCGGCGGTATCCATCCCTTATTGACATTAAGACCATAAACCAGGCCCGCCAAAGCGGACGTTCCTGCCGCCAGCACGGCAAGCCACAACATGGCGCCCGTCTGCGCATATTGTGATCCCAGTAGCCACAGCAGCGAGCCGGGCAATAGCCAGGTCAGAGCGGTGCTTGCCAGGACCAGCCCGGCGAAAGCAAGGAGAATTCGAGGATAAAGAAAGCGTATCCGAGACAACTCTTGAGCGCGGGCAAAACGGGGGACGATGAGCGTGGAAGTAGCTGAAACCAAGACACTGAAAATCATTCCGATTCTTCCTAAAGCCCCCAGCTCTGCCACGCGATTCATATTTCCAAAGATACTCATCAGCCAGATGCCGATCTGGCCCTGCAAACAGAAATACACGGTGAATGGCGACTGGCGCTTTACAATCGAAAGAATTTCGGTTTTGAACCCTTGATCGGGAGCCGCATTCTCTAATATTTCCGGCCGTATCCAACGCTTCAACAGCCAGTATTGACTGGCAACAGCAATGGTGCTGGCGGCGACGGCCAGCGGAGAAGTCAGCAACCCCAAGCCGGCAAGCAACGCAACAAGAGCCAACCGCGGGAGAACTCCAACAAAGACCAGCGTCTGCATGCGCGCTACTTGCTGCCGTAAACTCATCACGGTGTTAAACACCGCAACATTTAGTTGGAAATAGGCGCCCACTAAAGTGAAGGAAACCAGCCACACGATAGTCGTAACTGAAACATTGTTGGACCGTAAAACCCAGACAAGGAAAGGGGTTATAACAAAAAAACTCCACGCTATGAGACGTTTTCTTAAGACAATACAGGTTTTGATTAAACTTCCCATCCGTTCATCATCCTGCCAAAACCTGCCACCAATAGCGCAAAGGCTATTGGTTATACCATTGTCGGATAGCATACCCATGACTGCTCCAACGGTATTCACAATCATAAAGCATGCGTAGTCTTCCTTGGGAAGCGCGCGCAGCACCACGATTCCCGCAAGACAGCCCAGTGCCTGGGCAATCGCTTGCACAAACGAATAGCCTGCCAACAATCGGAGCCACCCAATCGCGCGACGATGTTTATTAAAATAAACGGTGATGGCGGGATCTGAAGCGATCATTTCTAAGTCACATTATCAATTAAAACGCACTGTATTTGCGGCAGCCACGAGCACAAAAAACGGAGGCCAGTTTGCGTCTATAAAAGACTCCCGAGTAGGCATCACTGATATCCGCTTTACGGCGCAGTTGGTACGAAATGAAGACCTGTGGGGGCAGGCAGGTTGTAAAGCGGTGAATTATCAAAAAAAATGGCCTGAACTGTGGCGCCGGCCCCGCCAGTGGCATTTGCCTGAAGAGTGATATTTCCCTTAAATGCGAATTGAAACATGTGCGAATATCCCCGATTTTCATTCACGGTGTACTGAGCGGATGTGCCATTGGTGGAAAGTATCCCCAACGTAAACTGTCGCGCATAAGCCATCACAGAGGGGCTGACTACTGTCAGGAAATGAAACTTATTGTCGTTCACTCCGATGTTAATAGTGCCAATCGCGCTAGCCGTTAAGCCCCAGTTGGTGCCCAAGACATTATCAACTCTAAATTCCCGGGTGAGGTTGGGAGCATTAATCCACCCCGAGCCCTGGGTTACCGTGAAGGCGGAGGAGAGATTCGTCAGGTTAGACTTTGCGCCTCCCCAGTCGTAAATCAAATAGCCTTGTGTACCGATATTTTCATTTATTATGGCGCCGTAGCCGTAGCAGGCAAGGTCTGCCGGGGTTAATACTCCAGTGAGATGCTCCGCACCGACTAAACTCGGCCGAGCTAAACTTGGCGCGCTTGAGCTTATATCTAGCACCGGAGTAAACATTCCGCCCTCGGACATACATCCTGCTCGAAGAACAGTTTGACTATTATCACATGGGTTTACCTCAACTTGTTCTGAGGGAATTCCTTCAATGCCTTTTTGAATGGCTGTCACCACAAAAAAGTAGGTTTGCCCGTTCGTCAACCCCTGGACAATATAGGTCGTATTGGTCGTATTGCCCGCGAGAAGGGCGAAAGGGCCTCCATTGTTAAACGAATAACGGACGTTGTATGAAGTCGCGTTCGAAACAGACTGCCAAGACAGTTGTCCCCACTGACTTCCGTTTGCGACGACGACATCAACGGGAAAAGAACAGGGTTGGTTGGTTAAACTAATTGTACCGCCAAGAGATCCACTGCCGATTTGCTCGCGAATATTTCTCGCGTTGACAAAATGCCAGCGTTGCGGTCCGTGGGCGCTTTCGTCGTTTACCCAAAGATAGTAGTCTCCATTGGTCGTTTTCATCAGGCAGGGACAATGCCCATTTCCGGCAAAGCCTGGCAAGGCTCCTTCGTAAGGGCTATGTCCATTGCTGGCTTCGCCAAATTGTCCCACAAACAGCCCGTCATCATAAAAATGCATGTGTTGTGAAGCTTCTCCCTGGCTGCGAAAAAACTCGCCATGGTAGCCGAAAACCACATTGCGATCCACCGCTTGCAGTGTATTTCCGGCGTAAGTAAGTCCATTGGAATTTTCATAATTGCCGCATCCGTTCAGGTTGGCGGTGGGACCTGCCTTCCAAAGCCAGTTGGTGCCACCCAATTGAATTCCGCCGAAATGCCATCCGTTATTTAATGTTTGATCGAATGAAATTAGGACATTGTTGGTGCTAATGGTTGCGCGAATATTGCCAAAGCTGCAGCAGCGCGGAACAGGATCAGTGCTGCCTGAGGGCGCGGAAGCGAGCAACGTTGCGGCGTTCCAAACCGGATTGTTATTCGTATCAAAGCCGCTTAAAGTGGCTTGATACCAGAGGGCTTCGTTCATGACAGTGCGCCGCGCGGCCCCATCCGCACCCAGCGACGTCCAACCATTCGAGTTCCAGCCGAAATTCCACAAGGGGAAAATGCCAGTGAAACGAAGTTGATTGCTCGTCAATTCACACAGTTCGGAAGCAGCGGGCGTAAAACTGATATTATCTATCAACGCGTAGGTGTGGCCGTTTGTGAAAGTAGTAACCTCGTATAACCCTTCGTTCCATGCGATGTGATTGGTATCCACATTCGCCTTCCAATTATTTACAAGTGTCCAAGCCTGGGCAAGCGGCTTGGTATAATCTACGTTAAACTCCAAAAACTGGTTGAAAACACGGGAATTATTATTCTGGTCCAGAGAAGCCTTCCACGAGTGGGGCTGATACATAATCTGTTCGATATAGGCGCGTGTGGCTGAGAAATGCATCGTACGGTGGTTTTCTCCATCCCCGACCCAAAAAGAGCCATCCGGAGCAAAACACAGAAAAGTTTGGTCAACCCCTTCGTAACTAAACCAGAACTTGTTTGTCGTGACTGCGACTCCATTCGATTGATAGCCACCAGCCAACCCGTAGGTCCAGAGAAGTGTTCCATTAGTGTTAAATGCCTTTACCTGCTGACTGCTGCCTCCGTCCGCCACGAGAATAATATCGGGATTCGTAGGATTCACGGCCACGGCCAGAGGTTCGCTTAAACCCGAAAGAGTTACGGCAACGGAGGGCTTGGACGCCACGTTAGTATAACAAATTACATTATTGCCCGAAATCACCCAAAGACTGCCATCTGGAGAGAAATTTATCCGGCCAGGTGAGTTGACGCTGAAATTTGTGATAGCCGAGCCCAGCCGTTTGTCTAGGAGATAAATTCGATTATCAGGAGCCACCGATACGGCAAGCAAATTGCCGTTTTGTTGTACGGTCAACCCGCTAAGACCCGCTTGAGTGCCGACGTAAAGTCCATTTGCGAAGGAGAAGCCGGGGCCATTCGTGATGACCGCGCCGTTAGCAAAATACGCAGGGCCATTATCACTCACTTGACATGCAGTAATGCATCCGGCATAAGGAGCGGATAAATTTGTTGGATTGCAGTTGGTGGAACATCCAAAATAAACCCAATTCCCGTCAGAGGTGGTGTAGAGCCAATCACGGTCATAGATGTTGCCCGGATTAGACCCGAGAACCCCATTCAGATAACTCCAAAACCACTGCGACGCAACATGTTGCGGGTCAGATGTATTAAAACTTCGAAATGCATACTGATTTTCGTTGTAACCGGAGACATAAAAAGCATTGGTTCCTGTAATCGTCATGTCGGTGATGAAACTAAATCCTCGATGAACTGTTGGGCCGGACATTTCTGTTGACGTGTTTCCGATCGCTCCATCCCAGACATATTTCACGTTATGCTGGAGTAATTTGATCCGGTAGGTGCCTGCGGGCACGGGGTTGCTGTTATCATCCAGTCCGTCCCAATTAGCCGACTGCGGACCTTGGGGAAAACTCATTTTGTTCCAGAGTGTGCGAATGAGAGTTCCGTCATGAGAATAAACACCGGCGCTCGTTTTGCATGGCTCATCCAGTGTAAATAATATTGTGGAATTAGCTGCCGTTAGAGAGAAATTCGCGAAAAAATGCAATACAACCAACAGAAATGAAATCCGTAAGCGCCCGAAAACTTTATCCAGTTTCATTATGCATGCTAAGTCGGCGTTGCTGCGCCCAACCTAAAAAATCTTGAACTACCAAATACTTTTCCCTTCACAGCAAAAAGCCTGCCATCCCGGCTGTTTTTGACAACAACGACCTGCCCATAGGATCGGGCATCGTTCCTCTCCTGACGATTCGGGAATAAGTGGTCGAAAGAATTTATTCAAATATATCCCGTTCAGTCTGAGATCGGAACAGCCCACGCGGAGCCTGTCTCAAATTCATTTTATCCCTCTTTGCTCACAAGGCGGACGGCGGCGGAGATATTACGTGAAACACAGTTCGCATAATAATCCAACAATCCATCAAAAACGACCAATTCTCCAAATAATGGATGTCGCTCTCGACTCGTTTGATTACATCGGCAGGGGTATTAACCTGGCCCCGAAAGCCGCGCACTTGAGCTAAACCGGTAATACCCGGTTTGACATTTCCCCGCACCGGATAATTGATCAACGCATGAGCAAAGTGTTCGTCGTGTTCGATCAAATGGGGGCGCGGACCAACAATGCTCATTTCTCCGCGCAGCACGTTGATAAATTGCGGCAGTTCGTCGATGCTGAACTTTCTGAGCCATCGAGCTCCTGGGTAAATCCGCGGATCTTCCCTGGCCGCTTGCCTGCTCGGATCAGGATTATCCAGGTGCATCGTCCGATATTTGTAAATTGGGAACGGAAGATTTTGCAGGCCAGAGCGAAGTTGGCGATAAAAAATAGGGCCGGGGGAATATCGCCGTTGCAGATAAGCGACCAGAACTGTCGTAAACGGGAGAACAAATACCACAGCGCCCAGCGCCAACACAATATCGAGGCACCGCTTAACAAGCCGACCGAACGGATCTTCCAATGGCTCGTCCCGCAGACCAATAAAGCGCACGCCGTCATCCTCAAACATAGTTACCGGATGCCTCAAGGCCCGCTCGAAATCACAAACCACCAGTAATCTAACCCCATGACGTTCGCACACCTCTGTGTAGTGCACGAGAAAGTTTCTAAACAGCGGAAACTCAGCGAGAATGACCTGTGTAATATCCTGCTCCACTATAATACGCTCAAGATCTTCCAAAGTGCCCAATATTTTAAACTTGGTTAAGGCTCCCACAGATCCGTCATGGGAGATCAGACCAGCGATATAGTAGCCAAGCCCCTCCTTGCTTCTCAACCATCGGTACAACGTAGAAGCAGTTTGAGCCCCCCCCGCCAGAAGCACCCGGTGCATGCGCACCCCCCCAAAACTAAGCTTCTGCAGTAATGGAGGGATAAGTCGTTGCGTTCCAACCAGAATTCCGTAAAGAATTGGCAGATACGTGAATAGGAAAACCCTTGAGATGACTTGGTCGCGCCCTCCCGCAAGGAAGAGTAGGAGCATTCCGGCCGAAACGGCCGTTTGCCGGAAGGCATGACGATGGCAAACCGAGAAAATACGTTGCGTAAACCAGGAGTCGTCTGTCGTAGTAGCATACGCGACTGCAATCCCAACCAGCAGAACCGCATTATAGAAAACATATCGCTGGAGGTTTAGGTTCCGTAAAGCCCAGTGTCCTTCGGATACTCGCAGCCACGCCCAGAAACCCATGGTGACTGCAAAGCATTGGCAAAGAATACCAAGTTTGGCGATCCCCTTTGTGCGTGATGCGATCATGATGTCCACCCCGGTGAAAAGCCGGTCTTCTTCCGTTCAAGCTCGCGCGCGGGAGCGCGGACGGATCATCGAACAAGCAACGCGAATAGGTCTCAAAACAATGTAAAGCCACCTAAGACTCGCCGGTAATGGAATCCATCGTCTGTCTTTTTGGCTGGGTAATAAAAGCCAGCCAGCCAGATACCTCAGGTAGCGCAAACGATCTTGCCAGCGTTCCTTGGCGCGAAGATAAAACCAGTCTTTCGACCATCCCGCGGCCGTCGCGGTTTCAGCCGGCTCGGACGAAAAGATATCAGCACAAATCTTCTGCGCCAGCGTAGTCGATGTCGGATCTTTTTCCATCTCCAACCAAACTTTGTGCGGCAACTCAACGCCCAGCAAAAAGTGGGCGAGTCGCAACCCCAGGAAGAACGTCCGTCGGGATCCCATGTGTTTGGAAGTCTTGAGCAACTTGTCCCAATCCAAAGCAGCTTCGTGCTCCATTACCTGTGCGATATCCACCACCCAGCATAAGCGTCTCCATCGATGCTTAGTGCCGTGCGCGCAAAGATAGAGCAACATAGTTTCTGCCGGCAGACTCAGCACATTCATCCCGCCTATGGGAACAGAAGGCGGCGTCCTCCAGACTGCTTCTAAGTCCACCTGAAATCCGAGCCATCGCTGGATGAACGACCAATGCAATTCAACACTAACTCTGCCGTCCTTGCGCCAGAAGTCGCACCCAAGCTGCGATTCAACGTGACTTGATCCGCCGCCGGAAGTTTGACTCACCGGCTGCTGATAGCCCCATTGCGTGAGCAATTGGCCGGCACGGACGATGTGTTCCTTTTGAACCAGAATGTCCAAATCCAGGAACTCACGAAGCGCGACGTTGCCATAGGCGGTTATGGCCAGCACTGGGCCTTTAAATGGAATTACGTTGATTCCATGCGCGCCAAATTCGCGGATAAGCAAAAGAAGTTCCCGAGTCAGGAAAAGATTGCGGGCGGCATTGGCCCGAAAACGACGACTGAGGATTTCCGATGATTTTCGCGGAACAATGTCCGCCGCGCGGCGCTCGAGGCTCGAAGTCACCAATGCGGTAATTCCGTGGTGTCGGGCGGCCTCAACAACGTAATCCCAATTCGTGCATTGGCTGACAAGGCGCCGGACCGTCTCCCGCTTTTCCTTTTCCGCGCCTTTGACGGCGCATGCCAGAAGCAATGCGTCCTCATTACGCGGAATCAATCTTGTGGAGCGCGAAATGTTCATGTCGAATTGCTTTCGCTGGTCAAATGAAGCCAAAGTTCAATTATCCGGATTACCGATAACTGGCCGCCTGCGTATTGTAGAGGCTGGCGTAATCGGTCCCAAGTTCTACCAGTTCTTCATGCGTTCCCTGCTCAACAATCCGCCCCCCGCGCAACACGTAAATTCGGTCGGCCATTTTTACCGTCGAGAGCCTATGGCTGATGAGCAGAGTGGATCGGCCGGCAGCCAATTGCCGGAATTTTTCAAAAACCGCGAATTCCGATTTGGGGTCAAGAGCACTGGTGGGTTCATCCAGAACGATTAGTTCCGACGGGCGATGAAAGGCCCGAGCCAAAGCGATTTTCTGCCATTGTCCAACACTGAGTTCCTCACCACCTTCAAAAAGCGTCCCTAAAACAGACTCGTAACCCCATTTAAGTTTGCGGATGAACGCGTCGGCGTCCGCGGCGTGCGCGGAGCGGACAATGGTTTCATCGCTGGCCGGCAGATGGATGTTACCGAGCCAGATGTTGTCTTTGACCGGCAGTTGGTATTGAACGAAATCCTGAAAGACAACGCTAATGGCGCGACGCAATTCCGCTTTCTTGAATTGACGAATGTCGGTCCCGTCGATTGTGATCCGGCCATCGGTCGGATCATACATTCGGCACAGCAACTTAATAAGCGTGCTCTTGCCGGCGCCGTTTTCGCCTACCAACGCGACCACTTCGCCAGGCTCAATGACCATGGAAACATCATCCAGGCATGGCCGGCTGGAACCGCGATACTGAAACCGCACATGCTCGCAACGGATAGCTTGCCGGAATGGCCGGGGGATTGGGCGGGAATGAACCGGCTCAACCAGCGTGACCGGCTGGTCGAGGAAAGCATAAACGTTTCGCACAAACAAATTGTTCTCATAAAGATTCGCCAGGGACAAAAGGAGTTCCTGGAAGTATCCAAGTCCACGCTGCAACGCCTGGTAAACCATAACCAGCGCGCCGACGGTAACACTCCCTGCGATGGCGCCACGCGCCAGCATGCCGAATGCGCCAAACATTACAAGCAGGGCCATGGACTGCGTAATAAAGTCGCCGGACGATTTTTGGAAAGTGAACTTCAGCCGCCGCCGATTTAGTTCGTGGCGAAGCTCGGCGGCACGGTCCTTTAGGATGTTGCCCACGTCAAAGAGCCGATTCTCCTTGGCATGGTGGCTGCCGGTTAGCATCCAGTTGTAATAATCTGCCTGCCGCTCGATAGGTGTCCGCTCAATCTGCCATTGAAACATCTGTTTTGTCTGTCGAAATCGCACCCATAAGCCCGGCACAGCCGCCAGCGCCAATATCAGGAAGAACACCCAATTGAGAGAGAAAAAAAGCAGACCTGATACCGCGACCAACGAAAAAGCGCTTTGCGTAAGCTGTGCCAATCCCTGGACAATTCGAGTGGGCCGATAGGGCGCTTCTTGTTGCGCCCGGTGAAAAGTGTTCTTGAACGCCGGTGTCTCGTAATGTTCAAGATCTACTTCGATGGATTTGCGATGGAGCAAATCCTGCATGTATTCAGTCACTTTCGCCGCCTGTTCTTCCTGGGCTAACTGCCCTAACGCCTTGCAAAGCACGGTAAGGAGCTGCGCCAGAAACGCGCAACCAATGAGCACGGTCAGCAACCGTAATCCACCAGAGCCAAGACCCTTGCCGGCCCCGGCGATGATCGTGTCGATGATTCTCTTAAGCAGAAAAAGGCCGATGAGAGGCAATGCGGCCTGCGCAACACCAAGGCCAAGGCCGAATACAGTCCAGCCGGCCGAACCGCGCCATACCAATTGGACGGAGCGCCTTAATTCCGGCAATCCTAGCCACACCACAAGTTTTGAGTTCTTAAAGGGCATTGGGATCAGCGAGAAATCGCCACATTCATTGAATAGGCCGGTGAATCCGACCACGCCTCCGCTTCCACAAGCCGGACAACTTCGCCAAGGACATTGAGGTCGCTGGGGCGTTGTAAGCGATGAATCGATGCGGATTGAACCAGCCGCGAGCACTGAAGGAAATTCTCTTTGGTTCCGTCGAGCAACCGCATGAACCGAGAAAGATATGAATGTCGAACAAGGGCCATCAGGGCCATTGACTGTGTCATCGGAATGGATTCCAGGGTCGGCCCTCGGTCCAGGACATAGAGGCGTCGCAGAGGCGCTGGCTCCCACCCGACGTCCGAGTCCGCTTCGCGGATGCGCTTCTCGACCTTTGAATGGATTCGGACCAGGTTGTTTGGATCTCCGCCAAAAGAGGCGACGACCGCTTCGGGCCAAAGCTTGAAATGCGGAAGCCCCGGCTGAGCCATTGGGGGACCGTATGCGTAAGGTGTTACGGCCAGGATATCGTCCGTCACCAATGCATGACCGCGCGCATTGAGCGCCGCGGCCATTGTCGATTTTCCCCAGCCTTTTTCACCAAGGAAACCAATGACACATCCATCAATGCTGACGACGCTGGCATGCAATACTAACAGACCGCGTTGATGCAGCAAAATGCCAAGGGCGGGACCCAGAACGTACAACCGCATAATGGCCTCCTCACAGTCCGGTTCCGGTTCGATTATCACTTCACGTCCTGATCGGATCACGAACGTACCAACGCCCCGCCAAAATACCCGAAACTCCTCCCGGTCAATCGCGTAAACGCGTTCCGCGTCCGCGGCTCCCCGGGGTTTTTCGACTTTTCCAAATCGGATTATCACTTGCGGGGGGGCCGTTGTAGCGGGTGCCTCCGGAAGTTGAATCTCCGATTGAATAGCCAGGCCGTAGGCAACGACGCTGGTCATAATGAAAGCTGGTTTTTTTGTCATGCTGAAAGTCTGGTCTGTTTCATTCTATTGCTGGAGGGCGGAGTGGGATGCCGATAGCGTTCCCACTCCGTTTGTCGTTCAAACAACATCAGGAAGACGTTCCCCGCTATGCGGAGGTTCCAGTGTTGCCAGGACCAATGGGGGTCCCGATACCAATCGGTGCGTCGGCAATTCCGCCGCCGCCTTGTTTCGTTAAGCTCTCAACATCACCGTGCGCTATTAACTCTGGAGCTACGTAAGTTTTTTTGTCGTGTTCCATATCGTTCACCTCCTTTCATCCAAGAATAAAATAAGCGGCTGCTGCTTCAGGCTTGTATTCCCGTCCTCTCCAGCCAGCGAGATAAGTTTGCCATCTGCCACAGGAAAAGAGTCTGGCGCTCGCCTCTGCCCGCCATGAAACAGCGCCGGGAAGCGTCGAAATGATGGGCGCATACGTACGGCCGCAACCGCCTCTGCGCCGCAGTGATGGCGTCAGTCAACGCCGAGTATCCGTGCTTGAAAAGGCAATGATTAAAAGCGTGGCCGAGGTTCGATTTGTCGGGCCGCCATTGTACTTCGCGCGGAAGGATTCCGTCCATCGCTTTGCGCAAAATCCACCGTGTATAGCCGCCATGAATTTTGAGTCGCGGCGGCAGACCAAGACAAAATTCAATCAATCGCCGGTCCCAAAATGGAAATCGCAATTCAATGCCAAACGGCGCGGCCGCCTGGTCTAGCATTTCCAGCGTCGCGGGCATGACGCCCCACGCCAGTGTTTGGTAGTGCGCCTCCTTTTCCGTCTTCGCCGGCGGCGGCGCCGTTGCGCGCAACGAATCACGATACTCGCGAAAACCGACGCGCTTGACAAATTCCCGGTCCAGCACGCAATCGCACGCGGGATTCCCCCTGCACGTGGAGCGCCATCGTCGCGCCACACCGCGCCCCAGACGGAGCGATTGGGACGGAATTTTGGGCAACAAACCCTGGTGCCAGACATAGGCCCACAGAAGTCCGGGTGTGGAACATCCCGATGTTCGAGCGGCGCCCTTAACCAGCCGGCTCAGTTCCAGCCACTCATTCGCTCGCGCCAGTTCCAGAAGGTAAGTGACCCCGTGCGAAATTGTGGTGTCACCGTCAAAACCGTCGAGCACAACCTGCACACCGCGTTTCCTCGCCAGACTGTATAACCCCCAGTTTAAAAACATGTTCGTTGCTACATGGACTTCGGCCTGCGTTTCCGCGACTTCGGGCGGGGCGAGAAATGGATTGCACTGGTCCGCAGCCAGATAGGACGCTTCAAAGCCGCCGCTCTCAACCGCTGCGGTTACGAAGCGCCGCTCGTTGCTGCGCGGCACTTCATCAAACACGGCGGAGAAGGTAGCCAGCGGCCTGCGCCCTTGCTCACATTGGAGACGACCCGCCATCGCGGTAATGGATGATGAGTCCAATCCACCGCTCAACATCGATCCGGCTCGGCCTGCTGTCCGCAGGCGCGTCCTTACCGCTTCTTGAAACAGCGCCCGGAAGGCTTCGACGTATTCCTGGTCTGAATTAAAACGCGTTTCGCAAGCCGGATTCAAAGTCCAGTATTTCGCCAAACGGACTCCATGTTCGTTTACGCGCAACGAATGCGCCGGCGGCAAGCGCACGATGTCGGCGTAAAACGTTGCGGCTGTGTCGCCGAAAAATGTGGTAAGATGGTTGGCCAGACGAAGTTCGTTCAGCCGTCGCGGAATCCAGTCCAATTTCAACAGCCCATCAATGCAACTGCAAAACGCAAAGCGCGGACCAGACTTCACATAGTAGAAAGGTTTGATGCCGAAATGGTCACGCGCGCAGAAAAGTGTCCTTGTTTCACAGTCCCAAATGGCAAAAGCAAAATCACCCAGCAGGTGCGTCGGGCAATAATCGCCCCATTTCTGATAGGCTGCGAGAATTAACGTTGAATCGGGAATATTATTCGGAGGAATTTCTTGAAAGCCAAGATCACGGATGAGTTCGTCTCGATTATCAAGACGCGCATCAGCGGTGATATAGCAACTTCGATCGGTATTAGTCGCCGGCATTTTCTCGTGGAGCGATTCGGGTGTCGTTCGGAGCAGACAATTTCCTAATGCAATACCAGGCTCGGCCCAAACGCCCGCAGCATCCGGCCCCCGCCTGGCAAGATACCCTAGCAAGCGCTGGAGTTCCGCCGGATCCGACGGATGGCCATCAATAGTGTGGATTCCAAAGATCGCACTCATATATCAATCCCGACGGTGCGAATCATGGCGCGGATACCTCTATCAAGCCGTGCGCGCGTAGTTCCGTAACAATTCGAAAAAGATCATGTTCGCAACGCGCGTCATCCACGTCGAACTCCTTAAGCAATCGATTTTTGATTTCAATTAATGTTTTCGGTTGGCCCATTTGGCGCCAGATGTTCGCGCCGACGACGTTCAAGGTGTAATAGATTCCGGAGCTGTTATTGAGCAACGAAATCTCGTCGCCAAGCTCGGCGAATATGACGTCGTTACCCGCCTTGATTTGGGTCAACATTGTCAAAGGTTTTTCGAGTGTTTGTGTGTTCATGCTAAAGAGTTGTTAATCGGCGGAGTTTCGCCTCAATCGCGTATAACGTTCAAACCCTTCGACTGCGCCGCCAATAACAATGCGACCTTGAGTTTCGACCCATGCGTGGGCTTCGAATTGGCCATCCAATGCGCGAGCAACACCCAAACGCAATTCGGAATGTTGCCCCAATCTACCCAACAACACCTGTGTTGCCATTCCTTGAGTAAGGCAGGTCGCTCCCGGAACGCGGCGGCTCGCGGCCTCAACCGCCCACGTCACCTCTCTGATGCTGCGACGCTCCAAATGCCGCCATGGGCCCGGCGGTTTGCTTTGCCGTTCCACCCAGTTTCGTGTCATCCGAAACGGCTGCAGCCAAAGTCGCATGCGGATGGCCAGCACAAGAACCAGCGCATGGTAAAACAAGCGGCGCTCGCCCGCACTGAGCTGTCTATATCGCGCGATCAGCCGCATGCGTCAATTCCACCAAATCATTCTGTGCGAGTTCGGTCAGCAACCCCAAAAGGTCTCGTTCACATCGCGATGACTCCACCGAGTATTCTTCCACGATGAAATCGCGAATTTCACGAACACTCCGGTTGGCCTTCAACTGACTCCAAATCCGCGTGCCTACCTCGTCCATTCCGTAACGGACACCCGTTTTGAAGTTCAAAACGGCGAATTTGCCGCCGGAGTCGAAGACCCTGTGTTCCTTGCTGCATTTAACTCGAGTATTCAGGTCGATCTGATGCGGTTCAAGCCGGTTGGGCATATGGTATCTCCTTGTTGAATTAATCTGACTGAGGTTGAATTCGCAGGTCGTTCCGTTCGATTATCCACAATGACGGAGTCTTATACTGCCGCAAGGTTTGGGGCCGCATCCGTCGGAGCATCACTTCAAAATCTGTTAAAACTCTATCAAACTCGAATTGTTGAACAAAATTTCGCCCTGCCGCGCCAAATTTTTGTAAATCACTTTGTTGCGAAAGTTCCTGAATGGCGTCGGCTATGCGGCCAGGTTGGTTAGGCTCAACATTGACGCCGAACCGGCCCATTCCCAAGGCGCCCGATAATTCGCTTGTTTCATCGGCAACTGTTAATACCGGTTTGCCAAAGGCTAGTGTCCGGAGCAATTTACTGGGAAAGAAAAATTGGCCAGTGCCCGTCTCTTGTGTAATAACAGCCAGATCAATGTCCACTAGCATCTCGCGATAATGCTCCTCCGGTTGCAGCGGGAGCATGAGCACATTTTCCAACCCATGGTTCTTTACAAGGCGCATGAGCGACTCGCGGCGGGCTCCATCACCGGAAATCAGTATCCGAATCTTGCAAGTTTGCATTCGCCGCGCGGCCTCAATGAGCACGTCCAATCCCTGTTTTACACCTAAATTGCCTGAGTAAGCGGCCAGGAATACGTCTTTGGCAATTCCGTTGCGATCACGGAATGCCCCGGGTCGGGGGATCGTTTCAGGCTCGGGAATGGTGACGCCATTAGGAAAATAGACGATTTTTAACTTCGGCACTCCCTTGCTCGCAAACGCTTGGAGCATACCCTCGCTGATTCCGGATACCCTGTCGGCTTTCCGGTATGCCAATGCTTCCAATGCATACAAAGCCCGCGTCAGCCACCCGCGCTTGAGTAACCCCAGCCCCAAGGCCGCGTCAGGTTGCAAGTCCTGGACATGGAAACAGAAAGGGGCCGGTTTTAAGAGTGTCAAAAGCCACGCGGCAGCGCCCAGAAGCAAGGGCGGCGAAACCACCACCATCACGTCTGGACGAGGCAAAAACAACTGTCGCAAAAACGACGCGGCTACGAATGAGAGCTCGTGCAAAATTCTCGTTTTTCCACTCGGTCGTCGAGGGACATATTGCCGGCACCGGTGAACAGTTACATTGCCCATTCGTTCGGTGCGATAGATCGCCCGTTTGTCGGCTGGCTGTTTCTTCCAGCTTGGATAGTATGGGAACCCAGTCACCATTCGGACTGAGTGTCCGTTGGCGCTGAGATGCTCGCATAATGCTTGATTATACGGCCCGATCCCGGTAAGTTCTGGCGCGTAGTTAATTCCCCAAACAGTAATGTTCATACAGAATCTTGTGGTTCAAACCACTTGTCTGCAGCTCGCCTAAGAACCGCCACGACACACCAACTGCTTAACAGACCGGACCACGCGGAAAGAACATCTTTTGGATCGGAAACGCGGCCCGGAATCCAGATTTGGACCACTTCGATTCCTGCCACAAGCGCCGCCAGGATAAGAATAACCGTCGTGTATTTCATTCTCATGTATGCCAAGCCGCTTCGCTCTTTTAGAAACAATGTTTGCTCTGACAGGAAGAAACCGAGAAGACCCATTCCAAAATATGCCAGGAAATTGGCCAGGGTATCATGCGTGTTGATCCAATACGCCCATGCTTTTGGCAAACCTTTCGTCCTGCCCCCATTCTGGCGCGCGGGCCGCAAACTAAAAAAAAGCAGCCCAACCAGCCCCACCCAAAAAATCCACACAAAGAGTTTCTGAATGACCTCTGATTTCATTCTGGTGAGTCTGGATGGTTTAGGGGCATCTGCGCATGTCATGAGGCGAAACTTATAGATTTGCCGTGAGACGACGAAGGCACTGGTGCCCGAGTCCGTTCAGTTCCGGTGTTCATAATCTCTCGGTAGAGCGCAATGTATCCCTCCACCATGCGAACGGTTGAGAACCTGGCGGCGTTGCGCAGGCCGCATTGAATACGGGCATCCCGCTCGTCGAGAGACTCCAGCAGAATCTCCATCAGTGAGGTCACAGCTGTGTCGGCGGAATGAATTGACAGGGGGCCCGGTTTCGAGCGCTGAAGCTCGAAATAGGCCGCCGCGTTCCCGCCAATCTCGCTCATTGGCTCACGGTCAGCAATGACCACCGGGCAACCACACGCCTGTGCTTCAATAATAGGCCAGCCAAACCCTTCCTCGAGAGAGGGGAAGAGCAAAAGCTCGGCGGTGGAATAAAGGGCTTGCAGCTCTTCGTTTGAAACTCGGTTCAATTCGACCACATATTTTTCTAAACGATTTGTCGATATTGCGCGTCGCATTTCTGGCGTGAAGCGTTTGCCCACCATGACAAGCTGTGGGGGTTGTGGCATTTTTTCGCGTAAGCGCGCGTAAATTTGGATTACGCCCAGGCGATTCTTATACCATAGGTTTCCACCTACATGAAGAATGAATCCGGATCGAGGCATTGTTGACGGGAGGTCACCAAGACGTGCGGATGACTCTTCTTTGGAAAGCGGTGCATAGGAATGATTCAGTCCGTTATAGATCAAGGATAATTGCCGGGGTTCAAGCACGCTGAGACGGAGCAGGTCCCGGCGCGTTGCTGTGGAGATGCAGGCCACCCTCTGAACGGCATTCAAACCGCGGAGAATCCACCGTTGATAAGCTCGTCCACTCGCTCGAACACGGCAACCTGGAAACTCTCCGAGCGCCGATCTAACCGCCAGGAGATCGTGGCATGTAACCAAGTGCGGTATACCCGCCAAGGCTCGAACGTAAATCGCATTGGAGTGATCGCAAATGTGGACGAGCGCGTTTGAGTCAAGTCGGCGCATCCGATTCGACAGCCGGCGCGGAAACAACAGAAACTTGTCAATGTAACCCAGCCACTTTCCCAATCCGGTGTCGATTCGCAACAAGCGGCCCACTATGGGTGCGGGGCACAATTGCTCGGTTACAATTCCGTAACTGGGCAGGTGCAGCTCAAGCAAATCGGCAAAACGGCGCATGCTTTCCTGGCCGTCGTTCGGATAATTGCCGACTAAAAGAACCTTCAGTTCGTTCTTACACTCATTTCGGACGATCGGAATCATCGTATGTTTAGGAAGTGTCGGACCATTAACAGGCTGCCACAGGCGCAGCCCCAGCCTCGACAATCTGCGTTTGCAAAGAGTGCCGCGGCTCTTTGTTAATCAAGCGTTCGCCATCGTATAAAGTTTCCTGGCAAATTGCGTCCCAATATTGACGTGCTATTACCTTCCAGTCGGCGTGTCCCTCGTACCACAACCGTGCTGTCGTCGAAATTCGGGCAAGGTGTCCAGTAATAGCCATTTCCTCGAATCGGTTTACACTCCGTGGCGAATCATTCGAAGCAATGAAGTGTTCGCCTTCACTCAACGGCTCCGCGTTCCCGCCGTCACATAGGACCGATGGGCAACCGATCGCCAAAGCAGCCATAAATGCGCTGGACTTGCAGGCAAGTTGACCGCTAGAGTGGGATAGGTAAATGTCCGCCCTTCCAAAAAGCCTGGATGCATCGCCCGGGCTTTCCGCGGCTCGGACGTCTATTCGTTGAGACGGAATGCACTTTTCCAAGAGTTGTGCATCCTCCCTTCCCATTTTTGCCGTCTGCGATCCTTTGCCCAGCAACATGGCACTGGCAAGCAGATTCTTATTGTGCATTGTCCGAATCAGGTTCGTATGAGCCTTGATTGTTGCTACACGGGATCCTTGCTCGCCAAAAATTCCCACACGCAACCCCTTGTTTGGTCGAAGGTTGGGTTTGGGTCTGTCAAGGATCGGCAACAAACTCGGATTGGGGAGACATAGGGTTTTGTTGGGCTGAATTCGATCAAGAAGGTTTTTCATACACCGGGTGCTGGTGACCGAAACCTTAGATCGGAGATGAAATCCCTGAACAATTGAACGCTGCAGTCTCCACAAATAGAACCTGCTTATCCAGGGTTTGGCGCACGGTTCCCATAGTTCATGAAAGACAGTGCAGAATTGCCGGTCCGACGCCGCCGCCAGGACCATTCGCTCGTCCAGCCACGATTTGATTCCTTGATACAACCAGACAGGAATTCCCAGCGTGCTGTACCCAGTCCCCGCGTAGTGTAATAGCACGGTTGTTCGTTTCTCCTTGGCCGCAGCCAAGAGACCCCAGATGCCCGCCTCGTTTCGGATTCGCAAACATCGGACCGGAAAGCCGTCGAGTTTGACCGGCCCATTCCATGTAGGATCACAGACTATGAAACGACTCTGAATTCCGCACAATTGACGGAGATGAAGCGCTAAATTCAGCGCATACTCGCCCAGATCATCACTCTGTGGCGGCAATGCTGGTACGATATGGATGCAGGTGCTGGTGGTCATAAGCTAGTAGGTTTAGGGGGAAACCTAAAATTCCAGGCAGCCTTAGGGATCGGCGAGTCTCGATCAATCCGGGGTCTTACAGTCAATTCATGGAAAGCTCCGCCACTGGTTATAAAAAAACCTATCCTGACTTAATGTTGTGAGCGCGCCTAAACCGCTATGTTGGTTGAAGTGTTGTTACCCTCGGACGCGGCCTCAATAGCATATCTCATACCAATCGTTACTAGCCACGCGATATTCCTCCCAGAGAAATCTTTTTTGCAAAATGACTTCTTTTGCTGTCGGCTTTTTATCACGTTGTTCATAACTCAGCACCACGGAATCGTCTTTGAGGTGGTACTTCTCATTTCAAAAAATGCCTTTTGCAAAGTCTCGGTCGCGAAAGATGTAATTTTGCATTCCACACCGCTGGCGAACGAAAAACAAACCTGCTCTGTCATCGTGAAACCGATCTTTGTTATGCCGCCCTCGGAAAATTTCTGGGATGGTTCTCCAAACCAGACGGTGGTTTATAACCGTTTTCCACAACGATATTTTGGAGATCTATCTCCACCATTGTCACTCGGCCAAGAAATTCCAATAGCGCCTGCACTCGTTGTCGCGCAGGCCGAATTTGATGCACGATTGCCGACAAGTCATGGAACGCCCCCCCCACTATTCGGACCCTGTCCCCAATCGAAACTTCCGTATTCAAAATTAACACCTCGTCGCTTCCAAATACACTCCGCAGGTCATTGATCTGTTCATCGGGAATGCTCGGGTATCCGGATTTGAAATGCACAATCCTCGAAACACCGTAGGAATAACGCACCACGTTAATGTGCAGCCGCAGGTTAAATCGCACAAAAACATACCCAGGAAATGCCGACTCAATAAACCATACAGGACCCCGACGAGTGGCTTTCCGTGTTCTTATTTGGGGGTTGAAAACCTCGAATCCCCCTTTTTTTGCCAGGCTTCCCGCAGCGATGTGCTCATGCTTAGGATGAGTTTGTACGCAGAACCAAAACCTTTGATCGCCTGCGTTAGCATCAACTAAACCCATTTGAGATGTTGAATCAGCTTCTCGCATTGAAATGCAAAAGGACTTCTGATCTCTTAATGTAAGTGATTGCTGAACCTTTTTTCCAGCCGGTTAATTTAAGCAGATTTTAAGCCAAGCTGTATAATTAAGCGTTTCACTCGTGAATCGTCCGCGTGCGATTTGCACGTCTGTAAAACGGGTATTGGGTTTCAGCGTCAACAAAACCGTGTAGATTATTGCGAGGACGGTATTTGGGTTATTGTGTAACCATATCCGACATTTTGACCCAAACCGGCGTATCTTTTCATCGAGGCGGTGTACCCGAACGGCCCGGACAAACTGGTCAGGAAGATCGCTTTTGACTTTGGTGAATTCTACGGAACAGTAAAACACGTTGTGACAGGTCACGCCAACGTCAATGCCTGCAATGGCACAGGCACAACGGAGCAATCATATGGAAATCAATCAGAGCGGGACAGTAACCGATTCGGCACGAAGCCTGGCGCGCCGTGATTTTTTCAAGGCCGCCGGCATTCTGGGGGGCGGGAATGTCATTATCCGCCGAAGGCCAGACAAATCCGCTTCCCAATGATGGCGCCGCTCAGAAACAAGGGACATCCCCTGGTGGAATTCCCCAGAGAAAATTGGGACGGGCCGACGTCCAAATTTCCGCGCTCGGTGAGGGGTGGCGGGTTTGCCGAGTGGACTACGTGGAGAAAGAAAGCAAAGTGCTCATTCGCGTTGAAGAAACGACCGCACTGTGGCCGACGCAGAGTTGTCCGCATTGCGGGCGCAAGGCGATGGGTGGTTACGACCACGCTCCGGAGCGGCGCTGGCGGCATCTCACCGTTGCCGCGCGGCCGGTGCAAGGAATGTCAGAGGATTTCTGCCGCGCGGACGCCGTGGGAGGGCCGCAGCCGTGGATTGACGCAGGAGTTTGAAGCGTTCGCCTTGACGCTGATACGAGAGATGCCGGTCAAGAAAGCCGGGGAGATTTTGGGCGAGGCGGATCAGAAGGTGTGGCGGGCGCTTTTCGCGCACGTCGATGCGGCGTGGGCGGACTTGAGTTGGGAGAACGTGGTTTGGGTGGGAGGCGACGAAATGAACCGCAAGAAGGGGCACAATTATCTGACGGTGTTTGTGGACCTGGAAGCCAAGCGGGTGCCGCTGGGCGTGGAAGGCAAGGACGCGGGCGTCTGGGAACGCTTTGCCGAGGAATTGCGGGCGCACAACGGCCATCCCAAAGCCATCACGCAAGCGGCCATCGATATGAGTCCGGCCTACATTCGAGGCGTCAAGGATAATTTGGGCAACGCGGCCATTGTTTTTGACAAGTATCATGTTGTCAGCCAGGTGGCCGGGGCGGTGGAGGAGGTGCGCCGCAAGGAGGCCCGGCAGGACGCGCAAGCGCGGGAACATTTGGAGAAGACCTGCCGGCTCTGGCGCAAGAACCCCGACAACTGACCGAGAAGGAAGCCGGGCGCTGGGATCAATTGAAAGACAAACCGCTGGTGACCGGCTTGACCTATGCGATGCGGTTGGAACCGCGGAAGGCGTACGCCGCCGGCAGCGCCGCAGTGGCGCGAAGCCGGTTTGTCCAATGGCGCCAGCGGGTGCGCGCGGAAGCGCAAGCGCAGGCGTCAGGGCTGCTGGAACCGATGAGCAAAGCGGCCGACATGGTGGAGCGTCATCTGGAAGGAATCCTGGCGCATTGGAAAGAAGGTCTCACGACGGCCTTTCTGGAAGGGCTGAACAGTTTGTTTTCCGCGACCAAACGGAAAACTCGCGGCTACGTTCCACTGTCTATCAAATCGCCATCCTCTACTTCGTCCCGGGCAAGTTAGAGATACCTTATTATGGCTGCCGGGGTATCCTATTGACGCCACCGACCACAAGCTGTAGTGGAAAGGGATGGCAGAGGACTATCCGAAGACGCTCTTGGAACTGGAAGGGCGGTTTGCCACAGATGAACAGTGCCGGGCGTATCTGGTGGCACTCCGTTGGCCAGAGGGATTTGTCTGTGGAAGCTGTGGCGCGGGCAAAGCTTGGGCCGCGAAACGAGGTCGGTTCATCTGCGCGGCCTGTCGGCATCCAACAACCGTGAGCGCGGGCACGATTTTCCAGGATAACCATTTGCCCTTGCGGTTGTGGTTCCGAGCGATCTGGCAGGTAATCAGTCAGAAGAACGGGGCCAGCGCCCTGGGATTGCAGCGCGTTCTGGGTCTGGGCAGCTATCAAACAGCGTGGACTCTTCTGCACAAGTTGCGCCGGGCCATGGTGCGACCCGGCAGGGATAAACTCAGCGGTCGAATCGAGGTGGATGAAACCCAAGTGGGAGGATCGACGCCAGGACGGAAAGGACGGGGTGTTCCGAGTCAGGCCTTGGTCGTCATCGCGGCTCAGGAAGATGGCCAAGGGATTGGACGCATCCGCCTGGCTCGAATCCGGGATGGCTCGGCGAAGCACCTCCACCAATTCATCCAAGGTGCCATTGTCCAGGGAAGCTGTGTGCATACAGATGGATGGAAGCCGTATCAAGGACTGGAGCAACTCGGTTATCAACACGAGGTCAGCAAACTCAAAGGTCAGGAGATAAGTGCCGCGACGGAATTGCTGCCAAGGGTGCATCGGGTGGCCGCCTTGCTCAAGCGCTGGCTGATGGGAACGCACCAAGGCGCCATTGCGCCAGAGCATTTGGATTATTATCTGGACGAGTTCACCTTTCGATTCAACCGACGGACCTCGGCCTCACGCGGCAAGCTTTTTTACCGCTTGGCGCAACAAGCCGTACTGGTGTCACCGGTTCCGTATAAAGTGCTAGTGGGCGGGGCGAACAACCCAAAACACCACCCGTAGTGGTCGGTGGCGTCAATAGGATACCCCGGTATGGCTGATACCCATTACAAACGCGGTGAAAGTGCCAGTGAAATCATTACCGGGCTAAAACTCAAGAATTACTCCGGTATTATCCGGCATGCCAAAAAGCCAGGCCGGAGTCGCCGCTGCCATCACCTCCACGAGCCGCCAGGTCAGCGCCGCTCTGGGTGTCGCAGTCGCTGGCGCGATCATCGGCATCCGTGAGGCACACGGCCTCGGCTTCGCCCAGGCACGCATCCCGTCTGGTGGATCATGGCCGCATGTGGAGCAACCATCAGTTCCCTCGGCTGGGCTTCCAACACCCCGTGGGCAAAGCACACCGCCCACCGCGTAGCTCATCTCCTGACTGATCACGTGACAGACCTGCGCGCAATCGAAAGAAGATAGTGTTTCGCAGTTAACCCTCCCCAAAGCCACACACGATGCGCAATTGGCCGAAAAGATTTACCAAGCCATCGAAGGCGAACTTAAAGCCAAGGCCCGGGCCCTGGCCTTCGAGAAATTCCGCGGCGGGATCGAATTGCACAACCTTGAACCTCCATTTGCCTCGTTACGATGGAGCCAAGACGCTTTCTGGCAGGATGCCGGCCTTGCTTGCAGTTGTGAGTTCCCCGTTCTCGCCAGGCGATCTCGCTTCTATTGGACAACAAGCTGAACCTGGCGTTGCTGACGCAGGCGTTCTATCTTTCGATCATTTGCGGCTTTTGAGGAATGGACGCCAGCCGCCGAAACTGGAGATGTCGCGAGCGTTTTCGACTGCATAGCTCTCGCACAAGAAGCCCTTCACTGACGTGCCATCGGACAGTTCGACTGTGCCGATACTTAACGGCGCGTCCATCAGGGAGATGAAACTCCCAAACTCCTCAACGGGCATTTCCCAAACTTCCACTTCGATGGCGACGCCAGTTCCATTTTGACACCGAACCAGCCCGGGTTTGGGTGGGGTTGTGTTCGGGATTTCGTAAACGCGATAGGCTGGCTGTGTTGTGACGCTTTGCACCCGTTTGGCCTTTCTTTCGGTCAATTGATAATTCAACGGCATGCCCGACAAATGGGCGCCTACCACCGCCACCCGCACGACCTTTTGTGTGGCTGGAACGACCGGTTTTTCGGCCAGGGTTGCAAGTTTGACCAACGTGGCCCCAAGCTGTCCGCCGACAGAACGTTGATACCGCGATCCCAGCGTGGAAATAAGCCTGTCGCCCTTTGCGGGCGCTATCATGGTGACGCCAAACGGGAGGCCGTTGGACCGAAAACCGGATGGGACCGCCACCGCGCAGCAGTCAAGAAGATTTGCGAAATTCGTGTAATACGCCAGGTTTGTGTTTAACTCCACCGGGTTCGCCTCGATTTCGGCCACGGTATATATTGTCCCTGTTGTGGGCACCAGTATCATATCGACCTTTGCCCATTGTTCTCTCGCCAGCGCGCGCAATTTCTCGAGACGATAAGACGCGGTAAAAAAATCAACCGCCGAGTAGCCCCTCGCACCTTCGATTATGCCGCGCGTGACAGAATGGACACCGTCTGGGTTGCGCGCCAGAAAATCGCTGAACTCAGCCAATCTCTCCGCAACCCACGGGCCGCCGTAGAGCATTTTACCCGTTTCGCGAAAAGGCGCGTAATCTATCTCGACCATTTTGCCCCCCAGCGTAATCAAGCGTTCGACGGCTTGATCGAACAGCGGGCCGGTTTCCGTGTTGCCGAAAGTTTGCAGCTCGGATTTTGACGGAACGCCGAATCGGAAGGAGGCAGGGGGTGCGCTTTGCAGCAATTGGCGGGGGTCCGTCCAACCGCGCGAGCATTGAGCCGCAACGACAGCGTCATCGCACGTCAGCGCAAAGACCGATACGCAATCGAGCGAGCGGCATGCCGGAACAATGCCCTTCAAGGAAAGCACACCGCGCGTTGGTTTGTAACCGACCACGTTGTTGAAACCAGCGGGCACGCGGCCGGAACCGGCGGTGTCAGTTCCGATGGAAAAGCTGACCAATCCCGCCGAGACGGCGACAGCCGATCCTGAACTCGATCCGCCCGGAATGAAACGCGCGTCAAAGGGATTGCGAGGCGTTCCATAAGGCGAACGCACGCCGACCAGTCCTGTCGCAAATTGGTCGAGATTGTTCTTTCCTATGAGGATCGCCCCCGTCGCCAGCAGATGATTGACGATCTCCGCGTTTTGTTCCGCTCGAAAGGCGTAAGCAGGACAGGCGACGGTCGTGAGGAGCCCAGCTACGTCAATACTATCCTTAACGCTGAACGGAATCCCGTAGAGCGGAAGGTCGGCCATCTCCTTTGCCCGGGCTTCCAATTCCCGCGCGCGCTGGAGGGCCTGTTCGCGTTCCACCAGCGTGATCCAGGTCGCCGGGTCGTTGTAATCGGCAATCCGCCTATAAACTTCGTGAACAACCGTCGAGGGCATCAACTCGCCGCGTTCGTAAGCTGCCCGCAATGTTGACAAGTCGAGACTGGCGGGAGAGGAAGACTCGATCATACGCTGGGGACTGGCGGCGGGATTATGGATGCTGTGACCGGCGTCAAATGCTCAACGATTTCGCCCGGCCGGGAAGAAACGGCGGCAAACCTGGCGCAGCCCATCAAAAGCACCGCCACCGCCCCATAACTGAACGCGACAATCGGGCTCTGGGCGAAACCAATTTTTTCCCCGTGCATAAACCCGAAAAACGTGAGAATCGCCCCGGCAAGCGCAAAACCGGCGGCCTTCCTGAAATTGCGGTCGATGACGCATACGGCAATCGCCCCGAGAATCAAGCCGCCGAGAATCGAGCCGCCACCGAGAATTTGCAGCCCGCGATACAAGACGCCTTGGTCTTTCATCTTTCCGACAAGGTCGCCCATTTGAGTGGCGCTGAGCGCCGCGACGGTGACCCCCGCCGCGGCGAGCGCCCCGTTAATTAGGTTCAACGCCCAATTGGCCAGGTGCGGCGTAACGGAAAGCACGATGGCCGGCGCATGGCTGCGTGGCGTCTCTTGAAACGCCTGCGATCCGATTAACATTCCGATGTAAAGAAGAATTGGCAGGATGGCGACGCTCGGTATGAGCGCCAGCATGACCGAGATCACCCCGAACCAGCACATCAGGATCACGGCGACACCCGTTGCCGCGGAATATCCGATCCTCCCCCCCATCGCCTTCCAGCCAGGATGCCCGATATAGACGGCGTTGATGAACGGATTTCCCATTAGGCATCCGATTAAACTGACGAACCCATCCGCCGTCAACACGCGAGTTGACGGAAAGCTATCTCCAGCGACAGCCGCGCTTTCCACGTTGTCGATGGCCTCAACAAGGTCGTAAATGCCGAAGGGAATCGCGGTAACCAAAATTGCCCCCAAAAAGTGAAATCCGGAAAACACGTGACCGAAAACCGGAACGGGCGCATGGAATCCGAAATTCGTCACCGAATTGGCCAGCCCTGCCAGGGTCATTCCGCCGTAATTTAATCCCAAGGCCGTGGAGCCCCAGGCGATGATAGTGCCTACGCCGATTGCGATCAATCCCGCCGGGATCCCGCGAAAATAACGCACGCCGCCAAACCAATTCAAAATAATAATGGCAAAGCAAACCAGCCCAATGACCGGAGTCATAAACATTTGCAGGCCGGGACCCATCGAAATGAAGGTCAACGAAACACCGGCCAGGGTGCCCAGCAGCGCGGCGCGGGGCGTGATTTTACGGACAATCGGCGCGATGAACCCGCCCGCCATCAACACAAAACTTTGTATGAAAACCCACGTTAAACCGGCTTCCCAGCCTTTGACCGGGTCGCCTGTTTTTAGAGCAATCGGCAGCATGATGACAAACGTGACCACAAACATGTGCGGGACGCTGATCCCGGAGGGCAATGCGCAGACATCGGTCCGGCCGGTTTTTTTAGCGAGCGACCGTGCGAGCCACGCATAATACAGTGTCGAGAGACACATCATCAGTCCGGTCGCGGGAAGGATTCGTCCGAAGACCAGTTGGTCGGGCATCTTGAGCACAAAGCGCAGAAGCCCTGTGAGCGTCAGCAAGTTCACCAGGATGTTGGTGCCGAAACCGAAAAACGCGTTCCAGTCGCCTGGAACCCAGAGTTTAGGATTGTGGTTATTACTCATGTGATGTGGATTTGGTTTGGACGCGCGCTAGACCGATTTTAAGGCGGACAAAATTTTGTCCGACTCCGACACCCAGCCGAAAATGCCGCCCTGAGCCTTGATCATCTTCAAGCCGGCCTCCTGAAATTCGGGAAAATACGAACCAACGCAATCCGACGGCACCAGGCATTCGTATCCCCTGTCGTTGGCTTCGCGAACAGTCGTATTGACGCACACTTCGGTGGTCACGCCCGTTACGATTAATTGCCGCAAGCCCGCGTTTTGCAGAATGCCGTGCAAATCGGTCGCCCAAAAAGCGCCCTTGCCCGGCTTGTCAATCACCGGTTCGCCGGGACGGGGGTAAAGCTCGGGAATAATGTCATGGCCGATTTCGCCGCGAACCAGGACGCGCCCCATCGGCCCGTGGTCGCCGATCCGTTTTTGGCCGCGGCCTCGGACCTTTTTCGACGCCGGAAGATCGGACAAATCGGGCCGATGTCCTTCGCGTGTATGGATGACACGCCACCCATTGCTCCGCCAAGCTTTGAGCAAGCGGTGATTCGGCGCGATGGTCCGGCGCAATTGAGAGACGTCATTGCCGAGCATTTCGCCGAAGCCGCCGGGTTCCAGGAAATCGCGCTGCATGTCGATGATCAAGAGCGCGCAACTTTCCGGTTCTAACTCAAACGGATAGGGCTCGGCATCGATGGTATAAATTGGGTCGGTCACAACTTTAATGGCCCGCCATTTTTTGGCCGATGACATTCAGGTCGGCTCCGAGCGCCGGTGTTTCATAAACAAATTCCCCTCCCGCCATGACGATAACGCGATCGGCCATGGCAAGAAGCTCGTCGAGGTCTTCGCTCAGCAACAAGACGCCCACGCCATTGTTGCGGGCTTCCATTATTTTTCCGTGGATGAATTCCACCGCGTTGAAATCCAGTCCGAAACAGGGGTTTGCGGCAATGATCAACCTGGGCGCGCCGGAGGAAAGTTCGCGCGCGAGGACCGTTCGTTGCACATTGCCGCCGGAAAGATTTCGCACCGGGGTCAGTGAAGATGGAGTACGAATGTTAAAACGATGGATCAAGTCCGTGGCGCGTTTGCGGATGGCGCGCTGGCTTAGGACCCACTTTGCGCGCGCCTGGGGCGGATGATCAAACAGGCGCAACGCCAAATTGCCCTCAACGCTCATGTTCGGCACACACGCATTGCGCAACGGTTCTTCCGGGAGCGCGAATATCTGGCGCTCGACCATTTCCCGCCGGGTCGCGTGGTACGGTTTTCCAACCGCGTTGACCGTGCCGCCAGTCGCCGAACGCTGGCCGCCGAGCACTTCGACCAATTCGCGTTGTCCGTTGCCCGAGACGCCCGCAATGCCCACGATTTCACCGGCCCGAACAGTCAATGAAGCATTCTTGATTCCGGGCAGGCCATTGTCTTTGTCGGCGCAAAGGTTCGAGATTTCGAGAGCAGGAGGACCAACTTCACGTTCGACGCGCTTGACCGCCGCAACGACGCGCTGCTCACCCAGCATCATTCGCGACATGTCCGCAACGGTGAGGTCCTTGACCTTGCCGGCCCCGGCAAATTTGCCCCGGCGCATGACGGTGATTTCGTCGCAAAAATCGGTCACCTGTTTGAATTTGTGAGTGATGAGAATGATGCTGAGTTTTTTCGCCAGGACCATTTGCCGCAACAGGCCAAGCACTTCATCGGCTTCCTGGGGCGTGAGGACTGACGTCGGTTCATCCAGGATTAAAATGCGGCTTTGCAAATAAAGTTGCTTGAGGATTTCCGCCTTCTGCTTTTGCCCCGCCGCGAGTTGTGAAGCGGGCATTTGCAAATCCACCTTGAACGGCGCGGTGGCCAGAAATTCCTCCAGGCGCCGCCATTCCGATTTCCAATCAATCACCGCCGGGATGTCATTGCGCGGCAGCAAAAGGTTCTCCGCCACAGTCATCGAGGGCACGAGCGTAAAATGTTGATAGACCATCCCGATGCCGAATTTCTGGGCATCGTGCGGGCTGCGGATGTCGCGCGAATGATCCCGGACGAGAATATCGCCCTCATCGGCCGGATGAAATCCCATCACACATTTGACCAACGTGCTTTTGCCCGCGCCATTTTCCCCGAGCAGCGCGTGAAATGTTCCGGGCTCCAGTTTGAGCGAAATGTGATCCACCGCCGTCATCGGTCCGAACCGCTTGACGATGTTGACCAACTCCAAGCGGGGGGGGACAGTGGATTGGAGTTCGTCGCTCATTGAATCGCGTTGAGGAATGAATTGGCGTCCGCCACAGCGCCAAAAACACCGCCTTGCATCTTGATCATTTTCAATGCGGCGAGGTGGTTGTTGAAATCGGTTGCGCCCGTGCAGTCAGACAGGACGAGGCATTCGTAGCCCCGATCGTTCGCCTCTCGAAGCGTGGTGTGAACGCAGACGTCCGTTGTGATTCCGGTGAGGACAATGTTTTGAATGCCTTTGCTGTGAAGAAGAAGGTCGAGGTCCGTGGCGTAAAAGGAGCCCTTGCCGGGTTTGTCAATAATCGCTTCACCCGCCGCTGGAGCCAATTCGGGAATAACTTCCCAACCCGGCTCACCGCGCACCAGGATTCGGCCGCACGGCCCGGGGTCGCCAATTCCAGCGCCGATGCGACGGCTCCGCCATTGTTTGTTTTGGGGTAGATCGGCCAAGTCCGGGCGATGTCCTTCGCGCGTATGCATTACGTGGTAGCCCGCCGCGCGAACCCCGGCCAAAACGCGCTGAATGGGCCCAATCGGTGCGCGCGTCAACGAGAGATCGTAACCCATTTTATCGACGTAACCGCCGACGCCGCAAAAATCGGCCTGCATGTCGATGATGAGAAGAACAGTATTTTCCGGGCGCAAATCTCCATTGTAAGGCCACGGATATGGATCGGATTTGACATGTCGTGGCATGGTCATTCTCCAGTTCCTAAAGCGCCCGGAGCGCCAGCTAAGGCGCGTTTGGGCGTGCAAGTGAGGACCATAATGGCCAACGTCAGAACGTAGGGCGCGGCGTTAAACAGGTAATAATAGGATTGAATGCCGGCGGCTTGCAGAGCAGGCCCGACTGCCTGCGCTCCACCAAATAGAAGTGAAGCGCCGAGGCAAGCTTTGGGATTCCATCGCGCGAAAATGACCAACGCGACCGCCATCAAGCCCTGCCCGCTGGAAACTAACCGCGACCACGAACCCGGATAGACCAGCGACAAATAGGCGCCGCCCACCCCCGCAAAAAAACTTCCCGTCGTGATGGACAACGTGCGAACTCCCTTGACCGAGATTCCCTGTGCGCGCGCCGCGGAGGGATTATCACCGACGGCGCGGATGAACATGCCCCAGCGCGTATTGAGAAAAAACCAATGCATGGCGAAGGCCAATGCGATGCCGAGAACCAAAAGCGGGCTGATCTTGAGCGCCGCCTGCAATTGCGGGATGTGGCTCCACGAACCAAGATTCAGGACGCCCAACGGCGGCGCCATCGGCTCGATGAAAGGATCACCAATAAAAAACGCCAAGCCGCTGCCGAGAATAAACAGCGCGATGCCCACAGCGATGTCATTGACCCGCGGCAATTGGGACAACCACGAATGCAGCAATCCCATTCCTGCCCCCGCTAATCCGCCCACGATGACCCCCGTCCAAGGCGAGCCGGTTTTGTACGAAACGGCGTAGGCGCTCATTGCGCCCATGAGAAGCGTCCCTTCGAGGCCGAGATTTATTTTTCCACTCTTTTCAGTCAAACATTCCCCGAGGCTGACAAAGAGAAACGGCGAACTCCCGCGCACGGCCCCGGCGGCGATGGCCAACGGCACACCCAGCCAGCCGATGGACTCGGTGCCGTTCATGCCTGTGCCCTTTCCTGGAAGATTTTGAATCGGCCATAGAGCGAGTCGCTGTACAAAATGGCAACAAAAACGATCCCTTGAAAAACCAGCACGGTGGCGTCCGACAAGTGGTGCTGGCGTTGCAGAATTCCACCACTGGCGAGAATTCCGCCCAGGAGAATCGAAACAAGAAGTACGCCCAATGCGTTCGCGCGCCCAACAAATGCCACCAAAATACCCGCGTAACCATAACCCGCTGCTAGGGATTCATTGGCGCGCCCTTGCACCGCCGCCACCTCCACCATCCCGGCCAATCCTGCGCACGCACCCGCCAGCAAGCAGGCGGACAGCGTAATCAGCCCCACTGGCAATCCAACAATTCGCGCCGCGCGAATATTGCCGCCGATAATGCGAACCTGAAATCCGTAAGTCGTCCGTTCCATCAGGAACCAGACCAGCAGGCACGCCACCACGCCATAGACCAATCCCCAATGCACAAAAGTCCCGGGAATTGTGCCTAAAGCATTGGCGTCGGGAATCGGATAACTGGAAGGTTTGTTCAAGCTGGTGGGATCGCGCATCGGGCCGTTGACCAAGTGATTAAGAACCGCAATCGCGATGTAATTCATCAGCAGGCTGGAAATCACTTCGTTGACGCCTCGATAGAGTTTCATCGCCCCGCAAGCCATGATCCACAAGCCGCCAAAAACCATTCCGGCCACCGCCATTGCGATCAGCGCCATCGTCGGCGGCAGGCTGGTCCAATGTGTGCCGGCAATCGTTGCGCCCAGTCCGCCCATCACCAGGGCTCCTTCGTTGCCGATAATCACCATGCCGAGACGCAACGGGATCGCGGTGCAGAGCGCGCAGAGCATCACAGGCGCAGCGTGAACGAGCGTATTTTGAAACGAATACCAACTGCCAAAGGCTGCCTTGCGAATCGACCCATATACGCCGAACGGGTTCGCGCCGGCAAAGGCGCAGAAAATGCCGAATACCGCCATCGCCACAAGGAGGGCGCCCGCCGGGATCACCACCGCTTCGGCCATTCCTCTCCAGTGCCGTTGCGGTTTCCTTTCGGAAACCAAGTCGGTTGCCAGCGGCGCAACAGCAACCGGAGCGGCTTCGTTACTGGCGGCATTCATGACGTTCGTTGTTTCAGGTTCAACCTCCGGTCTTGCCGATGACCCCTTCCACCAGCCAGCTCATGCTTTCCAGTGAGATGTCTTGTTGTTTGAGTCCTGTGCCGGCAGGCACGACGACGTTCCCTTGATTGTCCTTTATTTCGCCCTTGTAGATCACCATCGTGCCGTCCATGAATTTCGCCTTGGCCGCTTCGGCGTCGGCCTTTGCCTTGTCGCTCACCATCGGCCCGTAAGGGGATACGGCGCAAAAACCCTCCTTCAAACCGCCGCGAATGAGATGCGGAATCGTCCCGGCGGTGAGCGATTTTCCTTCAGAGATCCATTGCGCGTATTGCGAATAGACCTTGGTCCAGTTCCACTCCGCGCCGGTCAGATAACCTTTTGGCGCAAGGACGGATTGATTGGCGTGATAACCGGTGCACATGACGCCGCGCTTTTCGGCTGTGGTGATAACCACCTTCGGGCTATCCACGTGACAGGTGAGGACGTCAATACCCTGGTCGATCAGGCTGTTGGCGGCTTCCGCTTCCTTGACCGGCAACGACCAATCGCCGGTGAAGATCACCTGCACTGTCACGTCCGGAACGACGCTTCGCGCGCCGAGCGTGTAACTATTGATGTTGCGCAATACTTGCGGGATTGGCTTCGCCGCAATGAAGCCCAGTCTTTTCGATTTCGAGCTTTCCGCCGCCACAATGCCGCAGACGTATTCCGCTTCATCGATATACCCGAAGTAACTTCCGACGTTTTTCGGATGTTTGCCCTCCACATACAGTCCGCCGCAATGGAAGAATTGCACATCGGGAAACTGCTTGGCCAATTTCAGGATGTGCGGGTCGAAATAGCCGAACGATGTCGGGAACAGGACAGTCACGCCGTCCTGCATGATCATGTTCCGCATGGTCTCTTCCACCGCGGTGGTTTCGGGAACGCTGGCTTCCTCCTCGGCTTTGACCCACGCCAGCTTTTGCACCCCGGCGCATCCTTCCGCATGCGCCTGGTTGTAACCGTAGTCGTCCTTGGGGCCGACGTAGATGAAGCCCATTTTCACCGCGTCAGCGGCCTGCGCGACGCCGGCGCCGACAAGCGCCGCCGCCAATGCTGTAAAATATAACTTATTCATAATTTTGGAGCGAAGTGTTTTTAAGCGATGCATTGCGTTCGGGATCAGAAAAAGATATTGATGCCGGCATAGTATTGGAATGTGTCGCGCGTGGCCGTGTTCGGCGCGTTAAACGCGTTGAGATGGTAGAGGTTGTCATCCACCATGTTCATGTAACGGAAGCCCGTGTGAAAACTCCAATGGCCGTAGCCTCCCGGCATGAAGTTCATCGGCAATGTCGCCTTGACTCCCAGTTCGTATAAGCCCACCGTCGAGCTGCTGCTATAGAAGTCGCCGTAGAAGCGATCGTCCGGCAGCAACACCCGGCAGGGCGTATCCAATCGGATTCCGTACGCCTTTTGGAAGGTGTAGCCCGGGTCGATGCCCACCTCAAAGTAGTAGCTCGATCCGGGATCGGGATGTTGGGCCCCGGCGCGGGGCGGCAGTCCGAGGGTGTATGGCAAATCAGCGTCGGTCGCCTTGCCCTCGAGTTCCTGCCAGTATTCGAAGTAAGGATGAAGCGCGAACGCCTTCAAATAATCGCTATCATCGAAACTTATTTTCGAGTCCAGGTGCATCGACGTTGCAATGTTCAGGACTTGCATGTCGAATTCCGTCCAGGTCACGTCGAGTTTGAACCGCTTGGCGAGGGCGAATTCGACGCCGCCAATGGGATCAATTTCCACCCACTCCGTGGTTGGCGTGGTTTTGTAGGTGGGCCCGGTTTTGCTGGTCGGGCTGCTGCAAAAGTCGCTCCAAACTCCGGGAATCAGCGTGACGCTGTTCACGAAGTTGTCGGGTTTGTCGCTTTTGTAGATGTTGATCAGGCCGAGGGCCAGGGGTTGGAAGGTCAGCCCCTTGTCCGTGACGATCATTCCGCGCGGAGTAACATACTCGTTGGCGAATTCCAGGTTGAGGACGGCGTTCACGTGTGATTCAGGTGGCGCATCGGCGGCGTGGGCCGCTGTCGCCAATGAAAGGACAGCAAGGGAGAGAGACCGGATGTTTTGGGAGAGTGTAGTTTGTATTTTCATTTGGGTTTGGAATGCTTTCTCTAACAGGCACGCAAACCCCTAGCCAAATGCGTGCCAGCGCATTCCTTCCCGGACAACCACATCGCCGTCTCCAAAACCGCTGTTTCAAATGTTCCCAGCGCAACACTTGCAACACTTTCATCCTCCCATCTTGCGATAGATGCGCGTTCGATTGACTCCGAGCATTCGCGCCGCTTCCGCGATGTTGCCGTTGGTTTGGCGCAACGCTCGCTGGATCAGTGCTTCCTCCGCATCCGCAAGGTTAAGGGGCAATTCCTCAACCATCGCGGGCGCGTCGCTCTTTGCCGCCACACTGTGGCGGCGCGGCAATTGAACATGCCGGGCCTCAATCGTTTTTCCGCCGCTCTCGATCAGCGCGCGCTCGACCACGTTTCTCAACTCGCGCACGTTTCCTGGAAATTCGTAAGCCTGCAAAAGATTTATCGCGTCCGCCGCGATCTCGGGAGTCTTCAACCCCGTTTCCGTGGCGAACAAATGTAGAAAGTGGGCGCTGAGCAAGGGAATGTCTTCCGCCCGATGCCGCAATGGCGGCGTCGTCACGGTGTAGCGCGCCAGCCGGAAATAAAGATCGTCACGAAAAGTGGAATTGGCAATGCGCGCATGCAGATCGGCGTTGGTGGCAGCAATCACTCGCACGTCCACATGGCGCGGCTCAGACGCGCCCACCGGTGTGACGCATCCGTCTTCCAGCACTCGAAGCAGCTTGGCTTGGACCGACATTGGCATGTCGCCGATTTCATCCAGAAAAATTGTCCCGCCATGGGCAAGTTCAAAATAGCCCTTGCGATCGGTCGTCGCGCCGGTAAACGCGCCTTTGAGATGCCCGAACAACATCGATTCCGCCAAATCCGCCGGAATCGCAACGCTATTGACAGCCACGAACGGCGCTTTCGCTCGCGCGCCTCCGAGGTGAATCGCGCGCGCAATGAGTTCCTTGCCCGTGCCGCTTTCGCCAGTGATCAGAACGGTCGTGTTGCCGAATTGATGCATCCGATGAATATCCGTGAAGGTTTTTTGCAGGCACCGGCTGCCGCCAATCAAGCCCGCCACATTCCAGCGGGCGGTTTCGGTGTCAAAATAAACGGCGAGTTTCGCGTCGGCCTGTTGCCGGGCCGTTTCGGCTTCGCGCCGCCGGTCGATCTCCGCGATCAGTTCGGCCGTTCGCGCCTCCAGCGCGCGATTCTTTTCCGCCAATTCACGCGCCAAGCGACTAAGTCGAAGGTGCGTCGTTATACGGCTGACGATCTCGCCGGATCGAAATGGTTTGACAACATAATCCACGCCTCCGACTTGAAAGCCGGCCACGATGCTTTCCGTTTCATTGCGGGCGGTGATGAAAAGAACGGGAATGTCACGGGTAGCGGGGTCTTCCTTAAGTCGGCGGCAGGTTTCAATTCCGTCCAGTTCTGGCATAACGATGTCCAGTAGAATTAAATCCGGCTTCGCCCGAACCGCTACTTTCAGCGCCGCCGCTCCGCTCGGCGTGGCCAGGATTTCAAACCCTTCCGGCTCCAGCGCCGCCGTCAGCACCGCGAGATTTTCCGGCACGTCATCTACCAGCAATACTTTCTCGCTTGAACTAGTTGGAGACGAGTCCATGGGGAGTGCCGCAAACGCGTTCGGCGAAGACGGGATTGGCCGCAACGGATATCAGGTGAACGATGGAATCCATATCGTAACTGCGCATGAAATGCCGGATGTGCTCGGTGAGCAGGGCGGCGTCCGGTCCGAGTTCGCGCAGTTCCTGGAGGCAGAGTTTAAGAGCGGTTGAACTGTGGAGTTCCGCCGCGGTTGTGATACGGTTGCACAAATCGTGCGGCAGAGGAATTGGCGGCGCGTTCCAATCGCTCCAATCCTCCCTGATTTCAGTTTGGACCTGTGCGCGTTCAAACTCCACGCCGAGGTATTTGTGCAAGCAATCGTAAACTTCTTCGGCGTGGATTGGCTTCGCTAGGAAATGCACACAGCCGGCCTCCCGCGCTGTTTCTCGAAACTCGGCAATCGCCGCCGCGCTGTGCGCGACGATTTTAACGCCGCTGGTCTGTGGAGCGTTCAGCAGATCGCGGGCGAGCGTTGCGCCGTCGATTCCCGGCATTAATAAATCGATGAACGCAATTTGCGGGTGGAATTGGAGGGCGGCGGTCGCGGCCTCCGCAGCGTCGTGAGCCAGTATCACTTCGCAACCGATTTGCGAAAGCATTTGGCCGAGGATGCGTGCGTTTTCCACGTGATCATCAACCACCATGGCGCGGACCTGGCAGCCGGGCTTGAGATGCAGGACGCGTGGAGTGATGGCCACTCCGCTCGACTTCGCGGCGGGCAGCGTCAAATCAAAATAGAACCGCGACCCCACCCCGCGCCGCGATTCCAGTTCCAGCCTGCCCCCGAGCAACTCGACTTGCCGCTGCGCAATGGCCAGGCCCAGGCCCGTCCCGCCCTGGTGTTGCGCCGTGCGGCATTGGTAAAACGGCTTGAAAATTTCCGCCTGTTCCTCCTCGGGAATGCCCAATCCCGTGTCAATCACCTCGAAGCGCCAGCGATCCTCGCCCAACGCCTTGAAGGTCAGGCAAACCTCGCCCGAATATGTGAATTTGACGGAGTTACCGAGTAAATTGATCAGGGCCTGCCGCAGTTTTCCCTCGTCGCCCCTCGCATGGCACGGACGCGAGGTGTCCAAGTTGAGGCGAAACCCGACTCTTTTTTGCGCGCACAACGGACGGAACGTCACCGCCAGCGTTTTTCCCATTTCTGTCAGATCGAAATCAGCCGGCTGCAATTCCATTCGCCCTGCCTCAATTTTTGCCAGGTCCAGGATTTCATTGATCAATCCCAGCAGATGATGGCCGCTGGCGCTGATCCCGCGCACAATATCGTGCTGTTCGGCGGAGAACTCGGGGTCCCGCTGCATTAACTGCGTGTAGCCCAAGATGGCGTTGAGCGGCGTGCGGATTTCATGGCTCATGCTCGCCAGGAAATCTGATTTGGCTTGGTTTGCGCGTTCCGCTGCGGCTTCCGCGCTTTTGCGAACCGCCACCTCCTTTTTCAAAATGGCGTTCGTCGCCTCGATCTTCGTCGTCCAGCGCCACGCGCCGTAAAGGTACGCGCTGGTCAAACCTGTCAACGCCAATCCCGCAATCAGCACGATCCAGGAGCCGCGCCGCTTCTGGAATTCCATAAAACCAGGACGCGGCCGGTACCGGAGAATCCAGTGCCGGCCCGGAATTTCTGCCGTGAGCTGTTGAGAAGGATCGCGGGCGTTGTTCTGGAATGGCCGATCATTATTGGAATAGATGAGTTTCCCGGAACTGGATTCGTCAAAAAGCCAGGCGTCAATCCCATTTGTCTTCAATTGCGCAAACGAACCGCCCACCAAATCCGATACGCTAAACACCGCGATCGCAAAACCGTCCAGTTCCGCGCGACGTTCGACGACAGTTGGCGGGTTCGCGCTGTGGTGATAAACGGGCAACACTACCAGAAACCCGGCACCGGTGCCGGCGTCCTGTTTGAGTTGAATCGCGGCGGAAGCAATCGGTTGCCCGGTATCACGGGCGCACTCCAAGGTCAGGCGTCGTTTGGGATCAGAAGACAGATCATAACCGAGCGCGCCAAGATTGCGCTCCAACGGTTCAATAAAATAAACAGGCACGTAGCTGGGCCGCTTGCAGACGGACGCCAATCTGCCTTGGCTGTTGGCCTCAAGAAATTGAAATCCCGGCAAGCCGTCCGCCACGGCCGCGCTTTCGTACTCGTGCCGGCGTGCCGCGGGAACGAGCGGGTCCCACGACAAAGCCAGCAAATCTGGCTGGCGCTCCAATGCGGGTTGAACAAAACGGCGAAACTCCTGGCGATCGAATCGTCCCGTTGCGCCATACAGTGAGGCCACCGCGTTCAGCGACTCCATTGACCGGAGCAGCATGATTTGAAGCTTGTCAATTTGTTGGTGAACGATTTCCTCTGCGTTTTGCCGTTGGGCGGCGCATTCCCTGGCGCGGAGGATGGAAAAGGATATGACCGAAAGGAGAACACCGAGGCAAAAGGCGATGGGCACGATTGCCGGAACTCGCAAGAGGTGACGCAACGACCCGGGCACGCGGCCGTTTAAAATAATGCCATTGGCCATAAAGGCCGTTTAAAAAACGACAGGCCGAAGAGAGCACGCGTCGTGCCAGCGCTTGCTCGCCCGCATTTATGGCATCAACGCCGCTTTTTGTGCCGCGAAATTGTCACATCGGGCAAATTGCAACTTTGTTGGGCATGTCTGGCCAGTGATTACCGATTAGACAAAGCACCCGTTCCCATGTCTTTCTCGGTTATATTTCACATTCGGGATTCGCTGAGAACTGAGCCATCGGCGGCAACGATCAGGGTCGGATGAAACAAGGAGCCGGGTGGCCGCTTCAGTTCAATCTTATACGCCGTCTGGCCTTTTTTCGTTTCCCCTTAATCGTATGGATCGAGTTTTCGTCGGTATAACGATGCACTGTGGATTTGACTGGCTGCGGCAAATCCTGGGCTGCCAGCGTCCGGGAAGTTGCCGGATTGCCATACTCACTGACGGTTCCCTGATTTGCCGACGAGCCGATTTGGGCTGCCGCCAGCGAATTAACCTTAATCCGGCAGTTGGATAGGCTTGGATTTTTTGTAAGTTCTATATTTAATGCGGCATGAGTCCGCAAATCTCCTTGGTTCCGGCTCACCCGCAGGGTGCGCGGGCGGGCTTTACTCCAAGTGGGTGGCGGAGTGTCCGTTGCGCTTCACCAGTCCGAATGCCCCCAGTCTGAAGGATTTGCTGGGCACCTGGGTTCTGGCCAGTCTGAGCGGAGCCTGGCGTTACGCGCATGTCACGGCCTTGCGGGGGGATCGGGTTAACCCACAGGGACTGGGCATGGAAAAGGTGGTCAGCGAGGACAGCCTGCGCCGCGCTTTTCAGGATCAGGATGGAACCGAACTGGCCGTCTGGCGGACGGAGGCGTTGCTCCGCGCGTATGCTCCCGCCCTGGAACAGCCTTGGATTGCGGATCTGGATGTGACCGTCAAACCGATTTACGGCCATCAGGAAGGGGCGGAACTGGGATATAATCCGCACAAGCCGGGGCGTCCGAGTCATGCCTATCATACCGTGTTCCTGCGTCACCCTGCGGGTGGCGTTGGATGTGGAGGTGCGTTCGGGCAAGGAACACGCCTGCCTGCATGGCCTCTCCAACCTGTGGCGGATGTGGGACCGGCTTACGCCGGGTCAACGCCCGTGGCTGGTGTGTGGCGACGCCAATTACGGCAACGAGCGGCTGATGGCCCAATGCGAGGAGCGCGCCCAAAAGCATTTGTTCCGGCAGCGCAGCACCAAGGGAGTCGGGCAACTGGTCCGGTGGCTGGAAAGCCAAGGTGGGTGGCAACCCCTGACGGAGGGGTGGCCTGGCGCGGAAGGACAATTGCAGTTGACCGGTTGGACACGCTTGCGGCGCACCGTGGTCCTGCGACGCCAACGTCCCAACCAGTCCGGGGCCGCTTGCCTTCCCCTGTTGGCGCGGAGGCGTCGAAGTGGTCAGCGGGGCCGTCTATGAATATGTCGTGCTGGTGACCAGTCTCCAGGAAAACTTGCTGACCATCGCCCCATCTCTACCGCCAGCGGGCGGACGTGGAGAACGCCTACGATGAACTCAAAAACCAGTGGGGCTGGGGCGGATTTACCACCCGCGACCTGTTGCGCTGCCGGATCACGGCCCGAATGGTGGCGTTGGTTTACAACTGGTGGAACCTGTTTGCGCGCCGCGTGGAACCGTCGCGGGCACGGGAAGCGATCACCAGTCGCCCCATGCTGTTGCACGCGGTTGGCCGTCTCGTCAAAAGCGGCGGCCAAACCACCCTGCGTTTGACCAGCCGGCATGCGGAAGCCAGCCATATCCAAAACGTTTTGAGCAAGCTGAGTCTGTTTCTCAGCGGGCTGATCAATACCGCGGAGCAGTTGAAACCCGAGGATCGCTGGCGACGGATTTGGCACCGCATCCTCGAACCTTACCGCCTGCCCACGGCGGCCTGGCTGGCTCCCAGCGGCTGAAATCGGGTGGGGGAGCCAAAAAAAATCAAATCCGAAGGGCCGGCATAGAATTTTTCTGAGCGGGAAAGGCGGAGCACTTGCCTTTCAACTGCCGTTTTTAGGATGAGACGTTCGTCGCTCCGATTTCGTGTCATGGTTCGTCAGTGAATTGCGCGATGTGCGCAACAGATTCAATCAGATGCGAGAGCTTGCGAAATTACCGCGGCGCTAGACGGTAAAAGTTCCAATTGTTTGATGGATACACACTCACTGTACCGCTTAAATTCCTAAGATTAGCTCCGCGGAGGTTTGTAACGACCAACCACTTCGTGATGGCCGGATCTAAATTCTGCTGTAAGATAAAATCCGCAGAAGGAACAACCCACGAAAGCATGGGTTGGCCGCCGAGCAGTGTGAAGTTTAATACGGGCGTGAAAAACGGTTGCGGAAAAAAGATTCCGCCCGCTCCACCGCTTCCTCCCGCAGCCTGAGACACTCCTGCCAGTTTCGATCCATCCGCTGATACGGAAATGCCATTCCAACTGGTACTTGGCGCGTTGGTGTCTTGCGCCCAAGCAGATCCCGAATTTGTTGAAATGTAAATACCGCCAGCCCCGAGAATTAATTCTGTCCCATCAGCCGATACCGCGATGGACTCGTAAAAAAAGGATTGTGGTAGAGTCAAGACCGTTCGCCACGTTACGCCGCCGTTAGTTGTCGTGAGCACTTCGCCACCATTGACGGCTACGAATTCGCTTCCATCCGCGCTCGCAGCCACCCATTTTGGCGCCAAATTATTTGACATCCATGTGATTCCGAAATTCGTCGACGTGTAGAGCCCGCCACCACTATCGTAATTTGCCGCGGCTATGAGTTTGCTTCCGTCCGCCGATGAGGCCACAGACGTCCAATAATTTGAAGGGACGTTTGCTTGCGTCCACGTAATTCCTGAGTTGGGTGAAAGATAAATGGGCCCTCCCGGCGAACCTCCAATATCAAACACAGCCGCAACCAATTTAGTCCCGTCAGCCGAGCAAGCAACCGAAGTCCCTTGCTGTGGAACCTCGTTCATAAATGGGCCTCCAGCCCTCCAGGTTAATCCTGAATCATCCGAAATCCACATAGCTACGCCGACGGCTGCCCCAGCGAATAATTTAGTTCCGTCTGCTGATGAAGCCACACTATGCCAAGCTTCGTTTGGTGAATTGCCGGCGACCATCCATGTCACGCCCGAATTGGTTGAAATCCAAAGGTTGATCAAATTCCCTCCGGCCAACAATTTCAATCCATCTGCCGACGAGCAGATTGTCGTCCAATAAGCGGAAGGCGCGATGGCCTGTATGCAGTTATTACCAAGTGCGTGGCCCGCAGAAGCGAAAAGCACAACGCCGACCGAGAATGTAAACGCGAGAATTCTGATCATAGATCAACCATTTCTTTGAAGCTTGGGCGACGACCGTAAAAATGCGGCATCCTGAATCCTTGTTTTCAAGCCCTTTTTTAGTCTCTGATTCAGGCTGCGATTTTTTGAGTCCGGCAACGGAAGCCACGTTTCGCCCGCTGCGGCATGATCTTTCCTAAGCCAATTTAGACCGCCAAAACAACAGACCCGATGCCGCTCCTCCACGCGGGCCACCACATGGCCGTCGTGCAAATCCAGCGACGCCAGGATCGAGAGCGTGCCGTGCCGTTTGTATTCATGGTCCCGGCTCACCGCCGGATGTTTCCCGGGCACGGGTGAACCCCGGGCTTTTCATCAATGGAAACCGTGATCACCGAGAGTGCTCCCGCCGCCGGATTGGCTTCATTTTGCAACCGCACTTCCTTCATTTTGATTTCAAACTCCGGATCGCGCCGCTCCAGATAATACTTCACTTTATGCGGTTGCAAATGCTGTTCGGTCAAAATCCGTTGCACGGTGGCTTTGGCGGCCAGGGCCAAGCTGGGATGTCCGGCGGCGCGGGCGCGCCCTCGGACATGATCCGCCAGGGCCTGAAGCGTCCACAATTCAGAGGCGTAACCCAGTTCTTTGGGTTTCGTGCAAGCCAGATGCACCACCCAGGCTTTGGCCTCCGGCCCAATGACCATGGTATTGCAGCAACAGGCGCGCACGTTCCATCTCGCGCATCGGGGCGACGCGCGACGAGCTCAACGTTTCCAGACGTTTCAGTTCCTCAGCCGTGAGCACCAATGCCGGGAGTTTGGACTTTCCAGCCATGTTCCACACAACATCGCAGACGATCAGCTTTCTGCAAACGTTTTAATGAAACGATGTGCTAGTTGCATCGCCCTTTGCCACGACTGATTATGATTAAACCGGCCGCTGCCGTTTTCCAAGGTAGATGCTGCTTTCATAGCGGCACCTCTGGTAGCGCAAGGATTGCCTTTTCGAGACTCTGAATGGGCAAATGCGTATAATGGGTGCTGATGAGATCAGAACTGTGCCCGGCCAATTCACGAGCCACGGAGTCCGGCGCACCAACTATCTTAATTTGCGTGACGAATGTGTGCCTCAAATTGTGAAATCCCAACTCGGTGGAAGCGCGCCTGGCGTTGCGACCAACCTTTTTCGATTTGTGCTTGGGTCCGCGCTCCGCGGCGAGACCAATCGACGCGAGCAATGAATAGAATTCCTGCGAAAATGGACTCGAGCCGACCGCCAAATATTTGGTCGCCTGATCGGGCCAAAAATGGTCATGATCGCCCTTGGGCCAGATGGATTGAAGCAATACCCGCAGCGGCTTGGCCATAGGAACTTTGACCTGCTTGCCGGTTTTGCGGCTGGTCAAGTAAATCAGGTTCTCCTCAAGATGGACATTTGACCGTTTCAAAGTGACGATGTCCCCCATCCGCTGGCCGGTGAAGAAACCGGAAATGATCATGAATCGCCAGAACGGGGTGGCCCTTGCGGCCAGGTCGCCAATTTCGGACAAGGTGAACGGTCGCTTGCGGTTTTTTTCGGCTTTCGAGCCGCGACGACGGCCAGCCTTGGGGACTGGATTGTGAGTCACATAGCCCATGTCTTGAGCCTTGATGAAAATGGAACGGAGGATTTTGCGAAAGCCCTGCGCCGTTTCCCTTGAACTGCGCGCAGCCTTGTCCGCCAGGAATTGGGTTATTTGCTCCGAGGCCACGTCGTCAATGCGCATCGGCAGGCTGTCCGCGTTTACCGCCGCAGTGAATCCGGTGATGACTTGCCGGTATTTCGCAATCGTGCCAGGGGTCGTATCGACTTCCGACTCGGCAAGCCATGCTGTTAGGAATTCCAACAAGGTCGGTTTTTTTTCTGGCGCCCTGCCGGTCATCGCCTCAATATAATCCGCCGTGACCGCATTCGAATTTGCCGTGACCGCGATGGAATTGATTCGGTCAAGTTCTGCTTTCGCCAAGCCCTTGTTGGAGGTGCGGAGGGATTTGCGGACCTGCCGGCCATGATGCCGCCAGCCAATCCACCAAACGCCGCGGCGCTTTTGAAGCGACGCCATATTACAAGGCTGCCCTGTGAGCAAATTGTGTGCAAATCATAAATGTTCACTATTGCGCATACGAGGGAAATACGAGGCAAACGTGTTCCAAAACACGGTGTTTCTCGAATTGCGGGTTCGAGTCCCGTTGGCCACCCCATTTTTTGCCAACCATGACTTACGCCGTAATGCAGATAAGTCAGCAGCCCTCAGGGGAACAGCTTCAGAATGCCTTTCAACAAGTTCCGGGGTTGACGGCGATCGACGTGGGTATTCTCGGCAAGGATGCTTATGGCGTGCTGGTGAAAGGATTGGAACTCGATCAAGCTTCCGCGATGCAATCCGCCCTGGCGGCGGAGGGCGTGGAAACAGAGGTGGTGGAGGACGCGGCCTTGATAGAGCTGCCGCTGGCGAGGCAATTGACCAAAGTCACTTTCACGCCCGAGGCGCTCCAGATTCACGATTTGATGGGCCGCGATTTTCCACTGGAATGGAATGATATCTCGTTGATCGCCGCCGGAAGGACGTGGATGACCGATTTTACCTCAAACCTCGTTCGCAGAGTGGTGGGGCGCGCCGACATGGACTATGCGCCCACGGTGAAGGTGGAAAAGGTCACAAAGGAAGAGCAAAGAGAACATCTATTGCTGGAAATCATCACACGCGGCGCCGCGCGTCGGTACCATGTTACGGCGGATCCCCCCGAAACGCTTCTTCTCTTCCAATGCCTCGCTGACCGCAGATGCAACGATCCATTGACGAATCTTTCTCTCTTTGTGCAGGAGTTGGCGAAACATGCGCCGGCGGCCATCCTCAATTACGGGGCGTTCAATATGTGCCAGAACCTCGATCCGTCGTTTTCCTACCCGAGCAAAACGGCGTTTTACCGCGAGATTACGTGGCTGCTATGGATGGTCGAAACCGGGCGTATGCAACAGTGATCAGTAATAGACTCCTATGATTGAACGGGGCCGTTGGCGCGGTACGATGACTCGATGAATCTGAGAGCTTGGTTCTTTCCCGCGGCGGCGGCTGTTTTATGGCTTGCCCAGTTCAACGCGGCGGCTGATCCAGCGGCGGTCTTTGGGGTCGCGCATGTCGATGGCAAATACTATCTGACAAAGGAAGATTTCCTCGATGAAGGGGCGGATCAAATCCTGGCGACTGGAACGAAGGTCATCAAACTTTATCTGACGCCGCAACGCTACCCGTGGAATAGCGAGTGGCCCGCGGATCTTCACAGTTTAGTCGAAGTCGCGCAGACGCCGTATTTTAAGTCCGTTTTCTCCAAGCCGTTCAGCACATATATTTTGACGGCCTTTTCCATCGGCCGGGATGACCAATACTGGACTTTCGGCTTGACCGCAGACCAGGCGGCTGACGAAACGCGGCAATTCTACGAATTGACGAAATATCTTCTCACCGCCTACAAAGGCACCGGCAAGACGTTCGTCCTTCAGCATTGGGAAGGTGATTGGGCATTGCGGCACGGCTCCCACAAACCATATGACGCAAGTTACACTCCCACTCCAACAGCGGTGAACGGCATGATCCAATGGCTTAACGCCCGCCAGGCAGGCATTGTCAAGGCGCGGGCGGAAATCGGGCAGACGGATGTTCATGTTTACGGCGCAGCAGAGGCAAATCGCCTGGAAGATTCGATGGCGGGCAAACCTGGCGTGGCCAACTCCGTGTTGCCTTACACAACGGTCGATCTGGTTTCGTATTCCGCTTACAATTTCCTCGATACTCCCGAACGCCTGGCGAAAGCGGTGGATTACCTTGCCGCGCATTTGCCTCCCACAGCGGCTTTCGGGCAAAATCCGCACAGTGTTTATCTTGGCGAATTCGGTTACCCGGAAAATGGCCGCGAAGGGCTGGAAGGTTTAAACCGGCGTATTGATAACGCGGAGTCCGTCGTGACGAGCAAAGGTTTGCCCTGGGCTGTTTTTTGGGAGGTGTATTGCAACGAGCCGCTGGACAAAACACTGCCCCTTCCGCTTAACGGCAAGGAGAACGACCACAACCTTCGCGGTTTCTGGATGGTCAAACCGGACGGCACACCAGGAATGGCATGGCACCGCTACCGCCGGCTTTTCATTGCCGCGGACCACAATCGCGCAACAACCACGGCCATCAAGTCCAATTTGAGCGAGGTTTTCCGGGACGACTTCAACCGTCCGGATGGTCTGGATCTTGGTCCGGGCTGGAGCCAGGCCGCTCATTACGGGGTTGTCAACAAACAAATCATCAATCACCGGTTGCAATTGAATATTCCAAATGGGCACGACATTCCCTGGGGATCGGCGACGTTGAACTTGGATAACGCCAACATTCTCGGCCACGGTTTGGAAGTTGGCGAATACTTTGAAATCACCCTTCGGCGTTTGAGCGAGCAAGGCGGGCTGGGCGTCGAGCTATTTGATTCGGATCAACTGCGCGTTGGCGGGGACCTCAAGGCCGGACCCTCCACGCTGAAAGCCTGGAACGGCACCACTTGGACGCCCGTTGCCTTCGACAATCACGGGCAACCGGTTCAGTTTGACTGGAACATCGCCCACACCGTCGGAGTGCGCTTTGATTCCGCTGACGGTTATCGGACGACTTTCAGTTATTATGTCGATGGCCGCTACGCAGGGTCCTGGCTCATTGCGACTCCAAACAAGACTCTGGATAAGATTGGGGTGTATGCGCAATCGCGAACGGGCGGCGCCGCGTTTGAGTTCGGTGACCTGAAAGTCTATGCCCGGCAGCGGTAAGCCGGGCTTTGCAAAATTCCAAATCGACTGACATATTGTCAGCGGCGGGAACTTCAAATTCTATGGACTTAAAACTAAACGATAAAACGGCTCTGGTTTCAGGCTCAACCAAAGGCATCGGCTTCGCCATCGCGGCCCGGCTGGCGGCGGAAGGCGCGCGCGTCATTGTCAACGGGCGCGCGGAGAAATCCGTCACCGACGCTTTGGCGCAGATTCGGCAAGGCGCGCCCGATGCCAAGGCGGAAGGATTCCCGGGCGATCTTTCCAGCGCGGAAGCGGTCCAGGTCCTCATCAAACGCTTTCCGACGGTGGATATTGTTGTCAACAACCTTGGAATTTTTGAGCCTAAACCTTTCGAGGAAATTCCCGACGAGGATTGGCGAAGATTTTTCGAGGTCAACGTGCTCAGCGGCGTGCGGTTGAGCCGCGCTTATCTTCCCGGCATGAAACATCGCAACTGGGGGCGAATCATCTTCATCAGCAGCGAGAGCGCCATTCAAACCCCGGTGGAAATGATTCACTACGGCATGACAAAAACCGCGCAACTGGCGGTTTCGCGCGGCCTCGCGGAGGCTTGCGCGGGAACAGGCGTCACCGTCAACGCCGTACTGCCGGGGCCGACTCACTCGGCGGGCGTGGAAGAATTTGTGAACGCGATGGGCGGAGGCAAGCCGTTCGACGTTTTTGAGAAGGAGTTTTTCAAAAGCGTCCGGCCGAGTTCGTTGCTCAAGCGATTTGAAGAGCCGGAGGAGATCGCAAACATGGTGGCGTTCGTTTGCAGTCCGCTTGCATCGGCAGTCAGCGGCGCGGCCCTGCGGGTGGATGGCGGGGTGGTCCGCGCTTGTTTTTAAGTCAAGGCGAGCGAACGCGGTAAAAGCGCCGCGGGGCGTTGCTGCCCGGTGGGGTTGTGTATTGGAATTCGCCGGGCGCCATGTTGCTGAACGCGCCTACAACCGTCCAATTGCTCAACGGCAACGACATGTCTGCGCTGGATACCAGTGTAAAAGACGAGCCCTGGCTGTTGGTGAACGCAAATTGAAATGAGCCGTTGCCGAGCATCTTTCCGCTGAGGTTTGCGGAGAGGGGAATGGGGGATTGAGCGAGGGTCGTCGTGACGCCAGCTTGCGTGACAAGAATATTCGTTTGGCCCATGATGTTGATGGCGCCGGTGCGACTTAAAGGCCCTATATTTGCGGTAAAAGAAAAATTCACCAGGCCGTTGGAAACTCCGGTAATCGTCAGCCACGTTGCGCGACTGACCGGAGCGAACGGAGGACGGAGATTTATCGTCGTAGGCAACACCGCGGGCAATGAATCGCTGCCGGCCGCCGCGCCTTCCAATGTGGGAGCCGCGTTCACGAAGGCGTACGGCAATTCCTTGACGGCGTTGTGGTAGGTATCCGCAATATAGACATCGCGAGTACCGTCCACCGCCACGCAATAATCGAGGTCCAAGCCGGAGGAAATCAGCGTTGTCACTGTGTTGTTGGCGGGCGACCATTTATAGACCGACCCATTGCTGGGGCCTGCGATGTAGGCGTTCCCGCCACCATCGACCGCCACTCCGACGGGCTGGCCGATCCCGGACGCTCCGGACACTACTTCGTTGACATTGCCATTGGCCGCCAGCCATTCCTTGATCGCCTGGTTGCCGGTGTCGGCAATATAAACGTTTCCAGCGACATCCACTGCCACTCCGTCCGGGTGGTAAAGTCCCGTGAAAACCAGCGTGACCAAGGCATGGTTGGTGGTCCATTCCTCGATTTCTCCGCTGCCGGTGTCGGCCACATACACATTGCTCGCGATGTCCACCGCTACCCCGAAGGGCTGGCTAAGCCCCGATGAAACCAAAGTGGACAAAGTGCGCGTTCGAGCATTCCACTCACCGACCGCGTTTTGGCCGTACTCGCCGATATAGAGATCGCCCACGGCGTCCACGGCCAGGCCAAACGGCTTGGACAATCCAGAGGAAACCACGGTGTTGACGGTATTGTTGGCGGCCATCCACTCCTTAACCGCGTTGTCCCCGTTATCAACGACGTAAACATTGCCCGAGGCGTCCACGGCTACGCCATCCGCGTAGTTCAATCCCGCCGAAATCAACGTCGTCACCGTTTGAACCTGCGCATAAGTGGAACCTGCCTGGGTTACAGTGACCGTGCTTCCGGCGAGGGTGAGCGTGCCAACGCGGGTTGCTCCTGGGTTGGCGTCGAAACTGAAAATCACGTTGGCGCTGCCTGTCCCGCTCTGACTGGCCGGCGTGAGGTGAAGCCATGCGACATTTGTTGTCGCCGTCCAACTTCCGGCATTCGGCTTGACAGCCAGCACGATGCTATCGCTTCCGGCAATCGGTCCTTCCAAGAGGTTCGTGGCGCCAAGAACGAAGGTGGGAGCGCTTTGTGTAACCGAAACAGGCTGGCCCAAGAGAATGATGTGAGCCGTGCGATTGGAGCCGACGGCGTTTGCGGTGAAAGAAAAGCTTACCACGCCGTTTGTGACGCCTGTGATAGTCAGCCACGATTGGTCGGTGGTTGGAGCAAACGGACCGGTGAGATTGGCTGTCATCGGCAGCGCCACTGGCAAAGCATCACTGCCGGCGGCCACACCTTCCAACTTGGGGGTCGGATCCACAAAGGAGTAAGGCAATTCCTTGATTGCATCGTTGAATGAGTCGGCGATGTAAACGTTGCCCGAACCGTCCACCGCGACGCCAAAAGGCTGATTCAATCCCGAGGAACTAAGCGTGGTGAGGACGCCGCTGGCTGCCGTCCATTTGTCAATGGCGTTGTGGTCGGTATCGGCAATATAAACATTTCCCCCGCCATCCACTGCCACGCCACAAGGCCGGTCTAGACCGGAAGACACCAAAGCGCTTTCGATGCCGGCAGACCGGGACCACTCCTTGACGGCATCGTGGTAGGTATCGGCAGCATATACATTTCCCGCGCTATCCACCGCCACGCCAAAGGAACGCTCCAGATCGGAGAGTGGCAACGTTGTCAAAGCGCCGTCGGCTGAGGACCATTCGTCGATCGCGTTGCTTTCGGCATCCGCAACGTAAAGATTGCCCGAATTATCCACCGCTATCCCAAAAGGAAGAGCCACGCCGGAAGATGCCAGTGTGGTCACGTTTGTAGCGCCTTGCGGCCATTGCTTGATCGCACCGTCGTAGGTATCGGCGATGTCAACGTTGCCCGCGCCGTCCACTGCCACGCCAAAGGGGAACGATAAGCCAGAGGAAATCAAAGTGTTCACGGCATTGTTGCTGGGCGACCACTCTTTGATCGCGTCATTGTAGGTATCGGCAATATAGACGTTGCCCGCGCCGTCCACAGCCAGGCCCGCGGGATAGAGCAATCCCGCGGATGCCAGAACGGTTACGGTTCCCGCGGGAACGTATGTGGAACCGCCTTGGGTGACCGTGAGCGTCTGATCGGCAATCGTGAGGGTGCCGTCGCGAGTTGTGCCTGGATTTGCGTCGAAACTAAAAACCACATTCGCGCTACCCGCTCCGCTTTGATTCGCCGGGCTGAGGTGCAACCAGGTTGCGCCCGGAGTGGCCGTCCAAGTGGCTTCCGCGGGCGTAACGGAGAGCACAACGCTGTTTGACCCCGCTGGGGGACCAACCAGTAATACGGACGCGCCGAGCACGAAACTGGTGATTCGAGCCTCCGCAGTAGTGACGGCGAAATACGATAACGCAACGAAGACAAAACAAAGTGAGCGCGATGAGGGCCGGGCTATTTTGTGGACGAATTTCATTTTTGGTTGTCAGCCAATTGCAGGCTCAGTCTGTCTCAACTCGTGTAGCGCCGAAACATTAATGCGGGCTTGCCACCTTGACAATCAATATTTCGGGCTTTTCGCCTTAAACCGAAAAGTCGCGAAATGGAGTTCTATTGGACTTGCAGCAAATAGAAAAGTGAAGGGGCGCCGGGATTGATCGAGTTGGTAAAGATAAAATTGCCGCTTGCGTCAAACGTATTTGTGGAAAGCGGTGTCCAGTTGGAGATCGGTAAAGTGAAATTGGTGCTCGTGAGAAAAGAATACTTTCCGTTGGCCGGTCCGTTGGTGCCGCTGACGATGAGGTTCATGCCCGAGAGGGTTATCGCATTGATGTACGGCACGGCGTTGGTCGAGATGATTCGCTTGAGGGCGGAGTTGTTGCCGCCTTCCAAATTGCAGTAAAGAATATCGCCATTGGAGGGGTCGGCGCCAAATGCGGAAACGCCAGAATCCTTGAAGAGCATTTGCGGCGTGGTCGCGTTGGTTCCGTTGTAGGTCAGCCGCCAGATGGCGCCGCTGACGTAATCGCCGTAAACATAGGATCCGTAGAGTTGGGGAAAGCGGCTGCCGCGATAGACGACCCCGCCGATGATGCAGTTGCCCGGGCCGCCCAGGGAGGCGTGCGGGTACGAGACGAGAGGGAAAATGGGATTTAAGGGAATGGGTTGGCCGTTGGTGGAAACGCCGCTTGGCGGGCTGTGCGTCCCCTCCCACGTTGCCCAACCGTAATTGCCACCTTTGGTGATGATGTCCACCTCCTCGTATTGATCCTGGCCGACATCGCCGCAGAAAAGAATTCCCGTCACGGGATCGAACGACCATCGCCAGGGGTTGCGCAGGCCGACGGCCCAAAATTCGGCGCGCAGATAATTGGTATTGACGGGCAGGCCGTCGAAAGTCGTCGCGCCGACGAAGGGGTTGTCCGGCGGAACGGCGTAATTGGCCGTCGAGGCCGACTCGGCATTTGGGTTGGGCGTCAAACTTCCCGGGAGTTTGTTGACGTCAATTCGAAGGATGCCGGAGAAAAAGTTTTTGTCGATGTGCTGGGCGTTGGTGAGGGTGTTGTATTCGTCACCTTCATCGCCGACCGAAACATAAAGATAACCGTCCGGGCCAAAATGGGTGTCGCCTGAGTTATGGTTGCTGGCGCGATCATATTGGACAATAAGGCGGGTCTCGGAATTCGTATCGCCCTGGTTGGAATTGGTCGCGGAAGTTTGAAAGCGGGACAAAATATCGTGCAAACCGGTTGTGCCGTTGGTCGCCTGACCCATGTAAAAAACGTAGAAATAGCGGTTGGTGGCAAACCCTGGATCGAAAACCACGCTTAACATGCCCTCCTCGTTATTGACATCGCCGGACTCGCTGGTGCTGACGACACTGACGCGGCTGGAGAGGTCCATGAACACGGTTCGCGTGGGGCTAATCAAATTCGTAATGGCGATGATGCGCCCGTGTTTTTCGACGATGAACAATCTATTCGTTTCGTTCGGCGGCGAGGCGATGCAAACCGGATTGGAAAACACAAGGCTGGGAAACGCATTTGTCTGGATATACCCCCAGCTTGTCACGGCGCAGGCGGAAGGGCCGGAAACCAGACCGCCCCCGATGCACCAAAGCAAAATCCAGAACCATTTCGGATATGGTTTCATCGCGAGTGCTAACGTCATTCTCCTGACTCGAAATGTCAAATGACGCCGATTTTTGTCACCTGTTATGCCCTTTTGGGTGCTTGTTGGTTATATGATTACAGTTCGACAACTTTCTTTGGTGTTTTTGACAATAACAGCGCTTCCTTTTCTGGCACAAGGAGACACGTCGATAGACGACTTTCTCGCCAGGCTTCCGGCAGTGTCTTTGCGGGAGAATGGGCCGCAACGTTATTTGTTTACGTGCGATTATTTGTATTTTGCCCTCGACGGGAAACTGACCCATAAGCAGAGGGTTTCGGGCAATTATACGCGCAACCTACCCGAGGGAAAAGCGAAGTGGGACAATGTTCGGATTGCCAACGCCACCAATTTCGACGATGCGTTCCCGCAAGGCGACCCGCAGACGTATATGGATGGCTTTTCTTACAATCCCTCGACCGCGGGTGAGTTCAAAACCGGCTTCTTCGCCGGTTTTCCGGATAACATGCAAACCAAGACGCTGGTTTGGGACGTTTCCATGTTTGAATTTTTTGCGTGGAAATATTTTGACGCGCTCAAGCTTAACGAACCGTTTGAAATCCAACCGTCCGACGTTTCGCTGCCCGGAGGAAAGTTTCATAACCGGCGACCCGTTCTAACCTGGGTCGGGGTGTCAAAAATGAACGGCAAATTATGCGCGGTCATCGAGTATCAGGCATTTTTCAACCGCCTGAGCATGGCAAGCCAGGGTCAGACGCTGGAAGGACGCAGCGATTATTGGGGAACAATTTGGGTTTCGCTGAACGATAAGGAGATCGAGAAGGGGACGCTCAACGAAGGGGTGTTGCTGGGATTTGAAATCCCCGGTCAGCCTGGCAAACAAGCGGTGAGCGTTTTCAGGCAGGCGACATTCGAACGGCGCAGCCCAGCAGAGAAAAAATGACAGCCGCGCGTTCCGGCACAAAACAGTTTGCGAGATAGTTTTTTAAGTTCGCCTTGGTGAGGGAGTCCTTTATCGTGAATGGGTGCGTGTGCGCGTCCATTTTTATTCCTATTTCAAAGACCTTGTCGGTACGGCGGAGGTTTCGGAATCGGTTGCGCCGAAATGCACGTTGGAGGAATTGCTCCAGATTCTTTTGAAGCGGTTTTCGAGGCTGGCGGCGTTGCGCAATTCAATGCTTGTGGCGGTGGGGGTGGATTACCAAAAGGGGGATTATGTTCTCCACGAAGGGGATGAAGTTTCGTTGTTCCCACCAGTCCAAGGCGGTTGAGGCTCAAACCCCATGCGCACCGACTTGACCATTTCCAACGAAAAAATCGACGAGTGCGCTCTCTTGAAGGCTCGCGTTTTAACGGCGGGGATGGGGGCGGCGGTTTATTTTGCGGGGGCGGTCCGCGGGACGGAGAAGGGACGGGGGATTGAAGCTATCGATTATGAAGCTTTTAAGTCCATGGCGGAGCATCAGTTCGGGCTGATTTTCAAGCAGGTGGAGAAGCGGTGGCCGGTGGAGTCCGTTCGGCTGGCGCACCGAGTGGGACGGGTGGAGGTGGGAGAGGTTTCGATCTGGGTTGAAGTGGTTGCGCCGCATCGGGGGGAGGCGTTTGAGGCGTGCCAATTCATCATCGCGGAAATGAAACGGGTGGTTCCGATTTGGAAGAAACCGATTCCGGTTTTATGACGGGGCCTTTGTTCAACGCCGTCGGGATCGTCGCGGGGGGCGCCTGGCGGCTGGTTTCGAAAAAGCCGATTCCGGCGAATTACCAGTTGGCGCTCAAGATTTTGCTGGGTGTTTACACGGTGTGGTTCGGATTGAAGCTGACCTGGAACAGCATTAACGGGAGCATCGACCAAATGGCGAAGGAGTTGTGCATCGTGCTGCTGGCGATGGCGCTGGGGAAAATGGCCGGGAAATTGATGCGCTTGCAGAAGCTTTCCAATTCCATCGGACAATATGCGACGTCTATCCTGACGGCGCCGCGGGAGGAGAAGCGGTTTAACGACGGTTTTGTGCTGGCAACGGCGCTGTTTTGCGCGGGGCCGCTGGCGGTGCTGGCTTCGGTGCAGGAGGGATTCAGCGATTTATCGCCGGTGTTTTTGGTGAAGGCGGCGACGGACGGCCTGGCGACCTTCGCGTTTTGCGCGACGTTCGGATGGGGGGTGGTGTTGTCGGCGATCCCGGTGCTGGCGTTTGAAGGAGCGTTGGTCCGCGGGGTGCAATTGCTGGAACCGGCGCTGCACAATAGCCCCTGGCCGCTGATCGATACGATTCAGGCCGTGGACGGGCTGCTGATTTTCTGCGTGGCGATGATTATTCTCGAACTAAAAAAAATCCAAGTGGTGGATTACTACCCGAGTCTTGTGTTAGCACCGCTGCTGGCCTGGTGGTTGTGGTGATTGGCAGGACCTTCTACTGTGAAACGAAAACCCTCAGAGGCGAGGGACGCCAACGCTGTTTCCGGCACCATTACCTCTCCCGTGGCCCAGCTTTTTCCGGGGAACCGTTTGGCAATATAGCCGAACGCCACCCGCTTTGATTCTTGATCGGCAAACCGTATGATGACCATAAAGAAACATAGCAGCGTTTATGAGACGAAGCAAGCTCAAAGGTCTAATTCGAAATTACTTTTTCTTTTTGAAAGCCAAATTCGTGGGCCGGAACGGGACGATTTAAAGATTCCGCCGCGGGCTGCGGAAGAATTTCCGGGGGACCGGTTTTTTACGGCTTTTGCTTGAAGTAATACGTCTAGAATGCGGCGACTTCGCGGGCCATGTTGAATGGAATTTGCCGCGGCAAATGGGCCTGACGCGCAGGAACGGTGTAAACTTCCAAGCCAGCGCGCTTATACGCAAGTTTGATCCGCGGCAGATGATAAAAATTCAGGATCGTCAGGAAGCCGGCAAATAAAGCGAGGACGCGGGCTGCCATTTGATTGCGGAGAGTATCCGACGACAGGAGAGGGTGTCCACACGAATAAAAATGTCCCCAAAACAGGGCGGGCGCGGATATACATTTAAAAGAATCGCAGCCATGAACGACGCACAATTGCTTCAGAGCTTCGCGGAACGCCATTCGGAAACGGCCTTTCGAACGCTGGTGGAACGGCATCTTCCGCTGGTGTTCGGGACGGCCCGGCGGATCACCCGGGACAACGGGCTGGCGGAGGATATCGCGCAGACTGTGTTCATCCTGCTGGCCAGAAAGGCAAACAGCCTCAGCGCCAAGACGATCCTTTCAGGCTGGCTCTATCGAAGCACAAAGTTCGTGGCGGCCCGCGCACTGACAGCAGAGCAACGCCGCCGACAGCGAGAACAGGAGGCCGTTATCATGCAGGAATCCTCTTCATCCAATGTTCCAAGGCTGCACTTGAGTTCGCGGTTGGACGACGCGCTCGCCCGGCTGGGAGAAACAGATCGAAACGCCATCCTGCTTCGCTATTTTGAGGGGCAATCGCTGCGAGAGGTCGGCCTGGCGCTGGATTTGAATGAGGAAGCGGCCAAGAAGCGCGTCAGCCGCGCGCTGGAGAAACTCAGGCGCATGTTGAGCCGGCGCGGAACCCAGGTCTCGGCCGCGGCGCTTGTGGCCGGATTGGCCGCGGAATCCGCCGATGCGGCGAGCGCCCTTCCACTTGCGGGGAAAATCTCGGCTGTTACGCTCGCCCACATTACGGCAGGAAGCGGGGCGACGGCCGGTTCGGCGCTGCTGAAGGAATCGCTGGCGGGGCTTTGGCGGGCGAAAGTTTTCAATGCCGCCAAAGCCGCGGTGGGTTTGGTTGGGGTCGCAGTTCTGTTGACAATAACAACCCGCCATTGGCAACGGCTAACCGCTTCCCCGGTTGCCACGCCCCTTTTGATTTTCACGAATGCGACGGCATCCAAAAATCCGCCCAAATCGCGCGCGAATAATTCGGGCAATTCAGCTTCCTACAGGAAATTATTGGTGACGGTTCTTGACGCGGAAACCCGACGGCCTATACCGCAGGCTGTCATTGCGCCTTACGTCAATGGCGTATCGGTGCCTGATTTTCAGCAGCCATTCCGAACAGGGTCAGACGGAACAGTCCGGATACCGATTCCCAAAAATGTTCCGGATGACGACCGGGGGGACTATAGCGAGTTTCCTGTCAACGCCCCCGGTTACGCGACACGCGTCATGCGCTGGTTTTCGTCAACCGGAATGGTCCTCAATATCATATCCGCCCAACACACAGTTTATCTCTCGCATGGCGTGACGTTGTCAGGGACGATCACCGATGACGGCGGGAATCCGCTCGCGGGCTATCACGTCGGCGCGATCGGAAATAATGCCCCGGGGGAAACGACAACAGACACATGGACACCTGATGGCAAGATGGTCCGCACGCCCACTGCTCAACAACACGACTATTCGTCATTCTTCCTGAATTTGGAAGAAAGCAGCGTTGTGACGGATGCAAACGGTCGATTTAAGCTGGAAGATTACCCGTCTGACGCGTGGGGGCTGGCTATTCAAGTGCGCGGGCCTGACGGAGACCGGCACGAATTTGGAACCGGAGAAGGTTATTTGATACATGCCGAACACGCCCCGAAAATTTCGTTTGCTGAGTTAAAGGAAGGATCGGCCCGGCTCATCATTCCGCCGGGCACAACCGTCCAGGGCGTCGTCGTTGATGCCGGCGGAAAACCGATTGCGGGGGCGAAAATCACCGAAGCCGCTCAATGGGGAAACCTTCGCGTCCTCTCGGAAAATCAGACAGATTCGGCGGGACGCTTCCATCTGAGCAATCGCCCCACCCACCAAATTATTCTCGGAGTTGCGGCCGAGGGTTGCGCGTCGATTTCCGCCATCGTCAACATTCAGCCCGGCATGGCGCCTGTTCGTCTCCAGCTTCCGCCGGCACTGCCGTTGCGCGGGCGAGTGGTCAATGAGGCCGGCCTGCCGATTGCCGATGCCGATGTCTCCACAGACGATGTTCTCAATCGCGGCCAATGCCTCAATTGGTCAGTCAAAACCGATGCCAATGGCCAGTTCTACTGGGAGCAAGCCCCCAACAACGAGATCGCGTTTTATGTTACAGCATCCGGCTACGCTCTCCACATCGCCAGATTGCGCGCCGCCACCAACGAGGAAATCATCACGCTCTCCCCGGAGAACATTGAGTCGGTCCATGTAACGGGGCGGATGACCGACGCGGATTCCGGCGACCCAGTTCCGGACTTCCATTTAAGGATAAGCCATCGAGCGAGGTACGACGGAATTCCAATTGAACCTCCGACACAGGAATTTGAGGGAAGCAACGGCGAAATAAACGTCAAATTGCTCCGCGGCGATTTTCCTGTCGGCTCTATGGGTGGCTGGGTCATGTCTGTTGAAGCGGACGGTTACGATCCGGCGATGTCACGGGCTTATTATTTTGGAGAGGGCGACCAGCAACTGGATTTCAAATTGCATCCCGGCGGGGCGGTAAAGGGGACCATTTATACGCCCGACGGGGCGCCGGCGGCAGACGCGCAACTGGCCTTTGACGCCGAAGAGGGGTTTGCCGTACTCTCACTGCAGCCGGGGCGAATTCCCTTGAGAAAGCCGACCTATACGAGTGACACCAATGGCTGGTTTCAAGCGCCAAAACCGCCACTGGCCAAATCCGTGGTGGTTTTCCACGGCACCGGCTGGGCGATCATTCCCGTGACCGCGGGCTCCGCAAAAACGGAGGTCCACCTCAAACCGTGGGGATGCATTGAAGGGACCGTGAAAGCGGGCGATGAACCCGCGGCGGGACGCAAGATTAAATTGGAAGATCTGGCCAGGGACAATTCGAGCGCTGTGTCAATTATTTACAGCGCTTCCACGGACACCAACGGCATTTTTATATTTGACAAAGTCCCCGCCGGCATTTTCAAGCTGAGTTGCGACGCGACTGAAGCCGGCAAATGGAACCTTTCCACCATGCAAACATCCGTCAAGGTCGCGGCGGGCGAAACCAATTTTGTTGCGATGTCCGCCGCCGGGGCAACGGTGGTCGCGCAACTAAGCGGGCTGCCGGGGTGCGGCACGATAATATGGTCAAACGCCATGGCCGTGCTGCGTTCCGACGTTGACCTTCCGCCTGAACCTGACCGGCAAAACTTCGTAACGGACGAAGCATTCGAAACCGCCCGAGAGCAATATTTCCAGGACCCTACGGTAATCGCGGCGACGGGAAGCGAGAAGACTTTCGCCGGGACCATTGGAGCCGATGGTTCAGTTGTTTTCGAGCAGATCCCGGCGGGCAACTACATTCTTGAAGTCAAATTATTTGATCCCTCCGCGGCGCCCATTCCTCCGAATCGAGACAACGACCCCGCCTTTGTAGTTTCCCATTTGCGAACCGAAGTCATCGTGCCGAAAACAATCGACACAAGCGAAAACTCCACGCCCATCCAACTTGGATCGTACAGCCTGAAATCGCTTTGATGGCGGGGCGGGTCGGCGCGGAGGAGCAAAACGACTTTCAGGAATTTAATTGTTTGAGCATGTGTTCCTGGTCTTCGGTCCAGCGGCTTTGGGCGAGGACTTTCCGCAAAATCTCCCGGGCGCCGGCTTGAGGGCCGGCTTGATGCGCGGCTTGCACCAGACGGCAGGCGATTTCGTAGTTGGCCGGGTCTTCGATGGAGGCTTTCTGAAGGAGCGGAAGAGCCTCGGCCCAATCTCCCTGACGGATTAATTGGACAGCCTCTTTGTGGAGGGCGCGGGATTCTTCCTGGGATTGACGCCAAGGCTTGCCTCTTATCGCGATGACAACGGCTTGGCACAGCCGGGAGACAAGCCCTTTCTTTGAATCCGGCATGAGCGCGGAGCCGGTTTCCTGGACTGCTTTCCAACAGATTTCGGCGTTTCCCCAGGATTCGCCTTTTAGCACAAGCCAACGGCGCGTTCCCGAGAGGATTTCCTCGACTTCATAATTTCCCGGAGGGATTTCCTTGTGGACGGAGCGGTCGCTCATTTCGGCGTTGAAAAGCACGAGTTCATGGGTGATCCGCACCGGGCGGATGCCGGGAACGGGAGGTTCGGGTGAAGCGCTTTGGCGGCTATCGAGGTTGGCGAGGAGTTCCATGACGAGCAATTGCTGCTGAGTCGCCTCGCTCAACGGGATCATCTGGAGAAGCGTGGCTAGGGTTTGATCGAAGTATTGAAAATGGTGGAGGAGTTTGGCTTTGAGATGGAGAGCTTCGTAGGTCGATTTGTGCTTTTTGAGCAGCGTTTCGAGCTCCTCCAAGGCGTCCTGGTACCGGTCTTTGTCAATCAATTTTATTATAGGGCGGAGGGCGATTTCCTCCTCGGCGGGAGTCCAATCGAGAGGGTCCAGGAAGTTCGAGAGAACCGCGCCGCAGGCGTAAGCAATGTTGGGGGCCAATAAAATGGCGGCAAATCCCAGAACGACAAAAAATGCCATCAACGATCCTACGGACCCATAGCCCTCGGCTGGATCGGGGAGCACAGCCAAACCCGCGGCAAAGGCGACGGGGACAAAGATCAATTGAAAGAGACGCAACCGGCGGAGTTCCGCGGGATAAGTCAGGAGGAAAGCCAGGAGCAGGCCGACGCTCGCAACCGCAATATAGGAGATCGAACTATGCACGGGGCATGAAGGGGCGGTTTTTGACTTTGCCACAGTCAGTTCGCATCCTTTCAGGACGTTGCCACTTGAAATAATAAGATGTAAACAGAAATGTGGCAACGCACGATTCGATTTCTCTGTCCTAATTCCGGTCTTATCCGTAATCCTAATCTGGTCTCCTCTGGCGAGGGGATTACGATGAGCATGATGAATAAAAGAGTGTGGGCCGTTGCGTTGCTGCTGATGGCGGCGACTGTTTCGACTTTCGCTCAAACGAACCAACCGGGCACAGCCGGGACGAATCTTTTTACACATCCGCTTTCGCGCGCGGATGCGATAGCGCTGGCTCTTCGGCAAAACACCGCGATCCTCAAGGGGAAGGCGGACTTGCGGGCCTCATACGGCATTGAGATTCAATTGCGCTCCATCGCGTTGCCGCAATTGGCCGCGTCTGGAAGTTACAACGCGGAGGAAGAATCGCTGGTGCAGAATTTTCCGGGGATATCGAACTTCACCGTTCCCTTCCACTTCCCAAACCAAAATTGGTCCGCCGAAGTCAAGGTGCAACAATCGATTTACGATGGCGGACGGCTGACTTCGGCTTTTCGTTCCGCGAAGCTGACGCGGCAACAGGCGCTCCTGAATTACCAAACGGTGCTGGCGGACACGTTGCTTTCCGTGCGAACCGCGTATGACGACGTGCTTGTCGCGGCGCAGCAAATCGCGGTTAACGAAGCCTCGGTGGAGTTGCTCACGCACGAGTTGGATGATGTGAAACGGCGGTTTGACGCCGGATCTGTCCCGCAATTTAATGTATTGCGCGCGCGGGTTGCATTGGCCAACGAGCGGCCTCAACTGATTCAGGCGCGCAACGCATATCGAATCGGCAAAAATAATTTGCTCAATTTGCTCGGAGTCAACCTGCCGAATACGATTTGGGAGGACATCCCGCTGGAATTGAGCGACAGCCTGGAAGCGGGGCCGTCGGACATTGATTTGCCGAATGCGCTGGATCGCGCGCTGGAGAAAAGGCCCGAGCTGGCGGCGTTGCGAAAGGCCGAGGCGTTGCGACGGGAGGACCTGGTCACGGCGCGATCGGGTTACAAACCGAGCGCGTCGATTTTCGGGGGTTACCAATGGGAAAGCCCGCTTTATGAGGAGGATTTAAACGACGATCTGCACGGGTGGATCGCGGGGGCGCAGCTTAATTGGAGCATTTTCGACGGGCAAATGACGCGGGGAAAAATCGTGGAGGCGCGGGCGCGGTACGAACAGGCGAGGCTGGATGTGGACGATTCGAGGCGGAAAATAGAATTGGATGTCAGGACGACGTATTCCAATTTCATTGAGGCGCGTGAGGTTCTGGAATCGCAGAAATCGGTGCAGGAGGAAGCCAAAGAGGCATTGCGTCTGGCGGAGGCGCGGATGACGGCCGGCAGCGGCACGCAGTTGGATGTCCTTGACGCGCAAACATCACTAACGCAGGCGCGCACGACACAGGTGCAGGCGTTGCACGATTACGCCGTCGCGCGAGCCCGGCTGCAACGGGCAATGGGAGATGACATGGACATCTTGCAAAAGTGATGTTTGCTTAAAACGCGCGGCGTGATCAACACCATGCCAACAACTGGCAACAGAACATAACGACAAGGAGAATTGTATGCCTAAAATCAATACTGCTAACGGAATCAAAGATCGCAAAACCGCGCGCCTAAGGGGGCGCAACGGGATGTGAATCTGGTTTCGCCGCCGCGACCAAGCCAAATCCGCTGGGGCAGGAGCGGCCAATTCTTAAAAGGCAAGTTTCCTTGTTAGAATCAAGCAATCGGGGTAACATTCCCGATTGCAATGAAGGGAAAAACCGTCATTTTAGGGGTTACCGGGTCGATTGCCGCCCATAGGGCGGTTGACTTGACCAGTTTGCTCGTTAAAGGCGGGTGCGATGTCCACGTGGTGATGACGGCGGACGCGCAAAAGTTCGTAACTCCGCTTCCTTTCAAAACACTTTCGCGCAATCCGGTGATGACGGACCTTTACGACGTTGAAGAGGGATGGAAACCCGCGCACATTGAATTGGCTGACAGGGCGGATTTGTTGCTCATCGCACCCGCCACGGCAAACACGCTCGCGAAGCTGGCGCATGGCCTGGCGGATGATGCTTTGAGCGGCATGGCGCTTGCGCTGAATAACGACGCCAAATTGCTGATTGCGCCCGCGATGAATGGCAAAATGTGGCTCCATCCGGCGACGGCCGCCAATGCGAGCCTATTGGAAAAACGGGGCGCGGAATTTATCGGCCCGGAAAAGGGGATGCTCTCGTGTGGTTATGAAGGCATCGGACGCCTCTGGCCGGTGGAAAAAATCGCGCAAAGAGTTGCGGCCCTTTTCCAGTGAACTACGAACCCAAAACATCCGCTTCAGAGGCTGGACCGTTTCAAAAGCTGGCGCGGCTGCTGGCGGCTCCGGTAATCGAACCGAGCCAGCGGGCGGCGCGAATCCAGGCCGTTGAAAAAGACATCGTGCTGCCCCTCCGGTTTCTGGTTGTGGTTATTCTCTGTTACTATTTCTTTTTTGCCCATTGGTTTGACACACCGGGAGCCACGACGGCAACGGAATGGACGTTGAACCACGCGGCGATGTTGAAGGGGATTTTCGTGGCTTATGCGCTGTTGAGCCTGGCGGTGGGGGCCACCTTTATTTGGTCAAGGCAGCTTTCGCTCAAGAAAATTCAGTGGATCGTGTTTGCGATGGGGATCATCGACGGAGCGATGATTGGAGTCCTGACGTTGTTAACCGAAGGATTTGGGAGCGATCTCTATTGGGTTTTTCTGGCGCTGGTGGTGCGCAACGCGATGGCCATACCGGTGGCGTTGCCACAGTTGTTCCTGAATTTTCTGGTGAGCCTGGCATTTCTTGCGGGCGGATTACTGGCGCCGCTGGTTGGGGGGCCGCCACTGGAGGAGAACTCGTGGAAGGGGGAACCCTCCGAGCGCATGATCGTGCTCGTGGCGTGGTCGCTGTGCTGTTACGGGATTCAGTTGCTGTTTGAGAAGCAAAAACGAGCGGAGGCTGAAGCGACCGAGTTTGCCGTTCGGCAGGAACGTCTGCACACCGCCGGACGCCTGGCCGCGGAAATTGCCCATCAAATAAAAAACCCGCTGGGAATCATTACCAACGCCGCCTTTTGCCTTCAACGCGCGGTGCGGGAAGGAGAGATGGCGGTGGACGAGCAAATCGACATCATTCGCGAAGAGGTGAACCGGGCGGACCAGATCATCACAGAGTTGATGGGATACGCGCAATTGGCGGAGGGAACGGTCGAGAGCCTGGAAGTGGCGCAGGAATTGGACAACGCGCTGCAAGAAGTTTTTCCACCGGCGGCCAGGTATCAGGTGAAAATTCACAAGAGCTACGATCCCGCGCTGCCCGCGTTGTTAATGCAGAAACGCCACCTTTCCGGGGTTTTTGTGAATATTTTGCAAAACGCGCGCGAGGCAATGAATGGGCACGGCGAAATTGAAGTCTCCGCGGCATACGGGGACAACGATTCGATCCGCGTCCTCATCGCTGATAATGGCCCGGGGATACCGGCGGACAAAATTGACAAGATATTCGAAGCCTATTTTACCACCCGCGAAAAGGGCACCGGCCTCGGCCTTGCCATAGTCAAACATAATACGGAAATGTATGGGGGAAGGGTCGATGTTGAATCAAAACCTGGCAGAGGGACGCAGTTTGCCGTAGAGTTTCCATCAAGAATCTTAATGAAGTTATCCAAATGAACTGGCCCCTTCCTCCTGTACTGGTGGTCGATGACGAGAAGAACATGCGCTTGTCGTTGAAGTCGATTCTCCAGGGCGAAGGGTACGAGTTCCGGCTTGTGGAATCCGCCGAAGAAGCGCTGAACGCGCTGGAGAAGGACGAATTTCTGATGGTCATCACTGACGCCCGGCTGGGCAGCGGGATGAGCGGTTACCAATTTTTGAGCACTGCGTGCAAGCGCTGGCCGAACACGCCATTTTTAATGATCACCGCCTACGCAACGCCAAAGCTGGCGGTGGAAGCGATCAAGGCCGGCGCCATCGATTACCTTGCCAAGCCGTTTGCGCCGGAAGAGTTGCTCCATGCGGTTTCGCGCTGCGCGCAGACCCATCGGCTGATGCGGGACAACGCGGCTTTGCGAGCCAGCGCTGCCGAGCCTTATCAACTGGACCAGATCATCGGCGAATCGGGGAAAATGCACGAATTGCTGCAATTGATCCGAAGCGTCGCCCCCACAGATGCGACGGTTCTGATTCTGGGCGAAAGCGGCACAGGAAAAGAACTGATCGCCGGAGCGTTGCACAGCTTGAGCAACCGGCGACAGAACAATTACATTCGCATCAATTGCGCGGCGATTCCCGAAAACCTTCTGGAAAGCGAACTGTTCGGACATGAAAAGGGGGCCTTTACAGGGGCGATCCGGCAAAAGCTCGGCCGCGTCGAGGAAGCGCACGGAGGGACGATTTTTCTGGATGAAATCGGGGACATGAGCCGTCCGTTGCAGGCGAAGTTGCTCAGGTTTTTGGAAGATGGAACTTTCACCCGTGTGGGCGGCAATGAAGAATTGCGCGTGGACGTCCGGCTAATCGCGGCGACGAATCGCGACATCATCGAAGCGATCAGCCAGCACGCGTTTCGCGAAGACCTTTTTCACCGTTTGAATGTCGTGCAGTTCCGTCCGCCCCCATTGCGGGAACGCAGCAACGACGTCATGCTGCTGGCGGACAGTTTTGTCCAGCATTTCAACGCGACAATGAACAAACACCTTCGCGGGATATCGGCGGCGGCGCGGCAGAAACTGCTCAATTACCATTGGCCCGGCAACGTCAGGGAATTGCGCAACGCGATTGAGCGGGCGGTCATTTTGGAAACTTCCGCCGAGATTCAGCCCGGCAGCCTGCCGGATTTCCAATTGGAAGGGCGCCTGCGGAAAAGCGAATCAATCACCATAACGGGCAACGAATCGCTGGATGAATTGATGGCCAATTACGAGCGGCAGGTGATCAATACGACACTGGAACAAAGCCGCTACAACATTTCCAAAACCGCTGAGCAACTTAAAATCAGCCGGCACGCCTTGCGTTACCGCATGCAGCGACTCAACCTCTCAATGGGGTCGGAGGAAGAAACCACGCCCCCGCCTCCCAAAGACTTGTAGGAATCCGTGAACAGCGCGGCCGCAACATCTCAAATGACGCAGGAAAGCCGAACGATCACACGCAAAAGCGCGTCGAATCTGGCCTTGGCGTTCATTCTTTTGCCCAAACCCAAACGCTACGCCATGTCCGCGCTCTACGCCTTCTGCCGCGAGGTGGATGACGTGGCGGACGAAGAAAGCAGGCCCTTGGAAGAACGCCGGGCGGCCCTCGCGGAATGGCGCGAAGACGTCCGCCTCGCGTGCACGGGGGGCGCCCCGCGATTCGCGGTCAATCGCGAATTGCAGCCGATTATAGTCCAATATCGCCTGATTTACGCCTACTTCGACGAATTAATCCAAGGCGTAGAAATGGACCTGGACGTAAACCGCTACAACACTTACGAAGAACTTGAGTTGTATTGTTATCGTGTCGCGTCGGTTGTCGGTTTGTTGAGCGTTGAAATCTTTGGCTACCGAAGTCCGGAATGCCGCAATTACGCGGTTGCTCTCGGCAAGGCGTTGCAGTTGACCAACATTCTGCGGGACGTGCGAGGGGACGCCGAGCGAGGCCGCATTTACCTTCCCCTGTGCGAATTGAAGCGGCACAAAGTCAGTCCGGAGGAGATCCTGCGCCTGGAATACTCCGAGCGCTACGAGAGATTGGCGGCGAGCGTGGCGGACAAAGCGAAAGCGTTCTACGCAGAGGCGGCGCGGAGCCTGCCCAAAGTGGACCGGCGGTCCATGATTGCGGCGGAACTGATGGGGTCGGTTTACTGGCGGCTGTTGAGGGAACTGGAAGCGCGGCGTTTTGACGTGTTTAACGGGGTTGTCGTGCGCTTAAGCCGCAGCCAAAAACTGGCATTGATTTTCCGGACGTGGAGCAGGCTGGCTATGGGCATCACTTCGCCAAATTATGGATTTTTTCGGAATTCTTGAGTGAGGTTGGATTGACCTTAAGGCGTTCCGGGGGATGACGATATATGACGGGTGATTGCCTGTCGCGGTCGAAAATTTTTTGGGGTGGTATATCTTCTTGTTCTTTCAATCGGAACTTCCTCTGGTAAAGGAACTTACAATTCATCCGTCGTTTTACGTTAACCAAGGCGGGACAAATACGGCGCAGGACGGCAATTCGTGGGAGACAGCTTATCATGAGTTGCGGGACGCTTTGAATGATTGGCGGGCGACGGCGGGCGAGCCGGATTCTCCGACGGAGATTTGGATGACCCACGGCACTTACAAACCGACCGCCGGGACAAACCGGACGGCCACGTTTCCCCTACAAAATTATCAGTTCCCTCGGCGGTTTGGGTTTCAATTCCACGGATCCGGCGTTCCAGGACAATTCCGAGCATGTGCTGGTGGGCGACGGGGTCGCTGGGGTGATTTTGGACGGATTGACCATTACCGGAGGCTGCGCGGTCGTGGGAACAAACAACGTCAGCCCTTATGCGATCAGCGGGATGACCGAAGCGTCAACCAACTATGCGGGGGATAGTTTGGTTCCGCTTGATTCCCGGGTCGCGGGAGGCGGTCTTTTGTTCATCAACAATCCCAATTTTTACGAGACGCTTGGAGGTCAGGGGGCAGATATCACGGTGCAGAACTGCATTTTCATTGATAATGGGGCGCAGGCTTTTGGCGGCGCGATGGCGGCGCGGGAAGTCAACGTTTCGGTGAATAATTCGGAGTTTTTGCAAAATTACTCGGATTATGAGGGCGGCGCTTTTTGGGGGTTAAACCAGGTGGGACAACTTCAACGCCTGCTATTTTCAATACAATTGGTCTTATCGATCCGGCGGGGCGGTTCATCTCCAAACGATTCCGTCGTTGTTCACGCTTGGGCCTTATATCGACGACGCGGAGTTCACATTGGATTACGGAAACAGCAAAACTACGGTGCTGGACACGACCCAAAGCTATATGGGAAACCTGGATACGTCGTTGGACACTTTGCTCGGCAACCTATCGACCGGCGGATACCTGACGAACCCGCCTTCCGGCACAGGCCTTTACGCCACGAATAGCCCCGCGGGCCGGGGCAGTCAATTATACTTCAGCGTCGATTGCGTTAACCGTCAACGCAAGATCCGTGCCGACGAACCCGTTCTGATCGTAAAGCATGTGGAGGCGCCTCCGCTGGTCTGTCCTCACTGCGGAGAGCGCGCCCTGGTCCTGATCCGCATCATCCACCGCCCTAAAGCTCTGCCCATTTGGGATAGCTCATGAATTCCT
>DATAUD010000025.1:0-104991 GCA_036268455.1 Verrucomicrobiia bacterium
GCTGGCGAATGAACCGGGGCCTTGATCTCCACTTTGAGTTCCAAGGCTCGCTGGCCAAACGCCGCCGCCCTCAACCCTTGGGCGCGCAGTTTGATGGCCTGCGCCAGCAATGGAGCCAAACGGGCAACAAACCGCAACACCCCGCCTGATTGGCCACTCAATGGGCGGACTGATGGGAATGATGCTTGCCCTTCAGCATCCGGAGGACTGTGACAAGCTGATGATCGTGGATTCGCTTCCTTTCTTCGGCGTTTTGATGGGCGCGAAAGATGCCGCTGCCGCTGAGCCACAAGCTGCCTCAATGCGTGATATGGTTCTCGCCGAAGCGTAGGAGGCCTATTCGCAAGGTGAAAGACAATTCCTCCCTTCTCTTGTCAAGTCGCACGAAGGTCTTAAGGCTGTAACGCAATGGGCCATCGCATCGGACAAAGCCGTCGTCGCTCGCGCCACCTATGAGATTATGACAACAGACCTGCGCCCAAAACTGCACGAGATCAAAACTCCAATAACGATGCTCTACCCGTGGGATCCAGTCGGCGGCTTCCCGCAAGAGGCTACTGACCGCCTGTATGAGGAAAATTTCGCGGCGTTGCCGAATAAGACGCTTGTGCGCATTCCCAACGCGTTCCACTTCGTCATGCTGGACCAACCGGAGGCGTTTGCGGAACAAGTGGATGCGTTCCTCAAGTGACCGGCATCGGGATTATGACAGAGAGTCCGCAATCCCGCCCTAGACGACGCCTTTGATTCTCAGGGCGATGGCGTGGGGCGTTGGCGGGTTGGCCGGCAATTGCACGGTCAACCCCTGCTCGTCCTGCCTCCATTTTATTTTGCCGTGGTGGCCGAGTAATGAGACATGGGTGACTTTGCGTCCCCCAAGGTTTTCGGAGTTGGCGGCGAGGCTGCGGATAATCGTCCTCCCCATTTCAGGCCAGACCATGATGAAGGCGTATAAGGTTTCGCCCTTCTTTGTGAATCGCATGTCTTCGGCGGTGTAGTGACGCACGTCGCGCGCGCCGCCGAATTGTCCTCGCGGCCCTTCGTTTGCCACCGACGGTCCTTCGCCATAAACTTTCCACGGGCGCGTTCCGTGAATGGCCTCGCTGTTCACATCCATCCAGGCGGTGAATTCCGAGAGGAATTTCAGTTCGTCCGCATCGGGAACGCCGTCGCCAGGCAGCGGAATGTTCAATTGCAAATTCCCGTTTTTGCTGACGATATCGATCAACATTTGCGACACCTGGTTCACTGTCTTGTATTTGTGATTCTCAAAAATGCTCCGCTTGTAATGCCAGTCTCCAATGCACGTGTCCGTTTGCCACGGAAGAATTTCGCCGCCGTTCGTCACGCCGCGTTCCACGTCCAGCACCAGCGCGCGGCGTTGCTCTGCGGTCAATCCCTTGCCTGTCATAACCGCCTCCAACTTGCCGTGGTGCCGCGCCAGGTTCGTGTTGTAGTAGTAGGCGGCGATGCGCAAACCAATATCGCTCTCCGGGTAAATGGGCAGGACCGCATCGTCAAAATAGAGCAGGTCGGGATGATATTTGTCAATCAGGTCAATCGTGCGATTGAAAAACTTTTCCACGTAAGCCGGCGCCAGCGGCGGATCGCCCGTTTGCTGCCAATTATAATGTCCGAGCGCGTGATATTGCGCGTAAAGGTCCTGCGGATCGAGGCCCTCCCACCATTTCCCTTTCCCATCCGCTTTCGTCATCAACCCGTCGTAAGGCACGCCCTCCAATGGGCCGCTCGGATCCGAACGTTGAGCGTCCTGATACCAGCTCCATGCGCGGTCCCCGTGGCTCGTCAGGGCAAACCGCAACCCCGCCGCGCGCGTCGCCGCCGCCCAGCCGCCGACAATGTCCTTCTTCGGCCCAACGGCCACCGAATTCCAGGGCTGATACTTCGAGTCAAATAAATCGAGATTGTCATGGTGATTCGCCAGCGCCGCGAAATATTTTGCCCCGGCCCGCTTATAAAGGTGGACGAGGTGTTTGGGGTCCCAGTTTTCCGCCCGCCACTGGTGGATCACATCCTTAAAGCCGAACTTGGAAGGATGACCGTATTTCTTCACATGGAATTTGTATATCTCCCCGTCGAATTGGTACATTTTTTGGGCATACCAATCGCCCATTTCCGGCTGACATTGGGGACCCCAATGCGCCCAGATACCGAACTTCGCGTCCCGGAACCAATCCGGCACTCGATATCCGGCGTCCAGCGATTCCCACGAAGGCTCAAACGGTCCGCGAGCGACGCCAAAACCAAACGGCGCGGCGATTGGCATTGGCGCTGTTGGCGCATTGGCGCCAACCGCGAAAGACGGCAACCCGGAAGCAACCCCCGCCAGCAGGGCGGATTTTTTGATAAACTGACGCCGCGATAGTGAGGATTTCATGTGCAAGTATTTCCAAATGGAAACAGAAAAGACCGGCGATGGCACCAGAAATTATCATAACTTCTTTTGACGGTTAAGGCATTCGCCCCACTGGCATTCGACCTGTTCGAATGCACTTTTGAGTGTGCCTGCGATTGAAACCCTGATTCCGAAACGGTTGGATCGGCTCCCTTGGAGTCGGTTCCACTGGCTGGTCATCCTTTCGCTGGGCATTACGTGGGTCCTCGATGGTCTCGAAGTGACACTCGTGGGCGCCGTCAGCGGAATCCTCGGCAGCCCGCATACCCTCGACCTTACGCCGGCGGAAATTGGATTGCTCGCTTCGTGGTACATCGTCGGCGCCGTCCTCGGCGCGCTTGTCTTCGGGTGGGCAACAGACCGGTTTGGCCGGCGCAAACTCTTCTCCGTGACCCTGATCATTTATCTTTGCGGCGTCATCCTGTCGGCTCTCTCGTGGAACTTTTGGAGCTTCTGTTGTTTCCGGTTCATCACAGGAGCGGGCATCGGGGGTGAATACTCCGCCATCAATTCCGCCATCGACGAACTCATCCCGGCCCGACTGCGAGGACGCGTGGATTTGATCGTCAATGGAAGCTACTGGCTGGGCGCGGCTGCCGGTTCGCTTTCAACGATCTTCATCCTGAATCCGCGATATTTGCCCGTGAATATCGGTTGGCGGCTTGGCTTTGCGGTCGGGGGCGTTATTGGACTGCTGGTTTTGTGGTTGCGCCGCTATGTCCCGGAAAGCCCGCGCTGGCTGCTGACCCACGGCCACGCGGACGAAGCCGAACATGTGACTTTGGAAATCGAGGGGCGGGTAAAAGCGGCTTCCGGCTGTGAACTTCCCGCTCCGTCAGGAAGCGGTTTGCGAATAGAGGCGCGGAAAGATTATGGCTTCGGGATGATTGCAAAAGCGATGTTTCAGCGGTACCGAGCAAGGGCTTTTCTCGGGCTGGCATTGATGATTTCCCAGGCTTTCTTTTACAACGCGGTCTTCTTCACTTATGCGCTGGTACTGACAAAATTCTACCATGTCCCCGGTGAAAAGACTGGATTGTACTTGCTACCATTTGCGCTGGGAAATTTCCTTGGGCCGCTTGTTCTCGGGCATTTCTTTGACACCATCGGGCGGCGCGCGATGATTGCGGGGACCTATACGATTTCCGCTTTGTTGATGGGAATCACCGCCGTTCTATTCAGCCGGGGAGCGATTTCCGCGACGCAACAAACGGCACTTTGGACGGTGATTTTTTTCTTCGCGTCGCCGGCGGCGAGTTCAGCATATTTGACCGTAAGTGAAATCTTCCCTCTCGAAACGCGCGGATTGGCCATCGCATTTTTCTTTGCGATTGGGACGGGAATTGGCGGAGTTGTCGCGCCGTGGCTTTTTGGCGCTTTGATCGGAAGCGGCTCGCGGGTGAACTTGCTTTACGGCTATCTCGCCAGCGCCGCGTTAATGCTGGCGGCGGCTATCGTCGAAGTTATCGTGGGTGTCAAAGCGGAAGGGCAGAGTTTGGAGAATTTGGCGGCTCCGTTGTCGGAGCTTCAAAATGTTACAGCACGGTAGAATTGCGCGGGGTTATTCGAGGTCGCGCCGCCGGAGAAAGTGAAAGGGGCGGCGTTGGTTGCGAGCGGAATCCAGTTGGACAAGTTCGTTGATGACTGAACCACGTAAGTATATCCTGTTGTGCCCGTTACATTGAAATTATTCGAGCCGCTGACGGATAAAGTGGCGGCGGCGGGATGCACGGCCGGGGCAAATCTTATGGAGCGGAACATTTGGTTTGAACATGCTGTGGCCCAAGTGCTTATAACAGACGTAACACCGGTGTCGGTGACAGATATGAGGCGGTTGGAGGCGGCTTCAGATGTGATGGCGTAAAGAGTGGGCGCGGGGCCGGTGAAATCGACGGCGAAGCTGCGGACGCCGATATCGGGAACGCCGGTGGACAGAGTGTAGGCCAGGGTCCAAGTATCTCCACTGGGTTGCCAGCGTTGGATTCCGCCAGTAACGGAATCATCAGCAACGTAGGCGAAGGCGTTGCCGGGAGCGAGGGCGAAATCCTCCGGACTGGAGAAACTTCCAGTGCCAATGACCAGCGAAATCCCAGCGGCGGCGGTGGGCTTCGGGGTATCGAAAATGTAAATGCCCGGAGTTTCGGTTTGGGTGGAGAAAGCAAGATAATCGCCGTCGAGGAGGCCGACGACGCGGCAGTTGCCGAGCGTGTCCTGAACGATCGCGGGCGGGCCCTCCAATCCGAGATAGCAAATTCCGTGGAAGGAGCCGGCGCCCCAGAAGTTGCCATCGTCATCGATGTACGCGGAGCGGATGTGGTTGGTGGTGTATTCGGCAGTTGAGAGGAGAGCGATCGCGTAATTTCCGTTTCCGTTGATCGTGGCAATCGCGCGCGGCACGGCGGCGAATGTGGTGGATGAAAGAGATTCGGCAAGGGAGCCGCGATTGGTGTGGTAGCCCGCGACGACGAGTGATTTGCCGGCGCCCGAAAGGGTCATGTAGCCTTCCGAACTGGAAGCGCCGCTGATGAGGAGGGCGTTCGTGCCGGAATCGGGAAGTTTCATGGTGCCGACGTATGCGCCATTGGTGGTGAATTGATCGAGGAACAGCGTGTTGCCCGAACTCACCAAGGGTTGCGCGCCATCGCCGCTCCGCAACATGACGAGATTGCTGGGGAAAAAGGTGGTTTGCGGCAACGCGACCAGCACAGGCGCATTTGAGCTTACCGCCGATCCGGCGGAATCGGTGATAACGACCGAATAACTCCCCGCGTTGTTGAGTTGCAGATTTGTTACGGTGAGGGAATTGGTGGTCGCGCCCGGCAACGGCGAGCCGTTTAATTGCCATTGGTAGTGGAGCGGCAAGGTGCCGACGGCCTTTAACGATAATGTGGCTGTCGCGCCGGGCAGGTAAGTCTGGCCGCTGGGTTGCACGAGGATATAGGGATCAATCACAGCCAGGAGGGCTGGGGAACTGGTCACTGAGCCGGAGGAATTGGACAGAATGATCTGGTAACTGCCATCGTCGGCCCCGAGGACATCTGAGAGAGTCAGCGTGGCATGGGTTGCGCCGGCGAGATTGGTTCCGTTTTTCTCCCACTGATAGGACGAGATGACGCCGCTGGCGGAAACGGAAAAAGTGGCGGTGGTGGTGGCGGCGTTGGTTCGGCTCACGGGTTGGGTAAGGATTTCGGGGAGCGCGATGCCGGGGCCAATGGCCAGACTGGCCACGAGGCTGGTTGCCGCGCCCCAAGTATTGGTAATCACGACTTGATAGCTGCCAGTATTGTTGGTGGTCACGTCAGCGATATTCAAGGTGGCGTTGGTCCCGCCAAGAACTGGGGTGGAATTGAGTTGCCACTGGTAGGCGAGCGTTGAGGTGCCTGTGGCGGTGACCGCAAAGTAAACGGATTGGTCGGCAGGAACGGTTTCGTTCTGCGGTTGGGATGTGATCTCCGGGGCGTAGCCTTGCGGGATGAATTGCACGCCGCGGAAAAGTTCGTTCGTTCCGGCGGTGGCAAGGACAGTTGCGGGGCTGCCGGAGCCTGCGTCCACAATACTAATGAGGTTATTGGAGGCCGAGTCGGCGGTGGTGGCGTAAAGAACAGGGTCGATGCCGCTGAAATCCACAGCTAGGCCGCGCGCACCGGTGAGGGAGGTTGCGCCTGTTCCAAGCGTGTAGGCGAGGCTCCATGTGCCGGAGGCATTGACGTATTTTTGGATGCCGCCGTCTTTGGCGATCTTGTTGTCATCAGCGACGTAAACGGTGTGGCCGTCCGGGCTGATCGCAAAGGCATACGGGGATGGAGAGGCCGGGCCAGTACACGGAAGGATGAGGTTTGGAGTGGCCGTGCTTTCGGGTGTGCCTTTGAAGTTCCAGATGCCAATGGGGGAGGTTTTCTGGGACGAAAAGCAGAGATTGTCATTGAAAATGGAGACGACTTCGGTGTTCTCGCTTTGGACGTCGCCGGGGGAAAAGATGAGGCCGAGGTAAACCGTGCCGTCGGCCGCGCCGGCAGCCCAAAAGTTGTTGGCGCCGTCGGTGACGGCGGAACGAATGTTGTTGGCACTGAAGAATTCCGTGGTGCCCGCAATAAAGTTGTAGTTGCCAAGGTAATCAATTGTCGCGATGGCGCGCGGGACGTCGGTGGAGAGCGAATCGGGCAGCGAGCCGGGGAAGCTGAGGTTGGTGCTGTATCCGGCGAGCGCGAGCAAATGTTTGTCCGAGGAGAGGTTTAGTGCACCTTCGGAACTGGCCTTGCCGCTGATGACCAGGGATTCTGGGCCGTTGGTGGGGATGGCGACGGTGTTTACCCAAGCGCCGGAGGTGGTATATTGATCGATAAAAATTCGATTGCCGGAATTGGTGAGGGTTGCCGAGCCGTCGCCGACTCGCAGGACGGCAAGGTTGCCGGGGTAAAACTGAGCCTGGATGGAAAAGGCGGAACAGACAAAGGCCAGGAAGGAGAGGGTGCTAATTTTCACGATAACGTTTGGCGGGGACGGTAGTCTGGACGGAAGGGGGTGGCAATCTGGAACTCAAAAACTCACGAAACGGAGGAAGCAAAGAAAGCGACGAAGGAGAGCAGTCAACCACTAATGACCCAGATGCCGATGACACTTTCTGACTCGCCGTGGCTAAAATTTGTTCGCGCAGGACTCGAGACAAACACGGCTTGCACCAGGTTATTTGTTTTTATTCCCTAACAATCTGATGACTTCTGAGGATATTATTGGGGAAAGCAATCGGACCGGGACATTGCTCTCGCCGAAATCGGCCACTGCGTTCAATTGCGCAATTGGAAGGACGATTTTCGGAAGTTCCCCGTTTGTTGGAACTTCTCCATAAATGCCTTCGTTATAATATGGTGTTATTTTGGTAATAATGAGTCTCTTTGATCTTGAGAAGCTTTTGATTCGCTTAAAATAATCAGGCTCATCTCCGTCAGGCGGCGATGCCGTCTTAAATGCACGAATACAAGCAACGATTTCCCGCGCGCTGGCAGTAGGCCTCTTTTGCGTTCGCTCAAGATTCGGCTGGCTCAGCCAAAAAGATCTCATTCGTATGGGCCTGCCAAATTGTTGAAATGAAAAACCTTCGGATTCATCATTAACCTGAATACCGTCAATCTGGCGGGGCAGATAAACTCCGGCCTCCCCATAAGAAGCAATGTTGGTTTTCACAAATTCCCCGCGATGAACACCAAGTTTTCCGAGTGCATCCCAGGCGCGCTCGACGATCGCCGCGTCCTTGAAATATTCGGTTGCCAATTCCGGGGAGCGGTCTCCCAAATTGTAAGAGAATTCTCCCGAATCCGGTGTAATTTCAAAATAAGGCGGCTCCGGCTCTTCAGGTATGTGGTCAGCCCAAATTACAATTCGATTGGTTGACGGCCGGGGAAATCCTTTGCTCTGAAACGACGCGAGAACAATCGCATTTGAAATGGTATTAGCCGAAAAGACACGCGGCATTTTTTTGTAAACCCAAAAAGTTCGTTGTAAATTATTTGTCGGCGCCATCCAGATGATTTGCGTGTTCGTCGAAAAATGCGGAGAACAATCTTCAAGTGTGACCGCAGCCGCGTGGGAATAAAAAAACACAGCCAAGACTGCCGCGGGAAGCGCAAATGGTTTCATATCTCCGATTGGATAATGACGCTTACAGAAAACATCACAGGCGTAAAGAATTTTCCCAGACGGCCGTGCCTGAGCCAGAGCATCTCTCCCATGGACGGGCCCCTCCTATTATTGGCTCTGCAGGTCTGCTTCTATTTCGTCGGTGGCGCCTTCGGCGAGGTTTAGGGACTGGGACCAGGGGCGGAAGCCTTCGGCTTGGACGGTGAGCAGGATATCTTCGCCGGGCAATAAAGAAGTCGAACGCCAGCGTCCGTCTTGTTGCTTTTCGAAATTTACATCACCGGAGTCTCCGTTGACCCAGTGCGGCGCGCGCACGTAGGGTTTTCTGCCGTCCGCGTACGTTGCCTGGCACTTGAAAGCGGGAAGAGCGCCGCCGTCCGCCGCCACGGCCCGAACGAGAAGAACCGGGGCGTTGTAATACATGACTGAGATTTCATTGGTATCGTGATCGAGATTGGCAACCGTCATCTCGTTTTCGTTACGCCAGGGGGAATCGTTAGACCAACGATATCGAGTTGATTGGTGTTCGTTCACCATAAGTTGGAGCCGGACGTCAGCCAAACCTTTCGGGACCTTTACCAGAATTCTGCCGTTTTGATCGGGACGGGCGTCCTCCCACCAGCCTGCATCGCCCACCCGGCCTGAAATATTTACCTCGTGCGTCTTGTGTGGATTGCCGTGTCCGTCGAGTTGCTGAATGCCAATGACCACATGGGGAACCGCATGAATCTCGACGGATTGAGTGGCTTGCCCCGCCTGGATTTCCAACTTCTGATGCAAAAACACGTCTGGCACCGGATATCGAGCGCGATCCTGGGCGATGCTGTCGTGCGGGTACTCGCTGATCAATAAATCGTACTCACCGACGGGAAGCGGCCCCGTGGCGAACTGGCCTTTCTCATCAGCGAGAGCGGAACGCGCCAGCGCGTCAATCACCGGCATGCCGATCTGCTTCTTGGCAGGGCCGCCGATGAGTTCAGCGTTCACCCAGACATTGCTTACGGGCGAACCATCGGCGTCGAATACCTGGCCGGAAAGGCGGACTCCATCTTCCAGCACGAATTGTCCGAGGTCGCCGCGCTGCTGATGGATCAGATGTGTCGAGGGAACGAAATCCTGGGGCAATAACCAAAGCACGGCTTCGCCGCCTTTGACCACGTTTATATGGAAGGAGCCAGCCGCGTCGGTATTCGTATCCGCGAATGAACCATACTCGGACATATCTGTTTTGACGGATTTCGAGTATGTGAGCACTTTTACGTTGGCGGCGGGCGAACCGTCCGGGCGCACTAACGTGCCGCTGATGTCTTCCGCGGGAGTCAAATCAAGATGCTGGAAAAACGGACGGTCGCCAAGGGATTCGTTGGTGCGGATCATGGTCAAGCTATAACCGTCCCAGGGCCTGGTGGCGTAGTTTGGGTGGGTAACCTCAAAATTCAAATACATCGCGCGGTTGGTGGATTCCTCGGGCGTCAATTGGAACTGGAATTGGCCATTCTCATCGGTCAAATGTTCAGTCTCCTCCAGCACGTGGTGTTCGGTGGAAGTGTAGATTTCGCGCCGCACCCGCACCGTGGCTCCGGGAATGGGATCCTCCGTGAATTTGTCAACAACTTTTCCGGTCAAGGACAAATTGTCCGCGGACGCGCCAGTCTCCGCCGGCGCGCTTGATTGCTCTTTGTGCTTGTGAGCGGAAAGGCCGTTCCCGGTCGGATTCGCAGCCATGCCAGCATCTGGCTTGGAGAGGCCATTGGCGGCGGCTGATTGCGCCTGCGAACGAGAACTGAACCGACTTCCGGCGCTGACAAAAAGGATAATTAAAGCCAGCGAACCCGCCGTAAGTCCCGCGGCAAGTTTTACCTTTGCCCAGCGCCAGGCGCGGAGAGTCTCTTGCGCCAACGGCGGCAGCGTCAGGGAAGCAGATGCTGAAGAGGCCGCCAAGGCAATCTTCGTGACCGCCGATGCCGTTTCAGCGGGAGCGGCCCGCACCGTTTTTTCCGCCAACAACCCAACAAGGGCGGCGCCTCCCAGTCTCACACTCCGATGGACCAGAAAATCCCGCATCCTTTCCACAGCCCGGCTCACGCGCTTTTTGGCGGCATCTTCGCTAATGCCCAGGGATTCGCCGACTTTGTGCATGGTCGCTTTTTCGTAAAACCTCAGCAAAATCGCGGAGCGGTCGGCTTCGGGAAGAGTGGCCACTGCAAGATCAAGATGAGGCGCGAGTTGTTGCCAGAGCGTCTCGTCGTTCTCGGGAGAATTAGTATTGTAGATCATAGTGGAAGCGGTGGATTCCCGGTTTTTGCGCCGCTGTTCCGCGCGCTGGGCATGGGCTGCGACATGGCAGGTTGTCCGAAAGAGCCAGCCGCCCAGAATGGTGCCGGAGCGGATATCCCGCGCCTTGCAGGCCAGCAGGAGGAACACTGACTGGACCACATCCTCCGCCAGATGAGGATCTCCCACGTGACGAAGGGCGACTGAGTGAACCCAGTCAAGGTGCCGCGTGACCAGTTTGGTAAACGCCGATTCCGAGCGGTTCATCGCGTAAGCCTGAAGCAATTCCCAATCGCTCATAGCGTGTGATGTCATTTAACTATAATTCCCGCCAAATGAAAAAGGAGACACTTTTTCAACCGAAGGGAAGAAATTGTTGGAGGCCGATCCCCGCTGTGCAATGGCCGTTGCTGGTTTAAGCGAGACCTCGAACCTGATCCGCCAGACGGCGGACGAGGCGTGGACGATCATTTTCAACGATACCCGCCACCATAAGCTTCCATTTGGAAAAAGCGGGTTCGAAACTGTCGGAGGGTGACGGCTGGCCGGTTTCGACGGACGCGGCCATTCGTCGCAAGTAATCGGCGACGGCCATCCGCAGTTCGAACTCGGACGCCTTCGCCGACTGATCAAGGATTTGCCATTCCTCAATCTTCGTGCGCCTTAACAGAGCGGTGGCCATGAGGCCAAGCGATTGAACGTGTGAGGTAATGCGTTCAGCCAGGCAGGTTGCAAAATTTTTGGGGTTGTCAAACATGATATTCTCTATGGTCGCCTGCTCCGAGAGAACCATCACGCTATCCATGTCCCGGGAAAGAGTCTCATGCAACGACTTCGTCTTTTGGGTTTCCATGTCAGAACCGGCTTGTGGAAGACAAACCAGTTGCGAGAGCGTCCGCAACACTCGGGCCAGGGTTGCCCGCAACTGGTCCGCGGAGTGTTCCGGCCAGACATACCGGAACATGATCGCTGAAACGAAGGTTCCAAGAAGAATGCCCGCCAATCGGTCGCGGATGGTCGTCAAATTCACATCAGGCTCAAAACCTTGAAAAATGCTCAAGTAAAAAGCGAACGCAAATTGCAACCCAGCATAGGAGATTCGTTCCGTGCCGCCCGCAATCCATCCCGCCAGCGCCGATCCAGCCACCGTAAGAAGCACAAGCGAAGTGATGCTCACCATATGGGGAAGAAGGAAGAAGAGCGCCAGATAGCCCGCCAGTCCGCCAGCGAGACATCCAAAGAATCGCAACCAACTTTTGTAAATCGTCGCCCCGGTATTACCCAGGGAAATAAAAGCGCAGGTGACAAACGAAGTGCTGATTCCCGGCCAATGTAATGCGCTGTACAAAATATAACATATCATCGCCGAAAAACTAACCTTCAAGGCGAACCGCGCGTGAGCTGGATTGGAAAAGGCGTCAGGGCTAAACAACGGCTTCTTCTCCTTCCAAAGCTTGGTGGATGAATAGTCAGAATGGCCGCCGATCATCGTGTCGCGAAACGATTCGATAGCGAACGCGACTTCGCGCAATTGCGGAAGCGCCGGACGTTGTGCCGGGACTTTGCGCGAAAACAAAATCCTTTGCTTCTCAGGCAAAAGAAGTCTGAGGCGCTGAATCTCGGCCAGCAAAGTTTTGGCTTGAAGGATATCATCGGCCGAAAGGGGTTGCGGTTCCCTGAATTCCAACGCCGCGGCAGCATTGGCCAGGTGTGAGGCCGCGGAAATGGTTTCCACGAGGAACGGATGCCTGCCCCTGAGCGATGGCTCCTTCATCTCGGCGAAGTGGAGAAGTCCGAACATCTGTGTGCCGCCTCTGGTCGCCAGGTTCAGCAGAGCCTGGTTGGTTTGGCCGCCCGCCGAACCTTCTTTGATAACTCGACGCAAGGCTGTCTCCGCCGCATTAAGACGCTGCCCCAGACCCTGGACTAGCGCGGTCCAGGGATCGGACGGCAGCAGCAATTGATTGATAAAGACGGTCAGCGCAATCGGGTAAATAACCGCGACCCACAACCAGAGCTCATTGCGAACAAGGATCTCGGTATTCGGCGCCTCCTCGCCAATCGTCAGCATCAAGGCGCTAAAAAAGCCCACCGCGAATCCGAGCGGACCCACCACGAAGGTTCGCGATAAAAACATCGCGCCGAAAATCAAGCACGCCATTATGGGAATCCGCGCCTCCGGGTAATCAAACGTCCATGTGTAAAGCAGAAGATTGATGATGGTGGCAATGGTCACGCCCACAATCATCAACACACCCGTAAACAGCGTGAGCACGCGATTCTCTTTGGTGACAAAAAAACAGAAGAACACTGAAAACGCCGCTTCCGGAACCCGCAAAGACATGGAAATAACGGTCACGATGGCAGCCGTCACCACCAGCCGTATCGTCATCGATTTGCGACCCGGAAAAGGCGCGAGCTCACGTTCCAGCCACACCAGCCATGCCGGACGAAAATTACCCGGGCTTTCCAGAGCGACGGAACTCATTTGATGACGGCGACGGCGGAAGCCCCGATCCGGAATAATTCAGGGTCGGCGTTTTCAACTTCGATGCGAACCGGGAACCGCTGGGCAATATGGACCCAGTTCAACTCGCGCGGCACCGAGGGAACGCCGGAGTTGATATTAATTTCGTCATCAGACTGCACGGCCCATCCTATGCCTTGCACTTTACCTGTGAAATGCCTGCTGGGGGCCGACATGAGATAGACGTCCGCCAAAGAGCCGTTGGTCATATGCCGAAGCTCGCCTTCGCGATAATTCGCGATGACATACCAATGTCGCAAATCCAGCAATGAAAAGACAGGGACGCGCTCGCTGGCATAGGCGCCGACGGACAAATTAAGATTGATGACCTTGCCGGGAAACGGCGCGACGATTTTGCAGTAAGAGAGGTCGAGTTCGGCCAGGTTTAGCGCGGCGGCGGCGCCCGGACGTTGCGCCTGCAAGGTTGCCAGGGCGCTCAAGGTAGTTTTGGCCTGGTTCAATTGCTGTTCTTCCGTGGCCAGCAAGGCGGCGGCAACTTTCACCGCGGTTTCCGCGCGGTCCACATCATCCGCCGTGGCAAAACCTTTGGGCAACAGCGGCTGAATCCGTTTGAGTGTGTCCACGGCCTGCTTTTCCTGCGCTTTCGCCTGCTCGACTCCTGCCTCGGCCGCTTTAACCTGGTATCTCAGATTCTCGTCTTGCGAGCGCGCGACCTCGATCTCCTGATCCAACGCCGACAGCGCGGATTTGGCTTTATCCACTTGTTGCTGGTAGTCCGCGGGATCGATCTCGAACAGCACGTCGCCTTCCTTGACCGCCTGGTTATCTTGCACATTCAGCCTGATGATTGGGCCGCTGACACGCGGCGCAACTCCAATGACGTTTGCTTCCGCGATTGCATCGTCAGTCCGGGGGTGATGCTCGATAATGTCCCAGACAAAAAGCGTCAACACACACGCCGCGAGGATAAGAATGATGCCAATGATTCGTCCCGCTATTTTGCGCCATTCATTCTCGTTCTCTGGCGGCTTCGTATCAACAGAGCCGCTGGAAACGCCCGGACTATTTGCGGGAGGTGAGTCAGACATAGGCTTAATTCCTGAAAAACAACAGCCAAAGAGCCAGTGTGAATAATTCCAACATGGAAATATAGACCAGCGGGGCTGGACGCAAATGGCTATTGATCTTCAGCCCAACAAAAATCTGACGCGTGATCAAAGTTAGAGCGAGGCCCAGCACGATACAAATGATCCATGCCGGAAAATACGAGCCAAGAATGTCAACTGTGGGCGAATGATCATTGGCCGAACAACCACTCAATGACAACCCGATGGCCACGCAAATGAATTTGATTCTTGCCGATTGCATTAGTGTTTGGTCCACGTAGGTGGCGGCGCCGGTTTTGCCAGGTCGCCAACGCTTAGGGCCAGAGTAACCTTGCTGGTGTAAACGGAAGATCGCGCGCTTACTACTGTGGTTTGGGCCGTGGCTAGATTGCGCTGCGCAATCTCAACATTGACATAGGTCCCAAGCCCGTTCTTATAAGATTCCAAAGTCGCATCAAATGCCGTTTGGGCAGCCGAAAACAGAACTTCCGCCGCATCCTGTTTCCGTAACGCGGTTTTCAAGTCATTGTAAGCTTTTATTACCTCTTCAGTGGCATGGTCGCGGCTATCGATCAGGTCGCTTCTAGCCGCCCTAACTTGCGCTTCGGCAATGCGAAGATTATCCCGCCGCGTAAACCCGTCAAAAATTGGCAATTCAATCGCCAGGCCCGCGCTATAAACCGGTTTGCTGTTCCCGAAATAAGGCGAGTTGAACGCGCTGACGTCCAACTTTGACCAACCGGCGGCCGCATCGAGCGAAAGTTTGGGATAGTAAGCCGCGCGCGCCCCGCGCGCCGCCGCCTGGCTGGCCTTCAGGCCGGCCAATTTGACCAGCAGATCAGTGCGCTGGGAAAGCGCGCGGTTAATCAAATCATCCAATGCCTCATGCAGATCATTCTCGACTGGCTTTTCGGGAATTGCGGCCACATGAATCTGCGTGGCGGGAAAGATCCCCAAAGCATCCATCAACGCCACTTGGGCGTCGTCGAGGGATCCCTGAGCCGCTTCAAGATCGTAATCGGCCTGGGCCAATTCCTGTTTCGCCTGAAGCGCATCCTGTGTCGTTCCCAGCCCGTTTTCCAAACGCGCGTTGGCTGAATCGGCGACGATCTGGGCCGCCTTCAACGTGCTTTGCGCGGCTTCAACCTGCTGCCGCGAAGTGTTATAGACGTAAAAATCCTCAGTGACGGCAAAGACAACTTTTTGATGAGTGGCATTAAAGTTCACATTGGCGCTCATTAACTTTTGCCTTGCCTCGGCGACCGCCGCCTTTCGACCGCCAAAATCCAACAGAAGCCAATGCAAATCAAGCCCGACATTTTCCTCGAATGCGTCAGCGACAAAGACGGAATCAATGGCGGTCAATGCGTGTGCAAAGTCTTCGCTGGCGACAGCGGCCAAATAGGGATAGTAGGCGCTTTTGCTCAACCCGACGGCCTCGGCTTGGGCGCGCGCTTGCTCCCACGCCACACGTGTCTCTGGATGGCTGCGCTGTGCTATGTCAATCAACTCCGGCAAATCGTAGGTTTTTTCAGGATCAGTGGGGACGGCATTGGAATTGTTCCGCCCGATTTGCGACAATTCCCGCTCATAGTCGCCCAACATTGGCGGGGACCACGGTTTGTCAGGCGCTGGAGGCGCCGTATCCTGGCCGCATAGTGATTGTTGGAGTAGAAAAAACAGGCAGCCAGCAAAAGAAAGCCAAAGTTTTGCCGGCCATCGCATCCACCGTAAACTCGTTATGTTCAACCGCATTGCGGAGTTCTTGCTGTGCCTTTGCAGCTTCAAAAATGAGCGGAGGCATGCCCTGCATCCGCTTTGCCGGCGGAAAACTGCCGCACACCATAAAACTAATCAAGCCACAGTTAAGGTAGTGATTATGGGGTCTGCCAATAACAGCCAGCGGTTCAATCGAGCGGTGTCGCCGTGATCACCGTTCCAATTCGGACAAATCAAATTTCAATGGTCCGAAGGGGCAAATAAAATCTCTTGTAGGGGTTTGCCTTTCAAAAGAATTACAGAACTGCCTTACAGACAACTCCTCTTTTGCCTGATAGCCTTTGATTTAGTTCAGTCCATGAAACTGCTCAACTTATTGGCGTTTGCGCTGGCTTGCGACGCGGGCGCCCCCTTCGCCGCGCCCGCGGGTCAAATGCCGCCGATCCGGACGGTTTTTATCATGATGTTCGAGAACAAGGATTGGTCGGACATTGTGGGGAACACGAATTGCTCTTATATCAACAGCCTGCTGCCGAGGGCCTCGTACTGCGAGCAGTACTATACCCCGCCGGGAAACCATCCAAGTGAGCCGAATTATCTATGGCTTGAGGCGGGGACGAATTTTGGAATTTCCGACGATAATCCGCCGGCGATCAATTCGCAGAAGACGACGAATCATCTGGTGACGCTCCTCAATAACGCCGGGATTTCGTGGAAGACGTATCAGGAGGGAATCTCGGGGACTTGCCTGCCGCTTTCGATCATCGGCACGAATTACGATCCGAAGCATGATCCGTTTGTGTTTTTTGACGATGACACGGGGACTAATGATCCGAATTACGCTTATGGGATCGCCCATGTGCGGCCTTTCGGCGAGCTTGCGGGGGATTTGGCGAGCAATACCGTGGCGCGTTATAATCTGATCACTCCGGACCTTTGCGATGACGGGCACGATTGCCCGCTGAACCAGAGTGATTGGTGGCTTTCGCAACAATTGCCGCTGATCCTGGCCTCACCGGCTTACACCAATAACGGGGCGGTCTTTATTTGCTGGGATGAAGGGCTTAATGAGAGCGACGGGCCTATTGGGATGATTGTGCTTTCGCCGTTGGCCCGTGGAGGAGGATACCATAATAACATCCACTACGATCACGGCTCGACGCTGCGGACGTTTCAGGAGATTTTTCATGTGGGGCCGTTTCTCAATGCGGCGGCCAATGCGACGGATTTGAGCGATCTGTTTGGGGTGCCGCAGACGATCAGCGGGCTTACGAGTGCGTTTGGGGATTTTCAGTTGACTGTCAGCGGAGTGATTCCCAATCACGCGTACGTGATTGAATGCTCGACGGACTTGGTGAAATGGACGCGGATGACTACAAATTTGAGCCTTTCGAGTTCATTTCAATACACGGACGGGGGAGCCTTCGCGGTCCCGCAGCGCTTCTACCGAATTCAGCCGATACTCCCAGCTCAGCCGTGATGTAGGCTAATCGTTCGCCGCCGGCGCCAGACGGAAGAACTGATTCTTGTTGGTAATTGGGACGTTGACAATGTCCCATTGAAGGTTCGTCGAAATAGACCCTGTATAATTTATCCACTGGCTAAATTGCGAAAGATCGGTGTCGTTATGCTGCAGGACATAGCCGGGCAGCCAGGATGGCCACGAGATTTGCAGCAGACCGTTGGATTCCCCAACCATCAGGGAGGCGGGGACGCCATTGGCGGAGAAGGTCAAATTGTCGATTCCCAGGCCCTGGCTGGAACTGGCGTCGCTGCCCATTTGCCAGGTCAGCCAAAGGACCGCGCCAGGAGGGCAACTGTCGATGGGCTGATTGGTCACGGCGAGATAGGAAGTCATTAACGGCCCCGATGTGCCACTGGCGGAGGAGCCGGTGGGAAAGTTGACATCGAGGTTGCTCAATTCTCCCGTGACTTGATTTGGGGAGAAATCGGCGGTTCCGCTTAGATCGACGTAGTAGGAGACGGACAGCGTTTTGGGGCTGCTTTGCTGACGCCAGAGTTCGCCGGTAAAGCCGAGGTTGATATTGGTGAGCAGGGAGCCGGTTTGGTTGAGGATCCGCAGGCCGAACGCCGTCGCGCCGCTTGTGCTAGTGGCCAGGAGGCCAAGCGAACGATTGGTGGAAAGACTTGTGGTGGGGCCGAAACTGATGATGCCGCCGGTGGTTTGATCGCCAGCGCTCGCGCCGGCTTTCATTGCCACGCCAGCCCAGCCATACCAGCCGGACATTGTGGCCGCCAGGCCGAAGCCTCCGTTGGCCGGTTCCACTGGATAGGCGAAATCGACCGGATTGGTCAGCCCGTATGTGACGCCGTTGATTGTGACTGGATTTGCGGTGTTGACTGTCGCATCGCCGGGGTCTGGCAGTGAATCGAGGTTCTGGGTGTAAACAGCACCGGCGTTGGTGTACGCAAGATAAGACGGCGCGACTAGGGCCAGGACCGCAGGCTGGCTGGTTGCGAAACCGCCGCTATTACTGACAACGACGCTGTAGTTGCCTGCCTGGGGCGACTGGACATTATCGACCGTGAGGGTGCTGGTGGCGCTTCCGGTATAGGTGGCCGAATCCGTCAGAGGCGTGTTGTCAAAAAACCATTGGTAATTCAACGGGGCGGTGCCGGTTGCGGTGACGCTAAAGACGGCGGTCGAACCGGCGGGAACTGTTTGAGGCGCCGGTTGTGTCTGAACGGAAGGAGGCATGGCCACGACAGTCAAAGTGGCCGGGGCGCTGGCGGTCGAGCCAGCGTCATCGCTGATGAGGACGGTATAAGGCCCCTGGTCGGTGTAATTCACATTGGTGAGGACGAGGCTTGTGCCCGTTGCCCCGAAGATATTGGCGCCGTTGAATTTCCATTGGTAAGTGAGCGGCGGGGTTCCACTGGCTGTGACGGCAAATGACGCCATGCTTCCGACATAAACGGTTTGGCTTTGCGGCTCCAAATTCACTATTGGCACTCCCGTCACGAGGTTGACGATCAACTGCGCCGGACGGCTAAGGGCTGCGCCATAGAAATTGCTGACAATAACATCGTAGCTCCCCTGGCTGGATGGACCGACGTCGTACAGCGCAAGAGTTGACCTGGTTGCGCCGGGAATATTGGTTCCATCCGTCTGCCATTGGTAGGTTACCGGGAGCTGGCTGGAAACGCCGACGGTGAAACTTGGGTTGTTGCCGCTGTTGACCGCCTGGCTTTGGGGCTGCTGAGTGATGGCGGGTGGCTGGAGGGTGGAATTGGCCGAGAACGCAAAATTGTCGATGGCCAGTCCCTGGCTGTTGCCGGAGCTATTCGTCATTTGCCAGACGAGCCAGACCGCCGCGCCCGGCGGCCATGAGGTGATTGGCTCGTTTGAGACGCTGAGGGCAACCTGGTTGGCGGGTTGGGTGCCATCCTCCGGGCTGTAGCTGCCGGTAAGGAAGTTCACATCGAGATTGTGGAGCGGCATTGTGGCGTTTGTCGAAAAGGCGTTTGTGCCGGTGAGATCGATATAATACGAAAAGGAAAGCGTTTTTCCGGAAGGTTGCTGCCGCCAGAGTTCGCCGATGAAACTGACGCTCATTTCGTTGATGGTGTTGGTGGTTTCGTTGAGAAAGCTTAATCCAAAAGCGGTGGGGCCGGTGCTGCTGGTCGCGAGCAAGCCGAGCGCGCGATTGGTCTGCGTATCGGAGGTTGCGCCGAAGCTGATAATGCCGCCCGTGCTTTGATCGCCCGCGCTTGCGCCAACTTTCATTGAGTCAGCGGCCGTGCCGAACCAGCCGGACATCGTGGCCGACAATCCCAATCCGCCCAGGTCACTGGAAAGAACGGGAGCGGCGAAATTGAGCGGGTTGGCAACGGAATAAGTCACTCCGTTGATGACCACTGGATTGTCGCTGTCCACGGTCACGGCTCCTGGGTCCGGGAGAGAATCGAAATTCTGCGTGTAGAGCGAGTTGAGGGCGAAATAGGGAATCGCGGAGGGAGAACTGTTATTGTTTGGTCCGCCGGGAGTCGGTATGAAAAATTCCTGGCGATTGAAACTTTGGCCGTCGGGCAGCGATCCATAGGAGTAACCGGGCGGGAGGTTGTTGTAATTGATATAATCGAGAATTTGCGGCTGCCCATTATAAACCCGGCTCAACGCGACGGAACCGCTGCTCGAAGGGAGCACAAAACCGGCGTGAAATTCGCTGCCGGTGCTGAGGTTGGTTTCACCGTCGGCAAAAACCAATTCGAATTGGCCAGGGCCGATGATGGAATCACTTGGGAAGGCCCAATTGGTGAGGTCGGAGTAGGAATCGGCGAGGTAAAGACCGGCCAATGACACCGTGTTGCTGCTGGGATTGTAAATTTCGATCCACGGCGCGTATTGCCCGGCGCTATTGGTGATGGTGTGGATGTTGTCAGCTTGGATTTCGTTGATCCAGAGCGAGGGGAATGCGGGGAAGCTTTGCAGCGTGGTATTTGTGCCGCCGGGACTCAGCGCGGCGGGCGGATAATTGCCGGACCAGTTGCCGACACGCCAGTTATCGTTCGTTGGATCAATCAACTGGAGGGAACTGCCCAAGCCATTTGCGCCGGCGGGCCAGGGCGGCGCACTGTCAAATTGAACTTCGGCGACGGTAATGTTGTTCGATCCGCCTGCGCCCGGTTCGACGAGCGAGAGCGTTGTTGGGCCGTTGGTGGGCAACGGCCAGGCAAAGGTGTCAAAGACGGGACTGGTCGCGCCGTACAGGGAGGCAAAATCGGCTCCATTCTCCGCAAGAATCAGGAAACTCCTGGGGCCAATGGACGATCCGACGGGAAACGTGTACGACAAGCCCTGGAATTGCCAACCGGACAGGTCGAACGTGTAATTGGTGGAATTATTGTACAGTTCAACGTACTGGCCGCTGGAATCAGGCGGATTGTACATGATTTCGTTAATGACCACGTGGCCGACGGGCAAAGGTGTCGCGCCGGGATAATTCGCGGTGACAGCGCCGGTGTCGCCAGAGATGGGTTGTCCGTTGACACCGACGGCCTGGATCGCGAGTTGATTGGCGCCCGCCAGCAACGGGACGGCGACGGTCCAATTGGTCAGGGTTGTCCACGTCACGGGCCACGCGACGCCGTTGAACAACATTGTGTCCACATTGACCGGAGCGGTTCCGCTGATGTAGGCGACGTCGTTGCTGATGGAGACGGTGGGGCTGACGGCGAAATTGGTGGCGTTTACGGCGGCGAGTTGCGCGATGATGCTGGCCTGCGCCTGGGAAATCCACGGGAAGATATTCAGGTTGGGATTTTCTGGAGACAGACCGTTGTTGATGAAGACACTGTATTTTACGTCCGCCAGCGGGGCGGTGCTGGCGGCGGAGAAAGGCCCACTGACCAAAGTCTGCAAGTCTCGCCAATACATGCGCCGAAAGGTCGGGCAGTTGTAGATGTCATAGGTATCAGGGTCGTTGCCCAGAGGGTAGAAAAGATTGATCCCCGGCGCCCACGAATGATAAACAGCGTTGCTATTGCCGAGAACCGTTTTGAAATCCCACATCAGGAGCGAATACTTGGTCCCCTGCGCGCCGATGTAACCGTAAATATTCTGGCCCTGGGAAACTCCATAGACATCCCAATCCTCGACAGCATGAGAGGCGGCGAACACGCGCACCACGTTCTCCATGTTGGCGATGTTTTCCATGTTCTTGACGTAATTGGCCGTGCCGTAAGAATTGGCGGCCTTGACCAGGGAATAGACGTTGGTGAAATCGCTGTAGGAATCCGGCGTGCGGCGGATCTCAAAGTTGTAACGGTAGCGCGCCGTCTTCATCGCTCCGCCGGTGGTCGTGAAGGGCATCAGCGTGGACCACGATTCGTTGACATAGGCGATCGAGATGCCTGATGGCGCGGCAGCGAATTCAAACCAGGGGTTGAGTTTGTACAGGAACCCGTCATCGTCGTTTGGAAAATACTCTTTGACGACGTCGCTGTTGGGGACCTGGGTGTCTTCCATAATCATTCCGCGCCGGTTGCCGTTGACGAATACATTGACCTTCCTGTGGTAGAGCCACGGGACGCCCAAAGCGCGAAGGTACGTGAAGGCGATCTCCTCCCGTTGCAAGCTTAGATCGGCGCTGGTGCCGCCATCGGGTTGGCGGATTTTGTCGAAGTCGGTGGCGCCGAGCAACTGATCGTCGTCGGGGAAGGTCCATTTGTACTCGCAGGCCACTCCCACGGGTGATGTATAAGTCTGGCTGTACGCGCTGCCTGAGTATTGGCCGGAAACATTATAAATAACGCGCGTATCGTTGACAAAAGTGCAGTCGTTAGGCTCGTTGGCAAGATCGGACAGAGCGATCCACCGGTTGACGTTGGTTTGACTGATCCACAAGTGGTAGGATCCAAAACTCCCCCCTGGGACTGTGTCACCGAACATCACCAGGCATTCGCGGGGAATTTCGTTGTTTCCCGGCCGCAATGCCGGAAAGCGCGTCGTCGCGCCCAGATTGTCCGTGGCGGAAATGTAAAACGCGGCGATGACGTTCGCGGCTTGCCCCGGAATTGTGGCGCTGAATATGCCGTCGCCGGCCAAAGCATCTCCGTTGCTGCCCGTATCGAACATTGGAACGGAGATGTAATTGGTCGAAGGATCGATGCGATAATTCAACGTCAGGCTTTGCGCGCCGTCCAGATCGTTGACTTGCGCGGTGACGACCGCCGGTTGATTGGCCGCCGGCAAACTGGGCGTGTGAGTGACAAAGTAGATAGCCGGGCCGGCGTTGGAGACGTAGGTGCTATTGGGCGCGCCGGGTGTGCCGAGGTTCTGCGGGACGGGCATCGCTCCGGCGGCCTCGAGCCAGTTGCCGCTGAGCCGGAGCAAGGCTTCGGGCCAGCCGTGGAGCCAGCGGGCCTCGAGGCTCAACGTCACCGTGCTGCCCGAGGCCATGGAATTGGCGTTTAACGCGCCGACGCATGAGTTATCACCCGTCCAGAATTTATCGCTGCAACGCAGGTGCAACGAGTAGTTGCCTTGGTAGCCGCCGGTTTGCAGGCTCGATCGCACATGGTCGCCTTCCAAAGTCCAGCCGGTCAGGCCGGTCTCGAATCCCGAATTCGCCACGTAATTGACACCGTTGAAAAGAACTTGAATGTTGTCCACCAAACATTCGCCCTCGTCCAATATGCCGATCTGCGCGTGGTCGATGGTGGCGTCGTAATTGGCGCCGTTGTCCAGCACGCCTGTGGTTTGAATCTGCACCCACGAAGACTTCTGCGTTTCATCGCTGTCAGCCCAGTTGGCGGCAAGCCGGTGGTTGGAGCGCGGATTGATCAATTCCAGGCTGCTTCCGCCTCCACCGGACCACTGGCCCCAACGGCCGCCGGTGCGGTAGGTCACTTCGTCTTCCACCACGTACACTGTGGTGCCGGAGATCGTTTGCGGCATGGCCAGCGCCACTCGCTCGCCATTGTGAGAGAGCTTGCCATTGTAATTGCCGAAGGTATTGCCGGAGTTCAAATTGGTGTACTTGCCGAATAAATTCGCGACGTCGTTGCCGACCACCACGTAGCCGTAAGCGGGAATCACGGCGTTGGTCGGAAATGTAAACGTGACCCCCGCCGTAAACTGCCAGTTCGCCAGCCTGACCGGGTTGGTTCCCTGATTATACAACTCGATATACTGGTCATCGTCGTTGCCGCTTATGGGATCGTACATCAATTCGTTGATCACAATATCGCCAATAACGATGGAACTATTATTCGTCCCAGGCGTTTGTGTGGTCAGCGGATAAAAATCATTGGCTCCGTCCGGCCAGCGACCGTACGAGACACCCGGAACCTGGCCTTCGAATTGCACCGCGTCCAGCATCCGGCTGCCGTCGGGCTTGATGAAATAAAGAGTTTCACCGGCGGGATTCAAACTGAAACCGAATTGCGCCTGGTTAAATGAGACAAACGCGCCGGGGCCGAGCACTGTTCCCGACGGAATGACAAACTCGTTGCTTGAAGGGTCATCCGTCAGGATACAGCCGGAGACGTCAACGCTCTGGGCGCTGTGATTGTAAAGTTCAATAAACTGCGATCCGCCGGCCAGCCACTCATTGATCACCACATTGCGCAACGAGCTGGGAGTGTATGGATCAAGAATTCCGGGAGAGCCGCCCACGGCGTCGCTGATCGACCACGCCCGCGGGTCACCCTCGCCATAAGTCGGATTGGCCAGGATGATCGAGTGGCCCGTGCCATCGGCCGCGACGGGCCACGGGAAAGTGTTTGAATACGGCACAGTCAACAAAACCGCCCCCTGCTCGTCGATCAACTCGAGCGTCTCGGATTTCTTTAGACTGCTGGTATAAGGCCCAATGACGTTGGTAATCCCGTAAACGCTTTGAATGCTCCCCGGCGAGGCCGCGACAACCAGATAACCGCCGCCCGGAATGGTCGTGCCGGCGGGGAAGGTGTATTGCATGTCCGCGCAGGTAATCTGATACCCGCTGATGTCATGAAACCACGGCTGCGAATTGTAGAGTTCGATGAACTCGCAATTATTTGTGTCCGCGCGCGCAACGGGTTTATACATGATCTCGGAAAAAACGATCCCTGTCTTGCGGCTCGACGGCCCAATTGGCTCATGCGGATAGGAGGAAGGCTCGACGACCGCATTGGGCGCGACACCCGTCAGGTTGGAAAACTGGGCGTTGTCGAGCGTATTGGTGTTTCGGCTGGAAACGACGAGGCCGACGTAAATAGGATCTGTCATGGCAATCGTCACCGAACCCAGCAAGGTCCAGGTTTGCCCGTCGTAGCTTCCGTAGCCGGAAAAGACATTCCCCATGCGATTGAGCCGCAACCAGGTATTCGGATAATTGACAGGAAGCTGCCCGGTAAAGGACGCGGCGCCGTTGGTCGTGGCGCGCGAATCAAAAAGCATCCCTGTCATGCTCGGCGTGGCAAGCGTGGCCGCAAATGGACTGCCCGGCGCGAGCGATTGCCGAGCCATCAACCCGGCTTCGGCGAACACATCCGACAATCCCAGAGACGCGACGCACACGCTCAGGTCGAAGTTTCCGTTGGTGGGCACGGAAATCCCTTGAAACTGATCGTTCGTGCCGCCGATTCCGCTGCCGTCGCCGACAAGCGTGAAAGCGTTCGCGGTTGGCGTCTGGTTCGTTGGCAATGGCGATGTGTTGACCCCGACCGGAACGTAGCTCCCATTGGTATCGACTATCAGCGCCGCGCCGGGATCAAAGCTGGAAACCGGATTGGAGACGACGACGGAATAAACGCCTCCGTTTCCGGGCTGAACGTCTGAGATTGAGAAAGTGGAAAGAGTAGCCCCGGCGATGCTTGCTCCGTTAAACTGCCATTGGTAGGAAATCGGCGCGCTTCCGGTGGCGGTCACGGAAAAGCTTGCCGACTCGCCCGGCGTCCGCAACACCTCGACCGGCGCCGTCACGATTGAAATGGGAATGCTGACGGGGGCAAAACGCACCCCGCGCAGAATTTGGTTTGGCTCGGCGACAACCAAGGCGGTGGCGGCGGAGTTGGTGCCGGTATCAACGATTCGGATCAAACGGTTGGCGTTCGTTTCCGCGGTGGTGGCGTAGATCACGGCGCCGATGGAAAGCGGGGAGGCCGAAACAAAATGGCTGAAATCCACCGTCAAACCGCTCGTACCCACCGTTGAGCCGGCGCCGGTTGTCAGGGTATAACTCTTCTTCCAGGTTCCTGCCGTGACGTCCCATCGTTCGATTCCTCCTCGACTATTGGTTGCGTTGGCGTCCGAGATGTACACGGTTTGTACCGACGGCGAGACGGCGAAATCAACCGGGTTGCCGGAACTGTCGGAGAGGAACAAATTGGAAGTCACAGTGGTTACCGGCGCGCCCGCCACTTCAGCCAGGCCAATCGCTCCGCTTCGATCCTCCGTAAAACCCAGATTCGCGCCAACCAGGCCGGCGATGCGGACGTTGGTGGCGCCCGCAACGGAATAAACGCCAGTGCCGTGGACGGCGATATAATCCAACGCCGGACCGGTGGTTGTCACACCGGTGGTCCAGAAATTGGTAAGGCCATCGGTGGAAAAAGCGGAACGAAATTCTCCCGTTGTCGAATAAAGGCCGGAATTGCTCAGGCAAAGCGAATAAAACCCGACCCCACTCAACGCACCGATGCCCCGCAAAGTGGAAGTCGCGACGTTCCCAGTATGCGGCAGACTGACGTTGAACCCCGCCAAATTGACGAAATTTTGGTTCGATGAACGGGTGAGCATCGTTTCATAAAGGGCGTCAGACCCATATCCGCTTGCCACCAACGCGCGAGGTCCTGAGTCGGGCACCATCAGGGTGCTGACGTAACTGCCGTTGGTTTGGTATTGATCCAGGTATATTGTATTGCCGCTGGCGCTCAAGGTTTGCGAGCCATCGCCAACGCGCGCGATTACAACGTTGGACGCAAATAGAATGGGAGGGGCGGACAAAACTGTCAGTGTCGCTGAAGCGGTGGCGGTTCCGGTGGAGTTGCTGGCCAGGACTGTGTAAGTGCAGGCTGAGGAAAGCTGGATGTTGGTCACGTCATACCAACTGTTGGTGGCGCCCTGAATCAAAACGCCGTTAGTGCTCCAAAAATAACTCGCGGGGGCGTTGACGGCGACGGAAAACGCCATGTGCTCGCCGACGGTTTCAACACGGGATTGCGGCCCGTTGGTAATCGGCAGATTGCTCGCCCAGCACAATGAAGGGCCCAAAACGAGCAGCATTAAAACGACCCAGTGTGCCAGCGAAGCCGCCTTGCTCTTGTCAGACATATTATTCTTGGTTCCCATCTCGATCACTACGGATCGCCTCCTTTTCGGGTTTTCCGCATCCCTCCCTAATGGGATTGATGGCAGCAGTGTAGGGCAATCCCTCGCAAGGTAAATGAAAAAAAATTCATAATTCGGCCGACACCCTGGGGGGGAGCGGATTGGCCGCTGTTTCAGACGGTCATCGCGCCAATTTCATCTGGCCCTGCCAATAATCAGCGAGACTTTCTGTGGATGGAACGAGGTTCTCGGCGGCAACCGCCTCCAAGACGCGCGCTTCGGTCATAATATACCGGTCGCGCTTGTAAAGAAGATATTCGCCGCGCAACGGGGTCGGTGTCATGTTGATCGTCACCAGGTTCGCGCCCGTGCGCAGGCCGCGGCGGTAACCGTTGGCGTCGGCAAGATTCAATGCGCTAACGGCGGGTATCACCAATTCGGGCCGCATGATCCGCAGGGCGGCCATGCAATTGAGCGTGAGATTAATGTCCGCCGCCTTGCTTTGCGCCAGCGGCGTTTCGTCCCCGGGTATAAATGGGCTGACGCTGCACCCGGCCAGCGGCAATTGCCCGGCCATTTGAAAATTTCGGAGCAGTTCCGCGTCGCCTTCGCCTGGCAAGCCGCAGATAAAACCCGAACTGACCTTCCAATCATCGGCGGCAAGCGCGCGGATGTGTTCGATTCGTTCGTTGAAATTCCCTGGCGCTTCAAGGGTGGAATAAAGGCCCTCGCTGCCGGTCTCGAATTTGAGGATGTAAACGGAGGCGCCCGCCGCGCGCAATTCCTGGTAAAGGCTTTTATTTAATGTGCCAAGACAAACGCTGATGCCCAACGACGTCTCCCGGCGCAACGCCTGGATTAGCGGAATGGCAACGTCCCGGATGGCGACCGGGTCTTCCCCGGCCTGGAGGTTGACATCGGTGGCGCTTTGGGGCCGATGGTGGATCAACAATTCCGCCAACTCCTCAAACCGCGCGCGATAGCGGGACAAGGAGCGATTGTCGCGGCGCATCCCACAATAGTGGCAATTTTCGCGGCAAAAATTGGAGATTTCGACGACGGCGCGGACAAAGACCCGGTTGCCAAAGTGCCCGCGAGCCAGCGCGAAAGCGCGTTCGTGCAGTCCGTGCTGAACGGAGCCGTTGGTTCGCAGCACGTTCGCGTCGAATGGGTGTTGAAAATCGAACGTCGCCATTAACGTTATTAACCGTTATATATACTGGTTTTCAATGATATTCTTGCACGGTCTTTACCCCATAACCGCTTTTCTTGAGGGCCGCGATGCCCAGCGCCGCCGCGCGCGCTCCGCTCAGTGTGGTCATAATCGGCGTGCCGGTGTAAACGGCCGTCGTGCGGATTTTCACTTCGTCGGCGCGCGGTGACTGGCCGGCCGGCGTATTAATGACCAATTGGATGGAGCGATTTTTCAGAAGGTCCAGCGTGTTGGGCCGTCCTTCCGCAAGTTTGAAAACCGCCGCGACTTTTAAGCCGGCTTCCCGCAAAACCCGCGCGGTCCCGCCTGTGGAAACGATTTCAAAACCAAGGTCCACAAATTGCCGCGCAATCTCAGCCACCTCGCCCTTGTCCGAATCACTGACGCTGATAAAGACGCGACCGCTCATCGGCAGGGGCGCATTGGCAGCCATTTGCGACTTGGCGTAGGCAATGCCCAAATCGGTATCCAATCCCATCACTTCGCCGGTCGAACGCATTTCCGGCGAGAGCAAAATATCCTGCCCCTGAAACCGATTGAACGGGAAAACCGATTCTTTGACGGCCCAGTATTTGGTCCAGATTTCCTTGGTGAAACCAAGCTCCGCCAGCTTTTTTCCGGCCATGACTTTTGCGGCCAGCTTCGCCAGCGGCACCCCAATAGCCTTGCTCACAAACGGCACCGTGCGCGAGGCGCGCGGGTTGACTTCCAACACATAAACCGTCTCGCCCTTAACGGCGTATTGGACATTCATCAAGCCGATAACGCGCAATTCCCGCGCCATCGCGTGCGTGTATTGGCGCATCGTTTCGATCACGCTGCTGCTCAGCGTGTGCGGCGGCAACACCATCGCCGCGTCGCCCGAATGAACGCCCGCGAATTCGATATGCTCCAAAAAACCGCCGATGACGATGGTCCCGTCGTTCTTGTCCGCGAAATGTCCCGTGTCCGCGATGCAATCGACATCCACCTCCGCGGCGTCCTCGAGGAATTTATCCACCAACACGGGGCGTTCGGGTGAAGCCTCGACGGCGAAGCGCATGTAATGATTCAATTCCGCGTCGGAATAAACGATCTGCATCGCCCGTCCGCCGAGCACAAAGGAAGGACGCACCAAAACCGGATAACCGAGTTTTCGCGCGGCTGCCAGCGCTTCGGTTTCGTTGGTCGCGAGGCCGTTGGGCGGCTGCGGAATGCCGAGCTTGGTGAGCATCGCGGAGAAAAGCTTGCGGTCCTCGGCGATTTCGATGCCCTGCGGCGACGTGCCTATGATATTGACACCATTTTTTTGCAGACCCAGCGCGAGGTTCAAGGGCGTCTGTCCGCCGAACTGCGCGATCGCTCCCCAGCACTGTTCGCGTTCGTAAATGTGAAGGACATCCTCCAACGTCAGCGGCTCGAAGAAAAGTTTGTCGCTGGTATCGTAATCGGTCGAGACGGTTTCCGGGTTTGAATTGACTATCAAGGTTTCGAAGCCGTCCTCCTTGAGCGCGAACGCCGCGTGGACGCAGCAGTAATCGAATTCGATCCCCTGCCCTATGCGATTCGGCCCGCCGCCGAGGATCATTATTTTTCGTTTCGTGCTCGGTTTGGTTTCGTCGTCGCCGCAATCGTAAGTCGAGTAGTAATACGGCGTGTAAGCCTCAAACTCCGCCGCGCAAGTATCGACGAGCCGGTAACTCGGAACCAATCCGAGTTTCTTGCGCAACGCGCGGACGTCATCCTCGGACGAGCGGGTCAAGTGCGCGATTTGGCGGTCGGAAAATCCGAGAGATTTGGCTTTGGCCAGCAGGTCACGATTCATTTCTTAAAGACGCAAATTCCGCAAAGTAAGCCGTACCGCCGCGCCACTGGCAAGAGAGAACCTTTGCTTTGCACGTCTCACTTGCTCTGCGCGGAGGGAGTGTTTGTGGAGGCGGAATTGGTTTCGGACGCGTGATGGAAGTGGAAGAAATTGCGCAGGCCGGAAAAGGCGCTTTTTACTCCGGACCCGGCTTCGCCTCCCAATCTCCGCGCCATGCCGGTGCCGGAGTTCAATATAACTCCGCCCAGCGCACGCTTGTCCACCAGGCTGACCGGCGCGCCAAGCGTGCCTTTGATCGTGACGAAATTGCGGACTGGAATAAATGGGGCGTCAGGGGCCACGTTGGTTTCGGCGTCTTGCATGCCGATTTTTTCGGCGAGGGAGCGGCGCACGGAGAGTTGGACGGGAAGATTCAAGGGCGAATTTGACAGGACCTCGGCAATCGGAATCGCGCCTTCAATGCTGGCTTCGAAGGCTGAACTTCCAGCAATGCAGCGAGCGATCCGCAGGTTGCCGTTGCCCAAATCGATTCTCGCGTCAAACCAGCTCAACGGCCAGGTGAGAATTTCGTGCAGGCCCAGCAGGTCGGCGATTGGCGCGACGACTCTTTGCAATTTCGGGCCGGTCAATTGAATGTCCGCGTTGGTAAGGGTAAAATTCATTTGGCCGCCGAGACTTTTTTGAAGACTGCCGCCGGTAAAACCGGCGCCATCCACTTTGACACCTGCCAGAATGAGGCCTTTGTATCTGCCGGTGTTTTCGGGCGAAAAGGAGTTGGCGATGGGTTCGAGGGGAACGTTGTTCGCGGCGAGGTTGATGGCGTACTTGTAGTCTTTTGCGCTTAAATCCAAATTCACCGTGCCGTTCACCGCACCGCCGTTCAGGGTCAAATTGCACGGATTAACCGCGATCCTGCTGGCATCAACAGTCGCCGTCATTTGGCAATTTTGGATGGCAATCTCACGGAACAAAACTTGTTTGAGGTTGACTGCCGCGGAGATCTGGATAGGAAGTTTAATCGGAGCGGGCCCGGTATTTTCAGCGGGTTCGGAAGGGGGCGCGGGAGATTGAGACGATGCGGGGGCGTTGGATTGAGGGGCGAGGGCTTCATAGAGCGGCGACATGTCTAATGTATCGGCGCTGATATCGAAATGGCCTTTGGTCAGAGCGGGCATCGAGAAATCCATCTGGCCGGTGGCGCGCAATTGATTGTTCGCCGCCTGTGCGGTCGCCGGGAAAGAAACGTTGAGTTGATTGACTTCCAACAGGTGGTTGGAGAAGGAACCGGAAAAGGTCGCGCCAATTGCCAAAGCGGTTGACGAGCCTCTGCCTAACAACCGGCCCATGACGGCCTCAATTTGGCTCGTCGTTGCAACGGCGCCGCCGTCGTAATTGCCAGAGCTGGTGACTTTCAGAGCTGGTTGGCCTTGTTGAGTCAAGTTGAGAATGCAATTCGTTACGGCGCATTTCTTCAAACCGGAAAATTCGGCGTCGAGATTGAAATCAAGGGCGCCATCAGAAATAACAGTTCCAGCGAGGTTGCCTGCCAGATTGGTAATGTGTGATTCGAGAGTGGAATCGAGCTTTTTTCCGCCCTGGCTCGATAAAACCTTAAGATTCAGAGAGAATGTCCCGGACGAAATGGCGTTTCCGATCAGCGCCTGCCATCGCGGAAGATTCACATCCGAGACCGCAAGCTCAAAAACGGAATCGCTTGCCGGCGCGGAATTGTTTCCCCAGGCGACGGTCATCGGTTTGGTCAGGCTCCCGCGCAAAATCGACTGCCGGTCCAAGCTGCCATCGAGCGTGAGTGTCTGGAATTGGGCGGAATCGTTTTTCAAGTCAATTGCCACATCGCAATCGCCGGTCACATTCATGGGTGGAGTGGGTTGGCCGTTGGAGTTCATGCTCAAGTTAGCGCCGGTGATTTGAGTCTTGATCGCGAGGAGCGAACCGCCGTTGGCCAGCGTTAAGGTTGATACCGAACTAAGTGAACTCTTTCCGAAATCAATTCCCATCGTCGCGCCGATCAAATTGAGAAACTGGCGATCGACGGGGCCGGCGGTCAGGGTCAAACGCCCTTCTTTTTTGTCAAGATCCAGCGGGCCAGCGAGGTTTATTTCGCCGAGCAACTGGTCATTGCGATAAACGCACTCGGACAATTCCTTCACTTCAGCAGGCGTTACATCACCGCGAAGCTCGGAGTGAAATCCCGCCGCCGAAGCGAATGATCCCATGGCTGTGGTCACATGCTGATCTCCCTTCGCTTTGAGTGACACCGGCAGGAGGTCCTCGTTGAGAGTGAATTCTATTTTGGTCGTGCAATTGGCTTCGAGAACGCTGTTGGAGGGCCCGGAAACCTTGCAGGCCGCTTCCGCGGTGAACTTCCCGCTCCGGCCATTGCCCAATTGATCGAGCGCGATGTTAATGCCGGACAGGTCCACAGTTCGCGTCCCGCCGTCCGTAATGGACATCGCGTAATGGATTGAGGCATTTTTTATGGAGATATTTTTCAAGTCGATCCGCCGCGATTTTGAGCTTTGAGGTTGTGGCGCCGAATTTGCCGCCGGCTGGCTCAACGACTTCAGCAAAGGGTCCACATTCAGGGTGCCATCCGCGTTTTCGACGATGGTCACGGAAGGTGAATCAACGGAAGCGCTGTTCACTTTGACGGTGCCGCGCAGGAAACTCATGAGGCTGTAATCCAAGCGGACGTTGTCCGCGTTGAAGACCTGTTCGTCGCCCGGGACAATGATTTTCACGTCGTTGAGGTAAAGATAAGAGAACGGGCTGATCGAAACGCCGCCGACGGTTATTTTTGCGCCAATTTCACGGCCTATGCGGGGCAGAATTGCGGCCTTAAAAAATGCGCCGCTACTGACAAAGAAATAACCAAGGACCACGAACAGGACGAAACCACAAGCCGCGTACAACAGTTTTCGCGGCCACGAAATTCGTTTATTGGGCGTGGGCGGCGGCGAGACGGACATCTGATGAAATATGGCCGGAAATCTCCAGGCCGCAACCTGAAAATCACAGCGAACCTAGGTTTTTCAACGGACTGAAAGCAGTATCACGGGCAAACAATTCGTGAATTGATGTTTTTCGGAGCAACGCTTTGAAAATGCTTTAAGTTCAAAGTGAAAAAATTTTCCGCTTGAGTCTTGGCGGCGCATTTAAGCAAAACGGCGGCGTAGATCGTCCCTCCTTACCCTCGAAAACTTTGTTCAAGCCGTTCATCGCGGCTGTCTTTCAAAATAGTGTTCACCTCTTCCTGTTTAAGCGTCTGATCGCCCACAGTCGAGAACACCAGTGCACGGCCCTTCCTGACAAACCCTGTCGCTTCCTTATTCGGCGTCAGCGTGACCGACAAACCGTGGATTGAAACTTTGAACGTGTCACCCGGCTTAATGGCAAGCTCCTGGCGAACATCCCTGGGAAGGACAATGCGGCCGGCTCGGTCAATTGGGACTGTCAACTCTTTCATACCATAAAATAATACCATTACCATATACAAATGGCAAATCACCAGAATTTGACTTCCGAAAACGGCGAGCATCGCAAACAGTCTTCGCGTAAATTGATGCTGTGATGCTCAATTCAGATCAGTGCTATCAAGCGGTCATGACACGCGATGCGCGTTTCGATGGGCGCTTCTTTGTCGCAGTCAAAACCACCCGCGTTTACTGCCGGCCCATTTGCAGGGTCAAAACGCCTATGCGCAAAAACTGCCAATTCTTCAGCCACGCCGCCGCCGCTGAAGCGGCCGGATTTCGCCCCTGCAAACGCTGCCGGCCAGAACTCGCCCCCGGCAGCAGCAGCATGGAAGTCAGCAGCCAATTGGCCCGGAGCGCCGCCTTCCATATCAACCAGGAATTTTTAGCGGAGCACTCCCTCAGCGAACTTGCCGCCAAGCTCGGTGTGAGCGATCGCCAAATGCGCCGCGTCTTTCGCGAAGAATTTGGCGTCTCCCCCGTGCAATTCTGGCAAACCCAGCGCCTCCTGCTGGCCAAGCAACTCCTCACGGATTCCAACATGTCCGTCATCACCGTCGCAATGGCGAGTGGATTTCAAAGCCTGCGCCGCTTCAACGCCTTGCTCAAGGATCGCTATCGCCTGACTCCCACCGAATTTCGCAAGCAACAAAAAAAGGGCCTGCCCGAAAATTTTTCCGAATTTTCATTCCGGCTGAACTACCGTCCGCCATTCGATTGGAAGCGGCTCCTCGATTTCCTCTCGCAACGAGCCATCCCTCAAGTCGAAGTGGTGCATGACGGAAATTATTTCAGAACAGTCCGAATTAAACGCCAGGACAAGGACGTTGTGGGATACATTCAAGTCAGCCACGAACCGGAAACCAACACGCTCGGCGTCCGCCTCTCCGATGCCCTGCTGCCCGTCTGCGCCGTCGTCCTGGATCGAGTCAAACGAATCTTCGATCTCCACGCGGAGCCAGGGGTCATCGACAGCGCTTTGGGAGAACTCGCAAACCGCCGGCCGGGCCTCCGTGTTCCCGGCACCTTTGACGGATTTGAAATGTCAGTCCGCGCGATTCTCGGCCAGCAAATCTCCGTCGCCGGCGCGCGAACCCTGGCTGGCCGGCTGGCCACTCGTTTTGGCGCTCCCCTCAGCACCCCGGTTGCCGCTTTGACGCATCTGTTTCCGACACCTCAACGGCTTGCCTCAGCCAAAGCCGATGAAATCGGAAGATTGGGAATCACGGGACACCGCGCTCAAACCTTGCTCGCGCTATCGCGGGCAATCGCAAGCGGCGAGTTATTAATGGACCCCGGCCATCGCATCGAAGAGACACTTGGATCGCTCCGAAAAATTCCGGGCATCGGAGAATGGACCGCGCAATACATCGCCATGCGCGCCCTCTTGTGGCCCGACGCCTTTCCGCACACGGATTTGGGCATCCGCAAAGCCCTCGGCACGAGCAATCCAAAAACAATTTTAAAAATGGCGGAAAAATGGCGTCCCTGGCGGGCCTACGCAGCCCAGCATTTATGGACAAGCCTCGAAAAGGAAACATGAAACCGAATACGACCTCGTACATCACACTAAAAACGTCACGTCTTGGAAACCTCATCCTCGTCGCGAACGCCACGCACCTGATTGGCCTCTACTTTGCCGATTGCGAGCACGTCCCCGTCGCGCAACGCGATTGGAAACTCGATCCCAAACACCCCATTCTCCGCCAAGCAAGAGAAGAGATCAGCGAATATCTAGCGGGCGCGAGAAAAACCTTCTCAATTCCGATTCATTATGCCGGAACAGACTTCCAGAACGAAATCTGGCGTCAAATCGCCCTGATCCCCTTTGGCGAGACGATCACCTACACAGACCTGGCTCAGAGGGCCGGAAACCCCAATGCCGTGCGAGCCGCCGGCACAGCCACTGGAAGCAACCGCCTTGGAATCATCATCCCGTGTCACCGAGTCGTCGGCAAAAACAACGCCTTGGGCGGCTACGCCGGCGGCCTGGATAGGAAAACACACCTCCTTCACCTTGAATCAAACCCCGGGAGCTTCCCCCGAAAGGCGTCGAGTCAAATCCCTCGGAGAGATCGTCCCGGGCCGACGGCAAAATGAGAACTGTCATTTCGTCCGCTTGCGGAGCTGCCTTTTCGCCGTCTCCCAGTCCATGAAGGACTCTTTGCCCTGCTTCACGCATTTCGCTCTTGAATTTAACACCATAGGTCGTTTTGGGTTTCACCACGAAAAATAGGCCATGCGATTTGGTACTATCTTCTCCAGCGGCGAGTGACTCGATTGGCGTCCGTTTTCATTGCTAACGTCTATAGAAAGAGAAATAGAACCAAATCGCGACGGCCACCAAAATCAAAATCAGCCGTTTCACCGTGAGCGGCGGTTACCCAGCCAGTTCTTCCTTGAAATTAATTTGACATACGGTAAACTGCTGCAAGTCAGGGCCAAAGGACCGTGCCGGAGATGTCGCTTAAGAAAAGGTTGACATATTCCGACTAATTTGAGCTAATTGGCACCCTTTTTTGAAAGTGGAATTATGTATGCTGTAATTGAAACTGGAAGTAAGCAATATCGCGTCGCCGCGGGCGACACCTTGCGCGTTGAACGTGTATCAACGAAAGCGGGTCAATCTATTACCTTCGATCGCGTCCTAATGGTCGGCAACGAAGGCAAATTTACCGCCGGTTCGCCGACGGTTGAGAAAGCGACAGTCGTCGCGGATGTGGTGGAACATATCCGCGGAGAAAAAACCGTCGCGTTCAAAATGAAACGACGCAAAGGTTATCATAAAAAAATCGGCCACCGCCAGGAACTGTCGGTCGTCAAAATCACGGAAATTAAAGTGTAGAGAGGAGAGAGAGAGAGTATGGCACATAAAAAAGGTCAAGGGAGTGTTCGCAACGGGCGCGACAGCGTCAGCAAACGCCTTGGCGTAAAGGAATTTGGCGGTCAATTTGTCACCGCCGGCAGCATTTTGGTGCGGCAGCGCGGCTCCAAATTTGTCGCGGGCCAAAACGTCGGCACCGGCCGCGACTGGACGCTTTTCGCGCTGACGGATGGCCGGGTTTTGTTCGATAAGCAAAGCCGTCGGGTCAATGTCAAACCGGAGGCGGAAACCGAAGCGGTGAGCGCCTAGCGAAGCTGCCTCAATTTTCCCGGCGAGGTGTGAAAGCCTCGCCTTTTTTATTGATGTTCGTCGATGAGATAAAAGTATATTCGCGCGCGGGACACGGCGGCAAAGGCTGCGTCGCTTTTCTCCGCGAGACGTTTCGCCCAAAAGGCGGGCCATCCGGCGGCAACGGCGGACGCGGGGGCGATGTCATCCTTCAGGGTGACCACGATCTCAATAATTTGATCGGCCAATATTATAACCCGCGCCTGATCGCGCCGGATGGCGAGGCTGGCATGGGCAAAGGGATGGATGGCCACGCGGGCAAAGACTTGATCGTCAAAGTGCCGTGCGGAACGCTCGTCTGGGCGCTCGAACCAGATGAACCGCCCGAGGCCGAATCCGCCGCACAGGTGAAGCCGGGAACTTTCATGACCGGCTCCAGCAGGCGTCCGGTGATCCGTCATGCCGGAGCGGAGCAGGCGATGGAAATTGATTTGCAGGAGGACGCGAATTCCAAGGGTTCCGCCAGCAAGGGAGCGCTGGTTGCCGATTTGACCCAGCACGGCCAGCAACTTGTGTTGTGCAAAGGCGGACGCGGAGGTTTGGGGAATCGCAATTTTGCGACCGCGCGCCGGCAAACGCCGCGGTTTGCCCAACCGGGGGAGGCTGGCGGTGAGGGGAACTATCTCCTGGAATTGCGCACCATTGCCGATGTCGGCGTGGTCGGCTATCCAAACGCCGGCAAATCGACTTTGCTCGGGGCGATTTCCAAGGCGCATCCGAAGGTGGCCCCCTATCCGTTTACGACTCTGACGCCGCAGGTGGGGATTGTGGAATATCCGGATTACTTCCGCCTGACGGTTTGTGACGTGCCAGGATTGATCGAAGGAGCGCATGAGAACGTCGGACTTGGACATGCGTTTTTGCGGCATATCGCCCGGTGCAAGCTGCTGGTGATCCTGCTGGATATGGCTGGCACGGACGGACGGGATCCCGTGGATGATTACAAGCAACTGCTGGAAGAACTGGGAATGTACGACCGCGCGCTTCTCGAAAAGCCGCGACTGGTCGTGGCAAATAAAATGGATGAACCGGCTTTCGAGGCGAATTTGAAGAAATTCAAACGGCGCATTCGAAAAACGAGCGCGCTGCCGATTTCGGCTGCTTTTGGGGAAGGGCTGGATAAGTTTAGGAAGGTGATTCGCGAAGGAATCGCCGATGGCGAATAAAGAGAAGAAATGAAAGCTGGAATAGTAGGTCTGCCCAATGTTGGCAAAAGCACCCTTTTTAACGCGGTCACGCGCACGCGAAAGGCGATGGCGGCCAATTACCCGTTTTGCACCATTGATCCCAATGTGGGCATCGTGACGGTCCCTGACCCGCGCCTGGAGCCGCTGGCGGCCATCGCAAAAACAAGCGTCATCATTCCGGCGGCCATTGAATTTGTCGATATCGCCGGGCTGGTCAAGGGAGCATCGCAAGGGGAAGGACTGGGCAACAAGTTTCTCAGCCATATCCGCGAAGTCGATGCGATCGTCCAGGTTGTCCGGTGTTTTGAAGACGCGGACATCCATCACGTCGCGGGCGATATCAACCCGGTCCGGGACATTGAGACGATCACGACCGAGCTTGTGCTGGCGGATTTGGATGCGGTGCAGAAACGGCTTGAGCGCGGAGCCAAGGACGCCAAACGCGGCGATAAAACGGCTGTGGCTGAAGCGGAAGTCCTAAAAAAGCTCGCCGATCACTTCAACGCGGGCAAACCCGGCGTCACCATTGAGTTGACGCCGGAAGAGAAGGTTCTTTCGCGGTCGTTTTACCTGTTAACCGACAAACCGACCATTTTCGCCGCTAACGTTAAAGAAAGCGATTTGGCGGGAGCGGACAAGAACCCATTCGTCCAGCAGGTTCGGGAATACGCCCGGACGCATCATTCCTGTGAAACAGTCGTCATCAGCGCGCAGATCGAGAGCGACTTGATTGACCTGCCGCCGGATGAAGCCAAGGCGTTTCTGAAGGAATTGGGGGTGGATGAGTCGGGGGTTGGGGCGCTGATCCATAGTACGTATCATTTGTTGGGGTTGCGGACGTATTTTACGGCGGGCGAAAAGGAAGTTCGCGCATGGACCATTCATGTCGGCGACACGGCTCCGAAGGCCGCCGGGGTAATTCATTCGGATTTCGAGCGAGGGTTCATCAAGGCTGAAACGGTGGCGTACGAGGATTTGGTTAAATGCGGCTCAGTGGCCGGAGCGCGAGAAAAGGGATTGTATCGGATGGAAGGGAAAGAGTACGTCGTGAAGGATGGGGACGTGATGTTGTTTAAATTTAACGTATAACGCGGGAAATTCACGCGAAAAGCGCGTGTTTTTCTCACGCTTTATGCGTGGAAATTTGGCGCAACACTCGAAACCTAGGGTCGAAGTGGGCTGAAATGCGTAAAAAGAGCCAAATATCGATGCATTTCGACCGGTTTTGCAAGGTTGCGAATTGTGGCATCGACATTGCTTAAAAATTAGAAATCGAGCAAACGCTGGGATCACCATGAGATTCCAGAGAAGGCTCAAAGGCCAAAATAACCTGTAGAACATATGAAACACACACGGAACAGAAAGAACGGAGCGTTCACACTCATCGAGTTGCTGGTGGTGATCGCGATTATCGCCATTTTGGCGAGTATGCTATTGCCCGCGCTGGCTCGCGCCAAGCAGAAGGCGCAACGCATCTCGTGCATCAACAATCTCAAACAGATCGGTATTGCCTACCGTATCTGGTCCAACGACAACGGCGACCGGTTTCCCGCGCAGCAGACTGGCGCTTTGGGCGGCTGGAGTGAAGTTTGCACTGCGAACGATCCGATTCCCGCGGAGTATTGCTTTGTGAACTTTTCGCTGATGCAGAACGAGATGGGCCAGTCGGCGAAGGTCGTGCTTTGTCCGTCCGATGACCGCCCGGCGAACACAAACTTTTATGCCCCGCAGGCGGCTTATCCGACGACCACTCCGTATAACCTGACTGCGCAAAGCGCGGTAGGCACGTTCAACAACACCAACCTTTCTTACTGGGTTGGACCGGGAGCCAATGATACATATCCGCAAGGGCTCTTGGGCGGCGACCGTAATCTTGGCGCGCAAGGCGGCACTTCTGTAATTCCTGGCACCAGCCAGGACCAGAACTACGGGTTCTCTCCGCAGGTTGGCACTTCATCAGGCGCCGACGTGATCCTTAATACCAATGGCGCCGTAGTATCAACGTCTGGGACCGGCACAGACTCCCCTCTCACGGGGTCGGTCGGCTGGTCCGCCAAGTTGCACTCGGCTGGAAATACAGCGGGAGCTGGAAACATCATGCTTGGTGACGGCAGCGCGCAGCAAGTCACTTCCGGCAGCCTCCGGGTGAACTGGCTGAAGAACGCGGTGGACTCGGGTAATTTCGCTGGCAATACGACACCCGCCGCAGGGGCCGTTCGTTTGATCTTCCCCTAAGCTGCCATCTGGCAAAGTCTTTAATCAAGGCATCCGAAAGGGTGCCTTTTTTTATTTCTTAAGGCCCGCTGTCATCGCGATGATTTCAGAAAGAGGAGTGGCGGGATGGAAGCCGGCATATCGCGTGAGTTTTTCGACGACGGGACGGCGGCGCAACATGTCTTGAAATCCCGGCGCATACGCTTTTTCGTAGGGGATATATTCGATGGCGGAGGGTGAACGCAAAATCTCAATCACGCTTTGCGCCAGGCGCGTTATGCTGATTTCCTCGGAACTGCCGATATTGAAGATTTCGCCACGAGTGGCGGGGCAGTTTTGCAATCGAACGAGCGCCTCGACGGTGTCCCGCACGTAGCAGAAACAACGGGTTTGGGAGCCATCGCCAAACACTTGCAGCGGGCGTCCCGAGCGGGCGGCGTGGATGAAACGGGGCAGAACCATTCCGTATTGACCGGTTTGCCGCGGACCGACGGTGTTGAAAAGGCGGGCGATGACGACGGGTGTTTTGTGTTCCTTGGCGTGGGCCAAAGCCAAAAACTCATCCATCAACTTGGAGCAGGCGTAGCTCCATCGGCTTAGATGCGGCGGGCCAATGAGCAAATCGTCCTCCTCGGAAAACGCGGCCTTCTCGCTTTTTCCATAAACTTCCGATGTGGATGTGATCAGGATTGGCGTTCGGCTGGCGCTGGCGGCATCGAGAATACATTGTGTCTCGCTTAGGTTGGTCTCAATGGTTCTGAGGCCCGAGGTCATCACCAATTCGACGCCTACGGCGGCCGCCAGATGATAAATGGAATCGGCCTTTGCCACCAGGCCGGCGAGTTTTTCGCATCCAGAAATCCTGGATTGAATGACTGACAGCTTGGGATTGGACAGAACATCCTGGAGGTTTGCGAGCCGGCCAGTGGAGAGGTCGTCGATGACCGTGACCGAATGGCCTTCGGCCAGCAGGCGTTCAACCAGGTGAGAGCCGATGAAGCCAGCGCCTCCGGTGACGAGGATATGCTGGGAAGCGCTCACGAGGCTATTATGTAAGGCTCGAATTCGTGTCGGAAATGGGGCGGAATCCGCGCCCGGAAACGCGCGCACTCACCGGCATAATCGCGCTCGGTGACCTGGGCGACTTCGTGCAGGCGGGCAATGACAGCGGAATCGCCATGCGGGACGCGCAATTCGACATACTCGCGGATGGGCCGCAGTTGAGTGCCGAGTTCTTCGATCAATTGGGATATTCCCTGGCCGGTTTTGGCGGATACAGCGACGGCGTTGGGATATTGGCGAAAGTAGTTATCGAGCAAGCCGTTTCCCGCGAACTGATCAATTTTATTGAAAACCATGATGGTGGGCTTGCCGGCGGCGCCGATCTCGGTCAACACGTTATTAACGGCGGCGATTTGTTCGGCGGCCTGGGGATGGCAGATGTCCACGACGTGCAAAAGCAGTTCCGCCTGCACAACTTCCTCCAAAGTCGCTTTGAAAGCTTCGACTAGTTGATGCGGCAATTTGCGGATGAAACCGACGGTATCGGTCAGAAACACGTTCTGGTTCGTTGGCAGGCGCAAACGGCGGGTTGTGGGATCGAGAGTTGCGAACAATTTGTCCTCGGCCAGTACGTCGGAGCCAGTGAGGGCATTGAGGAGAGTGGACTTGCCGGCATTGGTGTAGCCGACGATGGAAGCCAATGGCCAGAGATTGCGCTGGCGGCTGCCGCGCTGGGTGGCGCGGTGGCGGCGGACGGCTTGGAGGTCTTCGATAATTCTATCGATGCGCTCCTGGACACGACGGCGGTCGGATTCCAGTTGGGATTCCCCTTCCCCGCCGCGCATGCCGATGCCGCCGCTCTGGCGGGAAAGATGGCCCCAAAACCGGGTCAATCGCGGAAGCAGATGCTGCAATTGCGCAAGCTCGACCTGCAATTTGCCTTCGCGGGTCTGAGCGCGCTGGGCGAAAATATCGAGGATCAAAGCCGTGCGGTCGAGAATCTTGCAACCAAAGACCTTTTCGAGGTTGCGACTTTGCGCGGGGGAAAGTTCATCGTCGAAGACGACAGTATCGACGTCATTCTCGCGGCAAAAGGCGGCGAATTCGGCGGCCTTGCCGGTGCCGATGAAAGTTCCGGCGACAGGGGATTCAAGCTTTTGGGAGCCAGTACCAATGACTTCCCCGCCGGCGGTGGCGGCGAGTTCGGCCAATTCCTCGAGAGAATCGCGATGCTGCCAACTGGAGCCGGATTTGAGTTCCAAACCGACGAGGAACACCCTTTCAGTCCGCGAGGTCGTCGAGATAAGAGCTTTCAATGGATCACTGGTTACTCTGACCGGGGGCGCGATTGCCGTCAAGGCATTCACGCACGACGAGGGCAAGGCGGCCGGGAGTGTAGGGCTTGGCCAGAAAGTTGAAGCCTTCCAATAGGGCGATGTCCTTGCCGGCCATGCCCGGGCTATAACCGCTGGTGTAAATGACTTTGAGGGTGGGTGCCTCTGCCTGCAAACGATCGGCCAATTGACGGCCTGACATGCCGCCGGGCATTACCATGTCTGTTAAGAGGAGGTCGATTTCATCTTTGTGTTTGTCCCAGACGGCGAGGGCGGCCTGGCCGGATTCGGCCTCGAAGGTGCGATAGCCGCAAAGCTGAAGGATGTGGACGACGAGTTCACGCAAGGCCGATTCGTCCTCGACGATGAGTATCGTTTCGGTCCCGTGCGCCATAGCCTCGTCCGCCGCCGCCGGCTCGCCGGCGGTTTGCGCGGGGAGCAGTTTTTCGCCGGGATTCTCGGTGCCGGGGAGGAAGATGGCAAAGGTGGAACCCGCGTTTTCCCGGCTATCGACGATCACCCAGCCCTGGTGCTGTTTGACGATGCCATAAACGGTGGCCAAACCGAGACCCGTGCCTTTTCCTTGTTCTTTGGTGGTGAAAAAGGGTTCAAATAAGTGGGCCAGGGTGTAGGGAGTCATCCCGCAGCCTGTGTCTTTGACCCTCAGACAGACGAAAGTGCCTGGGCGGGCTTCCGGGTTAAGGACTGAGGAGATGGGTTCGAGCGTTTCCAGTGAAGTGGAGAGCGTCAACGCGCCGCCGCAAGGCATGGCGTCGCGGGCGTTGATGATCAAATTGACCAAAAGTTGTTCGATCATGCCGAGATCGACCCAAAGCGGGGGAAGGCCGGAGCCTGAGTTGAATTGGAAAGTGACATGTTCACCGAGCAACCCGCGCAGCATGGGGCTGAGGTTTTGAATGACATCGTTCAAATCGACGTTGCGCTGCTGCATGACCTGTTTGCGGCTGAACATGAGCAATTGTTTGATGAGCTGGCCGGCGCGGTCGGCCGCGGTGCAAATTTGGCGGATCGACCTTTCGTTTTTAGCGGCGGAATCGGGGGCTTGCAGCAGCAAATCGGCATGACCCTGGATGATGGTTAGGATGTTGTTGAAATCGTGGGCTACGCCCGCGGCCAATTGGCCGACCGCCTCCATTTTAACGGAGTAACGGAGTTGCGCCTCGAGATTCAGACGGTCGGTGATATCGGCCGCATAACAATGGATAATTGATTCCTCTGGCAGCGGGATGAAAGACCATGAGAGGGTCCGATTACGGACCATCGTTTGGAGGTTCATGATGTTTTGGCCGCTGGAGAGGCAATTGGCAATGATGGTTATGGTGTCCGGCGGCAGAATTTCGGCGGGGGCATTGGCGCCGAGGGAAACGGCCAGTTTGCGGGCGGCGTCGTTGCAATAGGTCATTTCGCCGCCCGGGTCGAAAGCCATGACGGCATTGGGATTGGTCCGTGGAAAGGCAGCCAGTTCTGGGATTCTGTCCGGGGAATTCATTCTGAAGGACGTGTTGGCATCATGGTTTTAAGGAGCGACGGCGGCATCAAGAGCTTTGCGGACAGCCTGGGCAAGTTCCTCGGGTCTGTAAGGTTTGGAAAGGAAGGTCACGGAACGGCCGTTTTCTTCGGTGTGTTGAACCATTTCCTGATTGTAACCGCTGCTGAAAATGACTGGAAGACGGGGGTTTTCCTTCCAAATGTGGGCGGCCAGGTCGTGCCCGGAAATACCGTGAGGCATGGCGACATCCGTCAAAAGCAAATCGATCTTCGAAGGGGAATTTGCCCAAATTTCGAGAGCATGGCGGCCATTTTCAGCTTCCAGAACGTTATAGCCGTGGCCTTCGAGGACTTCGTGGACAAGTTCGCGCAACGCCTGTTTGTCTTCCGCCACCAGGATGGTTTCTTTTCCACCGCGGATGCGTGGGGGACGGGACGGAACGGGCGTTTTTTCCGGGGCGCGATCGGCGACGGGCAAGTAAATATCGAAAGTGGTGCCTTTGCCGATTTTGCTATCGACTTCGATCCATCCCTGGTGCTGGTCCACCATGCCGTGGACAGTTGCCAGGCCGAGACCAGAGCCTTTGCCTACATCCTTGGTTGTAAAAAAGGGCTCGAACAAACGATTAATAATAGCAGTATCCATGCCTGAGCCTGTATCGGTAACACTCAAACGAATGAACCGGCCCGGCTTCTGATTCGACTTAATGGATACGCCATCCGCCCCAAATTTGGCCTCAGTAGCCCGGATAGTCAACTGGCCCCCTGTATTCATGGCATCGCGGGCGTTGAGAACGAGGTTGAGGAGGATTTGTTCCACCATTTCGAGATCGGCCATGACAGCGGGGAGATTGGGGGCGACATCGAATTGAAGGGCCACGCGCTCATCAAGGACATGGCGGAGAGTTTCAGCAGTTTGGTCCAGCGTTTCCCGGACGTCGAGCGGCTTGAGCTTGATGACCTGTTTGCGGCTGAAGGCGAGCATTTGCTTGATGAGCTTGGCAGTGCGCTCGACGCCGTCGTTGATTTGATTGAGGGATTTGAAGGATTCAACGTCGAGATTGGGATTGTCCATGAGGAGGCAGACATGGCCTTGGACGACGGTGAGGATGTTGTTGAATTCGTGGGCGAGACCGGCGGCCAATTGGCCCACAGCGGCGAGGCGCTCCTGGCGCAGGAGCAATTCATGGCTTTCCTGCAAGGCGCGCTGTGCCTCCTTGCGGTCGGCAATTTCCTTCTGGAGACTGCAAGTGCGCCGGCGCGAGCGCAAGGCGAGGCGCCAGACGACCACAATGGCCACGATAAGAGCCAAAGCCCAGAGCCAATAGAAGGAGGCTGCCTGAGAGGAACCGATCTGGGTCGCGGCGTCAGACTGCGCAAAAAGTGCGCGGGGGAAAAGGAAGATAACTACGGCTTCAAAAAGGAAACCGGTTATCAAGGGGCGAAAATTCAGTTTTTTGCCGCAATGCATTGATGATCACTTGGCGGTGTCAACAAAGTTCCGGCCTATGTTATGCGGTGCTGTAAAATATTCAACCCGAATTTGAAGAAATTGATGTAGGGCCGCGGAGTACGTTTTCCGCGGCTTTGCGGAGGATTCCTTGATGGGCGCGTAGTGGCGATAAAGACGCGCACGGGTCAGAAACGAGTCAATTTTTCCAGTTCTTTGACTCGCTTGTCGATGGCGGCGCGGTTGACGCGCGTGGTGCGTTTCAAGCCAAAATCTTCGCAGCAATAGGATGCCACGACGCTGCCGTAAATCATGGCCCGGCGCAAATGGGACTCGACAGGGCCTTTGGCCGTAGCCAAATAGCCCATCATGCCGCCCACGAAGGAATCACCAGCGCCGGTGGGATCGACAACATCGTGGAGAGGATAGGCAGGGGAGACAAAAAGGCCGTCGCGATTGGACAGGATTGCGCCGTGCTCGCCTTTTTTGACGATGACGTGTTTAGGCCCGAGTTTGTGGATTTTTTTGGCGGCGCGAAAGAGATTGTTCTCCTGGGTCAATTGGCGGGCTTCGCTTTCATTCAAGACGAAGCCATCGACGCGACGAAGGAGTTTGAGTAAATCCTCCAAGGCGATGTTGAGCCACAAATCCATGGTGTCGGCGACGACGAACTTGGGGCGGCGCATCTGGTCCAAAACATGGAGTTGCAGGGAGGGGGCAATATTGGCCAGGAGGACAAAAGGTGTGTTGACGCAATTGGCGGGAAGGCGGGGGGTGAAGGTCTCGAAGACGCCGAGCTCGGTGACGAGGGTGCGGCGATTGTTCATGTTGACTTCGTATTCCCCGGACCAATGGAAGGTTTTGCCGGGGATGATTTGGAGTCCTTCGAGGTCGATTTTATGCTTTTTGTAGAGGCGGATGTAGTTTTTTGGGAAATCGTCGCCGACCACGCCGACAAGTTTGACCGGGGAGAAAAAGCTCGCGGCGACGGCGGCATGGCTGGCGGAACCGCCGAGGAGACGCGGGTTTTCGGCGGAGGAAGTTTTGATGGAATCCAGGGCGGTGGAACCGACGATAAGAACACTCATTTCAAGTTTTGTTTTATAGTTTCGAAGACGCAGTGTGGCGGAAAGCGAGGGAGGCTATCAATCGCAAACTTCGAGAACCGATTGAAAGTTTGCCATTGAGAATTTGCATTTGGCGTTTAAGAATTCGTTATGCGTGTTGCCCAAATTACGCGGCCGAACGGGCCGTTTGAACTTGTTGAACGTCCGATCCCTCAGCCGAAGCCGGGATGGGTGCGGATCAAGGTGCAGGCTTGCGGGATCTGCCACAGCGATTCGCTGGTGAAGGAAGGCCTTTGGCCCGGTTTGGAGTTTCCCCGCGTGCCAGGACACGAGGTGGTGGGAACTGTGGACGCGGTGGGGGACGGGGCGGATTACTGGAAGGTTGGCCAGCGGGTGGGGGTGGGATGGCACGGGGGACATTGCGGGCACTGCGATGCGTGCCGCAACGGGGATTTTTTTGGGTGCACCGTGGCGCTGAAGGTTACCGGGATTTCTTTTGACGGCGGTTACGGAGAATACATGGTCGCCCCGGCGATTGCGCTGGCGCTGATGCCGCAGGAATTGCCGGCTGAGGACGCCGCGCCGTTGATGTGCGCGGGAGTGACCACTTACAATGCGTTGCGGAATTCGGGGGCGCGGGCGGGGGATTTGGTGGCGGTGCTGGGTTTGGGCGGGCTTGGCCATCTCGGCGTGCAATACGCGGCGAAGATGGGTTTCAGGACGGTTGGAATCGCGAGGGGCGCGGAGAAGGAGGCGCTGGCGCGGAAATTGGGGGCGCACCACTACATTGACAGCCAGGCGCAAGACCCGGCGGGAGAATTGGCCAAGCTTGGCGGCGCGAAGGTGATCATCGCCACTGTGACAGATGGAGCCGCGATGAGCGCGGTCCAGGCCGGGCTTGGGCTTAACGGAACGCTGATGGTGATCGGGGCGGCTCAATCGATGCAGGTATCGCCGCTGGCGCTGATCGGCGGCAAGCGGGCGGTGAAAGGATGGTATTCGGGCACGGCGATTGATTCCGAGGACACGCTGCGATTCAGTGTTTTGACGGGGGTGCGGTCGATGAATGAGGTTGTTCCGCTTGAGAAGGTGACTGAGGGTTACGAGCGGATGATGAGCGGGAAGGCGCGGTTCCGGGTTGTGCTGAAGATGAATTGAGAATTTATAATTGACAATTAAACGCGCACGGTTTCCATTTCCTTTGACGTTGGCGAAATTCTTCATGTACAACAAGGGCCGCAAATGAAAAAATGCCCGGCCTGCGGCCAATTCTATGAGGACATCTATACGCGCTGCTTCGATGGGCAGAGGCTTATCGGCACGAACGAAACGCCTCCTCCAACCCTCGCGCCCGCCAACGCCTGGACGACGCCGGCGGCCGGCTCCCAAAGCCTGAGCGCGGGAGCGAAGAAGCCCAGTTCGAGCGGAGTCGGGCTGGCGCTTTTTGTCGTGGCCTGCCTGGCCTGCGGCGGGGCATATTGGTATTTTATCTGGCAGCATCGGGTGACTGCGCCGCATACGGCGACTTCCGCGTCGGTTCCACAACCCACACTAGCCGCGAAAGCCACAACAGGCCCTCAAGGCGCGCTCGTGGCACAGTCCAAAGTGGCTTCGCAAGCCGCCGGGCAGTCTGGCGTTCAAATCGGTCCGATGGGAGGCGCCACAAGCGGAGAATCTGCCTTGGAAGCCAGAAAGTCGGCGGCGAAGACGTTGGAAATGGCGGCGGCACAGGGCGGGGGCCAAACGAAGGCGACCTTGCAAGCTTGCGCACAAGTCATGAGGAGTGAGGCGGCGGTCTTTGAAAAACTGTCCGTCGCCAACCGCCTGCGAATGGAAGGGCTGGACATGGCCGGGGTCGAGACGCGAGACCAAATGCGAACAAAAAAGAGCCAGGTCTTCAAGGCTTGCGGCATGATGGAAGAGTTCGCCAACTTTGACGGTGAACAGGCTCTTCGGCGGGAATTGCAAAGCGCTCATCTGGCTCCCGAAGCTATCGCAAAAGTTGCCACCAAACGCTCGCAGGCGCTCGCGACCGCTGACCGGCAGTACGCGACGGCGGCGCGGGAATGCGCCCGAACCTCCCGAACCCTGGTAAACTTACTTGAGATGAACTGGGGGAAATGGAAGTTCGACAAGGAGCAAAAGAAAGTCACCTTTACCGATCAAAAATTGGGAGCATCCCATAAAAACACGTCGGAGGCACTCAACGCCGCCGAACGTTCCATGACGGCGGCCGACACCGCCGACAGGGCCGGGGCAAAGAAATTCGCCGAGGAGAAGCCTTGAAGGCTCGGATTGGAGGGTCATCGGAGGCCCCATTTCCTTTGACCTTGGCGCAACTTTTCCTATCTTCCTTTGTTCAACGTCTGTGGAACACTGATAAATGGCTATAGTTTCAATCAAAACATTGCTGGAGCGGAATAACCTGGCGACCCCCCGCCAGTTCGATGACTGGAATAAAGCGTGGCGAGTGGCCGCGGAAGGAGGTTCGCAGGAGAGCCTGCTCTCATTCATCGCGCGGGAAAAGGGGAACACGGAAGAGGTGTTTCTGCAGGAGCTTGCGAAGGCGCTGGGATGGCCGTTTATAGACTTGGGAAAGATGGAAGTGCCGGCGGAGGCCCGCAAGAGGATATCGACGAAAGTGGCGTTCCAGTATTTTGTGCTGCCGGTGGCGTTTGAGAACGGGCAATTGCAGGTGGCGGTGAGCAACCCGTTCGACGCGGCGATGCTGGGGGCGGTGCAGTTCGACGCTCGCGTGCCGGTGAATTTCGCGCTGACGCCGCGGGCGGAGATTGAGAAGTCGCTCAAGAAGTTTTACGGGGTGGGCGCGGAGACGCTGGATGAAATATCCAAGGAGGACGATGACCTCGACGCGCTAGTGGAGGACCGGGAAATCACGGAGGACAACCAGGAGGCGAGCGTCATCCGATTTGTCAACCAGATCATTTGGGAGGCTTACAAGGACCGGGCGACGGACATTCATTTTGAGCCGGCGGAGGATGAGTTGCGGATCCGATACCGGATTGACGGAATTTTGCACCAAACACCGATGCCGCCGCAGTTGAAGCGGTTCCAGGCATCGTTGATTTCGCGCATCAAGGTCATGTCCGGGATGAACATTGCGGAGAAACGGCTGCCGCAGGACGGACGCATCAATGTGCGGATCAAGGGGGAGGAAATCGACATCCGCGTCTCGACTGTCCCGACGGTTTACGGGGAGAGCGTTTCGCTGCGATTGCTGACGCGCGGAAAGATATTTTTGAGCCTGGACAAGCTGGGTTTCGCGATGTCGGAGGAATCGCGGATCCGGGAGATCATCGTCAAACCGCACGGAATTTTTCTGGTGACGGGGCCGACGGGATCGGGGAAATCGACTTCGCTGTACGCGTTTCTCAGTTCGATCAATTCGGTGACCAAACGGATCATCACGATCGAGGAGCCGGTGGAGTATGAGTTGAAGGGGATCAACCAGATTTCAGTGAGGTCGGACATCGGGCTGACATTCGCAATGGGGCTGAGGCACATATTGCGGCAGGACCCGAACGTGATCATGGTCGGGGAAATCCGGGATTTGGAGACGGCGGAAATCGCGATTCGAGCGGCGCTGACGGGACACCTTGTGTTCAGCACGCTGCACACGAACGACGCGCCAAGCGCGTTCACGCGGTTGATTGACATGGGAATTGAGCCGTTCCTGGTGGCGTCATCGGTTGAGGCGGTGTTGGCGCAACGATTGGTGAGGACGATTTGCCCGAAGTGCAAGGCGGAACAAAAGGTGGAAAAGGCGTACCTCAAACGGATTGGTTTTCCGGAAGCGGAAATTGAGACGACGAAGTTTTGCAAAGGGGCGGGATGCGAGGAGTGCCGGCAGTTCGGGTATCAGGGACGAATGGGAATTTACGAGTTGATGTTCATTGACGAACAGCTTCGGTCGCTGATCCTCAACCGCGCCGCGGCGTCCACTTTGGCGCAAAAGGCGATGGAGAATGGAATGCGGACGTTGCGCGACGACGGTTGGAAAAAAGTGAAGGAAACGAAGACGACCATTGAGGAAGTCCTGCGTGTCACACAGACGGAAGAACATCTCAGATCGCTTGTAGAGGATTCCAAGTCTCCGAATTGGCCGAAAGGTAACTAATGGCCCGCTGGCAAACCGTAAACGTCCTTCACACCAGCGCCAGTGGCCGGCGGCTTTGGCAGCTTACGCCCAACGCTGAGAAATTCTCGATCCAGGGCGACAAGACCCTTTTGCTCAACGAAGCAGTTCCCTCGGGGATGGCGGGCAAGGATTGGCAGACCCTTTTTCGGCAAAAGCTCAACATCGCGTGGCTTCCGGCCGAAAAGGTATTTCTGCGCGTGGTGCATTTGCCGCCATCCGACCCCGCGGAAATCGAGCAGATGATCGAACTTCAAATGGAGAAGCTCTCGCCGCTGCCTGTGGCGCAGATGGTCTGGAGTTTCTATTTGCTGCCGCGACCCGTGGACAAGCCCGAAGCGCTGCAACAAGTGATTGTCATCATCGCAGGGCGGGCGGGTGTGGAGGAATTCCTTGGGGAACTGGAGAGCGAGGGGTATTTGGCTGACCGGCTGGAAACGCCAGGTTTGGACAAACTTTTGGCGGCAAACATTCAAGAGGAGGGCGTGTGGGTTTTTGCCGGGGATGAAAATGAACCGGTATTGGTTGCATGGTGGTATGGGGGGCAGTTGCAAAATCTGACGCTTGTTTCGCTGCCGCCCGGGCCGGAACGCGGGCCGCAACTGAGAACGCAGATCGAACAGATGGCGTGGGCGGGAGAATTGGAAGGGTGGCTGACGGTGGCGCCGAAGATTCAATTGGTGGCGGGACTGGCGGAAGCGCGGTTTTGGGAGGCGGTTTTTAAAGACGGAGCGGAGCCGTTGGAGATTCAAGCCACGGCGCCGGGGACGCATTTGGCGGCGTTGAGCGCGAAACGTTGCGCGGAAGATTCCGGCAAGACGAATCTTTTGCCGCGGGAATTTTCGACGCGCTACCGCCAGCAATTCGTGGATGGATTGTGGATGGGAGGGCTGGTGGGGCTATTGAGCGCGTATATCATCGGTGTGCTGATTTACTTCGGCGCGCTATATGTGCTGAAGCTGAAGTACAACACGGTCAAAGGAGAACTGGCGAGCATCAGCGGCAGTTACACCAATGCGCTGAAAGACGCGGAGGAGATCAAGATTCTGGAGGACCGCCAGGAGCTGCAGTACAAGGCGCTGGATTGCTGGAAGGCAGTTGCCGAAAACGTCCCTGACAGCATTACTTTGCAGAACATTTATTTTCAGCGCGGAAGACTTGATCTTCACGGCACCGCTGTGACGGAAAACGCGGATGAAGTGGGCAAGTTTAATGAAGACCTGCGACGCATCCCCAATCCGATGCAACCGGATCAGCTACTGTTTTCGGATATCACGCCTCCAACGATGAGCAGCCGCGGGGCGTCAACGGAGTGGCGGTTTAGTTGCACATTAAAGGGGGCGGAGAGTGAATAATTTCCTGGACCAGCTCAATTTAACGCCCGCGGAACGGCGCATTGTGGTGGGAATCGTGCTGGTGGTGATTGTCGTCCTGAATTTGTTGTTCGTGTGGCCGCATTTTGGCGAGTGGGGTAAAATCCGGTTGGACCTCCAAAGGATGCGCGGCAATATTGAAAGCTACAATCGTGAGATTTTGCTGGATACCAATCCCACCAATGGTTTGCAAAAGCAACTGGCCAAATTAGTGCATCAGGAAGGCACCGGAGTGCTGGACAACCAAATCCAGTTGCAGAAAACGATTGCCACCCAGGCGCGGCGCACCGGCGTGGATGTCTCCTCGTATAATCCCGGCGGCCAGCGCCCGCAAACGAACGAGTTCTTCGAGGAGGAATCCATCAAAATAACTGTTGACAGCCAGGAGCCGCAATTGGTCAATTTCTTATACAACATCGGCGGCGACCCGGCGATGATCCGTGTGAGTGAACTTGATTTAAGTCCGGCGGATCAAAACCGGTATCGACTCAGGGGCCAAATCACTTTGACCGCCAATTACACCAAGAAACCGCAGTCGGCAGCGCCACCCGCCGCCAAAAAAATACCGGGCGCAAATAATCCCAAAGGCCCGCCGGGTATGGCGCCGGCGCCGAAACCAGCGCCGCAATTTTCCAAGCCGGGGATGGGAGGATTGCCGGCGCAGCGTGGATTGCCATTGCCCCGCCAGCACGGACCGCCGGGCCTGCGTGGACCGCCTGGCCCCAATTCCGGTCCAAGAACTCCATTTTCGCCCATGAAAAGAACAAATGGGCAATAATTTATGAACCTAAAAAGTCTGATGCCTTTATTTCTGCTTTCCGCTTTGGCCATGGCCGTTGGCGAGCGGGCGGATTCTCTTCCTGCCGACGGGTGGCAGGTCGCCCAGGTTCAAATTCCACAACGACGCATCACAACAAATGGGACTGCAACGCCTGTCCCATCCGCCGCCACGCCTGTCACGCCCGCCTCCACTCCAAGCCGCCGGACCGGCGGCCCGAATATCCCCTATACGCCGCGTGTGCCATCTCCCGCGCCGACGGCTGCGCCGCTGGCCCCGCGACCGGCAACACCTCCCGGATTGACCGCTTCGACGAATTCGGCGCCCGAGAAGGCGGACATCATGTACACATTTCCCGCAATTCCGGTGGAACAGCTTTTGGATATTTACGCCGACCTTGTTGGAAGAACGCTTCTCCGCTCCAGCGCCGGCCCCGCGGCCATTACGCCAACACAAACAGTCACACTGAAAACAGAAAGCCCGCTGACCAAGAGCGAAGCGATCATTGCGTTGGAAACCATTCTGGGAATGAACGGCATCACGATTGTGCCTCTTGGAGACAAATTCGCGAAAGTTGTCACCGAGGCGGTGGCAGGGCACGAGGGCGGAATCATCTCGACCAACGCGACTGTGCCGGAAGCCGGCAAATTTGTGACGCAAATCGTCCAGGTGAAATATGCCTCCCTGGATGATCTCTCCAAAGTGCTGCAGCCGTTTTCGCGAATGCCCGACAGCATTATCGCGCTGCCCAGCACCCAGACTCTCATCCTGCGCGATTACGCGGAAAACGTGAACCGAATGATGGAGATGATTAAAAGAATTGACGTGACGTCGCCGCTCATCATCAAACCGAAAATTATTCCGATCAGATACGCGCTGGCCAGCGACATCGCCACAGCGCTCAGCGCATTGGGGGCCAGCGGAGGAACGTCCGTCGGCAAGAGCAGTTCCGGCGCGAATTTTGGCAGCCGGAGCGGCAACGGGACTTCGGGTTTCGGGGGAACCAGCGGCAATGGTTTTGGCGGCACTAGCGGGGCCGGCGGCTACCCGGGACAGCCCACAACGATGGGGCAAACCAGCGGCATTGGATCGGCGGCGACCAGCGCGCGGAGCTCGTTCCAGAATAACCTGCAGAAAATTGTCAACAACGCCGCCAGCGCCGGGCAATTCCAGCTTTTCGGCCAGACCAAAATCATCGCGGACGAGCGCACCAACTCCCTTCTCGTTTTCGCGAACGACGAGGATATGAAGATGATCCAGGACATCATCAGCAAACTCGACGTCGTCCTGGCCCAGGTGCTGATCGACGCGATCGTCATGGAAATCAACCTGACCGGAACCGAAAGCACGGGCGTCAGTTATTTGGTCCAGCGGCAAAATGCCGGCACCTTTGCGGGCGCGGGCGGGTTGAACAATTTAAGCAGCGCCGCGAGCGGCTTTTTGACAGGCTCCACAACCACCACCAATGGCACCACAGGCGCCACTTCCACGGCCTCAGGTTCAACCCTGGCCAATCTTCCGGGAGGCTTTAGTTACTTTGCCAAGTTTGGAAACGACCTTAATGTGGTCCTTGAAGCTGTCGCCGGCGACAGCCGGGTCAATGTTCTTTCCCGTCCCCGCATCCAGACATCGCACGCCGTGCCTGCCGATTTGTTCATCGGCAATACGGTTCCCTACGTTACGGGGACATACAATTATGGTTACGGCGCGGGGCCAAGTTCCCAGTACACGCAATTGGAGGTCGGTATTCATTTGCAGGTATTGCCGCTCATCAATCCTGACGGCCTGGTGGTCATGGATATCCAGGCTGATGTCGAGCAACTCGGGCCCGGGGTGCAGATCGCCGGAGTCGGCAGCGTGCCGACGACCACCAAGCGCGAAGCCGGCGCAAAAGTCGCGGTGCGTGACGGCGAGACGATCATTCTGGGAGGTTTCATCAGCGACAGCCGCACTGTATCCGATTCCGGCATTCCGTATTTGAAGGACATTCCGGTGCTTGGGAATTTGTTCAAGAGCAGGTCCACCCAGGACCTGCGCACGGAGTTGATCATGCTCATGCGTCCGACGGTGCTGCCGACTCCCGCCGCCGCCGCGCTCGTGGCGACCCGCGAACGGAACAAACTCTCCGGCGTGAAGCAGGCTGAATACGAGATTCGCCAGGAAGAGGAAAAACGCAATGCGCAGATCGAAGAAGAATTAGCCAACGAAGCGGCCAAACGGGCGAAGGAAGCGGCGAAGCACAAAGGTCATGACCAGAACATTTACACAAACGGCCCGTCCATCAATTCCATTCCGCCGGTGGAAGAATAAGCCGAACGGCTACGTCCCGCAAATTTCCGTCACGCTGTCGCGCAATGCCGAAATCATCCGGCGCGCCTGGGAGGGCGTCGCGCAAAACGGCGGCATGATCACAATCACGTTTCCAATGGGACGTGTCAGGACGCCGCGGCGCGACATGGCTTCACAGACACGAATGCCAACTTTTTCGCTCAACGGAAAAGCCTGGCGGGTCTTCCAGTTTTTGACTAATTCCACACCGGCGATCACTCCGACTTGCCGCACATCGCCGACGTTTGGGAGAGTCCAGAGGGACGACAGAGACTCGGCCAAAACCGTTTCCAATTGACGCCTGGCGCGCGCGGAGGAGGCGGATTGGAGCAATCCAAGGCTTGCCAGGGAAGCGGCGGCCCCCAGTTGATTGCCCGTGTAACTGTGGCCGTGAAAGAAAGTCTTAAACTCGTCGTATTCGCCGAGAAATGCGTCGAAAATCTTCCGCGCCGCCAACGTCGCGGCCATCGGCAAATAGCCGCCGGTCATTCCTTTGGCAAGCGCCATAAGGTCGGGCGTGACGGATTCTTTTTGACAGGCGAACGGCGGACCCGTGCGGCCGAATCCGGTCATCACTTCATCGGCGATCAATAATGAGCCGTGGGCGCGCGCGATTTCGGCGGCGCGGCGCAGCCATCCCTCGGGCTGAGGGATCATGCCCGCCGCTCCCTGCATCAGAGGCTCAACAACGAGCGCGGCGTAAGGCTCGCCCATTTTTTTTCGGGCGGCGAACTTGCGCTCCAACTGGCCGGCGCATTCCCAGTCGCATTTGCGGTAAAGCCGGGCGTCCGCGCGCTCCGGTTTGGCGCGGTTGAATTTGCAACGATAGCAAAATGGGGCGGCCAGAGTGTCACTCTTGAAGAGCAAACCGCTGTAAGCCTTGTGAAAAAGATCAATATGCCCAAGGCTCACCGCGCCGACAGTGTCGCCGTGATAGGCTGACTTGAGCGAAAGGAATTTTGGCTTGCGAATGTCCAGGGCGCGGCGGGCGAATTCATAAGCCATCTTGAGCGCCGCTTCCATCGCGGTGGAACCGTCGTCGGAAAAAAACACCTTGGTCAGTTCCCGCCGGGCCGATGGATTGGCCATGCGCAGCAGTTTTTCCGCGAGAAGCGAAGCGGGTTCGTTGGCGAATCCGAGGGAGGAGGAATGCGCTATTTTTCCCAACTGTTTCTTGACAGCGGCGTCGATCACGGGATTCCGATGGCCGTGGAGGTTGGTCCAGATGGAAGAATTCGCGTCCAGATATTCTTTTCCGGCGGCGTCGCGCAAAATCGCGCCTTTGCCGCCGAGGATGACGATGGGTTCGCGTTTGGCCCAATCGCGCATCTGCGTGAATGGATGCCACACGTATTTCCGGTCCAACTGCGAGAGCGAGGACAAAATCAGGGGCGTGACGCCAGGTTGACTGAGCGCAGGACGGTGAGCAGTTGCTCAATGTCCTCGCGGGTGTGAGCGGCGGTAACTGTCAAGCGCAACCGCGCCTGGCCGCGGGAGACCGTGGGAAATCGGATTGCCGGAATGAAAACTCCGCGCTCGCGCAACATGGCGGCCAACTGCGCCGCTTTTTGTTCGTCGCCGACCATTATCGGGATGATGGCGCTGCCCTTGGATTCGATGTGACGGCAAATCTGGGCCACATTCGCCCAAAGCTGGTTGCGCCGCTTTTCACCGACGTCGCTTTGCGCCAAACGCACACCCGCGGCGGCGGCGGCGGCGGCGGCGGGGACGGGCGCGGTTGTGAAAACAAAGGGGCGCGCGCGGTTGATCAGGCAATCGATCAATGGCCGCGACCCGCAAATATAACCGCCGGACGAGCCAAATGCTTTTCCGAGGGTCCCCATTTGAATTTCAATTCTCGCCGCAACGTCGTTTTCCTCGGCCAGACCGCGTCGCGATTTTCCGTAGAGGCCGGTGGCGTGGGCCTCATCGACCATCAGCCACGCGCCAAATTTGTCCTTCAACTCGACCATTTCGCGCAAAGGCGCCTGGTCGCCATCCATCGAATAAATGCTTTCGGAGATGATTAATGTGCGCGGACGGCGATTGGTGGGCGAAAGAGGAGGACTCGCGTGGCGACGGTCCGCCCAACGGAGGATTTTTGCGAGATCGTTGAGATTGTTGTGGCCAAAAACCCGCAACTTCGCGCCAGAAAGCCTCGCCCCATCGACGATGCAGGCGTGGACCAGCTTATCCACCACGACGACGTCATTGCTGTCCAGCAGCGCGCCGATCGTTCCTGTGGCGGCGGCGTAACCGGATGAAAAAGCGAGCGCGGCTTCGGTCTCTTTGAAAGAGGCCAGCGCCTCTTCCAATTGATGGTGCGGCGCCATTGACCCACAAATCAAACGGGAGGCGCCCGCCCCTGCCCCGAACTTATTGACAGCATCGAGCGCCGCCGTTTTGAGCGACGGATCGTTCGCCAGACCAAGGTAATCGTTTGAGGAAAAATTGAGAAGCGGCTTGCCGTCGATTTCGATGCGCGGGCCTTGAGCGGAATCCAGCCGGTGCAATTGCCGGTAAAGTCCCTGCTCCCGGACATCCTTTAATCGAGAACTCAACTCCTCATCGAACGCGCTCATTTGTCTGACACTACATAATCCGGGAAAATTGGCCAGCAAACGTTTTGTTTGCGCGTATTTCTTCGGGGCTTAATCCCCTCGCCCGGAGCGTTCGCAAGCTGGCGGCATCGTCGCGTTTGGCAAGCCGTTCTCCGGCGTCGTTCGTGATGAGCGGACAATGATAGAACAACGGCGGTTCAAGTTCCAGGGCGCGATAGAGCAACAGTTGCCGCGCGGTGGAGAGAAGCAGATCCGCGCCCCGGACGACCTCTGTTACTTTCATCGCGGCGTCGTCCAGCGCCACGGCGAGTTGATACGCGGGCGCGCCGTCATGCCGCCAAATTACAAAGTCGCCAAAATCCCGGCCGGCGCAAAATCGCCGGCGGCCAAAAGCGCCGTCTTCAAATTCAATTGACTCGCCGTCGGGGACGCGAAATCGCCAGCTTGGGCGGCGGGAGTTTCTCGGCTTAATGAGATGGCGGCAGGCGCCGGGATACAGCGGTTCGTCATCGCCGGCGTGTGGCGCAGTTAGGGCGCGCATTACATCCTGACGCGAGCAATAGCACGGATAGACCAACCCTTTCGACCGAAGGCGCTCAAATCCCGCGCGATAAAATTCGCCCCGCTCGCTCTGCGAATAGGGAGCGAAGGGTCCGCCGCAATCCGGGCCTTCCTGCCATTGGAAGCCGAACCAGCGCAAATCCTCCAGCATCGCCGCGACAAATTCCGGGCGGGAGCGGCTACGGTCGAGGTCTTCATTGCGCAGAATTAACGTCCCGCCAGCTTTGATTGACCTTTGCTGGGCCGTCCAGAATGTTCGCGCATGGCCCAGGTGCAAATATCCGGTCGGGGAGGGCGCCAATCTTCCGCGGTAGGACGGGGCCATTTTCTCAACGTTGAATGCGGGCGGAGCCGCCTTTCATCACGTGCATGACTTCCTCCAGGCCGACTTGAGAGGTATCGCCCCGCGTGGTTTGGAGCAATGCGCCGTGCGCCGCGCCAAAATCGACAATTTCCCCGGGGGCCATTCCCTTGCTGAAACCGTAGGCGACGCCGCTTGAAAACCCGTCCCCGCCTCCCACGCGGTCTTCAATCTCGAGGTCCTTGAATTGCCGCGCCTCGAAAAATTTTCCGTCGTGCCAAAGAATCCCGCCCCAATGATTGACAAGCCCGCTTCGGACTTCGCGCAGGGTCGTGCAAACTGCCTGGATATGCGGGTAAGTTTCCACGACGCGACCGACCATGCGCTTATACGCTTCAACCGGCAGGTCGCGCAAATCCGCCTTCGCGCCCTCCACCTCGAAGCCGAGGACTTTTTGAAAATCCTCCTCATTGCCGATCAGCACCTGGACGTGTGGAATGATGCTTTTGGTCACGGCGATGGCTTTTTCGCTGCTCCACAGTTTGCCGCGGTAATTCAGGTCGTAACTCGTCACCGTGCCCGCCGCGCGCGCGGCTTGCAATGCCGCCTTCGTCGCCGCCGCGCCGTCGTCGGAAAGGGCCGCCATGATTCCGCCCGTATGGAGCCAGACGGCGCCTTGTTCGCCGAAGATGGCGTCCCATTTGATTTCGTCCGGCTTCATGCGGCTGATGGATGAATGGCCGCGATCATACATGGTCACGCTCGCGCGGACGCCGGTGCCGACCTCCGTAAAATTAAGGCCGACGCGGCCGGCGCGCCCCACCCCATCGAATTTTTCCATGAGGACGTTGGAGACATCAAGGCCGACCGCGCGGGCGTGGTTGAGAATGATGCGGGCGACAGGATTGTCCGGCAGCTTGCTGATGAAGCCGGCGCGCAACCCAAGCCGGGCGCAGGCATACGCCACGTTGAATTCGCCGCCTCCGACATCGACTTCGAGGGTTTTGGCAAATTCGATGCGGCCATGACCGGGCGGGGCGAGGCGGACCATGCACTCGCCGAAAGCCAGGAGATCAAATTTGCATTTCGAAGCGTCGCGGAGTTTGAGAGCCATAAAATTTCGATTTCTAACGGGCGTAGAGCCGGATTTGGTTTTGCCACCACTTTGCCAGGGTTCCACTCGGGCGCAGCCATGCCTGGCGATGAAGCCACGGGAGCGAATCGGCGTCGCTCAAAATGAGGAGCTTGTCGGTTCGGCCGAGGCAGTCAGGCCCTTCTGTCAATAAACGCTCGCCCAGGGAGCGGACTTCCGGCCGGCCAACGCCGAAATCAGCCAATGCCTGGGCATATGCGGGGTTCCGGCGCTTTTCACGCAATAACGAGACATGGATGGCGTTGACATAAGGATCGAGCACCACGTCGGCGATCCCGGAATCGGGCGGACGCGGATCGGTTTGGCCGTTGGCGGCCAATTCGGCCATGCGCTCTCGCAACACGGCAAGTTCCGGCGGGGGAGCGGTTTCTTCTGGTGTCAAGAACAAGCCCAACTGGCGGGCGCGTTCTCCGACATTGGCACGGCTGGTTAGAACGCTCAATGGAATGCTTAAAACCATTCCGGCCACCACGGGCGCGAACCACCAGAAGGTTGGGCGATCCAAACGCCAGATCGCCAGGCCCCAGACCAGTCCAATCAGCGTGTGCGGCCAGTGACGCCGCAACGCATAGAGCCAGGAAGTTCCGTCGGTGGCGCGCTTTTGCGGCCCCCATTGCACTCCAAAAAGAAGAAGCGAGGCGGCGACGAATTGCGAGTGCCAAAGCATTTGAAGCGGCGCGTGCAATGCGGAGAAAACGGTTTCCAGGACGGCGCCAAGGGTGGCGTGAATCATTCCGCCAAAGGCGCGGCGGCGGCGGCGGTCCAGCGCGAGATCGATCAACGCGAGAATTTTGGGCAGGAAAAGCGCGCTCATGCAAAGGCTGAAAATGAGAAGGGCGTGCTGTGTGCCTGTGACGTGGAGAAACGGCGTAAAATTGTGGACGGTGATTTTGGACAGGCCGGTGTGCGCTTCGTACCAAAGCATCCAGTTGAATGTCAATAAGAATAACAACCAGAGGGGGCTGGCGAGATAGCCAAAAATTCCAGACGCCAGATGCACGCGGCTGACACCCCGCAGGCCGCGCGCCCAGACCACCATGGCGTGCTGCATGTTGCCCTGGCACCACCGGCGGTCGCGTTGCGCATTTTCAATCATCGTTTGCGGCGCCTCTTCGTAGCTCCCTTCCAGATCGTACGCCAGCCAAACTTCCCAATTGCCCCTGAGCAAGAGCGCGGCCTCGACAAAATCATGGCTCAAGATCGAGCCTCCGAAGGGTTTGCGCCCGGGCAGTTGCGGCAAATCGCAATGCTGCATGAACGGCTCCAGCCGGATGATGGCGTTGTGGCCCCAGTAATTGCCAAAGGATTGCGCCCAGTAATTCAGGCCGGTGATAAAAATCGGCGCGTAAAGACGGTTTGCGAATTGCTGAATGCGCCCAAAGAGGGATTCCGCATTGACGAGCGCCGGCACTGTTTGAATCAATCCAACGGCGGGATGCGCTTCCATCAATTTGACCAAATCGACCAGCGTTTCCCCGCGCATAACGCTGTCGGCGTCGAACACAATGAAATAGCGATAACGCATTCCCCATGTGCTCAAAAAATCGCGGATGTTGCCGCTTTTTTTGCCTTCATTCGAGACACGCCTGCGGTAATAAATCCGGCCCAGGGCGTCCAGCTCGCGGATCAAATCGAACCAGCGGCGCTCCTCCTCGACCCACTTGTCGGGATCGGTGGAATCGCTCAGAATGTAAAAATCAAAGTGGTCGAGAGAGCCGGTTTTTTCCAGAGACTCGTAGGTGGCGCGCAAACCTTCGCAGACGCGGAGGACTTGTTCATTGTGAATGGGAAAGACGAGCGCGGTGCTGGTGCCTTCAATGCTTTGGGAATGGTAATCCTTCAATCGCGTCAGCCGCCGGTCATTGGTCAAACGGAGGATAAAACCGAAAATGCCGTGCATGCACCCGATGGCAATCAGGAGGAACAACACAATAAAAAGGCACAGCAGAAGAGTGCTGGATTGCGACCAACCCGTGCGCCAAAGCAAGTCGGCAAAAAGCATCGAGACCAGGCCGGTGAGGAGCAAGGCGCAGGAATAAAAAATGAAAATCCGCCAACTGCGCCGCACGCGCGGCATCTGCATGACCACCGGCGACGCGGCCGGCTCCTGGGCGGGCGGAGCAATCGGAGGAGCGGCGCGCATAACTCAGTGGTGTGTCACGTAAAATAAAAAGACCAAAAAGAGGCCGAAAATTATCCAGGACGCAGCGATTTTTGCGTAAGGGAGCCGGCCTAATTGAGTCAGCGTCGCGATGGGGCCAAGGTCCAGCGGGCGCGGGGTCATTTTGGCGAGTTGGAAATCCGGCCCGGCGCGGAGATAGTTTTCGCGCATCGCCACGACAAATTCATCGGGCCACGGGCCGGGGCGAAGGAATTGGTCCTGCCATTTGCCGGGCATGTCGGCCAGCAACAACGCAAGGCGGCCGCGGGTTGAAAGCATTTCCGCGCCGGCGGGCGGGGCCTGCAAGACTTGCGCAAACCATTCGTTGACGAGGTGATCCATCTCTTCGACGGCAAGTTCCGTGGCGGAGAGTTGCGTCTCGCGTTCGGCGCGTTGCATGGCGCGTTCGAGAACAAGGGCGACCAGTTGCCCGAGCAACACTTTATTGCGGACGCGTAACGCGTGGAAATAACTTTCGACCTTCGAATACGCGGCGTTCCACTCATCCAACGGGCGGCCTCCCATGCGTCCGGGAGCGTCGATTCTGGCTGTAGCGCTCATGGCTGAGTCCAATGGTAGGTCCAGGTTTCGCTGGTGACGTCGCCCTTGCTGAGGGTGCATTTCAAATCGACCGGGTCTTTATTGCCGGCCTTGGGGAGCATGTTGACGAAAACGCGCCATGTATTTTCCGGCGGATTGCGAAAGACCTGGACTTCGGCAATCGTGCCGTTGTCACTGCACGTGACGTTCGCTTTCGGGGTGTCATCGTCGGTCTTGAGTTTGGGGATGTCGAAGTCGATGACAAACTGGCGCTGTTGCTGGTCACGCGGGTTGAGGCCGATGCGCGTTGAAACGACCTCGTTGGTGGAGAGCGTCATGTCGATCTCGCGCGTCCAGTAAAGTGTATAGCCAAAGCGCAAAGGTTGGAGGGGGGCGGGCTTGCTGTCGGGATTCCAGAATGCCACGACGTTATCCAGGCCCTCGTACTGCGTGCTTAACTCAACGAGGTGGACTTCGCCATCGCCCCAATTGCCGTGTGGAGCAACCCAGACGGTGGGCGCGAGGTTGTAAGTGCGGAACAAATCCTGGTAATCAGTGAATTTGCGGTCGCGCTGGACCAGGCCGAATCCGCGAACATTGGTGGCCGCGAAAGTCTGGTGCTGCATCGTTGCGCCGTTTTCGAGGGGACGCCAAACCATCGAGCCATTGTCCATGTGCATGAGCAAACCGTCGCTGTCGTGGACCTGCGGGCGGTAATCGTCGAACTTGCGTTCGGAATCCGGGCCGTACCAGAACATGCTGGTCAGGGGCGCGTACCCAATCGTCGCGAGGGGTTTTCGGTGGGCGTCGGCGGCGAGAATGTTGGCCGGCTCGCGAAAATAGAGGACGGCCTCGACCTCGGCTACCGTTGTCGCGCCGGGATGGATGAGAAACTCGTAAGCGCCGGTGCAACTTACACTGTCAAGAATTGCGTAAAGAAGCAGGACATCATCGTCGGGTTGCGGCCTGCCGAGCCACCAATCCGTGAAAATAGGGAATTCCTCGGGGCGGCCCTGTTCGCCGCAATCCAGCGCAAGACCGCGGGCGGAGAGTCCATAGACCTGGCCCTGGCCGAGAAGACGAAAATAACTGGCGCCAAGAAATGACCCCAACTCGTCTTCCTTGTCCGGCGAATTCAGCGGATAGAGGATTTTGAAGCCGGCGTAACCGGTGTTGGCGGGGATTTCCGCCGGGAGGCGCAAGGAGCGGTAGTCAAAAAAATCCGGCGTAAAGCGCACTGGCTGGACATGGGTGGAGGAAAATTCGTTGATATGGACGGGTTCCTGGTAGAGGTAGCCGAGATGGAAAAATTCGACGCGGAAAGGCCCCTTGTCCTTTGCCCAGAGGGCCCGGTCATCGCGAAAGGCGATCTGGCGGTATTGATCGTAGGTCAATTGACTCAGGAAAGCGGGCAAATCGGCGCGAGGCGAGCGAAAGGGTTTGTGGGCGCGCAACTCGGCCTTTTTTGCGACGTAGTCGAGAGTGACATGCACCGGCTCCAGCCTTGGAAGGGCAAAGGCTGAATACGTAACCGCCAGAACCCAGAATAGAAGGAAGCGTTTCATCTCACCTTCCAAACAAGTAGCAAACTCCCGCCGGTTTGCAAGTTAGACCGGAGCGGCGCGGAGAGGGTTCGCCGTCAACCCGCATTGGCCAGCGGCTGTGCGGAAATGGCGAGCATCCGTTCAATCGGCGCGCGGGCCTTGTCCAGGATGTCCTGGCTTAATTCTATGCGGGGCGCGAGGTTGACCATGCAATCGTGGAGTTTTTCCAGCGTATTCATCTTCATGAATTTGCACTCGTTGCACCGGCAGTTTTCCACCGGGACCGGAATGAACCGCTTGCCCGGACATTCCTTGCGCAAACGATGAATCATCCCCGCTTCAGTGGCGATCAAGATTGCCTGGGCGGGACTGCGCTTGCAGAAATCGACCATTTTTTCCGTGGAACAAACTTCATCGGCCAGCATCCGCACGGCTTTTGTGCATTCGGGATGGGCGACCAATGGAGCGTCGGGAAATTCACGGCGGATGCGCGTGACGCCGGCGTGGGTGAATTCGACGTGCGCGTAACAGTTCCCGCGCCACAACGTCATCTTTCGTTTGGTTTGCTCCATGACCCAGGCGCCGAGGTTTTCGTCGGGCACGAACAGCAAATCGCGGTCTTTGGGCGAGGCGTTGACAATTTTAACGGCGTTGCCGCTGGTGCAAATGACGTCGCTCAAAGCCTTTACCTCGGCGCTGCAATTGATGTAGGTGACAGTGTAAAAATTGGGATTTGCACTTTGCAATGCCTTGAGCTTTGGAGCGGGACAACTTTCTTCCAAAGAGCAACCGGCGTCTTTGTCCGGCAGGATGACCGTTTTACCCGGGTTGAGGATTTTTGCGGTTTCAGCCATGAAATGGACGCCGCAGAAGACGATGACATCTGCTTTGGTTTTTGCGGCCTGTTGGGAGAGGCCAAGGGAATCGCCGACGAAATCCGCAACATCCTGAATTTCAGGCACCTGGTAATTATGGGCCAGTATGACGGCGTTGAGCTTGCGTTTGAGTTGCAGAATATCGCGCGAAAGGGAGTCAAGACGTTGCGGCGGCAGGGGAATGCGTGTGACGAAGTCCGCATCGTGTCCGATTTGAGCGCCCGCGATGTCAATCATTCCGCAATCTAGGCCGGGAAGCAGTTGAAAACAAATGCAGAATTCATTGCGCTGCTGATGGTTGATGACAAACGGGATTTTAAGACTTGACGCAACGACTTAAGTGGCGTAAAAAGGGCGACGATGGAAAGACTGACCTATCTCCCAAATACGGCTGTCGCAAAAAGTGGCCGCGAGTTCCTGGAAGCGCTTACGGGATACCGAAAGCGTAGCGGGAAATTCGCACGAATTGTGCGTAATCCTCGAAGCCAAAAGTAGTTAGCTTTACACCAGTTTAACTTCTTATTGCAGCCCAAATTGAGCCAGGACAAGCCTTTTTTTGCGTGACTGATTTCTGTTGAAGGTTTTGCGGCAATACGTTACAACGGGAGAGATGACTCCAAGTGACTCCTTGACAGCGGTCAGAAACACGGGGGTTTCCCACGTTCTTTTCATTCATCGTCTTTACGAGGGCCGGCAACTTGGGCTGGCGCAACTTATGATTGAATGAATCTAAACTCTTCTGAACGCCGCGTCGTAATAACTGGAATGGGAGCCATATCGCCCAGCGGCAAGGATTTAAAAACATTTTGGAGCAACGTTCGCGGCGGCGTCAGCGCAGCCGCGCCGGTGAGCCGCTTTGACGCAAGCCGGTTGCCGGTCAAAATCGCGGCGGAGGTAAAGAATTTCGATGTTTCCGAATTTATCAAAAGCCGCAAGCCGGGGCGGTTCGATTTGACGATCCAATACGGTGTCGCGGCGGCGACGCTGGCGGTGCGGGATTCGGGCCTCAATCTGGATGGCCTTGAACCCGACCGGGTTGGAGTGGTGGAGGGAACCACGATCAGCGGGGCGGAAAGCATTATCAAGGCCCGCGACAGCTACACTTCCAACAACGGCAACTTTCGGGCGTTGCACCCGTATAATGTGATTGCCGGTTATTGCGGCGAGGGCAGCAGCACGATCAGCCTGCACCTGGGAATTCACGGGCACGCCGTCACGTACTGCTCCGGCTGCGCTTCGGGCAACGACGCGATTGGTTACGCGCTCCGGATGATCCAATGCGATGAAGTGGATGTGGCGGTCGCGGGCGGTTCCGAAGAAACGATGGAGATGTTGCACGTTGGTTTTTGCCGCGTGCGCGCGATGACGGAGCAAACAGGCGCGCCTGGGCAATCGATGAAGCCGTTTGACCGGCGGCGGGATGGTTTTGTGCTGGGAGAAGGGGCGGCATTTTTTGTTTTGGAAGAACTTTCGCACGCGCTGGGCCGCGGCGCCCGCATTTACGCGGAGATAGCGGGGCACGGACGCAGTTGCGAGGCGTATCACGCGACGGACCCGCACCCGGATGGAGTGGGCTACGCGCTGGCGCTGGAAAAGGCGTTGCGTCACGCGCGGATTCATCCGACGGAAGTCAATTACATCAACGCCCACGGCTCGGCGACGCCGCTGAACGACCCGATTGAAACGAGAGCGATAAAAAAGGTGTTCCGCGAGCACTCCCGGCAGCTTTCAATAAGCGCGACCAAACCGATCACCGGCCATTTGATGGGCGCGTCGGGGGCGATCGAAACGATGATTTGCGCGCTGGCGATCTGGCACCAGGAAATTCCGCCGACGATCAACCTGGAAGAACCGGACCCGGGGTGCGACCTTGATTACGTCCCCGGCAGCGCGCGCGCGTATCCCGTGCGGGTGGGGATCAATTTGAACGCGGGGTTTGGCGGGCGGTATGCCTGTCTCGTATTGCGCAAGCTCTGAGGCATGAACACGCTGGATGTCATTCGAATCACCGCGCTGACGGCAACTTTGTTCAACGTGGCGCTGACGGTTCTGGTATTGACGTGGGATTTTCGGTCCACGCTGCACCGGGTTTATTTGGGCTGGGGGATTTCGGTGACGCTCTGGAACCTGGGAGTTTTTCATTTAAGCCACACAAGCCAGACCATCACTCCCGCCGAGGCGTTTACCTGGGCCAAGATATTGCAACTGGGAGTGATCTTCATGCCGGTGACGCTCTTTCATTTGTGCACGATCATTTCCAAGGCGCGGCTTGGCTGGCTGATCCCTCTTGTCTATGTGGTTCATATTGGGTTTGCCATCAGCCTCTTTTTCAACAAGTTCATTGTCGGTGTGCGGTTCCTGGACGTGGGGTATTGGTCCGTGCCTGGGCCGGGCTTCGTTGTTTTCGGGTATTCGTACTGCATTGTCACCACCTGGCTGGTCCTCATTTTATATCGGAAACAAAAGACCGGGCCACCCACCCAAAAGACAAGGGTGAGGTCGCTGCTGCTGGCGATTGTCGGATTGTGGGTGTTTGGGACAAATGACCTGATGCCCATCATGGGACGCGATGTGTATCCGTTCACGCATATTAAGTTTTATCCCTTGGGAAGTTTGGCGGCGGTTTTCTACGTGGTAATCATCGGGTACAGCGTGCTGCAGCACCAACTGCTGGACATCCAAGTGACACTGAGCCGAATCGCGGCGCAAGTGGTGCGGCTGTTGTTCATGATGCTGGTGGGTTTTCTGCTGCTGTTGCTGGTGTCCAGGCTTGCGCCCGATCAGTTCACCCCGTTTTCCTTTCTGGCGGCCGGCGGAGTTCTTTTTGTAAGCGCGCTGACGGCGTCGTTTTTCTTTCCGCAATTTTTCGGAAGGGGGACGGACAAATTGGAGCGGAAGATCCTTGGGGACAAATTCGAGTATCACGTGCGGGTGCAGAAATTCATCCAGACCATGCGCTCGTTCCCGGAACCGGAAGACCTCTTGCACGAATTGAAGGAGCTTCTGGCAGGGACAATCCGGGTAAAGAGTTATCAGATCATTTTGCTGGACGACACGACGCGGACGTTTAAAACGTTCCACAGTCATTCGGCGGGAGTGGAAAATACGGCGCCGGAGATGCAGATAGATTCGCCGGTGTTCCGGTATTTTCAGCAGACGCGCGCGAAATTTCTTTCGTGCAATCTTGTGTATGAGACGACCCATGAGTCGTACATGCAACGCGAGGCGCGGCGGCAGTTGGAGGATTTTGCGCCGGAGTTTTGTTTTCCTTTTTTTGTGGCAAACGATTTAATTGGCGCGATGTTGCTGGGCCCGAAGCTCAATTCAGATCTTTTCACCCCGCACGACTTGCGGCTGCTTGGGGAACTGTCCTCCAATCTTGGACTCTTGCTCAATCAAATCCGCCTGCGGCAGCAATTGCAGGTTGTCCACGAACAAGACCTTCTGGGCCGGATGTCGCGCGGGCTGGCGCACGATTTGAATAATTTGCTGACACCGGTGCAAACGCTGTTGCAATTGATGAGCGAATCGAGAGTCAAACAGGAAACCATTTATGAATTGCTGCCGATGAGCTTGCGCAATTTGGAGACGGTCCGCAGTTACGTGAACGAGGCGCTTTATTTCTCGCGCTCCGCCAAGTTGCACGGCAAGCCGGGACTGCTGGACGAAACGGTGCGGGAGGCGATTTCGCTGGTAACCGCCGCCGCCGAGGCCAAGAACATGCGCATCAGTTTTGCGGCGGAAACCGAAGCGTCCGTCGAAATGGACGCGGTGCTGATCAAACGGCTGCTTTGCAACCTTCTTTCCAATGCGGTTGACGCCTCACCGACGGGTTCGGAGATTGAAGTGCAACTGGGGACACTGCCCAAGACGGATTTAAGCCGGGACTGGTTCCGGCTCAAAGTGATCGACCATGGGGAAGGAATCAGCCAGGAAAACCTGCGCCGGGTCTTCACGCCCTATTTCACGACGAAAAATACGGGGGATGGAAAGCGCGGGTTTGGCTTGGGGCTTGCGATTGCGCGGCACATCGTCCATTTGCACGAGGGCAATTTGAGCATTGCGAGCAAAGAGAAGCGTGGAACAACAGTGCAAGTGGACCTCCCAAGCAAGTTGAATCAGGGGCAGAAGCCGGAATCTTTTCCCGGGCAGCGACGGCTTGAGGTAGCCGCATGAAAACGCTGCTGATAATCGCCCCAAACAACACACTGGCGGCTGCCATCCGCGCAGTGCTGGACTCCTCCATCTATCGGCTGATTGAGCAGGCCAGTTTTCGGGAGGATGAACTGCGACTCATGGCATCGTCCATCGACGCATGCGTCCTGGATGTGGAGTTGACTTCGGTGGACGCCATTCGAATTATCGAACGATTCCGAAAGCTGGCGCCGCGCTGCCCGATGATCCTTTACGCTTCCGATTCGCATTGGACATGGGAGGAAGACGCCTATCTGCTGGGAGTCAATCATGTTTTGGCCAAGCCGGTGCGCGGGCGGTTGCTGCATTCGCTGCTGGAGAGACTTTTTGTTGAGAAGCCGGTTGAGTCACGGGCCATGGAACTGTCCAGACCGACGGCCATTGAACACCTGCGGCCGGTCGATCCCGGCAGGGTGCCGGGACGAATGCTGGAATTATTGCGCAATTGCTCCTCGATCCTTTGTCACAGCCTTTCCGCAGAACCGTTATTGAAGGAGTTCCTGCTGCTCCTGAGGGAAATCCTGGGGGTGAATCGAGCCGTGATTTTTCTGCGGCAACCCCCAAACGTCGTTGGCAATGTTCCGCCCACGGCGTCCCACCGATTGTGTTCCGCGTGCGCGATTGGCCTTTCGAGCGGGGTGCTGGAACACTTCGAGTTGTCACTGGACGCGGGCATTGGCGGCTACGTATTCCGTTCCGGGCGGGTGCTTCGGCGCGACAGCGAGGAGACGGAGCGAGATCAGCAAATGCGGTGGGAATTTGATTTGCTGGGAACACGCGTGGCGATCCCGATATTGGACCGCGAATCGCTCATCGGGGTGGCCCTTTTCGATGGGCGCCTGACGGGCGAACCGATGGGCAATGAGGAATTGGCGCTGATCTTCCATCTCCTGGAACAATTGGGCCTGGCGATAAAAAATATTTGGTGGCACGACCAGGTTTCCGCGCGGCACCAAATGATGTTCGATATTTTGGGCCACATTAAATCCGGCTGCGTTGTGGTGGGGCGTGAGTTGAATATATTGCACGCGAATGACATGGCGCGGGCGTATTTTCCGCGAGCCAACCGCGCCCCTGACAGTTTCGATTTTGCGGATTTGCCCCATGTCATCGGCAGCAAGGTTTTTGAATCGCTCAAAACAGGATTGCCCGCGTCGACATTCAAATATCAGCCCGCCGGCGAGCCGCCGCGGCGCTACCAGATTACCATCACGCCTTTCCGCAGGGACAATTCCGCCGTGCCGACGGCGGCGCTCCTCATAGTGGAGGATTGCACCGCGGCGGACCGCATTCAGCATTTGGAAATTGAGACGGCAAACTTGCGCCTGGTGCAGCAAATGGCCGAGAGGCTGGCGCACGAAATCGGCAACGCCGTCGTGCCCATCTCGACGCATCAACAATTGCTTCGCGAACGCGCCAATGACCCGGAATTCCAGCAATCATTGGGGATCGCAATGGAAGAAGGCGTCAAGCGTGTGAGCCGGCTCGTTGATCAAATGCGGTTCCTGGCTCGGGACCGCGTTGGCAAAGTTGAATCGGTCCCCGTGAAACAATTGATAGAAGAGGCGTTCCGCGAGGCGCGCACGTATCATCCTTCGACCACTGTCCTCTTGCAGTATGAGGATTCCGGCGAACCATTCAGCATCTCGGGCGACCGCCAGGGATTGCAGCACGCGTTTGCGGAAGTGATTCTCAACGCGCTCCAGGCCAACACAGCGCCTTGTCAAGTGCAGGTGCGAGCGCGCTCGGAAATCGATTCAACCGGCTCGCGATGGGCGCAGATCGAGGTGCAAGACAGCGGGGCGGGCTTCAGCCAGGAGGCGGCCGGGAAAGCTTCCGAGCCGTTTTTCACCACGCGGAAGGTTGGGTTAGGGCTTGGCCTTGCCGTTACGAGCAAGATCATCCAGACGCATTCCGGCAGGCTGGAAATCCCTGTTCCGAGCGGCACTTCGCCGGGTCTTGTCCGCATTTCCCTTCCAATGGAACCGATGGGCGCGCCGGGCGCGAAACCGGCGGCGAATTAGGGGCTGGGCGCAGTTGGAAATCAGTTTTCACGGTTTCGCCTTGATCGTTGCGCGAAATCGGGTCAGACCTTTAAGCATGAGCAACCAAGGAGTTGGACGACTTAATTCGCGAATCATGGAATGGCTGTCCGCACTTTTTGGTCGGCAGGACAAGCTCGTGCCGCCGCGAAGGCTGATCGATGGAATTGGCGGCGGCAGTTTCCAGAAAATCGGGCAGGAGTTTTTTGGGCATTTTACAAAAATCGGCGGATTGCAACCGCACCATCGTGTGCTGGATGTCGGTTGTGGATGCGGTCGAATGGCGGTTCCGATGATTTCTTTTCTGTCTGGCAACGCGGAGTATCACGGTTTCGATGTCGTCCCGGACGCAATCAAGTGGTCCCAAAAACATATCAGCGGCCCGTTCCCGCGATTTCACTTCGCGTTGGCCGATGTTTATAGCAAGGAGTACAACCCCCGCGGCAAACTTAAGCCCGGCGAGTATAGGTTCCCGTATCAAGACAATTACTTCGATTTTACGCTGTTGACTTCGGTTTTCACTCACATGCTGGCGGCCGATATGGAACATTATCTGTCCGAAATCACGAGGACTCTAAAAGTTGGCGGCCGCTGCATGATCAGCTTTTTTTTGCTTAGACCCGATGCCCGCGCTCTCATGGAGAAAGGCAAAAGTTCGGTTAACTTCAGGTATCCGCTGGCAGACTGCACGATTTCGAACCAGGCCCACCCGGGGGATGCAGTCGCCTATGAAGAAGGTTTTATCCGCGAGCGGTTTGCGAAATTCAACCTGAAGATCATCGAACCCATTCATTTCGGGAAGTGGCCCGGCAGGGAGAAAGTTTTGAGCTATCAGGATATTATAGTGGCGATCAAAGAGTTGTGAATTTGCTGATGCGTCCGTTCCGAAATCAGTATGATAAAACCGTTGTTTCGTAAATTTAAGCCACCCTGCACAAGGACCCTCAAGGCAAGAAAATGGAAGTTATCAGCAAAGACGGCTTTCATGCCTTCTTCGGATGGCCTTTGGCGTAGTGAGCGTGATTGAGCGCAAAATCCTTCGGCCAATGTGGACGCGGCTTCGCCAGCTTGAGGACCGCCGCAATATGAGGGTCGCTTTCAGGCAGGAGCTCAACCATTTCCACCTTCACTTCAGCCCCTTCCGGCAGCTTTGTTCCAGGCGGCAAACAATCGCCCCATTCTTGACTTTTCCAGTAACACCCACAGCCATCATTTAGCGCCAGATCAATACAAAAGCAAACCCGATTAGTTGGCCTCGTCCGCTCATGTTCAAAATTTTTAGTTGCTGCCCTCCGTTTCCTGAGTTTCCGCTTTCCAGATTTATCCCTCCGTTCCCCGCCTGTGATACACCGCCGTCTCGCCCGGTTCGAGGATGCAAAATAATCAAAACTTTATTATCCATGAACCATCCCCGCGTCGGCCCTTTTCTTAGCGAATCCTCGCGGCGGATTGGCGCAACACTTCGTTCCCTTTTTAAAGAAATCGTTTGGCCAAAAAAAGGGCTTTACATGAGTTGGCTTGAAACTTAATCTGGTTTTTACTATATATTGATCGAAACTGAATATGGAAAAGGAAAAAGGAAAGATGATAGCAGGGTTCCAACTGCACGAAAAGGACACAGGGTCCGCTGATGTGCAGGTCGCTCTTTTGACCGAGCGAATTAATCACCTGACCGAACATTTGCAAAAAAACATCAAGGACCACAGTTCCCGCCGTGGTTTGTTGAAAATGGTCGGTCAGCGCCGCCGGTTGCTGGATTATCTCCACCACACCGATCTGGCACGGTATCAAACGGTCACCAAGAAGCTCAAGCTCCGCCACTAAGGACGCTTTCTCCTTCGGGAATTCCATACGACCATGGACATGGTCCGATCAACGCATTGGTCCGGAAACGCGAACGTTCCGGTGCGTACGGTTAATTTCGCGGAAAAGTTCCGCTGACTTGGGTAATTTCAATCAGCATCCGGCCCGCGGAGGCTGGGGCGGGTTTTGATTGAAGTTCCTCGAAGCGCGGCGGATTTCAAAAAGAAGATTATGGCAGAACGAGTTACAGCCTCGGTAGGAGGCAATCAAATTATCATCGAAACCGGCAAGCTTGCAAAACAGGCTGACGGGGCGGTGACAGTCCAACTGGGTGAAACAATTGTGATGGTGGCCAGCGTCGCCGCAAGCAAGGCCAAGGCTGGCCAGGATTTTTTCCCTTTAACAGTCGATTACCGCGAAAAAGCCGCGGCGGCGGGCAAGTTCCCCGGCGGTTATTTCAAACGCGAAGGCCGCCCAACGGAGAAGGAAATTCTCACAAGCCGGCTGACGGACCGCCCAATTCGCCCCCTTTTCCCAAAAGGGTGGTTTAACGAGGTGCAGGTGCAAAGCATTCTGTTGAGCGCCGATGGCGAAAACGATTCGGACATCCTCACGATAATCGGCGCTTCGGCGTCGCTGTGCGTGAGCGATATTCCGTGGGACGGCCCACTGGGCGCGCTCCGGATTGGACGCATCAACGGCCAGTTCGTCGCCAACCCAACACACAGCCAGATGTTGGAGACCGATATGGACATCATTTACGTCGGCAACGCGAATGACGTGGTGATGTTCGAAGGCGCCTCGAAGGAGATTTCCGAGGCGGATTTTATGGCGGCGATGAAATTTGGGCAGGAATGCTGCCAACCGCTGATCCAGGCGCAAAAGGAATTGATGGCTCGCGGAGGAAAGAAGAAACGCTCGATCACCGTGAGCGTCGTGCCTGATGATATTTTGACCGAAGCCAAAAAACTGGCCGGCGGACGGATGGTTCCCGCGTTGTTGACGCACAAAAAATTGGACCGTGAGGTCGCCGTAAAAGCTGTCACCGACGATGTGGGCGCCAAGCTTGTGGAAAAATTTGGGGCGGAAAAAGTGACCGAAAACGTCCTTAAGGAAGCGTTCTATTATATCCAAAAGGAAGCCGTTCGCGGGCTGATCATGCAGGACAACAAACGCCTTGATGGACGCGGTTTCGATGAAGTACGCCCGATTTCTTGTGAAGTCGGAATTTTGCCGCGGGCGCACGGTTCGGCGTTGTTCAGCCGCGGAGAAACGCAGGCGGTGACATTGGTGACGCTCGGCACGACCGAGGATGCCCAGGAATTTGATTCGTACACGGGCGGGGAAACGACGAAGAAATTTATTCTTCACTATAATTTCCCCAATTATTCAGTCGGCGAAACGGGCCGCATCAGCGGGCCTGGTCGGCGGGAGATTGGCCACGGCGCCCTCGCGGAAAGGTCCATCGAACCCATGCTGCCGCTGGATACTTATCCTTACGCTGTGCGCGTGACGAGCGAGATCATGGAATCGAATGGTTCGACTTCCATGGCGAGTGTTTGCGGAGGGACGCTGGCCTTGCTGGATGCGGGTGTGCCTTTGACGAGGCCTGTGGCGGGAATCAGCGTCGGCATCTGCACGGAGCATGATGATTTGGACAAAATCAGCGCTTACAAATTGATGACGGACATCATCGGCTGGGAAGACGCTTTTTGCGACATGGATTGCAAGATTGCCGGGACGGAAAAGGGAATAACGGGATTTCAACTGGACCTGAAGTTGCGCGGGCTGCCCCACAAGATCATGGAGGAAGCGCTGGAAAAGGCGCGCGTGGCGCGATTGGCGATCCTGCAAACGATGGCGAACACGATCAGCGCTCCGCGCAAGGAAATGAGCAAGTACGCGCCTCGCATCATGCAGGTCCGCATCAACCCGGAGAAGATCGGCGCCCTGATCGGCCCCGGCGGGAAGAACATCAAGCGACTTGTCGAAGAATCGGGCTGCGAGATCAACATCGATGACGATGGGATGGTGAATATTTACTCGGTTTCCGAGGAGGGAATGAAGATCGCGCGGGACGCGATCGAAGGGATGACGGCCGAGGCGGAAATCGGCAAGATTTACCGCGGCAAGGTCGTCACGATTAAGGAGTTTGGGGCGTTTGTGGAATTTCTGCCGGGCAAGGACGGGTTGGTTCACATTAGCGAACTGGCCAATTTCCGAGTCAAACAAACGGAGGATATCGTCAAGATGGGCGATGAAATCTGGGTCAAATGCCTCGGCGTGGACGAGAAGGGGCGCGTTCGACTTTCCCGCAAGGCGGCGATGGAGGACAAGGAAAAGGAAATCGCGGCCAAGGCCTAAACGGCGCGCCGGCAAATTTGGATGGGCTGAACGATCTTTGGCCCATTCGTCCCTAAAATTCCCGAATTATCCATTCTTCCGCGCTTTTCCGCAGAGTCCAATGCCGGAACACCACATCGGAAAAAAATTCCGCAACCTGGAAATCGCGTCGGAACCGACCATTGGGGACCTCTTTCACTGGCTGTTTCGGCATCGGCCAAGACCCTGGCCGAAACGCGTTAAGAACAAAAAGTTTCCGCCTCCGCCAGCCTCTGTCGCGCCGGGAGAATTGGCGGTGACGTTTATTGGTCATTCGGCTTTTCTTCTTCAATTTGAGCACTGCGCTGTGCTTACCGATCCGATGTTTTCGAAGCGCGCCAGCCCGCTCCGTTGGGCGGGGCCGAAGCGGGTTCGCCCGCCGGGATTGAGACTCAAAAATTTGCCGCACATCGATCTGGTGCTTTTAAGCCACGATCACTATGACCACATGGATTTGCGATCGTTGCGGCGTTTACGCAGGGCATTTAACCCGGCGGTTGTGACGGGGTTGAGAAACGGGCCGCTGCTGAAGTCATTGAAACTTAAGACTGTGTTCGAGTTGGATTGGTGGGAGTCTTGCCGGGTCAATGATAAAGCGACTGTGACGATGACGCCGGCGCAGCACTTTTCCGGGAGGTGGCTGTGGGGGCGGGATACGACGTTGTGGGGCGGGTTCGTTCTTGAGATGGAGGGGTGGCGGATTTTTTTTGCGGGGGACACAGGATACGCGAAGCATTTCAAGGAGGTGGGAAAGCGCTTTCCGGGTGTGGACCTGGCGTTGCTCCCGATTGGCGCTTACGAACCGCTGTGGTTTTTGAAGGTGGAGCACATGAACCCGGCGGAGGCTGTGCGGGCGCATCTGGACGTTGGCGCGCAGCAGAGCATAGGAATGCACTTTGGCACTTTCCACTTGACGGATGAGGGGATCAAGGAGCCGGTGAAATGGCTCGGCCGCGCCCGCGCGGAAAAGGGGATTGCGCCCGAACAATTCCGCACCCTTGAACCGGGCGAGACGGCGGTGTATCACAGGCGGGGAACGGAGGGATGAATCTGGAAAGCGGAAACTCAGGAAATGGAAGACACTCAAAATTGAACGCAAAGGCGCGAAAGACGCCAAGACGCAACGGGATTACGGGCTTGTAATGCGCCAAATGCGTCCTTTTTTATTTTAGTGAAAATCGTAGGAGATGCCGGCGGCCAGGTGGGGTTCATAAAGGGCCTCGATGCGGCGGGCTTTTATCGTGACGACGTTGTGGGCGTTTTGCACGGGGCCTTCGATTATTAAGAAAGGTTCCTGGGTGATGGTCAGGCGCATTTTTTCAAAAAGCTGGGGGGTCACAATGGCGTTGCTGACTCCGGTTTCGTCTTCCAGGCTGATGAATACGAACCCCTTGGCGGTGCCTGGACGCTGACGGCATATCACAGCGCCGGCAATGCGGACAGTTTGGCCGTGAGGCGCGTCTGGCAAATCGGCGGCCCGCTGAATGCCGTCGAGGCGACCTCGAATCAATGCCATTGGATGCGGGCCGGTTGTCAAACTCATGCGGCGATAGTCGGCGCGCAGACGCTCAAGGGCATCCATCGGCAACAGTGGCGATGGTTCGTTTTGACTTTGGGCATCGGCAAATGTGAACAAGTCATTTTCCGGGGCGGACTTCTCCACTTGCCATAGGGCGTCGCGACGGTGTTTGGCAAAACAGTTGAGGGCGCCAATTTCGGCGAGGGCGCGCAGTTCTGTTTTGCCCAGGCCAACGCGCCATCGAAAATCGTCCATCGACTCAAACGAACGTTGATGCCGTTGGGAAGTAAGACGTTCGGCATTTTCCCGTCCGATGCCTGCCACCATGCAAAAGCCCAGACGCACGGCGCCATCGGGTTCGATCACGCAAAACCATTCTGAGCGTCGCGCGCAAACGGGACGGATTTTGACACCGTGGCGTTTGGCGTCTTTGACGAGGGTGGCGGACGAATAAAAACCCATCGGCTGATTGTTCAGCAATGCGGCGTAAAATTCGGGCGCGCGATGAACCTTCATCCACGCGCTGCCATAGGCGAGAATCGCAAAGCTGATGGCGTGGGACTCTGGAAAACTATACAACGCGAAAGATTTGATCGCCTGGGCAATCTGGTCCACCACCGCGGAAGCAATACCCTTTTGTTCCATGTTGGCCCGAAGTTTCACGACGACCCGGTTCATACGTTCTTCCGAACGATGAAAGCTCAAAGCCCGCCGCAATTCTTCCGCCTCGCTGCCGGAGAAATCGGCCATGACCATGGCAATTTCCAACAGTTGCTCCTGAAACAGCGGCACGCCCAGCGTCCGCTCCAGAACGGGCTTGAGGCGTTCATGATAATATGTGACAGGCTCGCGTTCGGCGCGGCGGGCGAGAAAGGGATGGACCATTTTGCCTTGAATCGGCCCGGGCCGGATGATCGCCACTTGAACCACGAGGTCATAAAAGCACTTGGGCTTCATGCGAGGCAGCGTGGCCATTTGCGCCCGGCTTTCAATTTGGAAGACGCCGATCGTGTCCGCCTCCTGCGTCATTTTGTAGGTGGCCGCGTCGTCGTTGGGGATCGTCGCCAGATCGACGGGGTTTCCGCGCCGGCAGCTCATTTCAATCGCGTCCTGCAATACGGACATCATTCCGAGACCAAGCAAATCCACTTTGATGATGCCCAAGTCCTCGCAATCGTCCTTGTCCCACTGCGCGACAACGCGGCCCGGCATGGAGGCATTTTCCAGTGGAACGACCGAATCCAATTTGCCCTGGCAAATAATCATTCCGCCCGAGTGCTGCCCCAGATGACGCGGCAACGCATAAATCTGCGCGTAAAGCGCGGCGAACGCAGCCGATCGGGGGTGGCTCGTGGGCAATCCGGCCTGCGCCATCTGGCCGGACAGATCAATCGTATGAGGAAAGTCGCCGTTGGCGAACAAGCTGGAAAAACGATCCAGAACGTCAACAGGAAGATTCAGGGCTTTGCCGATTTCCCGCGCCGCGCCGCGACCGCGATACGTGATGACATTGGCGGTCATGGCCGCGCCCAATTTGCCGTAGCGGCGATAAACTTCCTGGATGACACTTTCGCGCCGGTCGCCGCTGGGAAGGTCGATGTCGATGTCCGGCCAGCCCTTGCGGCCTTCACTCAAGAAACGCTCGAAGAGGGTATGATATTTGAGCGGGTCCACAGCAGTGATGCCGAGACAAAAGCAGACCGCGCTATTCGCGGCGCTGCCGCGCCCTTGAGCCATGATGTTGTTCTCACGGCAGAATTTCACCAGGTCGGCGACGATCAAAAAATATCCCGCAAAACCGAGCTTCTCGATGATTTCCAATTCATGCCGGACTTGCTTAAGGACCTTGTCAGGAATGACGCCATCGTAACGCCGCCGTGCGCCGGCGAGTGTTTGGTCACGCAAAACGCCAGCCATCGTTTCGCCGGGACCGACGGGGTGACGCGGAAATTCATAACCCAAATCCTCGAGTGAAAAACGCAAGCGATCTGCCAGACGTTCGGTATTGGCAATGGCTTCCGGCAAATCGCGGAAAAGCGACTCCATCGTCAAGCCGCTTTTCAAAAACCGCTCGCCGTTGGGGGCAAGCAGCCGGCCGGCGGAGTCCAGGTGGGTGTGATGACGAACGCACGTGAAGACATCCGCTATTAGACGTCCATGGGGTTTGGCGTAAAGCACCCCATTGGTCGCCAGGATGGGCAAGGAATGTTTCGCGGCAAGTTCGATTAACGCGCCGTTAATTTTTTCTTCGCCCCGCAAATAATGGCGTTGAATTTCCACGAAAAGTCGGTCGCGGCCGAAAATATCCCGCAACATTCCTAAAACCCGCGAGGAGTCGCGGCGCTGGGCGGATCGGATGGAATCAATCAACGGTCCTTCTTCATCTCCGGTCAACGCAATCAATCCCACGGCAAATTCCGGCAGTTCGCTCCATTGAATTTTGCATTGACCCTTCACATCGCGCAAATGCGCCCGAGTCAGCAAACGGCAAAGATTTTGGTAGCCCGTTCGTGATTCAATCAGAACGGGCAGAACCATTCCATCTTCCATCGTCAACTCCGCGCCCAGAATGGGTCGAACGCCATTCTCTTTGGCGGTGGCGGAAAAGCGCGGCAAGCCGTAAACGCCATTGCGATCACAAAGCGCGAGGGCGCCAAGGCCAAGTTCGCCGGCAACAACCGCCAGTTGTTCCGGCAGCGAACCGCCGCGAAGGAAACTAAAGGCGCTGCGGGCATGAAGTTCAATATACATGACACAGGGCTAGTCTAAAATGCCGTCAACAAACCATTGGTCATTTTGATAGATGAGTCGGTAAAGTCCGCCATCCTGTGTTTGCACATCCCATTCGTCTCGCGCCCAGGCTTTGTTGTCCCACCAATCGCCGGAAATTCGCCAGGGGCCTTGCGCCTCGGAAATCGCGCCTACAAAAGCCGCGCTATGCAAAACAACGGGCCGCTCCTCCCGAATCTGAACCATCGCCGGAAGCGGCGGACGAAATCGCCGCAGGACCAACCCGCCGGCGTTGATGGGCAAAGCCTGATCGACAGCGGGGCTTTGCTCTGGCTCGCCGAAAACGCCGCGAGCGATGCTTTCCGTGTCTAGGCGGAAACTGTCGGGTCGATGGGTTTGTCCCAGGCGGGGAGTGCCCACACGATTTGGCCCCAACAACGCGCTGAGGCGCGCCAGCGTTTCGTGAAATTGATTTGGATCGCGCAACGCCAGATCGAACAGGCCGAATTGATAATGGGCGGCGCGCGCCGGTTTGGCGGAAAGGAGCAGCGACTGAATCGGCGAATCCGCGCGAACGTTTTCCAGATGCGTGTGCATCATGCGGAAAAGGATGTGGTCATCGCACGTCGGCGCCGGAATCACAAACACGCGCTCATACTTGCCGCCCGAAGCCAAACCGAGCCGCAATTTCAGTTCGCCGGCGACCAGATAAACAAGATTCAATCGACGCGTCAGATTTTCGACAAATCGCCGCAACCCAAATAACAGCGGTTCGAGAAGTTCGACCGGTTGCTCAAATTCCATTGATTCCTCGAATGTCTCCGGTGGAACGACCAGGTTCAACGGACGGGATTGGCGGGCTGTCGCCAATTCAAAAAGCTCGACGGCTTCGGGGCCGAGCCGGTCGGCAATTTTATCTTTGCCCAATGCGATAAAAGCCCCGGTCGTTCGAATGCCCCACCTTTCCAAAATATCCAGCAACTCAGGCGGCGCTGACAGGCTTTCCAAAGGGAGCCCACTGATAAATTCACCGGCGTCCTCAACCACGAATAACGGATGCGCCAGTTTGGCGGCATGCCAGGCCAGATTCGGCGTTTCGGCGACGCCAATTTGCGCTTCCAGCAGCGCTTGTTCCATCGCGCGCCGAATCGCGTCAGCCCAGGCTTTAATTTCATTGCATTGATGTTGCATCAAGGCGGCATTGAGCGGCAACCCGCTCAAATCCAGCGTGCAAACGCCATCCGCGGTGGCTTCGATGCGCGGGGAAAAGCAATAGGAACATTGCAGAAGTATTTCGGTGGCGGTTTGTTCCTGAGCGCGGGAGCGCGCGCGAAAAACAACATCACGGCAGCGCGCCATCGCTTGCGTGGAAGTCTGTCCCGGCGCAACGCCCGCTTCGCGCGCCATGGAGTTCAACTCGAAAACCGTCGCTTTCGGAGCGCCGTCGATTAAAGCGACTGGCTTCTGGCGCAGTTCCGGTTCGAGCCGCAACGCGGCCTGCAAATGGAAATTGGGAATGTAAATGACCGCGTGCATTAACCGGCTTGGGCCGCAATCGGCTCGGTGTGTTGGCCGGAGGACCAGCGAGTCAAATCAAATTTAAGCTCCGGCAAAATCTCGTTCTCATTTCTGGCCAGGGCGGCCAACGCAAACTGGCTCGCCAAATGAATGCGAACATCCGCGCTCACGGCGATTGGAAATGGCGTGATCACAACAAAAGCCGTGGCAGTCTGCCGCAAGATGCGTTGCAGCCGATACCAGGCCATCGCGGAAATTTTTCGCAATTGATGAGCCGGGTTCATCTTCAAGTCGAGCGCCACGAGCGGCAAATTGTGGTCGCGCAGAAGAATATCAGTCGCCTTGATAGCCTCGTCCGCCGTCCGGCACCGAACCCACAGTAATTGTGAGAGGACAGACGGCTGAACGGTCGCCGCGTCGAATGAATCCTGCCCGTCGATCAATCCGACCGGGTGGGCTTTGTGCTGGCTTTGCCGCAATAACAGGCGCAGCAAAACCGCGCTGCCGGTTCCGGTTTTTTCAGCGACAATTTCAGTCACGACACCCCTGGGCAACCCGCCATTGAGCAATTTATCCAAATGGAGGAGACCAGTGGGCCAGAATGAATGCGCTTTAGCGGCAGTTTCCTCTGTCCAAGCCCGCACGTTCGGAAAACGTTCTGACAAAACCTGCCGCAACTGTACGATTTCACTGGCGCTATTGGATTTCACAACTTCTTACTCCCTCAAAGTTACACGAATGCCGCGTTGCGAACATCCCGAATTTTCCGTATCTGGCCTTTTTTTAGAAAATCGACTTCTTTTCCTATTTCTGGCAGCTTATGAAACTCAACTGCGTTCGGAGGTGTTTCTTCGTGTTGACTTGCTGGCACAAAGAGAATACCCTTTTCTCATGGAAACCGTCACGCTGAAGATGAACAGGAAACAGATTGCGCTCTTAAGGGAACAAGCGAAGACGCTTGGCCGTTCCCAAGCAGCGATCATGCGTGACTTGATTGAACAACATCTCGCCCCAAAAAAGCGCCCGTCACTCTATGAACGCGCCAAAGACCTTTGCGGGAGTGTGCGCGGCCCTAAAAATTTGTCCACCAGACCATTGACGGGATATGGCCGCGACTAAGGTCTTTCTGGATTCGGGACCGTTGGTAGGCTTCCTGAGCGAGGCAGATCAACACCACCATTGGCGTTGGAAGTTTGGAATAGTCTTTACGGTCCATTATGGACTTGCGAAGCGGTTTTATCGGAGACGATTTTTCTTCTGCATTCGGTAGGGGCCCCAACGATCCCTTGCTGGAACTATTTGAGCGAGGCCTTGTGAAAATTGATTTTGCTGTGTCATCCCAACGCTCCGACCTTTGGAGATTATTGCGGAAATACGCCGATCAACCAATGAGCCTTGCCGATGCCTGCCTAGTCCGAATGGCGGAATTGCATGAGCATTGCCAAGTATTCACGACAGACAGAGACTTCCGGGTATATCGACGCAAAGGCAGAAGCGTCATCTCATTGCTCGCGCCGTTTTGATTTTGGAAATATTTGGCTTTCGCCCGCAAAATGTGCCGTTAATCTCAAACCACCAAATGCGCACAGTTGATGTTTCATTAGGGACACGAAGTTATCCCATTTTTATCGGCCAGGGAATTCTGCGGAACCTCGGCAGCCAATGCGCCCGCCGCCAATTGGGCCGGCGCTGCGCCGTTATTTCCGACTCACACGTCGTCCGACGCTATGCCAAAGCGGCAATGGCTTCACTCAAGGGCGCTGGGTTCGACGCGTCGCTGCTCACCGTTCCCGCCGGCGAAACTTCCAAAAGCCTCAAGATGGTCGAGCGTTGTTACGATCAACTCGCCCGTCATCGGCTGGAGCGAAATTCCTTTATCGTCGCCCTCGGTGGCGGGGTGATCGGCGACCTCGCGGGATTCGTTGCGGCGACTTATTTGCGCGGGATTCCTTTTGTGCAGGTTCCGACGTCTTTGCTCGCGCAAGTCGATAGCTCCGTCGGCGGAAAAGTGGGAGTCAATCTCAAGGCGGGAAAGAATCTTGTCGGCGCGTTCCATCAGCCGCGGTTTGTGCTTTGTGATTTGGCGGCGCTGGCCACGTTGAGCGCGCGGGAATTCCGGGCGGGCCTCGCCGAAGTCATCAAGTACGGGATTATTTATGACGCCCCGCTGTTTGCGCAATTGGAGCGGGACCTGCCTTTGCTGCTTAAACGCGATCCAAAAATTCTCGCCGGCGTTGTGGCTCGGTGCTGCGAAATCAAGGCGGAGGTCGTGCAACATGACGAGAGGGAAACCGGCCTGCGCGCGATTTTGAACTTCGGCCACACAATCGGCCACGCGATCGAGGCCATTTCAGGCTACGGAAAATATCTGCACGGCGAGGCCATTTCCATCGGCCAGGTGGCCGCGGCGAAGTTGTCCGCGAGGGCATTGGATTTTCCTCGGAACGAAGCGGCGCGAATTGAACGGGTTTTCGCATCAGCGGGATTGCCGACGGCAATCAAACTGCCGCCGACGCGGCGGCGAGCGTTGATCGAGGCAATGCGATTGGACAAGAAAGTCAGCGGCGGCGAAATCAAATTTGTCCTCGCGCGGCGGATTGGCGAAGTCGAGCCGGGGCATAAAATCGCGCCGGAATGGATCCGCGAGGCGCTTGCCAAGGGAAGTCCGGCTTCGTAAAATCGAAAGATGAAAGTTCCACAAATCAATCGCCGTCATTTTCTTCATGCCGGCCTGCTCGGCTCGACGCTGGCTTTGGCCGGGACGGCCGCCGCCGCCGTCGTCAAACCGGAACGCAAGCCCGATGACGGCCTCAAGCTCGGCATGGCTTCTTACACTTACGGAAAATTCTCGTTGGACCAGGCCATCGCGATGACAAAGGACGCGGGATTAAAATATATCAATTTGAAGCCGGATTTTCACCTGAAGCTCACAAGCACGAAGGAAGAACGACACGCGGCCCGCGCCAAGATTGAAGCCGCCGGTCTTACGCTGACGGGCGGAGGCGTCATTTATATGAAGAACAACGAGGAGGAAATCCAAAATATTTTCAATTATTGCGTCGATGCCGGAATGCCCGTCGTTGTTTGCAGTCCGGAACCCGACGCTTTGGACACGGTGGAAAAATTCGCAAAACAAACTGGCGTGATGGTTGCGATCCACAATCATGGGCCGAGTGACAAAACTTATCCCTCGCCGATGGATGTTTATAAAATGGTCAAAGACCGCGATCCGCTCATGGGAATCTGCATGGATATCGGCCATACCGTGCGGATTGGCGTGGACCCGGTGGAGTGCATCAACGATTGCGGCGAACGTTTGCACGACATGCATTTGAAGGACGTGACGTCAGCCACGCCAAAAGGCAAACCGGTCCCAGTGGGCCGAGGGGTTTTGGACATCGTTGGCATTTTTACGACGCTTAAAGCTCGAAATTTCCCTTATCACATTGGGCTGGAGTACGAAGGCAACCCAACCAATCCGCAGCCGGCTGTCAGGGAATCAATTGGTTACGCTCGCGGCGTTCTTGCGGCAATTGGCTGAACCAACGCGTCCGCGGAGTTAACAATTCTATCCTTCGGCGAACAGGGCCTCGGCGAATTGTTTCGCATCGAAGGGCTGGAGGTCGTCGGGTTTTTCGCCCAGCCCGATGAATTTCACGGGCAATCCCAACTCGCGCTGAATGGCCACCACCATACCGCCCTTGCTGGTGCCATCGAGCTTGGTGATGATCAAGCCGCTCAATGGTACGGCTTTGTTGAATTCCCGCGCCTGGGTCAATGCGTTCATGCCGGTCGTGGCGTCCAGGACCAAAAGCGTTTCGTGCGGGGCGCCCGGCAATTTTTTATGAATGACACGATGCACCTTTTGCAGTTCCTGCATGAGGTTGTGCTTGGTGTGAAGGCGGCCGGCAGTGTCAATAAAAAGATAATCGGCGTTGCGGGCCTGAGCCGCCGCGATGCCGTCGTGGGCGATCGCCGCGGGATCGGCGCCGCTTGCGCCGGCGATGACAGGCACGTTGAGGCGCTGTCCCCAAAGCTTAAGCTGCTCGACGGCGGCCGCGCGGAATGTGTCGCACGCGACCAGCACCGCAGTCTGATGGCGGCTTTGCACAAGATGGGCGAGCTTTGCGGCGGTGGTGGTTTTGCCGGTGCCGTTGACGCCGATGACGGAAACAACCGTCACACCCTCCGGCTGCTTTTTCAGCCCGGCGCCTGGTCCCAGGCTTTTTTCAACCTCGGCGCGAGCGATGGCAAAAACATCCAGGCCCGAGCGGCCCTGCGTCTCGTAAGCGTGTTTGACGGAAGCGATAATTTGCGCGGTCATCGCAAGGCCGAGATCGGCGGCGATAAGCGCGGCTTCCAGGTCGTCGATATTTCCCGACGTCAGCTTCGGCGAAGCCGTGACGATGCGTTTGATTTCGTGGGCCAGCTTGCTTTGCGTTTTGAGGAGGCCCTCTTTGAACTTTTGAAATAAACCCATGCGCAAATTCTAAACGGTGCGGGCGTGGCTTTCGCGCGCTTCCTTGAGCTTTTCCAGGTAAATGATGGGCAGTTTGACACCTCCGATGAGTGGTTTGCCCTTGCTGAAACCGTGGCAGTCCGAGCCGCCGGTGACGGCCAGTTTAAGGCGGCCTGCCATCTGTAGATATCGCTGCGACGCGCTCGGGGTATGCTTTGTGTGAAAACATTCCAAGCCGTCCAATCCCAGGCCGGCGAGTTCCGGGATGGCATCGTCGTTGCGATTCAAGCCTGGATGCGCCATGACCGCCAATCCGCCGGCTTCGTGAATCAGTTCTATCGCGTCGAGCGCGGAAATTTTGTGTTTTGGCACCCAGGCCGGGCGGCCTTTTTTCAAAAATCGTTCAAAGGCTTCTTCGAGGCTGTCGCACAGGCCTTCCTGAACCAACGCTCTGGCCACGTGGGGACGGCCCGGGGAGTGGCAATTTGCCAGTTCAAAAACCGTTTCGGCTTGCAGCGGCACGTTCAATTGGTTCAATTTGTCAGCCATTTCCCGAATGCGATTCTGCCGGACAGTCTGAAATCTTTTTATCTCCCCCAGCAATCTCGGATGGTGAATATTGAGAAAATAGCCCAGGAGATGGACTTCGTTATCGTGGTATTCCGCCGTCAACTCCGCGCCCGGAATGAATTCAATGCCGAGTAATTCGCACGCCGCCGCCATGCGCGGGCACCCCTCGATAGTGTCATGGTCCGTCAACGCCATGGCCATCAAGCCGGCTTGGCCGCCTCGGCGGGCGAGTTCTTCAGGCGTGAACGTGCCGTCGGAAAAAAGCGTGTGCAAATGAAGGTCCGCAAAACCATTCGCATTCGTTGTCGCGGGAGGGTTCATTTGCCGGCGCGGGCGGGCCGCTTCAATTCTCCTTTGATTTTGTCCAGGATGCCGTTGACGAATTTCCCGCTGTCCTGCGTGGAAAACTTTTTGGCAATATCAACCGCTTCATTGATGCTCACTACAGGAGGAATATCGTCCCGATAGAGCATTTCGTAAATGGCCAGCCGCATAATATTGCGATCCACCGCGGCCATCCGGCGCAGGTCCCAATTCTGGGCGCATTCCTGAATCTTGTTATCCAATTCAGGGATGCGCTCAATCACTCCGCGAATGAGTTTGTCCGCAAAAAGGCGGGTGGCAAGTTCGTCGGCGGAGGGCGGCGGCAACGGGGTTGACTGGCCCCAAGTGGCTGGAGCCTTCTCGCCGGCAATCGCGAGGGCGCGCTGCGAGTTCCAAAAATGCGAGAGCGCTTCCTCCAGATTTTCCGGAGGATTGAGGTCGTGCTGAAAAAGAAACTGCACGGCCCTTTCTCGAGCTTCGCGGCGCTGTCCCATGACCTATAATGTCCCCAAAACGGCGAATGCAAAAGGAAAATTAATTACAGCGCCTTCACTTCGCTCACCAGTTCCTGCAACGCCTTCTTCGCGTCGCCAAAGAGCATTCGTGTTTTCGGATCGTAAAAGAGGCCGTTCTCGATTCCCGCAAAACCCGCGCCGCGGCCGCGCTTGATCACAATCACGTTTTTCGCCTTGTCCGCGTTCAATATCGGCATGCCGTAAATCGGGCTGCCAGGATCGGTCCGCGCGGCGGGATTCACCACGTCGTTGGCCCCCACAATCAACGCCACGTCGGCCTGGTCAAACTCGGGGTTGATTTCCTCCATATCCAGCAGTTTGGGATAGGGGACGTCCGCCTCCGCCAGAAGGACGTTCATGTGGCCCGGCATACGTCCAGCGACAGGGTGAATCGCGTACTTGACTTCCACCCCGCGTTTTTCAAGCAACTCCTCCAATTCATGGACAAGGTGCTGCCCCTGCCCAACCGCCAATCCGTATCCGGGAATGATAATGACCTTGCGCGCATAACCCATCATAATGGCGCATTCGGACGCGGCAATTTCGCGCATCGATTGGTCGGTCGTTGCAATGCCTCCGGGGCCGGCGACGGATCCGAACGATCCAAAAACAACCTTCAACAACGACCGGTTCATCGCTTTGCACATCAGCAACGTCAAAAGCGAACCCGCCGCGCCAACGAGAGTGCCCGCAATGATCATCGCCATGTTTTGCATGGAGAAACCCGTCACCGCCGCGGCCAAACCGGTGCATGAATTGAGGACGGAAATCACCACCGGCATGTCCGCGCCGCCGATGGGCAATACTTGCAGCACTCCCAGCGCAAGGGCCGACAGCGCGACGATGATAATCCAAATCGAGAAGTTTTGATGATACACCGCAATCCACCCGGCGGCGACAATCAGCGCGACCAGCAACGCGTTGATGAGTTTCTGCTGCGGGTAACGCACTGGCTTCTCGGTGATCAGCCCTTGCAACTTTCCAAAAGCCACCAGGCTGCCCGTAAAACTGACGGCCCCAAAAACCACTCCCAAAAGCGTCGGAATGCAATCCCCCACGCTCCGAGGCGCAAAAACCTGCGGAGTCCATGTGCCCAGCCCCGGAACGGTCAGGGAGAATTGCGCTATCGGCCGGAACCATTCCCCCAGCGAAATAAACATCGCGCACGCCCCACCCATTCCGTTAAACAGCGACACCATTTGTGGCATCGCCGTCATCTTGACTCGTTTTGCCAGCAGCCAGCCAGGGGCCGTTCCAATCGCAATCGCCACCAATATCAAGCCGAAGTTCCCCATTCCTGGCAGCACGAACGTTCCCCCCAGCGCCAGCGCCATTCCAATCGCCGCCACAATGTTCCCCGAACGCGCCGTCCGCGGCGTGCTCAGGCGCTTCAATCCAAGGATGAACAGAAACGAAGCGATTAAATAAGCGGCTTGCGCGACGAAATCACTGCTCATTTTTTTCGCTATTCCTGGGTTTGGCCTTGAACATTTCGAGCATTCGGTCGGTCACCACGAATCCACCGACGACATTCAGCGTGCCGAGAATGACCGCGATGAATCCGAGCGCGCAAAGCGTCGCATTGCCCCCGGCTTGGCCAAGCACGATCACTCCGCCGATGAGCACGATGCCGTGAATCGCATTGGCTCCGCTCATTAACGGGGTGTGCAACACCGTCGGCACGCGGCTGATCACTTCCACCCCGGTAAAAATCGCCAGGATGAAAATATAGATCATGGCCAGGACGCCCATTCCGTAGTGAATTCCCATATTTATTTCACCTTTCGCTGATGATTCACCTCGCCGTTGAGCGTGATGCACGTCTCGGCGAAAATTTCGTTCTTCCAATCCATCGTAAATCCATTCTCGTTCGTGATCTCCTGGATGAATGTCGAGAGATTCTTGCTGAACATCCGGCTCGCATCCAGCGGCAGTGTCGCCGGCAGATTTGTCGGCCCCAGGATCGTCACCCCGTTGTGGCGCACGACTTGGTTCGCCTGCGTCAATTCGCAATTGCCCCCCGATTCCGCCGCCAAATCCACCACCACCGATCCCGTCTTCATGGCCTCAACCATTGCGCGCGTGATCAATCGCGGCGCCGGCTTTCCCGGAACCTGCGCCGTCGAAATAATAAAATCCGCCAGCTTTGCGCGCTCGTGCAGAAGCTGTTGTTGTTTCGCCAGCGTCTCGGCGGAAACCTGGCGCGCATAACCGCCCTTGTCCTCCAAATTTTCCGTCATTGGAACCTCGATGAAAGTCGCCCCCAAACTTTTGACCTGCTCCTTCACCGCCGGCCGAACGTCAAAAGCCTCCACAACCGCTCCCAGCCGCCTTGCCGTCGCGATCGCCTGCAATCCCGCCACTCCCGCGCCCAAAATCAGCCCCTGGCTCGGTCGAATTGTTCCCGCCGCCGTCGTGAGCATCGGAAGAAAGCGCGGCAGATGCGTCGCCGCCAGCAGCACCGCGCTATAACCCGCAATCGTCGCCATGCTCGAAAGCGTATCCATGCTTTGCGCCCGAGTGATGCGCGGAATTGCGTCCAGGCTGAAGCTGATCACCCGCCGTTGCGCAAGGATTTGCGCCGTTTCCGGATTCCGCAGCGGCGCCAGAAAACCGATCAACGCCTTTCCCTCGGGCACAGTCATTGCGTCCGTGGCGGAAACCGGGCGCACTTTCAAAAAGCAATCCGCTCCCGCCGCCAGTGATGCCGCATCCGGCACAATTTTTGCCCCCGCCGCCTCAAATTCCGCGTCAGGAATGGACGCCGCAAGCCCGGCCCCTGTCTCGATAAACACTCCATGCTTCTTCTTGACGAGTGATTTCACGGAATCTGGCACGAGGGCAACCCGTGTTTCCCCGCTAATACCTTCTTTAAAGACTGCAAACTGCATTAGTGGGACGAATAGTAAACCCCCCAGCCGCAATTTCAAATCAATCTTTGCAAAAACCTCCTCTGGTTCTAATCTAACTTCAATTCGTAATCCTAATGATTATTGAAACTCGATCCGAGTACAAACGCGGCGCGCTCGACCGGGCCGACCTGAATCCCAGCCCGTTCGATCAATTTGCCGTTTGGTTCAGCGAAGCGCGCCAGGCAAGCGTCATCGAGCCAAACGCCATGAGCCTCGCCACCACCGGGTCCGATGGCCGCCCTTTGGTTCGCACCGTTCTGCTCAAAAGCTACGACCCGCGCGGATTTGTTTTTTACACGAATCTGCAAAGCCGCAAAGGCCGCCAACTCACCGAAAACCCCGAAGCCTCCGTTCTGTTCCCGTGGCTTGCATTGGAACGCCAGGTGATCATCTCCGGCCCCGTCGAGAAGGTTTCCCGCGAGGAGACCGCCGAATATTTTGCCACCCGCCCCCGCGGCAGCCAGCTAGGCGCGTGGATATCGCCGCAAAGCTCCGTTATCACCACCCGCGAGGACCTCGAAGAAAAGTGGGACGAAATGAACCGCAAGTTCGCCGATGCCCAGGTGCCATTGCCCGAGTGGTGGGGCGGTTACCGTATCGTGCCGCGCGAAATCGAATTCTGGCAAGGCCGTCCCAGCCGCCTCCACGACCGCTTCCTATACTCCCGCAACCCCGACAATTCCTGGCGCATCGACCGCCTCGCCCCCTAGCGTAGTTCTTGACATAAGCCTTTCCGTTTGCCAGAATCGATGGGTGCGTGGCAAAAGCCAAAACGTTTCTGTTTCCCACTATAAACCCCATTAATTTATGAATATCTTACACCTCGGCACCGGTTCCAAATCCCGGCAATACCAAGCCGTCCAAGGCGCTTCCAGCATCCCAACCGTGACCGTCTGGCTCAACCAGACGAAAGACAAAGGCGGACGTGATCCCCTCATGATGGACATCGACGAATGCCTCCGCCTTTACGCGTCCGCCAGGGATGGTTGGGATCGCCTTGCCTTGCTCGGCCGGCTCTATTTCGCCACCAATTACTACCTCAAGCGCGCCCCCGGCGTCGCGCCGAAGCCTCAGCGCGAGACGGCTGTCAACCAGTTGTTTCTTACCGTCGTGGACATGCTTTGCAAATCCTTCAATTGCGCCGTCAACTTCCTACCCAAAATGCTCGAAGAAACCTGGGGGAGCATCCTTACAAAACACGGCTATGACGTTGATACACAGCAGGTTAAGCCAGGCGCACCATCCAAAGTCGCCGAGTATCTCGACCGCGCGAGCGCCTTGAAATTCAAACTCCACTTCAATGGCGGCAAGGCCTTTATGCGTGACCGCGCCAAATTCACCTACTGGGTTCCAGCCAACTCCGCCGCCATCGGTTGGACGTGTCCTGCTGGTGATATCGACCCAATGATGAAAAAAGGATACGCTGGCTTTGCCCTCAGCATGGACCGCGAATTCTTCATGGCCCATCATCGGGGTGGATTTCTCGACGGCAACTTCTTCCACTCTTCCTATCTCGCTGGCAACACCGTTCTTTGCGCCGGCACCATGCTGATCGAGTATGGTCTGGTAAAAGGCATTGCCAACGACAGCGGCCATTACCAGCCCACGCACGATCATTTGTTGAACGTCGTCCAAACCCTGAAAATGCACGGCTGCGACATGAACATCATTACCGTATGGTCCGTTCCCTGCTCCTGGAAAGACGACAGCGGCGTCTTGCAGCTAGGTTGGGGAGCCTGCAGCGCCCTCGAAATGCTCCGCAAGCGCGGCACCGGCTACGGCCTATTCAAGCGGATGGACGCCAACCAAGCGCAGATTGCCAAGCGCACAAAGGGCGCGCAGGGAGCAAATCCTGTCGTGACACTTCCGCCTCGCGTTCCGCCTCCCGCCCCACCTCCTCGCCGCCCGCCACCTCTCCCGCCGCGCACGTAACAATCGCCGTTATCTCCGTTAAATGCATTGATGCAGCCCGCGATTTCCAGAAGGGCATTTCTTTCCTCGCTTGCGGTCGGCGGAGCCGCATTTACCGGATATTCCGCCGGGGTCGAGCCAAACTGGCTCAATGTGGGCCGGCACGATGTCCCGGTTCCCGTTCCAGGGTCTCCCGTCAAAATTTTGCACCTCTCGGATTTTCACGCCTCATGGTGCGTCAGCCTCCATTACATCCAGCAAGCCATCGATCTCGGTTTGAGCCTCAAGCCCGACCTGATTTGCGTTACCGGCGATTTCATCACCACCACTTACGACGACTTTGGCGGCTATCAAACCATACTTTCGCGCCTGGCCTCCGCCGCCCCGACGTTCGCCTGCATGGGCAATCACGATGGCGGTCAGTGGTCTTATCTCCATCATGGATACAAAGACAATTCACTCGTCCAAAATCTGATCCGCCAAAGCCGCATGGATTTGCTGCAAAATAAATCCACGGTCCTTGACGTCCGAGGGCGGAAAGTGGCGCTTATCGGCCTGGGCGATTGTTACGCCCTGGAGGCGGACCCCCGACGCGCCTTTGCCTCCCCCATTCCTGCCGGGGCTCTGCGCGTCGTTCTTTCGCATAACCCCGACACCAAAGTCATGCTGGAGCCGTATCCGTGGGACCTGATGCTCTCCGGCCATACTCATGGCGGCCAGCTTTGGTTGCCGATTATCGGCGCGCCTTTTGCGCCCGTCGAGGACAAGCGCTTTATCGCGGGTCTTTATCGCTGGAGCAACCGTTGGATGCACATCACCAAAGGCGTCGGAAACGTCTGGGGACTGCGATTCAATTGCCGCCCCGAAGTGAGCCTGCTCACAATCACCTGAATGAACGAACCTTGCGTCATCGCCAACGGCCAGAAGATCCCCTGCCCTTCCCCCTGTACCATCGAGGCGTTTTTGGTGGCGCGGAAACTTCTTCCCCGCAGCGTCGTCGTCGAACATAACGGAGAGGCCGTGGCCCCGAGCGAATTTGCCACGCGCATAATTACCGGCGGCGACCGTTTGGAAATCGTCAAAATCGTCGCCGGCGGATGAACCCCGCGTTGACTGAGTTTTTGCGATCCTTCGAGGCGGAAATCGTCCTTGGCCAGGTGTTGATACGGCGCAACGGGCGCGAGTTTGAATTGCGCCATGCCGCGGATCGCGACACAAACCCCGATCTTTTACAATCCGTGCCTGTCGCCCAACTTCGTCCCCTGGCGCAATTTACCGCCACAGGCGCGTTTCGACCGCTCAAGTCCACCCCGAATTTGCGGCGCGGGTGGCGTGTTTCGCTTGCGGACGACGACGCGCTGGAGTTGGCGCTCAACCATCTTTATCCTGGGGCGATCGCCGATTGGTTTGCCGCGCGCCAGAATCCTTCGCCCATCACTTCCTATCGCGAATTCACGGCGCGGCAGACCGGGATGTATCGGATTACCACGCTGCTCAATGACACCGTTGCCGGCGCCGCTGTTCGCGCTTGTTGTCATCCCGATTTTTGCCTCAAACAGCGGTTGTGGTCCGTCGGGCAGTTGGCGACCGATGCGGCATCAGAAAAAAGCATCATACCGTGCCTCGAACCGTGCGCGATACTTCTCGAATTTGCGCGAAAAGTGGCCCGCCTGGAACAGGAACAGTCACCGCCCCAGCCGCCGCCTGCTCCTGATCCCACAGTTGCCGAGTGCGACTTCGACGCCCCCGCCAATCCGCGCCGGGTGCGATTTGCCTTGGAAAAACAGGCAATGGCGCGTAGGTTGCCGCTGACTTAATCGGAAATCCTATGCGAACTCTTGTGATGCTCTCTTGTGCCGTATTTGCGGCGGCGCTAACTCCGCAATTCCTGTCGGCTGCCCCCGACGCCGCGCCGACCCACACAATCGCGGCCACAGACGCAACCGCGGCATGGACGGAATTGACCGATGCCATGCACCCCCCGCCGGGCCCCCCGGAGTGGCGCAACCAGCGTCCGACGCAGGCGGAACGCGCCAAGTTCTATCTGCCGTACGTCCTGGCGATAGCCGACAAAGCGAAGGATTTCTACACCAAATTTCCCAACGATTCGCATGTCTTCGACGCCCACATGCAGGAATACCAATTGAGTTCCATTGCCGTGCAATTCGGCGACACGGATCAACAATCCCGGGTGGACGCGCTCGAAGATACATTGGAAAAAAAATATTCGGATCACCCGGAAGTCATGCAAATGCTCCTCCAATCGGCCAATAACAGCGAACCGGCCAAGGCCCGCATTCTCTACCAGAAAGTCCTCGCCAGCACCGCGCCTCAATCGCTAAAAGATCAGGCGACCGGCGGATTGAAAAAACTCGATTCGGTCGGCAAGCCCGTCGATTTGCAATTTACAGCCGTGGATGGCCGGCAGGTCGATCTGGCGAAGCTAAAAGGCAAAGTCGTGATGATTGATTTTTGGGCCACGTGGTGTCCGCCGTGCGTCGGCGAAGTTCCCAACGTCAAGGCAACCTACGACCAGCTTCATCCCCAGGGCTTTGAAATCGTCGGCATCAGCCTCGACAAAAGCAAAGACAGTCTTACGAAATTCACCGCCGAGCATAGCATGGAATGGCCGCAATTTTTTGACGGCCTCTATTGGCAAAACAAATACGCGCGTCAATTCGGAATCGAGAGCATCCCGGCCATGTGGTTGATTGACAAGAAAGGAAACTTGCGCGACCTCGATGGCCGCGAGGACCTCAGCGCCAAGGTGAAGAAACTGCTCGCCGAATAGAACCAGCCTGAACTCAGTGGGATGGATATCCATCACTTCATTTGGCACGACGGCAAATTTCTGGGAATAGACTGGTCGGTTTGGAAAGTGGTGGGCTGGCTGGGCAACGCCGTCTTTTTCTCCCGGTTTATTGTCCAGTGGTATGCCACCGAGAAGCGCAGGCAAGTCGTGGTCCCGGCGTTGTTTTGGTGGTTGAGCCTGCTCGGTTCGTTGATCTTACTCTCCTACGCCCTCTTTCATCAGCGCGACTCCGTCTTCATTCTCGCGTATGTATTCAACTGGATACCGTACATCCGCAACCTCATCATCCACTACAGGCACGAAAGGTCGCGGCGGGCCTGTCCGGAATGCGGCGCCCTCTCTCCCGGCTTGGCAAATTATTGCAGCCAATGCGGCGCAAAGTTAAGCCAGGCTACTGTCAACGCTTAAGACTTTCCTCCGTTCGCGCTCGCCAGTTGCCGCAGCACAAAAGGCAGAATCCCCCCGTGCTGGTAGTAATCAATTTCTATCGGCGTATCAATGCGGCACTTCACCGGCACGTCCTCCGATTTTCCCCCCGCGCGTGTGATGCGAAGCGTCAAGTCCTGCTGCGGCTTGATCTTCTCGTTTAATCCCAAAACATCGTAAGTTTCCGTTCCATCAAGCTTGAGCGTTTGCGCCGTCGTTCCCTCTTTGAATTGCAGCGGCAACACACCCATCCCGACAAGGTTCGAGCGATGAATGCGCTCGAAGCTCTGCGCCACCACCGCTTTAACGCCCAGCAACCGCGTCCCTTTGGCCGCCCAATCGCGCGAACTCCCCGTCCCGTATTCCTGCCCTGTAATCACAATCAGGGATGTCTTCGCGCCGGCGTATTTCGTCGCCGCGTCAAAAATGCTCATTTGCTCCCCGCCGGGCTGAAATTTCGTCACGCCGCCCTCCGTCCCGGGCGCCATCAGGTTTTTAATCCGCACGTTGGCAAACGTGCCGCGGGTCATAACCCTGTCGTTGCCGCGGCGCGAACCGTAACTGTTGAAGTCAACAAAATTGACGCCATGCTCCATCAAATAATTCCCCGCCGGTGATGTCTTTTTGATGCTCCCCGCCGGTGAAATATGGTCGGTGGTGACGCTGTCGCCGAAAATCCCCAGCGGCCGGGCGCCCTTGATTTCCGCGATGTTTCCCGGCTCCAGACTGAAATTCTCAAAAAACGGCGGCTCCTGAATGTAAGTGCTCTTCGCGTCCCATTCGTAAACCTGCCCCACGCTCGCCGGGATTTCATTCCACTTCGGGTTCTGCGCGACAAAATCGCGGTACAACTCGCGAAACACCTCCGGTTTCAGCGCCGCCTGCATCGCCGCGCGCACTTCCTGCTGGCTCGGCCAGATGTCCTTCAGAAAAACCTCCCGTCCATTTGCCCGGCCAATCGGCTCGGTTGTCAAATCAATTGTCACACGCCCCGCCAGCGCAAACGCAACGACCAAAGGCGGCGACATCAGGAAATTGGCCTTGATGTTCTGGTGCACGCGCGCCTCGAAGTTCCGGTTTCCCGAAAGAACCGCCGCCGCAATCACGTCGTTCTGCGTCACGGCCTCCTCAATGGGCGCGGCCAGCGGTCCGGAATTGCCAATGCATGTGGTGCAGCCGTAGCCCACGAGATTGAAACCAAGCTTGTCCAGATAAGGTTGCAAACCCGTCTTGTTCAAATAATCGCTCACCACCCGCGAGCCGGGCGCCAGGGAAGACTTGACCAGCGGATTGGGCCGAAGTCCCGCCTCAAAAGCTTTTTTGGCCAGCAATCCCGCCGCCAGCATCACGGACGGATTGCTCGTATTCGTGCAACTCGTAATCGCGGCAATAAGAACGTCCGCGTGATGAATCTCCCCGTGCGGTGATACACCCGCTTCGTGTTGCGATGACGATGTGGGGCGGTTGTTAGCCATTTCCAATTCGGTCAACGGATTGGTTTCCTGTCGAAGCGCGCGCTCGCGCGATACCGGCTCCTGGCTGCCCCCGCTGAGTTCCGGCCCCCCATTGTCTCCAATCGGAAACGCCAGTCCCAAATCCGTCGCCGCTTTTCCAAAACCGTTCTCTGTCGCCGGCTTGGAAAATGCCTTGATAAATTCCTGCTTAAGCTGGCTCAATTCAATCCTGTCCTGCGGCCGCTTCGGCCCCGCCACACTCGGCTGAACCGTCCCCAGGTCCAGTTCCAGGTCAGTGGAATACTTGATTTCGCCCTTCTGCGGCATTCCGAACAATCCCTGCGCCCGGAAGTAATTCTCATACAAGGCGCAATGCTCATCGGTGCGCCCGGTCTTGCGGAGGTAATCGACGCATTCGCCGTCGATTGGGAAAAAGCCCATCGTCGCGCCGTACTCAGGCGCCATGTTGGCAATCGTTGCCCGGTCCACCACTGGCAACGCCGCCGCGCCCGGCCCGTAAAATTCCACAAACTTGCCCACCACCTTCGCTTTGCGAAGCATTTGCGTGACCGTCAACGCCAAGTCCGTTGCCGTCGTTCCCGCTTTCAACGCGCCCGTCAAATGAACTCCCACAACGTCCGGCGTCAGAAAATAAACAGGCTGCCCGAGCATCCCCGCCTCCGCCTCGATCCCTCCGACGCCCCACCCCACAATTCCCAATCCGTTGATCATCGTCGTGTGCGAGTCCGTGCCCACGAGCGTGTCCGGATAATAAAGAGAATCGCTGGTGGAAAGAACCCCCTTTGCCAAGTACTCCAGATTCACTTGATGAACGATACCGATTCCCGGTGGAACGACCTTGAACGTCTCGAATGCCTGCATCCCCCATTTCAGCAATTGGTACCGTTCCCGGTTCCGCTTGAATTCCAAATCAAGGTTCCGCGCCATGGAATCGGCCGTCCCGGAAAAATCCACCTGCACCGAATGGTCCACCACAAGATCAACCGGCACCAGCGGCTCGATGATTTTCGGATTTTTTCCCAGTCGCACCGCCGCCGAGCGCATTGCCGCCAGATCAACCAGCAACGGAACTCCCGTAAAATCCTGCAAAACGATCCGCGCGACAACAAACGGGATTTCCTGCGTGCGCGGCGCGTTGGGCTGCCATTGCGCCAGTTCCCGGACATTGGATTCCGCGACCTTTTTGCCGTCGTAATTGCGCAGAACCGACTCCAGGACGATGCGAATCGAGACAGGCAATTGTGAAATCGCGCCGACGCCGGCCTTTTCCAATGCCGGCAGTGAATAATAGGAACCTTTCGTCCCTTTGCCGGCATCAAATTCTTTCAGGCTATCGAACAAATTGTGTTTATTCTTCACACGAAAACAATGCGGTTCGCGCAAAGCAGTGTCAAGACGCGCTGGTAGTGCCTTAATTTGAAATTGGATATTTTGGACATCATTAGTTCCTTTTTGGGGTGGTGTTCAGTCTCGACGACATTTCCGAAGGACTGCGAGCATAATTGCGATGGCTAATACGACAAAGTATATCCAAGAGTGCTCGTTTATAAAACGCCCGATCGCCCCGCCTCTATGATAACTTGCCAGCATTTGGGGCCAAAAGTCGGTCATTTTTATTTCCTCTTCTTTGAGTCTGCCACAATCAACGCTCTGACCGCCGTGATAGGCGATTCAACGGGCAGGATTTTAAGGACGGTTACGAAGTTCGTCCTTTCATCCCCAGTGCTATCACAGTGCTTCCATTCGTAAGCGCATTGGCTTTGGGAGCGAGACGTTGGGGATACGGGTCACACCGTCCGAGCATCGGGCAATCAAACTCAAAGCGAAAACGAATGGGAAAGACATATCTGAATGGGCGCGTTAATTGCTTGTATGCAACGCGAAATCAAACGTATCTCTTGGATAATGCTGCCTTAAGGCTGTTTTCCATATCCCTGCCTTTGGCCGCCTTATCATCTCCACCGCATTTATCATATTCGATTGTTGCAGTCGTCAAGCAACAATTACCTTCACGAGTAAATGGCGAGTAGCCAGCGAAGGATTTGCTCTCGCCTTAAAAACCTCATAAGAAGTTTGCAACCCATTTACAACCTCTGGGTTTTTAATCGTCACATTGTCGCCCGTCACAGAGCAAGCATCCGCCAATATAGTAACCCCATTATTCAGCCACCAAAAATCTTCGGTCCAGACTGAATTATTTAGGGTTTCGCGTATCTGTTTGTTTACCTTATTGCTGCCCTGATAATCTCTGACGTTTGGCTCCATCATCCACGTCCGAAGTTCACCAGAGCCATTATCCAGAAATTTTGCATAATTGGCCACAGTACACAAACAAACTACGGAATTATCAGACGTACTGAAATCCTTTACCTTTTCCAAGGTAACTATTTTTTCTGGATTTGCTCGTTGAGAGACCATTAGTTGCTGGCATCCCCACGGTTTAAAATTGACAACAGCCATTGCCAATTTGCTTTTAATGTATTTCGTTAATTCTTCTACGCGCAGTAAGACATTTGAAGATGGCGCATGATCGCTTCTGGAAGCGTAATGCAGATTGACTACCAAGGCATGAGAATTTTGCAGCATATTTGTGTACTTTGTGCGAAATCGCATCATATGTTCCTTCGCAGTCTGTCGAAGGTTTTTTTTGCTGCTCAAATCCTCCCAGTCCAGCAAATAGCGGCAAAATTTTTCCAGCTTGTCTATTTTCCCTTCATCAAATCCTGCTGTAAGGGTGGACTGGATAATGTCGAGTTGTGCGTTGAGAGACGCACTTGGAACAAAGTCGTCGGACAGGACTGGCGCACGGTCGATGAAGAAGAAGAATCCATCGACACCGCCGTCACCAGCGATACCGGACTGAATTTCTGCATCCGATAAATCGGCATCTTTCAAGATTAGCTCGGCGGTAAAAACCTCAAACGCATCTGATTCTTTCGCGTCGGGAAGACGAGATGTTTTCCAACTCTTAAAAGCATTATTCAATGATTCACTGTCTAATTGGCTCATAAAGGAATGCCGATTGTATAAAGCATGGCATTGGCCGCCGTGACCGGTCAAATGTTGTTTTTCCGCCAGAATTTCCATAAATTTCTGGAGAATGGATTTGAAAACGGAGAAATCAAACTGGGAGGATTCAAATTAGGGCACTACCTACAGCAACACCAATTGTTGCGCCACTGGTTCGCGTAAGTTCGCAACGCCCAACCCCAGCAACCTCAGCGGCCTTGTCACCAATCTTTCCCGCCCGAGAAGAAAACATCCGAGCCGATAAATATCCGCCGCCTCGGTCAATGGATCTTCGACCGTGATCTGCCGGGTCAACGTCGTGAAATCGCCGTAGCGCACCTTTACTTGCACCGTGTGCGCGCCCAATCGCCGGCGCTTCAGCCGCCCGGAAACATCCTCCGCCTGTGTGCGCAAACAAGCCCGAAGCACCTTCCGGTCATCGGTATCTTTGAGAAAAGTTTCCTCGCCGCTGATGCTTTTGATCTCATCGCCCAGGTGCAATGGCCGGTCGTCCTGGCCTCGCGCAAATTGCCTCAGCGTGGGACCGAACGACCCGACGAGCGCGCGCAAGTCGCCAGTGTAATCCTGCAAGTCTCCCACGGTGCGGATTCCCCCCTGAAGCAACACCTGCTCAGTGACTTTCCCGACTCCATAAAGCGAGCGCACCGATAACGGCCGCAGGAATTGCGCCTTGTCTGTTTCAGAAATGAGCGTGAGACCGTCGGGTTTGTGGTGGTCGCTCGCAATCTTGGAAAGCAGCTTGTTCGCCGCGACGCCGATTGTTGCCGTCAATTTCCTTTCCGTCAGGATGCGTTCTTTCAAACCGTGTGCATAAGGAAGCGCCCGCAGCAACGACGCATCCGCGTCTTCGGCCTGGCAAATGGCGGAGAAATCGATGTAAGCCTCGTCGATGGACATCTGTTCCACAATCGCGCCTGTGGCGGAGACGATCCGCATGATTTCCCGCGATTCCTCCTTGTAGCGATCCATCCGCGGACGCACAAAAACGCCGCTGGGACAAAGCCGCCCCGCGGTCGCGGCCGGCATGGCGGAGCGCACGCCGAATTTGCGGGCTTCGTAACTCGCCGCGCAAACAACCCCGCGCTGCATTGGCGCCGCCCCGACAATCACGGGTTTGCCGCGAAGTTCCGGATGATCGCGCTGCTCAACGGACGCGTAGAACGCATCCATGTCCAGATGGAAAATGACGCGGAACAAGGCGCGCGCGGAGCAAAGCGGCGGGCAGCGAATCGGCCCTAGCCCCTCGCTTTGTCCACATCGTATTCGTGGTGGATGATGATTCCGGGCATGGGGACGGGATATTTGCCATCCGCGTCCGCCCGCACCGGCGCCGGCGAATCCATTGTGAAATTCTCGATTCCCGGCGCGTACACGTCCTCGTGGTTCAGCATCTGGTCATACGTGATTTCCTGCCCCGTATGCGCCGCCATCCGCCCCATCGAGGTCACGACACTCGCCTGGACTCCCCTCGGAACTTCGTTATAAGGCTTGTCCGCGCGGATCGCGTCCACGAGGTCATTCCATTCGTTATCGTAAGGATTCCGCTCATCCGGTTTGACCTTGGATTGCCAGAGCGTGTTGGATCGGTCCGGCATTTGGCTGCTGTGAATGCTCGAAGGCATCCCGCAATCGCCGTCGTGAGCGACGATAGCCAGCCCTTTGCTGCCGTGGGCGTAGCTCGAATAAATGTCGTTGCAACCCGCCACGCAACGCCCGTCCATATACATCTTCGTGCCATCATCAAACGTGTATTCCACCGAGTAAGAATCAAAATTCTGGTCAACCAGCGGAATTCCTTCCGGCGTATTCCGGTAATGCCGCCCGCCCAACGCTTGCGCCTTGATTGGCCACGCATTTTTCATCCAGCACAAATGATCGATGTGGTGGATATAGAAATCGCTGAAAAGGCCGCCACTGGCCCAGATGAAACTGTGAAAAACAGAAATCTGCCATAGCAGTTCGCTCGGACTTCCCGGCCACTTTTCCGTGAAACACGCCGCAAGCGGTCCAGCCATCCGGTAGCCCCGCATCAGAATCACTTCGCCGATTTGCCCGTCCTGGATGCGCTGCTGCAATTCCTGCAACGACCGACTGTGCCGCGACATCAACCCTACGCCCACCTTGAGATTCTTTGCGGATGCCTCCTCGGCCAGCTTCAACATTTTGCGCGCCGACGGACCGTCCGCCAGCAGCGGCTTCTCCATAAACACGTTCAATCCCTTTGCGACTGCATAGGTGAAATGAACCCACCGAAACGCCAGCGGCGTGGTGAAAATGGCAATGTCTCCCGGCCTGAGACAATCCATCGCATGTTTGTAGGCGTCGAACCCAATGAATTGCCGCTCCTTTGGAACATCCATCATATCGGCATGTTGATGGTTCAGGGCGTCATAGCTGGTGTCGAGACGATGCTGAAAAACATCCGCCATTGCCACCAACTTCACGGGGCCGTTCTTGACGTTCATGGCATTGGCGGCCGCGCCCGTGCCGCGTCCGCCGCAGCCAATAAGGGCGATTTGCAGCGTCTCGTTGCCCGCGGCGTGGACGTAGGGGACCGTCATTCCCGCAAAGGCCGAGACGGCGGCGATCTTGCCCGTTGTTTTCAAAAATTCGCGACGAGTTGTCGGATTCGTAGTTTCGTTCATAAGATTCAAGGAGATTCGACGTTTTCGGATCGCAGGCCGTTCAAATTATCGCATCAACCCTTCCGCGAAGACCGCGATGCGACGCCCGAAAGCCGATTCAGTTCCCGATGAATTCGCGAAACGCGCTCCACCTGGCCTTTGGCGGGAAACCGTTCGTAAAACCCTTCATTGCGGAACTCCCGCGCCTGTTCCGCCCATGGCGCAAGCCGTTCGCGCCATCGCGCTGGGCGACCCTCCGCCGGCTCCGTGTCGGCCGCCGAAAGATCCGCGCAAACCCGGAGCATCGCCTTAAGCGTCACAGGCTTGGTCACCATATATGCCGAACTTCCCCACGCCTCGCCCCAGACTTCCGCCGCCGCTTTCAGAAAATCGCGCGCCACCTCATAATACCGCCCCGCAAGCCGCTTGTCCGCCCCCTCCTTCTCAATCTGGCTCCACGCCTGACGCGTCCAGCGATGCACTTCATTGAAAAGCTCCGCCTGCAAAATCCACTTCTCCTGCTTGCTGCGGCCCCCCAGCCGGTTGATGCGGTAGCGCAACGGGCTGTCCGATTCGTTGTAAAGCATTTCGGAGATGTGCGCCGCAAACCGACGGTCCGGTTCCGCCCACGAAACCCGCTCATAAAGATCAATCAAATGGCTCTTGTTGATCCGCGTCGGCGTCGAATTGATGATCACGAACATCTCCGTCGCAAAATCCTCGCTGCGCCCGTCGAAAATAATACACGGCACCGAGATATTCCGCGCCTCCTCCGGGTGCGTGCGCATGAAAAATTGCAGCGCCGCCATCCGGTGCTGCCCGTCAATTATAAGAAATTTCTCCTCCGGCTCCTGCAACCGCCCCACGCCCGATCCATCGCTCCACGCCTCAAAGCGCAGTTTCTGCGGCGTAAAAAGAAGGACCGTCCCGGGAATCGGCGGTTGCGAGATCGCCGTCTCGTAAAAATTGCGAATCGCCTTCACCTTGGAACGCGACATCTCGCGCTGGAACGCCTTGTCGCTGCGTTCGATTTTGGAGATGAACGTCGCCACGTCATCCTGTGCGTCGATGGTTTCCGGCTGGATTTGCGCGCCTTCGTCATAAAAGCGGCTGATAAACCGCACGCGCTCGAGCAATTGTTCCGAAGAATACGAGGCGAAATAAAACAAAGCGTCCTTCTGCCGAATTTGTGTCGCAATCATAAAAGCACCGTGTCTGGGGCCGCCCTTGCGGTCGGAGCCAGAGGTTAAGGAGCGAGAACAAAAAACGCAATTAGAATTCAGCGTTTCCTTCTCGGCGGCGCCCGTTTAATTTGGGCCATGCGTCCGGCGGATTTGCAAATCATTGGGACGGAACTGGCTATCAAATGGGACGATGGCACGGAGAGCTTCATCACGCTCGAAAACCTGCGGCGCGCCTGCCCTTGCGCGGGTTGCGCGGGAGAACGCGATGTCATGGGAAACCTGCACAAAGGCCCCGACGCTCCTCTGTCACCCCGCTCCTTTCAACTGACACGAATCGCCAGCGTCGGCGGCTACGGCATCACCCCCGTTTGGGCCGACGGCCATGCCACGGGCATTTATTCATTCGAATACCTCGCGCGCATAACGGGCGGGGAAAACTGACAGTTCTATTGCCTGAGCAAATTAGAATTTCCAGGTCAAATCCATCTGCAAGACCTGGTACTTATTGACAGGATTCGGCAAAGGTAAATCCGCGTTGAAACCGCCTGTGCCAAGCTGGTCGTTGATCCGCTCGGCCCAGCCATAGCGCACCGTCGCGATCATCCCGTCGGTAAGGCTGTAAGCAAGCGCCGAGTAAAATCCTTGCATGTTCCCGCGACCTTCAAAAAAGTCTGAGTCGATGAGATTTGGGTCCAGCGCGTACTGTTCGACATGCTGCCAATAAAACCGTGCCTCCCAAGTGCCCCTCTTCACCATTTGGCCATAGACCAGGCCCAGATTGTTTCCCACCGCCACGCCAAATTGCATCGCCTGGTCCTGGCCAAGCTGGACCCCGCCGGGGAAAGGGTTCGGCGTGGGAGTCGTGCTGGTGTTTTGCGGCGAACTCCAAATCGCCTCACCCGCGTTATACGCCGCGCGCGCGCGATCATCGCCTTCAAGGTTGAGGCTGTAATCGCCGAACAATTTGAAATCCAGGTTGTACATTTTGAAGTTCAACTCCATCGGAATTTCAAGGATGGCAAGATTATTGATTCCCGTCTGGTTGTAGCTTCCAAAGTTGGCGCCTGGCAGCGCGTAACCCGGAGGCACGGAAGAGGCGCCCGTCCCGCCGGGGAGCGTACTGGACCCGGTGCTGGAATTTGTATTGAACGTAAACCCATTGATTCCCTGCCCCACGAACGGGCCATAAAATCCCGCGCTTTGGTTGCCATGTCCCACATAGTTGTAAAAGACGGGGGCAACCTTGAATGAGATATTCGTATCGAGGTGATAAACCCCTCCTACCTGCCAGGCCATCAAATAGGCATTATGATCGGAAAAGTCTCCCAGGCTATACGCGGGTGTTCCTCCCTCTACCGCCTCAGCGCTTGCGGGTGTTGTGTCCTGGTATATGTATTGCGCCAAATTCCCAAAAAATTCGATTGGGCCGCGCGTGAAATGTACCTTTTCCACCGCGCCTTCAGGCGTGTAGTCGGAATCCCAGGCCATGGATGTCGTATAAAGCGGTTGCGGCACCCTGCCTACCTCGACGTCCAGCCACGGAAGCGGCCGCCAACCCAGGTACGCCTGCCCGATAAAAACGCCGTAATTGTTCGCCTTGCTGAACGGCCCGTAATAAGGGGATTGTCCGCCGCTTGCATTGCCGAATGTGTTCCAGGGCGAGCGTTCGTTTGGCGAAGTCTCGAACCGCAACCCGTAATAATAGTCATCCGCAAGGTCGCCTCGAAGTCCCAGGCGCACCGCATAACGGAACCGGTTGGCGACATCATAAGACCCAGCGTACTGTCCGCCTTCCGGCCCGATCTTAGCCGAGCGGTTTTCATAGCGCATTCGGAGATCGCCAAACAACTCGACGCTTTTGATGACCTTGCTGATCTTGAATTGCGTTCCCGCTTGTTTCATCGCGTTGGTGTTCTCGGATTCCTTTTCAAGTTCTGTGGCCTCGTCCTTTGTGAGAACCCCTTTTTGCACCAACTTATCCAGAATCGCGTCCGCGGAAACCTGGGCGCTCGCTGTTGCGACCAAGGCCAGGCTCGCCGCCGCCGCCAATAACCCCGCAAATTGATTTTTAAAATGCATAACCGTTCGTTGTTGAGCGGCCATTTGATACCGGGCTTGCATGACAGATCAACGAACATTGTGTGACAATCCTGTAACATTCCACGACGTAACATTCAGGTTACGATCAGCGTTTTTGGGCCTCCGCCCTTGACTCAAATGGGGGCTTTGAGAGCGTGTCTGAAAAATCATGGACATACGATTAAGCCAGTCTGGGCAGCATAACTCCGATCATGGTAATGTGCAGCCAAGCCTCGGCGTGGGCCGTCTTAACTTCATAATGGCGCACGAGGCGGCGATGTTTCATAAACC
>DATAUD010000026.1:0-105261 GCA_036268455.1 Verrucomicrobiia bacterium
GGAGCCAAACGGGCAACAAACCGCAACACCTCGCTGACCTCTGGAAACTCCTTGCCCAAATCCTGGACCTCGCGCAACAGGTGGGCATGGCAGTATTGGAGCCGACACGGCGCCCGATTGTAACCGTTGTAACGATCCACCCCCAAAATCCTTGCGCGCAATGCTCCAGAGCCAGATGGGCCAGCAATCTGTCGCCGAAAAGCCCTTTGGCAAAAACCCCGGCCGGCCGGGCGGTGAAGGTGCGCTGACAGTGGCTGCGGTCGCATTGCTCCAGTTCATAGCGAATGACGTCCGAGCTTTCCGGCGTCGTGCTGGCCTTGAGAGGGATTTTAGCCGACGGAGTCGAGGAGCCAAAGGGCCCTTCCTTGGCGGTCCGTTCCTGGCGGCGCAAACGAGCTTTGAGGCGAACGATTTCTTGTTGCAGCCGGTCGATCACCAACTGCTTTTTCAGGCGCCCAGGGCAATGGGTGGTTTGGAATTTCGCAGGGTTTATTGCGGGGTTGGGGCGTCACGCTGCTTGCGGTATTGGCGCAACAGTTCAGGTCCCAGTTGGCAGATCAATTCTTCCAGGGCCTTGCCGTTGCTCAAGGCCTGCCGTAACCGCGGGGCCAGCTCCGCCGGCACATGCATACAGCGGCGGCGTCCTTTGTCGGTGAAAGAGAGGATGAATGCCGGATGCTTGTCGCCGCGGGCGCAGGCAGGACAGTTGGGCCGGATGCAAGGTTTGCGGATTTCCGCCAGGGAGCCTTTAATGGCGGGCCAGAGCCTTTGGAGTTGGCGGAGAAAATTCCGGTGGAGAGCGGAATCGGGAGTTTTTGGATGCTTCATGGCATTGCGGAAATTGAATCGGCCATTGAAAAAGCTCTCGCCTGCTGAGGTGAAAGAACTCGCAGCTTGGCTGGACGAATATCAGCAGATGGTCAACGCCTCAGCCGAAATATTTTCTCTTTACGACCACGAAGAAGGGGCGAAGTCGTAATGCCGGCAGCCAGGCGTGGCGAGATCTGGCTGGTGGACTTGGGAATGGTACAAAAGACCCGCCCTGCCGTTATTTTGAGCATTGCCTTTCTGGACCATGAACGTGCTGTGGTGACTTACGTTCCTCGCACCACCCTGGTTCGCGGCACACGATTTGAAGTCACTCACCAAGCTCGCGGATTTGAGGCGGGCGTATTCGATGCCCAAGGCTTAGGCGGTGTTCCAATCGCCAAGCTTGTTCGCAATTTGGGCGTGCTCGATTCAGCAACACTTGAACAAGTGGAAGTCGCTGCCAAGAATTGGCTGGGCCTGCGCTAACGGTGCGGCTTGGCGGAGGGCGGGAGAGCGCACCGAACGTTCAAGCAGTTTTTGTCTTCTTGCCTTGCGGGGCGGAATGAATATTCTGGTTGCCTCAAATTATAAAATCGAAGTGCAAGCCGATCTCACAGCTGGTCCAAAGTCTAAAAACCCCCTCGAGTGTTCCATGCCAAAATCCTGGCTTGAGGGCGGCATCGCAACCCTTGATTCAAATGGCCTGATCCTCATGGCCAACGAGCCTCTCGCCAATTGGCTGGAAAAAGGACTCGATTCGCTTGTCGGCCAATCGTTCTGGGATACCCTGGCCAGCCTCTCTCCAGAATGGCGGGAGTCCCTTGCCGCCGTCCGGCAAAGCGCCCGGCCTTTCGACCGGCTCAACCTCAAATTGTCGTTGGGCGATTCGCATCCCTCCCAATGGTTCACATTGGAGATTGTTCGCGCGCCGCAGAACATTTTTGCCCGGCTCAGTTCCACCCTGCCGCCCCTCGCGGAATTGGAGGAGGGCATTTGGGACGAACACTTGAGCAACGACGCCGCCCGGCGCGAAATGTTCGTCCGCCTCTTGCGCGCCGAGGCCCGCCTCGAGGGGCTCACCCGCCGATGGCCTTGTGTGATTTTCAGCCAGCGCCCCGATTTCAGCCTGCAATTCGCCAGCCCAAATATCAAGGAACTGACCGGACTGGACGCCGGCGATTGGTCAAGCAACCGCGGCCGTTTTTGGGACCTGGTCCATGAGTCCGACGCGTCGGAATTGCAGCAGCAATTCAAGCGCTCTGTTTCAACCGGAGCGGCCGTCACCAATACGTACCGCATCCGCCACGCCAACACCGGCCGTGTCGCTTATATTTTGGAGCATCGGCAGCCCGCGATCTCCCAGAGCGGTTTGCTGCTCGGTTACGAAGTGGTCTGGCTCGATGTCACCCGCCAGACCATCGCGGAAAAACGCCTGTCCACGGCGGCCTGGAAGGAAACGCTGGCCGTGCTGACCCTCGGCATGGCGCACGATTTTACAAACATTATCGCGGGCGTCCATTCTTTGAGCGAATCCTTTTTGAGCAGCCTCAATCCCGAACACCCCTTTTACGAGGGATTGTCGCTCATCAAGAAAAGCTCCCTGCAAGCCAGCCAATTGGTCCAGCGCATGATCAATCTGCACCTTGGCCAGACCGGCGAGCGCAATTACCACAACCTCAACGACATTGCCAATGACCTTGTGGAGTTGGTCACGAAAATCCTTCCGCGCCGAATTCACGTCGTCACCGAATTGGCTGCCGCGCAGCTTCCCGCGTATTTGGACGTTGTGGAATTCCGCCAAGTCGTCATCAATTTGATGCTCAACGCCGCCGACGCCATGCCGCAAGGCGGACGGCTCACCGTGCGGACTTCGCGCCACGAAGTCCTTCCCGCTTTGGAAAACATGAGAGGCGTCGTTCCCCGCCTGCCGTGCATCTCACTTACTATTCAGGACACCGGCAGCGGCATCAAAAACCGGCACCTTGGCTCCATCTTCGATCCCTTTTTTACCACTAAAGCCAAGGGGTCCGGCCTCGGTCTTTACAACGCCCGCATCGCCATCGAGAAGCATCAGGGGGCCATTTCCGTCATGTCAGAGGAAGGCGTTGGCACCAGCTTCCAATTGTGGCTCCCCGAGGCGGATTTCTCTGAATCCAGCCGGATCGAGGAAGCCGCCCGCCGAACGCGGCTCGACCGCAAAAGCCTCCTGCTCTTGGGACAATCCGGCGAGATGCTCGACAAAACCGCCGAATTACTCCGTTCCCATAATTATTACGTCGTGGTGCCCGCCGCCGATGACAATATGGCGGACCTCCTGCAATCCTCAGATTACCAATTCGCGGGAATCCTGCTCCTCGCCGAACCCCACGATCCCGCGCTCAAGTCTCTCCCCGGTGAATTGCGCCAGCAAAAAAAAGATGTCAGGCTTGTTTTGAAACTCGCGGGCGGCAACCAGGATGACTTGGACGGCCAGGTCTTTAAAAGCGTGGATTTGCTCTTAACCCCCGACCTTTCAGAAGCCGATATGCTGCTGAAACTGAAGTCCTTTTTTGATGAAACCAAGTGAGACCCATGTCCTCGCCGTCAAATCCATTAACCGAAGCATCGCGACCGATTCTTATCGTTGACGACGAAGAAATCGTGCTCGTGGCGTTGCGCGACACGCTCTTGCGCGAAGGCTACAACGTCGTCGCCTCCCCCCACGCCATCCATGCGTTGAGCGTCTTGCGCGAGCAGGCCTTTTCCGTCGTTATCAGCGATCAGCAAATGCCCATGGTTACAGGTCTGGAATTTCTTGCCCAAGTCCGTGAAATCCAGCCCGACGCCACCCGCATTCTGATCACAGCCGTCCTGAGTCTGGCCACAGTCATCGACGCGATTAACAAGGGCGAGATTTACCGTTTCATTGTCAAGCCGTGGTTGCGCGAGGAATTGCTGGCGACCGTCAAAAACGCCGTCCAGCGCCACGAACTGATTTCCAATAACGCCCGCCTGCAAGCCACCACCCAGGCGATGAACGAGCAGCTCAACCATCTCAACAAAAACCTTGAGTCCCAGGTCGCCCGCGTCGCCGAGCAAAACACTCAATTGCAGGAATTTGCGCGCAACCAGGAGGAAAACCTCCGGCGCTCCGTTGAATTGTGCGTGCAAACCATGCGCACCTTTTATCCAACCCTCGGCAGCCAGGCCCGCAGGGTTTCAGCCTTGTGCGCGGCCATGGCCTCCAGCGTGGAATTGACCCCCGAACAAAAGCAGACGCTGGAAATCAGCAGCCTCATTTATGACATTGGCCTCGTCGGCGTCCCGCGCCAGATCATCAAACGCTGGCAGGACGAACCCGCCAAGTTGACAGAACCCGAATGGAGATTGATCCATCAGCATCCCATTCTCGGCCAGGAACTCGCCGCGTTCGTGCACCAATTGAAAGACGTCGGCCCCACGATTCGCGCCCATCACGAACGCTTTGATGGCACCGGCTATCCCGACCGCCTGCGCGGCGCGAACATCCCTTGGCTGGCGCGATTGCTCGGCGTCGCCGTCGCCCACGCCGAAAGCAACCTGGACCCACGAAACGCGACTGAAATGATCAGCCAGGGCAGCGGCTCGTCATTTGATCCCGACGCCGTCCGCATTTTCCTCCGTTCCCTGCCAAAAATCGTCGTTCCTGGTAAACAGCGGGCCGTAACACTGACAGATTTGCAACCCGGCATGGTCCTTGCCGAGGGAATTTACAGCGAAAACGGCATGTTGCTGATCCCCGACGGGCAGCGGCTAACCGCCACCTACATCGACAAACTTCACAACTACAACAGAATCAACCCCATCTCCCAGTTGCTCCTGGTCTATTGTTGAAAACTCTCAAATCTCGAACACCGTAATCTCCGGGCGGCAATTGAAGCGGACCGGCGTTCCAAGCCATCCAATCCCAGGGTTGACATAAAGCGGCCCCGCCGGAAGGTGAAACATGCCAAGGTCGAACCGGCCCACCCAATACGGCAGGATCAACGCCCCGTAAAACGGAATCCGCACCTGCCCTCCGTGCGAATGCCCGGCCAGCATCAAGTCAAACGTGTTCTTGACCCTGTCCGCCAGCAACGGATAGTGCAGGAGCAAAATATTTTTCATCCCGGCCCTTGGAGCAAAATAAGTTGGCGTCCCCCGCAAACAAGTCGCTCCGCTGATTTGGATTTTGCCGTCGGCGGTCGTTGTTTGTGAATCCATCAACCACGCCCCACCGCTCTCTTCGAACGTCTTTCTAAAATCGGCAAAACTGGCCCCGCTCCAAAAATCGTGATTGCCCGGCACACCGTAAAGCGGTGATTTAATCCCCTTGAGGATGCTCAGAGCCTCCGGCGCGAACCGCTTTCGTTCGATCAGGTCGCCCGTGAAACAAACGGCGTCAGGCGACAAGCTATTCACTTGGCTCACAACCGATTGGAAATAAGCGCGGTCGCCTTTGTGGTGGATGTCCGTAATATGGACAATCCTGTGTGATGGTGTCTCCGCAGCCAGTTTTATGGTCCGCACTTTGACCCAGTGTGGCTCAATCCATTTAGCATCAGCGCAAACCGCCGCTGGTGATGCCAGGACCGCGAGAAGCAGAAACCGGCGCCTGCTTAATTTGCTGAAATTGACCGCCATCCCTCTTGGACAAAGGTCGCACCCATAACGTTGAAATACAACGGCCATCCGTTCTCGAAGGCCACCATTCACCCCTAAAGTAGTTTGATGACGCGCCGATATATAAGTGGCAGTCGATTTAAGGAGCTGCCCAATTTATGGAAATCAATTCAAATCTGAGCACAACCGGCGTAAACGCAGGCATACCGGCCTCGCGCCCAGCGCCCGCACAACAAATGCCTTCGGATCGTCTTTCGCTAACAAACGCGTCCGCCTTGGAGGACTCATTGCAAAACCTCCCGGCCAGCCGCCCGGACGTCGTCCAACGAGCCACGTCCCTCATCGCCGATTCCAGCTATCCGTCGTCATCGGTGCTCGGCTCGGTCGCCCAGCATCTCGCGTTAAACCTCTCCTCGGAAAACTGGTAAGCCCAGCAATTTCGTTCCTATGATGCCCCGCAATAAGCCTTGGGAATCCTATCGCAGAGTCGCCACTCAAACCGCGACGCCCGGCCAATTGGTATTGATGTTGTATGATGGCGCCATCGGTTTTTCGGAAAAGGCAATCGCCGGTTTTTCCCATACCGACCCCGCGCTTTTCAATCAAACCATCAGCAACAACATCCTCCGCGCGCAAGCCATCATTCACGAGATGAACGCCTCGCTCAACATGCAAGCCGGGGGGGAAGTTTCCGCCAATTTCCGACGCCTTTACAATTATCTCTACCGCCGCCTTCGCGACGCCAATCGCGCCAAAACCAAAGAACCCATCGAGGAAACCATCAAGCACTTGCGCGTCCTCCGCAACAGTTGGGCCGAAATGCTGCGTAACGGAGGCGAAGCCCGGTACCTTGAAGAAATGCAGGCCCAGCAAGCGGCCGCCGCTTAACCGATCTTGATTATGGACCTCCGCCAGCATATCGCAGCAATCCTCAAGCGCTGGCTGGAGATGACTCACGCGGAAAATCAAGCCATCCGCGCGGGCGATTGGCCGGCGCTTCGCAAAACGCAGGAAGCCAAGGCCGCCTTGCGTGAGACCCTCGGTAAAGCGATCGAGAAATGGAAAAACGCCAAGCCCGAAGAAGCCAAGTCCCGGCCATTCCGAGACGAAGTCGCCAAACTTCTTTCCCTCGAGACGCGCAACAGTGATTTGCTCGCCGCCCGCAAGCGGCAGGCCGAAGAGAAGAAAGTTCTGCTGGAACAAGCCCTCTACAATCTGCGCCGCATCCGCTCCTCCTACGCCCGGGCCGCAAATCCCGCCGCTCATTCGTATTCCTGATTTCCCCAGACCCATTGAGGTCGCCCGCTGGAGAAACGATGTCCGATTTCTGTTTTTAGTTTGAGTGCGGGCAAATAATTGATTATTAAGCTCACTGAAAATAATGTTCGTCCAAGAGCCAGCTATTTCGCGCGTCCCTCCTGTGGGAAAAAAAAGAAGCGGCCGTATCGACAAAGCTCCGCGCGAAGACAACAAGCTTAAATCCGGAGATCGCGCGGCACATCAGTGGTATCGATTTGTGCTTTCGTTCCCTCCCCATTTGGTTCGTGAGTACATAGCCAAATTTGGATTGACCTCAAGTCATCAAGTACTGGATCCGTTTTGTGGCACGGGAACGACGCCCGTCGAATGCAAGAAGCTCGGTATTTCCTCCTTTGGATTGGAAGCTAATCCGGTGGCCTTTTTTGCCAGTCAAACGAAACTTCAATGGGACGTCTCCCCATGGAAACTTCTATCCCATGCGCTGATGGTTGCTGATACTGCGAACCGGCGACTGGAAAAGGATGGCCTTTCCGATAATGACACGTATCGCCTTTTCGAGCACCCGACCGGATTAAACGTTAGACTGCTCTCACTGCCCGAGGAAGTTTCCGATTTATTATTGACTAATTCGATCAGCCCAATCCCGTTGCACAAGACACTCGTTCTTCTCGAAGCTCTGCGGGAACATCATAACGACAATTTCAGCAACCATGAGCGTCTTGCATTGGCGGCAGCGCTCGTGAACGGAATCAGCAACCTGCATTTCGGCCCTGAAGTCGGAGTGGGACCAGCCAAATTCGACGCTCCGGTAATTGCTCTGTGGCTGGACGGCGTCCGAGCAATGGCACAGGACATGGAAATTTTGGGCAAAATGGACGGGGCCAGAGCAACCGTTTACCAGGCGGACGCGCGGGAGGGCGCGCCGATGTTGCCTCCCAATTCGGTCGATGCCGTTATCACATCTCCCCCTTATCCAAATGAAAAGGATTACACTCGGACAACCCGCCTCGAATCGGTGTTATTAGGGTTTATACAATCCAAGGAAGCGTTACGCAGTCTTAAGAAGCAAATGCTCAGATCGAATACGCGGGGCGTTTACAAGGCCGATACGGATGATGTTCTCGTAGCCGGGCATCCGCAAATTGACAGCATTGCCAATGCTATTGAAAAACGACGCATCGAGCTTAACAAGGACTCTGGTTTTGAGCGGCTTTACGCACGGGTGACCAAACTTTACTTTGGCGGGATGGCCCGCCATCTCGCTGGATTGCGCCGGGTGCTTCGGCCCGGAGCTCAACTCGCCTATGTTGTGGGTGATCAGGCCTCCTATCTGCGGGTAATGATTCGCACCGGACAACTTTTGGCGGGCATCGCCGAATCGCTGGGCTACGAAGTCGTCAGTTTGGATTTATTCCGCACTCGCCTATCAACTGCCACGAAAGAGCAGCTGCGTGAGGAAGTTGTGGTCCTTCGTTGGCCTCAGAGTAAGAATGGCTAAAAGTAGGGATATGAGGCAAAAGAATCGGTACTCCGCAATCATCGAGAAAATATTTTCGAGCAGGTTCGTGCCCGGGACGACTGTGGTGGACTTTAAACGTGAAGAATTTGAAACTGTGGCGCGGAAGCTACGAATCAAAGCGCCAAAAAATCTGGGCGATTTAGTTTACAGTTTTCGGTATCGAACAGACCTGCCTGAAAGTATTCAAGAAAAGGCTGGCAAAGGCCAAACGTGGATCATCCGACCGGTCGGAAAGGGACAATATCGGCTGGCCCTGGTTGCGGACCGTCCCATTCATCCGAACCAGAATCTGGCGATTACAAAAGTTCCAGACGCGACACCGGGCATTATCGCGAAATACGCGTTCGGTGATGAGCAAGCATTGCTCGCGCGCCTTCGTTACAATCGCCTGGTTGACGTGTTCACCGGCGTGACCTGTTATTCATTGCAAAACCACCTGCGCACAACAGTTCCCGGCATGGGACAGGTAGAGATCGATGAACTTTACGTTGGCCTGGATAAAAAGGGGGCCCATTACATTTTCCCGGTTCAGGCCAAAGGTGGCAGCGATAAATTGAACGTCGTTCAGATTGAACAGGATTTTGCCGTGTGCGCCAATAAATTCCCCAAACTGATCTGCAGGCCCTTGGGCGCACTGTTTATGGATGGCGGTATAATTGCGCTCTTCGAATTTGAGCAGGCAGACGGAACGGTTCGGATAAGCGCCGAAAGACATTATAAGTTAGTGCCCGCCGAGGAGGTCACACAAGAGGATTTGGACAGTTATCGCCAGCGGATTGCTGAGTGAAAAGTGAAATGCGCGTGCCGTCAATCTCTCAGTCTAATGCCATGTCAGCCGCCGCCAGATTTCGGCGAGCGGTTCGAGATTGGAATCAGCGGGCAAATGCTCCCCGTACGCCACATGTGCGTAAAGGAATGAGAGATGGCGCAAGGGCCCGGCCAATTCCGGCAACTGTTCCGACGCCCGCTGGCAAAACTCCCGCGCGGTTTCCTCTGGGTGCGGCTCTGTTCCCTGTTCCTGAGTCCAGGCCTGGAGGGCGTCATAAGTGTACAGGATAATCTCCTCAGGTGGACGGGCGTGCTCTTTATCCGCGAAAAAGGGGTTCTTGAATTCAGACAATGGCCTCTGCCGCTTTATCGGCGCCTCCGGCCCTTGCGGTCTCACGGGCTTTCGCGCCGGAACCAGGTCGAGAAGCTGACGGAAGAAATCCCGGACAGCAGCCATGCAGGAACGCAACATTTCCAACAATAAAAAACGGCAGCGCGCCAACCACCAGGACGCAAGCAAAGCCGCCCCCGCCAGCAATGCCGTTCGCAGCAACGCATAAATGTGGGCGGCGGCGTCCACGGGCAAAGGGCTTGGTTTCGGAATCGGCCGCCCTTGGCCGGACTCGGGCGTCCCGGACGCGGATTCCTTCCGCGGACCTGAATTGGCGTCTGCCTGGTTCTGGTTTTTGGTCGTCCCGGTGTCATTCCCGGTTCGTCCTTCGCCTTCGCCATGTGGGTTTTTGGCGGCGGCGTACCGGCTAGCCTGACGCAATCGATAGTCCGCCTGTTGCCGTACCGCGCTCCAAAAAACATTTGCTCCTGGACGCGGAACAAACAATGCACCGATCAGAATGATCATCGCGATGCCACCACCGAACTTTACCCACGCCAGGGCAATCGAAGGAGGCATTCGCAAATAACGTTGCCGCAAGTAACGGCGCAAACCGAGGAAGCTAGTCGTAACGAGCAATCCCAGCGCCGCCGCCATATAAACAAACAGAAACGCCAGTCCCAGCCGATGCGATCCCTTGGCGCTCGCAGGGAGCAAAACCTGTCCAATCCCGAACAAAGGCAGCGCGGCCAGCGAAAAATAAACCACCCATCGCCCCGGCGCCTTAACCGCCGATTTTTGGAGCAATCCTTCCCCAGAGGCGTCCACGTCGTCATCGATCAACGTGCAATCCCAGACCAGCTTATGGGCGCAAAACCAGACAATTGCGAGCAGCACCATGCTGAACAGATACGATGGGGACATTCTAATCAGATAAATCCAAACCGCCGCCGCGAGTGCGAGTCCGTACAAAGCGGCGTGTTCCGAAGATTTCTCAATCGCGATGCGCGACACCAGAACGATCGCGACCACAAACCAAAACACGACCCAGCGGGCGCTTCCGCCCATAGGTCCTCGGTAAAAAACCTCGATCAGGAAAAAGCACAGACTCCCCACCAAAGCCATGATCAATGCGGGGCTTAACGCAACAACCATATAATCGGCCACCGTCTTCTGCGGTTTTCGTGGAATGTTCATCTGATAATTGCCTCAGCGCAAAGATTGCTGATCGATTCCTCACTGTTGACGACACGAAAGTCGATGCCTTGGGCGAGCAACATTTCGGCCCATTCCGGCGGCTTCGCCCAATTCGGCACCGCGTCCATATCCATCGAAACCACAATGGCCGTCACCGGCAACCCGCGCCGCGCGATCTCCCCAAGCGCCGCCGCGATCTGCGCCGTGACATTTCCCAAAACAGCAACCACCGTCGTATCGCGTGAAATGCGGGCCGCCGCGTCTCGCGCGGCATCCGCGAGGTCCAAGCCATCGGTTTGTTCCAGGCGCGCCATCGTCGCGAGAATTGCGCCGAACTGATTCTCCCCTCTTCCCGGCTCGACAATTATGGGACGAAGCCGCGTATTTTTTTCCAGGTCCGTCGCGCGGTGCGTCGCGTCTTTTCGAGTGAGAAATTCCGCGCGCCAGCCTTCTTCGCGGATGCGGTCCGCCGCGTCGCGCCCGTTGCTGATGAAACCGATTTGCTGTCCCATCAAGTAAACGGCATTGGCGAGCGACGCCACAGTGACAATAGCCAATTCGGCGGAAATGGCCGCGGCGGGACCGCGAAAGCTAGTCGAATGGAAGTCCAGCAGAAACGTTGCGCCGGCCACGCACGAGCTTTCGCATTGGCGGCTTTGCCATTGGCCCGTGCGAGCGCTCGCCCGCCAATGAATGCGGTTCAACGGGTCGCCGTGCTGATAAGGGCGAACGCCGGCGATGCGAGTCGGGTCCTCGAAAAGGCGATGGGCCAGCCGGATTTCTCCGATTGGCCGCCGCGAAGAAAGGTTGTAACCTTGCAGCGGCAGGACCTTCGGGAGCACCAGTGTAAAATTAGGCTCCGCCATCACCCGGAAACGGCGGTGCAAGCCGAAAACATCCCCCGTCTCCGCAAGCAGCGGCCCAATCTGGTAATATCCCCGCATTAGAAATTCCACTTTGTAGGAGAGCACGTGAGTTTCGTTGCCGCGCAACTTTGTCAAAGCCAGCCTGCGGCCCCGGGCCTTGATGCGCGTGGGAGTTTGGGTAAGCGCCTCGCGCGAAAGACCGTCCTCGAGAATCAGCCAAGGAATGGTCATCGTTCCGGTATTTTGAACAGCAACTTTGATGTCCGCGGTGGCGCCAATTTCCAGGACTTCATCGCCGCCGAAACGCCGCGCCTCGATTTTGTCCACCCATGCGTGCGTGAAAAAGCGCGCCAGAAGCAGGACGCCCAAGAGCACATACATGGCGTAAACCAGCAGGCTAAGTTGGAGCGCCAAAGCGAGCGCCAGCAGCGCGATCGTGCCAAGGATCCATCTCATCGGGCGAAAGCTGTCGCGGGCATTTGCGGCACCGGCACCTGATTCAGAATTTCCTCGATTGCTCCAGCGACAGTTTTTTTTCGCAGGCGGCTTTCCGGCCGCAAGATCAGCCGATGCCCAAGGACCGGGCGAAGGATTTGTTTTACATCGTCAGGCATGACGAAATCAAAGCCGTTCACCGCTGCGAATGCCTGGGCGCAATGCAAAAGCGCCATGGACGCGCGCGGGCTGCCGCCCAGCGAAAGATCGGGGTGTTCGCGTGTCGCCTGGATAATCTGCACGATGTAGCGGCCCACCTTCTCGTCGGCGTGGACTTCCCGCACGGCGCGCTGGCAATCGAGAATTTCCGCGGCAGTGGCGACGGCCCCCAAGTCCTCAATGGGATGGCGCAATCGCAAACGTTGCAGCATTGAAATCTCCTGCTCGTTGTCCGGGTAACCCAGGCTCAAGCGGAGGAGGAAACGGTCCAACTGCGCCTCCGGCAGGGGAAACGTCCCCTCGTGATCAATCGGGTTCTGCGTTGCAATTAAAAAAAAGGGGGGCGCCAAATCGTAATTGACGCCGTCGCTGGTGATCTTCCGCTCCGCCATCGCCTCCAGCAACGCTGACTGGGCGCGCGGCGTGGCGCGATTGATTTCATCCGCCAAAAGAATCTGCGCGAAGATCGGCCCGGGCCGAAACTCGAAATCAGCGGTCCGGGGATTGAAAATGGAACTTCCGGTGATGTCGTTGGGAAGCAAGTCAGGGGTGCATTGAATCCGCTTGAACACGCATCCCAGACTTCGCGACAAAGCCCTGGCGAGCATGGTTTTGGCGACGCCGGGAACATCCTCCAGCAGGACATGTCCCTCGGCAAGGAGAGCGACTACTGTCAACTGGATTTCCGCGCGCTTGCCGACGATGACTTTTTCGATGTTGTCGATGACCCGGCTTGCGACAGCTCCAACCGGAGAGGAACCCTGTTCGCGTTGGGCGGGGTCCTTTTGCCTGGGAATGCGAATCGCAGCCGGGGTTGAATCCAATAGCGTCCTTGCGCCGCAATTTGGACACGTCACCTTCTTCCCCGCCATTTCGTTTGGGAATTCGATATGCTGTCCGCATTGGGTGCAAGTGCTTTTGGACATAATTAGTTACAAAAACGAACAGATGTACTGGCAAATACCTGACTGAACACCAATGTCGAAACCCGATTTCGCGGCAACTTCAAAAACGTCGCCTGCGGAATAAGTCCTGGCGACATCCTGGCCATCCAGCTTGACGGTGCATTGCCCGTCCACAATTTCCATTCTTTCGGCCTGGCCCGTGCCAAAGTGAAATTGGCCTGGATAAATCAAACCAAGCGTCTTTTTCACGTTGCCGGTTAAAAGAATTGTGTGGCTGACCACGCGCCCGTCGAAATAGACATTCGCCTTCGCCACCGCGGTTACATTTTGGAATTCATTTGGAATCATGGACAAATTTTAGGGTTTCAACCGTGCGCTATAAAGTTTAAAAATGTGTCGTGCGAGTCGATTCTGATTTGACAGTGGAGGCGGCCAGGACTCACGCGCGAAAACACTCGCCAGACCCAACCCCATGACGCAAGCCGTGCCAAATGTCATTATCGATGAATTTCTTGGCCACGATCCGGATTGTCCGGTTTTCGGATTTAACCTCGCCTGTGCGTATCCATTCCCTCCTGCCGTCGCGCAATTCTACCATCTTTTTGCCGGCCGCCTGTCCGCGCTGGACCCGTGTGTGTATGTTTATCCCGAGTGCGAAACGCATGTGACCATCATCACATTCGTCAACTTCAGCCTGCATCGGCGGCCGGACGCAAGCCGACTCGCGCGATTGCAATCGCTTCGTGAACCTGTGATTGAAATCCTGCGCACGGTGCCGGCAGGCCCCATGTTTTCATTGCTGATCGGCAAACCTGTATTAACTGCGAAGGCAGCCATCCTGCCGATCTCGGATCCAACGGGGGAAATCGGCCGCATTCGCCGCGAAGTCATTGCCGCGCTCCAGGCGAACGGGGAATTGCATCGGAGACTGTCGGCTGCCGGCCTGAATGTCCCGGGAATTATCCACAGCACCGTGATGCGGTTTAAATCCGCGCCGTCGGACTTGAAACGATTCGTCGCTGATTTCGAAAAGATTGCCGCGTCCGTTCAACCGGTTGAAATCAGAATCGAAGAACTTCTCCTCACTCTCGAAACCAAGCCGTACATGCGCGAAGGGATGATCGACCATCGTTTTCCGCTCGCTCCTGTTTGACGCGTTCCCTATCGTTTGCGCCGTATGTCGCAATCAAAAGTGGAATGGGTGCGGGTGCCAACGCTCAAGACGCCCGACAATTTTCGCAAATACACGGCTTCGCTTGGGTTGAATCTGCCGTGTGACTCCCAAATCGAAACCGCCGCATCCTCGCCTCTTAACCGTCCGGTCGAAGGTGTGTTAATCAACGGAAAAAAAATCGGCAATCGCTTCGCCGTCCAGCCCATGGAAGGCTGGGACGGCACGCGAACTGGCGGATTGACCGATGAGGTGTTGCGACGCTGGACGCGCTTCGGTCAAAGCGGCGCCAAGCTGATTTGCGGCGGAGAAGCCATGGCGGTCCGCCCCGACGGCCGGGCCAATCCAAATCAACTCATCATCCGGGAGGAGAATAAAGCCGATTTGGCGCGGTTGCGCGAGACCCTTCTCGAGGCCCACCGCACGCGCTATGGAATGGTTGACGACCCTGTCATCGGCTTTCAATTGACGCATTCCGGCCGATTCTGCCGGCCCAACGACAAACGGCTGGAATCACGCGTCGCCTATCGCCATCCGATACTTGACAAAAAATTTAACGTCACAAGCGATTCGCAAGTCTTTACTGACGCGGAAATCCGAGAATTGATCGGCGATTACGTGAAAGCGGCCAAAATTGCGTGGGACATCGGGGCTGATTTTGTGGATATCAAGCATTGCCACGGTTATTTGCTCCATGAATTCCTGAGCGCGTTCACACGTCCGGGGGATTACGGCGGATCGTTTGAAAACCGCACGCGCATCCTGCGCGAAATTGTCGGGGGGATTCGCGCTGACGGCAATAAAATCGAGATTGGCGTCCGTTTGAGTTGTTTCGACACGGTGCCTTTCAAGCCTGATCCGTCGCGCGCGGAATCTGGCAAACTTGGTCCCGGCGTGCCGGATGATTTTCCCGTGCCGTATCCTTACGGGTTTGGAGTCAATCAACAAAATCCGCTGGAACTGGACTTGGCCGAGACACACCAATTTGCGCAATTGTGCGCGCGACTCGGAATCAAAATCCTGAACATCACCGCTGGCTCGCCCTATTATTGCCCGCACATCCAACGTCCCGCCGCCTATCCGCCCTCTGATGGTTACCAGCCACCGCGCGATCCTCTGGTCGATGTCGCGCGCCAGATTGACGCCACGCGCCAGATTAAAGCGAAAGCGCCGGACGGCATGGTGATTATAGGCTCCGCTTACAGTTACCTGCAGGAGTTTCTTCCCGCCGTCGCCCAAGCCGTGGTGCGGGAGGGGTGGGCCGACATGATCGGCCTAGGTCGGATGATCTTGAGTTATCCTACGCTGCCCGCGGAAACTTTGGAGCGCGGCGCGCTGACTGCAAAGTCCATTTGCCGCACCTTTAGCGATTGCACGACCGCGCCTCGTAACGGAATGATCAGCGGGTGCTATCCACTCGACAAATATTACGCGTTAAAGCCCGAGGCGGAAAAAGTCAAAGCGCTGAAAAAAGCGTTATAAGGGCAAAACCGACGGGTTCTTGTGACACACGTTAAGAATCCCGGTGATCGAGCACTTCCCGAACCTTGTGCGCCAGGGCGGAGGGCGCGAACGGTTTTTGCAAAAGCGCCACGCCTTTGTCCAGCACACCTTGGTGGACAATGGCGTTCTCGGTATAGGCGGTGGTGAACAGGATTTTGGTGTGCGGATACAGCGCTTTAACGCGGTCAGCCAATTCCTTGCCGCTCATATGCGGCATCACAACATCTGTAAATAATAAATCGACATGCCCGGCACCGCGTTGCTGTTTCAAGCTCAAGGCCTCAACTCCATTGGCCGCCGCCCGGACGGTGTAGCCGAGCCGCCGCAGAACTGTCCCCGCCATTTCCCGCAACGCGGGATCATCCTCGACCAACAAAATGGTTTCTGTTCCGTTCGGCAATGCCAGCGGTCCCGGTGGCCGCGGTGGAGCTTTTTTCTGCTGTTGAAGTTGCGCCAGGTAAATCTTGAAGGTCGCGCCGCGGCCAATTTCGCTATAAATGCTGATGTGACCGCCGCTTTGTTTGACAATGCCATAACAGGTGGACAAGCCCAAACCGTTTCCCTGGCCAACGCATTTCGTGGTAAAAAATGGTTCGAAGGCGCGCGCCTTGACATCCTCGCTCATGCCCATCCCCGTATCGGTAATGGCCAGCATCACGTAATCGCCGGGCTTTAATTCCGGATATCGGCCCATACTATCCTGATCGAACGAAACATTCGCGGTTTCCAATGTAAGCCTGCCTCCATTGGGCATGGCATCACGCGCGTTCATAACCATGTTCAGGATGACCTGTTCGATCTGCCCGGCATCGGCCTTTACCGGTTGAAGGCCCGGGGCGGGAACGATGTGGATTTTAACATCGCCGCCCATGATGTGGTGGAGCATCCCGTTCATATTTGCCAGGACCTTGTTCAGATCGAGGGTTTCCATCCGCAACATTTGTTTGCGGCCGTAGGCCAGAAGCTGGCGGGTGAGCGTGGCCGCGCGAACGGCGGCCCGGTTGATTTCCATTGCGCTTTTGGCGGACGAAGTGTCAGCAGGAAGATCGTTCAACAATAACTCGCTCTGCCCGATGATGGCCGTGAGGATGCTGTTGAATTCGTGCGCGATGCCACCCGCCAATTTGCCGACGGTTTCCAATTTTTGAGATTGAAACACCTTGGCTTCGATTCCTTTTCGCTCAGTGATGTCGCGCTGAATGGCGACGAAATGCGTTGTCTTTTGGTCCGCGTCGCGAAGAGGGGCGACGTGCCATTCCAGATTGAATTCTTTTCCATCCTTGCGGTAATTGATGGCTTCGCCTTGAAATGTTTCGCCCCGTTCAAGATTTTTGCGCAACCGGTCCAGAACGGCCTTCTCCGTTTTAGGGCCTTGTAAAATTCGCGGCGTTTTACCAATTGCCTCTTCCGCGGTGTATCCGGTCATTCTGGTGAAAGCGGGATTGACGAAGACAACTTTTGGCCCCGGCAAATCGAGTTGCGCGTCCGTAATCACGATGGCCTCTTTGCACTGTTCCACGGCGGAACCGAGCAGTCGCAACGATTCTTCCGCTTTCTTGCGAGCGGTAATGTCGCGGAACGACCAGACCCGGCCATAGTATTTTCCGTCCTTGCCGATTGCGGGGAATGAATGCCGGTCCAGGATCGTGCCGTCCTTGAGTTCGACTTCATCGTGGCTGGTTTCAGCGGGATGCGCATAAAGATGGAGAACTTTTTGGACGAAGGGTTCAGGATGTTTGATGAAGTCCCTTACCCACCTGACCCGATTCACGTCGCCTTCCTCCTCGGCGATGTGCGCCGGCATGTTAAATAAGTCAACGAAACGCCGATTCTGAAAAATCGTCTTTCTGTCCGAGTCAACAATCAAAAGTCCGTCCACGGAAGAGTTCACTTCGGCTTCAAGGAACGCGGTTTTCCACTCCAACTCCGCTTGCGCGCCCTTGAGTTGCGCCACGGTTTCCTGGAGTTCTGTTCCTCTGCGCCGCAATTCAAGCAGCGCGACCACCTGGCGGCTCAACGCTTGCAGCGCCGCCTTTTGTTCCGGGCTTAATTCGCGCGGCACTTGATCTTTCACGCACAACATTCCCAGCGCATGTCCGTCGGACGTCACGAGAGGCGCCCCGGCATAGAACCGGATTTTGGCGTCCCCGGTGACCAACGGATTTGAGGCGAATCGAGTGTCAGTTTGCGCATCCTTAACAACGAAAACTTCGGCCTGCAAAATCCCGTGCGCGCAAAAGGCAATGTCGCGCGGCGTTTCGCCCGCTGTCATGCCCACCTTGGATTTGAACCATTGGCGATTCTCGTCAATCAAGCTGACCATCGCGATGGGAGTTCCGCAAATATGGGAAGCAAGCAGGGTAATATCGTCAAACTCCTGCTCTGGAGGCGTGTCGAGGATTTGATAAAGTCGCAACGCCCTCAGGCGCTCTTTTTCATCAGTCGGCAATGGGGCATGCATCGGGGGTTTGTTTCTCGGCCTGGTTGAGGGTGTCTCCGCAATCCAGCATCTCGCGAACTTTGCGGCCAAGCATCACGGGGGAATACGGCTTGGGCAGGAATTGAAATCCCACCTCCAATGATCCGTTCTGCGTGATCGCGTCATCGGTATATCCGGACGTGAAGAGAATCTTGAGATCGGGATTGGCTGTTGTAAGCCATTCGGCCATCACTTTGCCGCCCATCTGCGGCATGATGACGTCGGTAATCACCAGTCGAATCGTCGAGCCTTTATGGTCGCGCACTGTGTTCAAGGCATCCTGGCCGTTGGACGCCGCCAGCACTTCGTAACCCTGATTCTCCAAAAAACTTCGGGCAAGGTGTCTCAATGAGGGCTCGTCTTCGACGACCAGCAAGGTCTCCGTTCCTCGCGGCATGGGGCCCGTTTGCGGCTTGGCTGCGTCATCCAAAGGCTGATCGACTCGCGGAAAATAAACGCGGAAGGTCGTTCCTTTGCCGAGTTCACTCCGCACGTCAATGAAACCTCCCAACTGTTGCACGATGGTCTGGCAGGTCGCCAAACCCAAACCGGTGCCTTTACCCTTCGGTTTTGTCGTGAAAAATGCCTCAAACAGGTGGGCTTTAACTTCGTCGGTCATGCCGGTTCCTGTATCACTGACACTGAAAACAACATAGTTGCCGGGCGTTGCGCCCTCATGCTTCCGCGCGGATGCCTCGTCCAGCTTGGCGTTCCCCGTCGCAATAGTAAGCTTGCCCCCGTTGGGCATCGCGTCCCGGGCGTTGACAACCAGATTCATCAGAAGTTGTCCGACATACCCTGAATCCGCCTTGACCCGTCCAATCTCTTTTCCAGGGGCAAAGGTCATTTCGATGTTCTCGTCAATCAACCTCCGCAGCATTTTGTCGAGGTCTTTGACCACGTCATTGACATCGAGAACAACAGGCTGAAGAGTCTCTTTGCGGCTAAAGATAAGGAGTTGCCGCGTCAAACCGGACGCGCGTTCGGTCGCCGACCTAATCGTCTCGATATAGCTTTTGAGCGCGTCGTCGGAGCCGGCGTTCATCATTATCAGGTCGCTGTAGCCCATGATGACGGCAAGAATGTTATTAAAATCATGGGCCACGCCCCCGGACAACAGCCCGATCACCTCCATTTTTTGCGCTTCGATAAATTGCGCTTCCAGCCGCTCGCGTTCAGCCCGGTCTTTGACTTCCTGCATGGCGCGGCTCACCGCCGGCGGAAGTCGGACGAGTTGGTGCTTAAGGACGTAATCCGTCGCTCCGCTCTTAAGCGAATCTATAGCCTGCTGTTCCCCAAGCGTCCCGGAAACGAAGATCAAAGGAATGGCCGGACAGAGGACGCGAGCGATATTCAACGCGGCCATTCCATCGAACGAAGGCAGCACGCAATCGGAAAGGATCAAGTCAACACCGCCACGTTCCAGCGCCTCGACAAAACTGGCGCGATCCTGCACTCGAGTGATGGCGCAAGCGAAGTTTTCGGATTCCAGCGCCGCTTGGATGAGCATGGCATCACGTGGGTCGTCCTCAAGGTGGAGGATGCGAAGGGGGTGGGTCATTTTTCTTCCTTTTCCGGGGAAACATTTTTCCCGCTGTCGATCAAGGACTTTTCGTCCAATGTAAAATAGAAGGTTGCCCCTTCATTTGGGACTCCTTCAGCCCATATTTTGCCGCCGTGCTTTTGAATGATGCGCTTTACCGTTGCCAATCCAATTCCCGAGCCTTCGAATTCGTCCATGCGGTGCAAACGTTGAAATGCGCGGAAAAGTTTGCCGGCATACTCCATGTCGAAGCCCGCTCCGTTGTCACGGATGAAATAGGGCGAGTCAACTTCACTGTGATTCCTGCCAAACTCGATTCGGGCGTCCGAACGTTTCGAGGTGAACTTCCATGCGTTGCCAAGCAGGTTCAGCAATGCGCTGTACAGCAAGCGTTGATCTCCTTGAGTGTTCAACCCCGATGCGATATCCACGCGCACCGCGCGATCAGGCTGGCTTTCCCGCAATTCCGCCATCACCTCGCCTGCCAGGGCGCTGAGATCGATCGGACGCCGATAAACTCGAGCGCGCGAGGCCTTGGACAGCTCCAGCAAGCCGTCAATAAGCCCTGCCATCTTTTGCGTGCTGTTGCAGATGGAGCTAAGATGTCTAAGATTGGTTTCGTCCAGTTGGGCCGCTCCATTTCTCAGAACCAACTTTGCGAAACCGTCGATATGCCGGAGCGGCGCGCGCAAATCATGGGACACCGAATAAGTAAACGCTTCGAATTCCAGGTTGGACGCTTCAAGTTCCATCGTGCGATGGCGGACGCGTAAATCCAGTTCGCTATTGGTCCGCCGCAATTCGGCGCTCGCCCGTTCCAGTTGCTCGGTACGGAGCGCCAGATCGCGATTCGTTTGTTCCAGTTCCAGATTTTTAGTTTCCAGCTTCGCGACCAGGCGATCGCTGTATTCCCTCATCACACCAGATTCGGAAAGCATCGGGACACGATCTGAAAGGGACCGCTTGTCCGTGCTCGCGGCCTCTCTCAACGCCGTCAAAATCGCCTGTGACGAAGCGGGCTTTTGCAAATACTTATCCGCGCCCAAATTATAGCAGAGGCTTTCATCGCTCGGCGACGTGTAGGTGGCGGTGTAAAAAATAAAAGGCAACAGGCGAAACTTTTCGTTCTTGCGGATTTCGTAACAGAGACGGTACCCGTCCATGCGCGGCATAAGGATGTCCGAGATAATGGCGTCAACCGCCGCGCCTTCGAGGACGTTGAGCGCCTCCATGCCGTCAGAGGCTTCGGCGACTTCGAAGTTTTCCCTTTCCAGCATGGCTCGCAGAACTTTCAAATTGGTTCGAGTGTCATCGACGATCAGCACTTTCATACCGGGTCCTTTCGCCAGGAGTGTGGAACGAGCGCAAACGGGCTGTTTTGCTATTTATTTAACAATTTTTGCTTCTAATTGCTGACTATCAGTAACATGAGACAATCCACCTATCTATCGGCCTTGGCGGGGGAAAACTTAACAGGAGTTGATGGGAAACTTTACGCCTGAATCCCGAATATCGCCGGGTCCAGGCCAAGTTTGTCGCCAACCGTCTTTTGCCATTTTACCAATTCGCGAAACAGTTCGGAAATCGTCGCGGAGTGACGGGCATCGCCCGCAAGATTGGTGATTTCCCACGGGTCATTGGCCATGTCGAACAATTGAATTTTCTTCACCTCTGGATAAAGGATCAGCTTGTGGTTTTCGGTTCGCACCATGCGTTGGTAACGCCGATAGGCGCAATAAATGGAGTCGTAAAGCCGCGGGCGTTCGCCACGCAACACCGGCAGAAGACTGGGGAATTGCACGGTCGCCGGCGTGGCGATTCCGGCCAAATCGCACAGCGTTGGGAAAAGAGAATGCTGGTACACCATTGCGTCAATCCGATGCCCGGCGGCGATGCCAGGACCGCAAATAATAAATGGCATCCGCAACGAGCAATCGTAGAGATTCTGTTTGCCCATCAACCCGTGCTCGCCCACAGCCAGCCCGTGGTCCCCCGTGATAATGATGTAGGTGTTGTCCGCCTGGCCCGTCTTGTCCAACGCATCAATGATCCGGCCAAGTTGCTGATCCATGTGAGTGATGATCGCATAATATTCCCGCCGGTGAACCTGCGCGTCGTGCGGCGTGAGCGGAGAAGGCGCCAGTTTTTCGTCGCGCACCTGGGCGTCACCCTGATCGAACGGATGCTTCGGCAGGAAATTAGGCGGCACTTCAATCTTCTCTGTCGGATACATGTCAACTATTTCCCTGGGCGCCTGCCGCGGATCGTGCGGCGCGTTCCATGCAAGATAAAAAAAGAATGGCCGATCAGCCGTGGCCGGCATTTGCCCCAACAATTCGATGACGCGGTCAGTGTAGAGTTCGCTGGAGTGCTGGCTCCTTTGGTAACGCTTGCCGGCTTCGGCGGGTTTTGGCCCATTTTGCGAAATCCAAAGCCCGTCATGCTCCGGATACTCGATGTCCCACAAATCGTTCGGCGTCCAATGACCGTGATATTGCGGGTCCCACGGCGTCCACGGGTCGCCGGGGCGCGGACGGTTGTAGGCGATTCCGCTCTCGGGCGTGGAAGCAAAAAAGCCGGGGCCAAGGGTCTTGCCGGTCGTGAAACTTCGCAAGGCCGTCTGATCGCCGTTGTGCCATTTTCCCACCGCGTAAGTATCGTAGCCCGCCATTTGAAGGACCTCGCCCAACAGCGGATAAAATCCGCAACGATCGCCGCCGCAGTTCCAGACGTAACGGCCTGTGTGGATCATCGCGCGACTGGCGACGCAGAGAGCGCCTGACCACGAACCCTGATGAAAACAGTGCGTGAAAGCCGTGCCGCGCTTGAGAAGGCGATCAAACGTCGGCGTATGAACTTCGGGATTATTTAATGTGTTGATGGTTCGGAAAGCCTGGTCATCGGCGACCACTATGAGGAAATTTGGTTTTTTGCTCGGAGAAGCGTTCGGCGGCTCCCCGGCGGTCAACTGTTTGGGAGCAAGCAGCGCCGAGGCGGAAATTCCGCCAACGCGCTTTAAAAAATTTCGCCGGTCAAATCCTGTTTGCGTCATAACTTTGTCCTTTATCCTTTCTCTCTATTCAACTTGCAGCTTTGCCGGCCCATTAGGCAATATCCGATCCAAAGACTATTCATTATGAAACGGCTCCTTGCGTCTCTGGCAATCGTTCTCATCGCCGCCCCTGCGGTATTCTCGCAGGCCACCGATACCAACACTCCGCCACGGCGCGCGCGGCGCGGCCCTCCGAATTCAAACGATGTCTTCTATGCGCTCGGTCCTGATTCCAAACCGAAAGACGGTGTGCCGAAGGGCAGATTCGCGGGACCGAAGATCATTCCCAGCAACATTTTTCCCGGCACGCAACACACGTACGATGTTTATATCCCCGCGCAATACGATCCCGCCGTCCCGACCGCCGTCATGATTTTCAACGACGGGCCGGCGATGAAAGCCGAACCCGGGGATGTCCAGGCCCAGAACGTTTTGGACAACCTCATTTTCCGCCGCGAAATTCCGGTCATGCTCGGCGTTTTCATCAGCCCCGGTCGTCGTCCGAACCAGCCCGAACCCACCCCCCAGGAATGGGGAGATCGAACCGTCAATCGCGTCGAAGAATACAATCCGCCCACCGACAAATACGCCCGCGTCGTCACCGAGGAATTGATGCCGGCCTTGCGCAAGGACTACAATATTTCGCCCGACCCGAATCTGCACGGCATCATGGGCGCCAGTTCAGGCGGATGCGCCGCGTTCGCGGTCGCGTGGTTCCGTCCCAACGATTTTCGCAAAGTCATCACGTTTGTCGGCAGCTTCACCAGCATTCGGGGCGAATATATCTACCCCGAACTGGTCGCGCAGAGTGAACCCAAGCCGATTCGGATATTCATGCAGGACGGTCGCAATGACAACCGCCGTCCCGGCAATCCCAACGGAGATTGGTTCTACCAGAACGTGCGACTGATGAACGCGCTCACCAAAAAAGGATACGACATCAACTACACATGGGGCATCGGCAACCACGGCCAAAAGCAAGGCGGGGCGATTTTCCCGGATATGATGCGCTGGCTCTGGCGCGACCAGCCCGTCTCCACCGATCCCGACGACAAGGTTGAGCGCTCGTTCCACCTCCCCTCTCCCTCCGGGAGAGGGCCAGGGTGAGGGTTCTTCGCGCTAACTCTGGCTCTTCGCATCAATTGATTCGGCGACTTTCCTGAATACAGCCTCGTCCATCGCTACGAGGTTTTTGGCTTCCGGGAAACGTCCGTTTTGAACGTCCGCGGCATATTCCTTGAATGCGGCTATGCGCTCATTCTGCAACCGTTCATATTCCTTCCGAAAATTCCGGTACGCCTTCGCGTGGCGGGGAATTCGTTCATCGTAGTCCCCCAGGATGTCGTCCGAAAACAGGAATTGCGAGTCGCACCCATTGCCCGATCCCAGGGACATCAAAAACAGCGAAGTTTTTTTGCAAAGATAAGCCGCCAGGTTATGAGGCGCCAATTCCAATTCCGCCGCGTAGGCGCCCGCATTTTCAAGGCGCTTCATTTGGTCATACAATAACAGCGCTTCGTCGGCAGTCTTGCCAATCGCCCGAACATTCGTCCATGTCGCATGTCGCGGAACCATCCCCAGATGGCCGACCACAGGGACTCCCTCCAGCGCCATCGCTTCGATCATCCGAACGCTGGCCGAGCAATACACCGAACTTGCGCCCAATTCCAGCGCTTGGAATGCAATGCGAATTGCCTCCTCCGGCGAAGCCAATCCATGCGGTGTCGCAGCCGAAATAAAACTCTTTGGGGCCGCCGCCACGAGCAGAGGTAGCCGGGCCTGCGAGACTGGCGAGTCAAAGCTACAACTCATCAAATCAATCCCCGCCGCTTCCGCCGCTTCCGCCTCCTCCGGCGATTTAACGTGTATATGAGTCAAACATCGCTTCCCTTTGAGCCGCCGCAAATCATAGACGGTATATTTTTTGTCCAGTTTCCACATTCCGGGACAGTGTATTGCAGGCATTGCCGCCGCAAGCCGGAAATTGCGCTTATCGTTCCGAGAGATGGGAATGAATAGAAAACGAATCTGGAAATCATAAAATCAGGAATTCCTTTTCCTGATTTCCTTGAGTTCCAGACAGAAGTTTTCAGTTCGTAAGCCCCACTTGACGTTCATTGATTGTCAACGTGACCGGGTCTTCCGCTTTGCGCCTCTGGGGCTTGGCGGCATCGCGTTAAAAATTCACCAGGTTGATCCCCAGCCTTTTCGGTGTTTCCGGCGGCAGTCACTCTTCGCCTTTATGGTTATCCTCAACTTCCGCGCACAGCGCAAAGAGCCTCAATGCAGAAAGCTCTTGCGAGTCCCATTATATGGTGGTATATAGTTTTTCAATGGGACATCCAAGTCACATTAGTCGAAAACAGCACAAAAAGAATGATCCTCATGCAAACATCAGCATCCACCCCTGACACCACCGCCTCCACCCAGCGCCGCGGCAAAATCGCCCGCCTTCCACGCGAGATCCGCGAACAACTCAACACCCGCCTCGACGACGGCGAGGATGCCGCTCAAATCCTCTCCTGGCTCAACGCCCTTCCCGCCGTCCAGAAAGCCATCGCCACCCACTTCAACGGCCAGCCCATTTCCCCACAAAACCTCAGCGCCTGGCGCAAGGGCGGATTTCAGGAATGGCTCTTCCAAACCGATTACCTCGACAGCGCATTCCACATGCGCGAGCACATCCAGGAATTGCAAAAGGAAATCGACGCCGACACGCCCCGGCGAGTTCTTCCGCTCAATGGCCGACTTCATGGTCAACCATCTGGCCGTCCGTTTTACCGTCTTCATGGGCAGGTGGGACGGTTCTCCCACAGCCGACCATCAAGCCCTGATGAAAACCGCCATGATCATTTTGAAATTGCAGGCCGCTTGCCTCAAATCCGAACGCGCCGCTCTGGAAATTCCGCAATTGCGCTGGAAGGCCCGGCTTGAGCAAGAAAAACGCGATGAACTTCTTGCGGCCTACGAAGAACACAAGGAGGAGCAGGCCGAAGAAGTGCTTAAGGAATTCATGGAATCGTACGAAGCCAAAATGAAAAAAGAGGAAGCCAAAAAAGGGTAATAATATACTTGTTGCAACATGCGACGGGTGCAGCATAGCGGATGCCAAGCCGCCATTTTTTCACTGGCGCTTTTTGGCTTCGCGCTTTTTCAGGTTGCTGGCCTGAAACTCAGCCAACTGCCGGTCTGATTCCGCCTTCGTATTCGATAATATCTTTTTGACAGAATTCTTAAATTCGTCAAACGGAATCAGCGGAACGTCATTGGCAGAGTGATGCTTTCTTCCACTCACAATTAAAAATTTTACAAACCTTGCAACATAAACGCGCAAGCATCTCTTTCATTGAACATCTTCTCCAAAGAATTTTGTATATCTTGCCGTAATCGTCCGGCTGTTGTCCTTCCAGTGAGTTGGGGGTATTATGAAAAATATCAATGCCCTTGCCGAGCTTGCTAGTCCAGAGGCCGCAATTCAATTGATCCGAAACGTGGGTAAATTCCCACTGCTGTGTGCCGTAGATTCCAAAAGCGGCGTATATCGCTACCTTCTTAATGAAGAAATTGAAACTTGTATCTAGGGTATCAGATTGCCTATAACCGCGCCTTTCAAACAAAAAAATGAAGCTATCTAGCGAGTAATCATCAGGAACGTCACTCGGCCATGTCTCCCATTTATTGATTGGTTTTGGCTCATACCACGCGGTTTGCGTGCGTTCTACAGACCATCCGATGCAATTGTATTTATTCGTAGCCTCGCTCGTTTTTTTACCACCGTCAAGCCGAAGCTTTGGAAACAATGCGTTAATGTCCGGGGGGATCATTTCAGGATATATAGCGCTGCCTCTTTCCCCACGCAATCCAAGATGCAACAGCATCGTCAAATGTTTTGGCACACTTTGCCGGGTCCTGACCGCTCAATAGTTTGAGCGCCTCGAACCAAATATCTGGGCGTTCTCGCAGTTCTTCTAGTATCAGTGGAATAACGTCGCCTTGCGGTTGCTTCGCAAACAACCCGATTAGGCGCTGGTAAGTCGGGTGTGCATAGCGTCGCATGTTTAACGCATAAGACGCAGTCGTGTCTTGCCAGTCTTTTGCAAGGGTCCGAAAGTCCCTGACCAATGTGCTTTCGGGATTCGAGATTAACTCTATGTTCTCATTTAAATCGGCGAACTGATACAACACGCGACCGTCTGGACACGGCTCGTAGTGCGGAACCGCAAAATCAAAATTGATCTCAAAAGCTGTTTGCATAAGTTTTACTCCTTGTCTTCAAAAAATCGAACGCCGCTTTTTTGAATATACGATTTCAGTAAAGCGTGCTTCTTTTCCGCCCTTTCGATAGACTTTTTAAGTTTTTGAAGGTCATCACCATTCATGGCCACGTAGATGTCGTGATGCCTTCCTTCGTGGTGGTAATAGAGATTCAACGTGTGAATAATCACACCGGCATCAATTGACGTGGCAGACTCGGAAAAAACTGGGCGCATGTCGGAAAGAATGCGGACTCCACAAAAGACCTTGTCTTGGTCAGACATCACGTTAATCGTTTTCCCGATTAACCCCATACCCCCGCCGACATTCAAAAGTTGTGATAGTCGATCTATAAATACGCTCAGCTTGTCCATTGGAAAACCCCTTGGCTCCTCGCTTTCGATTGTCAGCCTTACGTCACTTGTCAGTCCCTGTGCGGTTCTCCCGATGGAACTCATTAACCGATGCAGAGAAGAAACAGTGCGGACAAGTTGGCGAGTGATCTCAATAGAGACCGAAGGAACTCGCTCGTGAAGAGCGGACGCAAAATTTAAATGCGTTACGGTCGGCCCGATTTCCTCAATTCCATTCAACAAATTCTCGAATGACTTGTCATCGAGCAACGCAATAGATTTGTAAACTCGATATTCCGAGGATGGAATTTTAAACTGTGGCATATCTAATTGTCCGATCTCTTCTTTCCACGACGTTGCCGATTTTCGTGCATTCAGCTTCCACCGGTGGCTCCAATTAACTGCTTATACGTCATGTGCTTTCCGGTCATTCCACCCACCGCTTTCACGAATCTCTCACCGTCCACATTGGTTCGATTATTGAACCGAAACGCCTCCTCATCAAGATAACGGAAGAGGTGAAATGGTTCAACACTCACATGGGTGCCTTTGAAACAACGCTTTAGCAAGCACCAAAAATTTTCAAGCCCGTTCGTGTGAACTGCACCCTTTGCGTAACACTCCGCATGGTCAATCGTCCGGTGAATATAATCGCGCTCCAATCCATTATATGACCGCAACGCATCGGTATAAATTTGGGAACCAGCGGCGACGTGCTGGCGAATTTCACCTTGAACGGTTGGCCGTTTGGCATTCGGGACGTGCTTTAGTTTGACGCGGCTGCCAGTGGCGTGCCGTTCCAAAAGTCCCATAACGATTGCCTTGCCGACGCCCCCAGTTCCACGACCTGGCTTGCGTCGGTGTTTGGCATTCATTAAGCGGACTCGTCCGCCGATATATGTTTCATCGGCTTCCACCTGCCCGGACATTTTTTCAAAGGTGCCGTCTTTGAGAGCCAAACGAATGCGGTGCTCCAAAAACCAAGCGGTCTTTTGCGTGATTCCAAGTGCGCGGTGAATCTCGTATGAACTAATGCCGTTTTTCGCGCTGGACATCAGCCAGAACGCCACGAGCCATTTATCTAGCGACAGATGGCTGTCCTCCATAATCGTGCCAACCTTGACGGAAAATTGCTCCCGTTTCGGACAATCTTCGCATGTCCAGACGCGACGCTTGGCTGTGAAGGACACATGGACGGAACCGCAACGGGGGCATTTTACAACGCCGTCCGGCCAGCGGATATTCTTGACGAATTCAAGCGCAACATCTGGGTTGGAAAAATAAACAATTGCGTCTTGCAACGTCTTAGGAATTTGTTGATCTGTGTTCATTACCTTAGCTGTTCTGGGTCTTTTTCCCTTTTTCTTTCTCCCATCGTGCGAGCGCAGCGGCGCGGGCTTGTGCGCTGGTTCGGGCTTTTGCTTTGCCTTTTCCGGCTCTACCTCCCAGTCTTCCAAGCTGTTGCGCCGCTTTGTTCATGGTGATAGTATGCACAACCGCTTGCGCATGTGCAACAATTATTTTTCATAATATATGTAAGTTGTTGACAGTAAGGATAATTTATGTTGCAACAAGTATATTATTACCCTGCTAAAGGTTCGCGCAAAAAACCCGGTTCCAGCACAAAACCTACCGAACCGACTGTCATAGAGAATGTTAAGTTTGATGAGGGCCATCAAATCTCCCCTTCGTCCGAAGCAGGAGTCGAAAACAGCTTGCCAGCAGGCCCAGCTTGTGAAAAATTTCACTAAGTCGGTTGAGCAGGTTCGAGAATCAAGTTTATGACACATGTGAAATTGCATATTCCGGGGCCGGTCGAGGTCAGCGCCAAGACGTTTAAGGCGTTCTGTTCGCCAATGATCGGCCATCGCGGCCAGGGTTTCAAAGACCTTTACGCCAAAATTCAGCCGCAGTTGCAACAGTTGCTGTCCACCAAACAATTTGTCTATCTGAGCACGTCTTCGGCGTGGGGTGTGATGGAAGGGGCGGTGCGCAATCTGGTCCAAAAACGTGTTCTTAATTGCATGTGCGGCGCGTTCTCGGACAAATGGCTCGATGTTTCCAAGCGTTGCGGTAAACAGGCGGAGGCGCTTCAGGTGCCGTGGGGTTCGCCTATTCTTCCGGGACAGATTGAAGCCAAATTGGCCACCGGCACCTTTGACGCCCTCACCATCATTCATAATGAGACTTCAACAGGAGTGATGAGTCCCATTTACGAAATCGCCGCGCTTAAGAAAAAGTTTCCCGATGTGATGTTTATCGTCGATGCCGTCAGCTCGATGTCGGCGACCAAGCTGGAATTTGACGTCCTTGGAATCGATGTGCTGCTGGCCGGAACACAAAAAGCGTTCGCAATGCCGCCGGGTCTGGCGGTATTTGTCTGCTCGCCGGCGGCGCTGGCAAGAGCAGCGGCGGCGACGGATCGCGGGTATTATTTTGACTTTGTCGAGTTCCAGAAGAATGCCGAGCAAAGCATGACGCCGAGCACGCCGAGCATCGGGCATGTTTACGCGCTGGCTTCCAAGCTGGAGGACTTCTTTAGCGAGGGCCTTGAGGCTCGTTACGCCCGGCATACAAAACTGGCCGGCTTGACGCGGGCATGGGCGGCGAAACACGGCTTCACGCTCTATCCGGAGCCTGGCTATGAATCGGTGACGCTGACGTGCGTCAATAACGGCGCGAAGCCGGGGGGACGTGTTATCGACGCGGCGAAGTTGCAGAAGGCGGTGAAAGACCAGGGATTTTTGATTGACGGAGGTTACGGGAAAATTAAAGGGACGACCTTTCGCATTTCCAACATGGGTGATGAAACCGAGGAAACGATGGGGCAGCTTTACGCCGCGCTGGATTCCGGGATGAAACAGTTTTAAGCTACGGCGAGATAGGCAGGCGTTCGTCGTTTTTGTCTTCGCTGATCAACATGCCTTGATCTTTGTAGATCTTGAGCATGAAATGCGTCGCCGTGGAGAGAACACCATGGATTGTGGCCAGCTTCTCGGAGACGAATGTTGCGACTTCGCGCAGATTGGCGCCTTCCACCACAACCTGCAAATCGTAACCGCCGGACATCAGATAGCACGAACGGACCTCGGAGTATTTGGCGATGCGCTCGGCCAAACGATCAAAACCGCCGCCGCGTTCGGGAGTAATCTTCACTTCGATGACCGCTCGAACGGAGTCGGCGCCGACCTTCTCTTCGTTCAAAACGGCGCGATAGCCGAGGATTACCTGGTCGTTTTCGTAAGATTTGATCTTCGCGGCAATTTGCGCTTCGGAGAGGTTGAGCATCATGGCCAACTGGTCGGGTTTCAACGCCGCATTTTCCCGCAAAAGTTTTAGTAACGGATCCATGACCGCATTGTTATCACTTCCCGCGTCTGACAAAAGAAGAATAACCGTCCGGTTTTCCGGTTTGGCTGGCGCTACTTTATCATTCCTTTTTTCCGCAACATCGCTTCCATCGCTTTGTCCATCAGCAATTCAGCCAGGGGCTTGGTGGCTTCGTCCAATGCGGCCAGCGCGGCTTTCAGACGGGCGGGGTCGGGAGCGGCGGAGGTGAGTTGATCCGTGACGGACTGCATCTCTTTCTCAACCTGACTTTTATAGGCCGGATCGAGGTCGGCGGCGCAATCGGCTAAACCCTTGCGGGCGGCGTCTAATGTTTCTTCGGCGCGAAGTTTGGCTTCGATCCATTGGCGCGCGCGCAAATCTTCGAATGCGTTTTCAACGGACTCTTCAACCATTTTTTGCACCTCGGCGTCGGCGACATCCACGGCGGATTTCATTTCGACTATTTTTTGCCGGCCAGTTTTGGTGTCACGGGCCAAAACGCTGAGGATGCCGTTGGCGTCGATCTCGAATTGGACGCCGACGCGGGGAAGACCCTTGGGGGCGGACTCAAAATCGATGGTGAAACGGCCAAGACTCCAGTTGTCCCTGGCCCGCTCGCGCTCGCCTTGGAGGACGTGTATCAGCATCTCGCGCTGGCGATCGACGGCTGTGGTGAACATTTCGCCGGCCTTGATGGGAATGGTCGAGTTGCGCGGGATAATGACATTCATCAGGCCGCCAAAGGTTTCGATACCGAGGGACAACGGCGTCACATCAAGCAAGAGAACGTTTTTGAAACCGCCGGAAAGAATCTCCGCCTGGATCGCCGCGCCGAGGGCAACGGCTTCGTCCGGATTTTGCGAGATGTTGAGTTGCGGGCCGGAGGGCTTGTGGTATTCGGAACCCAGCCGCAGATCGCCGCGCGTCTCCTCGAATTCCGCGCAGCCGAAAACCTCGGCAACCATCCTCCGCACCAACGGCATGCGCGTCTGGCCGCCGACAAGAATGACCTGGTCGAGATCGCGCGCCTCCAGCTTCGCATCGGCGAGGGAGCGCAGGCAATGCTGGCGGGTGCGCAGGAGAATGTCGTGAGTGAGGTCTTCCAATTCGGAGCGCCGCAGCTCGTAGTGAAAATGAAAATCCGGCGTGATGAAAGGCAACGCGATTTCGACGGATTCCTCGGTGGAGAGACGGATTTTTGCCTGCTCGGCCGCTTCGCGTATCCGCGCCAGCAATGGCAAATCCCCCGAGGGATCCGGGCCGCCGGCGGACTTGATTTTGTCAATTATAGCTTCTATGAGACGGGCGTCCAAATCATCACCGCCGAGGCGCGTGTTGCCGTTGGTGGAAAGCACTTGGAAAACACCTTCGTTCAATTCGAGGATCGAAAGATCGAAAGTTCCGCCCCCAAGGTCATAGACCGCGATTTTGGATTTCTCCCGAAGCTTGTCCAAACCATACGCCAGCGCGGCGGCCGTCGGCTCATTAACGATTCGCTCCACCGTGAAGCCGGCCAATTCGCCGGCGGCCTTGGTGGCGTTGCGCTGCGCATCGTTGAAGTAGGCGGGCACGGTGATCACGGCGCGAGTAATATTTTCGCCGAGAGAAGCTTCGGCGTCGCGCTTCAATTTTTTAAGAATTTCCGCGGAAATTTCCTCCGGCGTGTACAAACGCCCGCGAACATCCACGCGGACAGGTCCCCCGCCCTCGCCCTTGATGGGATAAGTCACGACCATTTCCTCCTGCGCAATCTCAATCCCGCGCCGGCCCATGAAACGTTTGATCGAATACACGGTGGCGGCGGGTTGAAGGACTCGGACGCGATTGGCCCCACGCCCGACGATGAGCCGCGCATTGTCCGCCGGGAAATGGACGACCGATGGGGTCAGGCGCTGGCCTTCGGAATCTGCGATGACGTACGGGATGCCCGAATCCACCGCCGCCACCAATGAGTTGGTCGTGCCAAGGTCGATGCCAACGATCCTGCTCACCGCGAGATGTCCGATTGGCGGAGGACGCGAAAGGAGTGGCGGCTAAGAACGCGCTCGCCGACCTCGTTGTCCTCCATGCTGACGCCGAGGATTGATTTGCCCTCGGGATGCGGAATGAAGCAGTACATATAGTTAATATTGACTTCCGCCTCGAGGAAAGCGGACATCAACTCCGGCAACTGGACGGCGGAATCGATCTCGACGACCAGCAACTCGCTTTCCGTGAACGCGAAGCTGTTATCGCTGAGCAAACGGCGCGCCGCCTGCGGATCATCCACCACCACACGGATGATTGCCGTTTCGGAAGTGTCCAAAACCGTGACCGCCAGGACGTGAACGGAATTGGAGCTGAGAAGTCCGATCAGGTCGTGCAACCGCCCCATCCGGTTGGCGGTGAAAATCGAAAACTGGGTGACCGCGTCCGGGTGCCGCCCTCGCATTGCTTTCGTCGTCATCCCTACAATAAGCCACACTCCGCGCCAGAGTTCAAAGTTCAAAAGTTTAAAGTTTAAACCACCGCCCACTTTGATAGGTTCTCCTTCGGATGAAGTGCATTGTCACCGCGGGACCAACTTATGAGGAACTGGACGAAGTCCGGCGGCTGACGAATTTTTCCACCGGAACCCTCGGCACGGAATTGGCGAACTTTCTCGCCGCCCGAGGGCACGAAGTCGAATTATTCCGGGGGCATTATTCGACTTGTCAACTTGAGCCGGTCACGAGGACGCAGGTTTTCACCACGACGGCTGATTTGCGGCGCCGGTTGCAAAAGGTCAAAAACACGGACGCTGTGTTTCACGCCGCGGCGGTGAGCGATTTTGCGTTCGGGAGGATTTGGTCGCGCGCGCCAAACGGGAAGCTGCGCCCAATCCGCTCGCCGAAAATTTCGACACGGCTGGGGCCTGTTCTCGCGGAACTGGTGGCAACGCCCAAGATCATCTCCGAATTGCGAAGCTGGTTTCCGAACGCGCTATTGGCGGGCTGGAAATATGAATTGGAGGGAAACCGCGCCCAGGCTATTGCGCGAGGCGAGCGGCAATTGATCGCCTGCAACACGGACATTTGCGTGGTTAACGGCCGCGCTTATGGAGCGGGCTTTGGGCTTGTGACTGGCCGGAATGAATGCCGGCATCTTCGCGACAAAAAAAGTTTGTTTGACGCATTGCAGCAGCTCGTCACATCTCGAACGTCCTGACGCGGCGCAGACCGAGGCGATAAGGAATCCAGCCGAAGACCACGGAGAAAAGCGCGAAACCAATCCAGGTTATCAAAATCCCCCTGATGGACGCTTCACCGCGCCATCCCCACGGCGAACCCATCGCCAGCAGCGTTACGGATCCGACAATATAAAGAAAGCTGAGGACCAGACAGAGCGTGCCGCCGAAACCGCTGACGATCTTGGTCGGGTTGTCCTCGCGGAAATTTGGATACAACGCGCCCAGGCCGATCGCCAGCCCCGTGAGAGTGAAGGTCATCGTCGCGATGATAAGTCCGAGATACGAGGTGCGTTCCAGGGGTATTCGGAGCATGTGGCACGAAAGCCAGATCAGGCCCAAAGTCACCACGAGCGCGGCGCGGCTGGCGAGCCAGAATTTTGCGCGCAAAACTTTCACCAGCCCCAAAGGCGCCATGCCTACGATCCAGAGCCGTTTACCCTCCAATGAAAATTGCGGAAACACAAAGCGCGTTGTGAGCGTCGCCAGGTTCAGCGCGCACGCCCCAAGGTTTAAATAGCACACCAAATGGATCCAGAATGGATTGGTCAGGTCCTGGGAGAAGTGCCGCAGGTTGATCACATAAACCCCGAGCAAACCGAAGAGCACCAGCGTTTGGCCCCATTGCGTGGTATCGCGCCAGAACATCCGGGCGTCCTTTACCAGAAGCGCGGTAACATCGGGCGACCCGCTGTGGAAGAAACCAAAAAAACGCTCGATGGCCCCGCCTGGATAATCAAACGATGGCCGGTGTTTACGCCAATCGCGAAACCAACTCCATCGGGCAAAAATGCTCTCGCGGCTTTGCGAGGTGGAATAAGCCTCGTGGAACAGCCGTCCCGTTTGCGTGAACGACAGGTAACCGAAGAAAAGGACATTGCTGAACAAGACAAGAAGAAAAAATCCGGCCGCTCTCAGCGCGCCTTCCGCCCATTGAAAAACGCTGGTGGAAAGCCAGTAGCTCGGCAGCCACGCCCACTCGGAAAAATGAGTGCGCATGAGCAGTTTGTCCAAAGTCGCCAGGACGCGCGTGTCCGTCGAATTGTCGGTCAGCGTTTCCGGCCGGAACCAATGGGCGAGCAGCGGCAGGACAGTGACAGTGAGGATCACCGCGACTATTTGAAAGGCGCGGCGATCCAGATAACGGGCCAGGTTGAGCGCCGCATACGCGCCCGCCACGCCGGGCAGCACGATGTACATCGCCAGCGCCACAACGGTCATAATGTAAAAATGCCACGCCACTCCATGCGTTAGCCCGTACGCGGCAAGGAGCGGCGCGATCAAAAAGACGAACGCCCATGAGGCCAGAAGCGCCGATTCCAGAAATTTCCAGCGGAAGATCGTTTGCGACGAAATCGGCAGCGAAGTCAGGAAGTGGGTTTCCCGATTGCGAAAAAAATTGGTGTAGCCAACGACGAGGTTGCTGAATAGCAGGAGGATCAGCAGAAAAACAAAGAGCAACAGAAACAGGCGCTCCGTCAAGATGTCCCCCAGCGCGGGAAAATTTTTCAGGAACCGCAAACCGCTGCGAAAGAGCAGAAACGACAGAGTCAGGTAAGCGACGATGAACAGGCCAATCCCGAAAGCGAGAAGGCTGGAGGTGGCGTGGATTGTCTTGAGCCTGCGCCATGCCTGGAGGGAATTAGTCCGCACCAGCAGCAACAACTGCGGAACGGCGGCGGCATCACTTTCTGGCACGATTCATTGTCGTTCAAGCCGCCGTTCGAGAAAAGGCGAAAATGGGCGTGATTCCAAAGATCGGTTGCTTGACGGCGGGGGCGGGGCAAAGTAGGGTTTCAGTTGTGCGGGGAGCCGGGCTTGGTGGCCGAAGGCTGAGAGTTTTGCGGACGCAAATGACCCGTTGAACCTGCTCCAGGTAATGCTGGCGAAGGGAAAACGCTTTCATCGCGCCGCACCTGTATCGCCTTTCCCCCAAAGGTCCGTCCGTGACATGGTTATATTATGATAGCGAGCACTGATTCGTTTGAGCCTCATAGCAGCGACGCGCTGCCGAATTCCAAAAAAATCTACGCCGCGGGGAAACTCCATCCCGATCTGCGGGTTCCTTTCCGCGAAATCTCCCTGCGTCCGAGCCGCGGCTTCAACGGCCAATCGGAACCGAACGCCTCGGTCAGCGTTTACGATTGCAGCGGGCCTTGGGGTGACGAAACATTTTTGGGCAATGTCCGAGACGGCCTGCCGGCTTTGCGCCGCGATTGGGTTCTCCGGCGCGGCGACGTGGAGGAATGCGAGGGCCGGGCTGTTCCCCGCGAGAAGAATGGCCATTCGCATTCGCCGGTCTCGTCTCCATTCCCTTTGCGCGCCAAGCCTGGCAAGGCGGTCACTCAGTTGCGGTACGCGCGCGACGGCGTTGTAACGCCGGAGATGGAGTTCATCGCGATTCGGGAAAACATGGGCCGCGAAGAAGCCCGGCGCGATGGGGAATTGGGCCGCCAACACGCGGGCAATTCCTTTGGCGCGTCGATTCCCGCCGAAATCACCCCGGAATTTGTGCGCGAGGAAGTGGCCCGCGGCCGCGCCATCATTCCTTGCAACATCAATCATCCCGAATTGGAGCCGATGATCATTGGCCGCAACTTCCTGGTCAAAATCAACGCCAACATCGGCAACTCCGCGGTGGCTTCCAGCATTGAGGAGGAAGTAGAGAAAATGCGCTGGGCGATCAAGTGGGGGGCGGACACCGTCATGGATTTGTCCACCGGCAAAAACATTCACGCCACGCGTGAGTGGATTCTCCGCAATTCACCCGTCCCCATCGGCACCGTGCCCATTTACCAGGCGCTTGAAAAAGTGGGAGGCAAGGCGGAAGACCTCACCTGGGAGATTTACCGCGACACCCTGCTCGAACAATGCGAGCAAGGGGTGGATTATTTCACCATTCACGCCGGCGTGCTGTTGCGCTTTATTCCGCTTACGGCGCGGCGGGCCACGGGCATTGTCAGTCGCGGCGGCTCGATCCTCGCCAAATGGTGCCTGGCGCATCACCAGGAGAATTTCTGTTATACGCACTGGGACGAAATCTGCGAAATCATGGCCGCTTACGATGTCAGTTTTTCCATTGGCGACGGCTTGCGTCCCGGCTCTATTGCCGACGCGAACGACGAGGCGCAATTCGCGGAGTTGAAAGCGCAGGGAGATTTGACCAAACGCGCCTGGGCGCGCGGCGTCCAAGTGATGAACGAAGGCCCCGGCCACATCCCCATGCACATGATTCACGAAAACATGACCAAACAATTGGAGTGGTGCCACGAAGCTCCGTTTTACACGCTCGGGCCTTTGACCACGGACATCGCTCCCGGTTACGACCATATCACCAGCGCGATCGGCGCGGCGATGATCGGCTGGTATGGTTGCGCGATGCTTTGTTACGTCACGCCCAAAGAGCATTTGGGTTTGCCGAACAAGAAAGACGTCAAGGACGGCGTAATCGCGTACAAAATCGCAGCCCACGCGGCTGACCTGGCTAAAGGCCATCCCGGAGCGCAATATCGCGACAACGCGTTGAGCAAGGCGCGGTTTGAATTTCGGTGGGAGGACCAGTTCAATCTTTCGCTCGACCCCGAGACGGCGCGTGAATTTCACGACGAAACGCTGCCGCAGGACGGCGCGAAAACCGCGCATTTCTGTTCCATGTGCGGCCCGCATTTTTGCAGCATGAAGATCACGGAGGACGTGCGGCGTTACGCGGCCGAGCAGGGAATCACGGGCGAAGAAGCGGTGCGGCGGGGCATGGAGGAAAAATCCCGGGAGTTCGTGCAGCAAGGCGCGGAGATTTACAGCCCCCCAGCGAAGTGATCTTCGTTCCAACGGCCCTTTTGGGTCTCCGGCGAGCCGCAAAAAATTTTGTAATCAGGTATTGCGCTTGGCCGTCCTTTTCGTAAAGAATAGCGAAATTTTATAGAAAATGGCCTGCAAGCGAAATGAGTGAATATAAAGAAGAAATATTAAGACCAAACGGATACCCGCCAAAGCAGGGTTTATACGACCCCCAATTTGAGCACGATGCCTGCGGCGTCGGCTTCGTCGTCAACATCAAGGGCAAGAAATCCCACAAAATCATCCGCGACGCGCTGACGGTTTTGATCAATCTCAATCATCGCGGCGCCTGCGGCTGCGAAGCCAATACGGGCGACGGCGCGGGCATCCTGATGCAGATTCCGCACGGCTTTTTCAAGGAAGTTTCGCGCAAGGACAAAATCAAACTCCCGCCGCTGGGCGATTACGGCGTTGCCATGGTGTTCCTTCCGCGCGATCCCAACGAGCGGCGGACATGCGAAACGATGTTCGAAAACATCGTCGTCGAAGAAGGGCAAAAATTTTTGGGCTGGCGGATCGTCCCCACCAACAACGCCGCGCTTGGCGCGACGGCGCGGTCCAGCGAACCATTCGTCCAGCAGGCGTTCATTCGCCGGAACCCGAAGCTCCAGGACGACATGGCGTTCGAGCGCAAACTTTATGTCATCCGCAAACGCGCTGAACGGGCCATTCGTTATGGCGGGATCAAGGGCGGGCATTGGTTTTATATTTCGAGCCTTTCCGGCCGCACTTTGGTTTACAAGGGGATGCTGCTCACCGAGCAGATGGATGAATTTTTCCCCGATCTGAAAAACCCGGCGATGGAAAGCGCCCTCGCGCTCGTCCACTCGCGTTTCAGCACCAATACATTTCCCAGTTGGGAACGCGCCCATCCGTATCGTTACATCGCGCACAATGGCGAGATCAACACGTTGCGCGGAAATATCAATTGGATGCACGCCCGCCAGGCGATGTTCCAAAGCGATCTCTTCGGGGACGACATGAGGAAGCTGCTGCCCATCATCAATACGGATGGCAGCGATTCCGCAATGTTTGACAATTGCCTCGAACTCCTCGTGCTCGCCGGACGCTCGTTGCCGCACGCGATCATGATGATGATTCCCGAGCCGTGGGCCAATCACGCCACCATGAGCGATGAGAAAAAGGCCTTCTACCAATACCACAGTTGCCTGATGGAACCGTGGGACGGTCCCGCCTCAATCGCCTTTACGGACGGCAAACAAATTGGCGCCGTGCTCGATCGCAATGGCTTGCGGCCTTCCCGTTATTACGTGACGACAGACGATCTGGTGATCATGGCCTCCGAGGTCGGCGTGCTGGACGTTCCGCCGGAAAAGGTCCTGCAAAAGGGCCGGCTTCAACCGGGCCGCATGTTTCTGGTGGACACGGAAGAAGGGCGAATTGTTGCCGACGAGGAACTGAAACTCAAGATCGCCACCGAGCAGCCTTACCGCCAGTGGCTCAATAATCATCTGCTGCCGCTCGAAGCCATTGGGGATTCTCCGCACGAAGCGGAACCGGCTCACAATACCGTTTTGCAGCGGCAGAAGGCTTTTGGTTACACCTTCGAGGACTTGCGCATGATCATGTCGCCGATGGCCCGCGAAGGCGTGGAAGCCACCGGATCAATGGGGTGCGACACTCCGCTGGCCGTCCTGTCGGGCAAGGCGCAACTGATTTACAATTATTTTAAACAGCTTTTCGCCCAGGTCACCAATCCGCCTATCGATTGCATTCGCGAGGAATTGGTCACTTCGGCCGCCACGACCATCGGATCGGAGCGCAATTTGCTGAAACCGAAGCCAGTCAGTTGCAACCTGATCGAACTCAAATCACCGATCCTGACCAACGAAGAATTTGCGCGGCTCAAGTTCATCAACTCGGCGGGCTTTAAATCCTGCACGCTTCCAATCCTCTTCAGGGTATCCGACGGCGAATGCGGATTGATCCGGGCCATCGATGATCTTTGCGCGCGCGCTTCCAGCGCCGTCGAGGCGGGGGCCAACATTTTGATTCTGTCCGATCGCGGCGTGGACCACGAAATGGCGCCCATTCCCGCGCTGCTCGCGGTGGCGGGTTTGCACCACCATCTTATCCGCGAAGGCAGCCGCACGCGTGTCGGGCTGGTCCTGGAATCCGGCGAACCTCGCGAAGTCCATCACTTCTCGCTGCTCATCGGTTACGGAGCCGGCGCCATCAATCCCTACGTGGCTTTTGAAACCTTGGACGACATGATTCGCCAGGGGCTTCTGGTCGGGATAACGCACAAGGACGCCTGCAAAAACTACGTCAAAGCCGCCGTCAAGGGCATTGTCAAGGTGATTTCCAAGATGGGCATTTCCACCATCCAAAGCTATCGCGGCGCGCAGATATTCGAGGCCATCGGGCTGCATCCTTCGGTCGTCGAGAAATATTTTACGGGCACGGCTTCGCGCGTCGGCGGCGTTGGGATGGATATTCTTGCCCGTGAAATCCAAATCCGCCATCAAGCCGCGTTTCCCAACCGCCAGACCAACGGGCATGTCCTGGAAGTCGGCGGCAATTACCAGTGGCGCGCGGACGGCGAACATCATCTTTTCAATCCGCAAACCGTCCACAAACTTCAGCAGGCCTGCCGCAACACGGATTACAAGGCGTTCCAGGATTATTCCCGCGCGGTGAACGACCAATCGAGAAAAGCCTGCACCTTGCGCGGCTTGCTCGAATTGAAAACCGCCGGCGCCCCGATTCCCATCGAGGAGGTCGAATCGCTTGAAGATATTCTCAAGCGATTCAAATCCGGCGCAATGTCCTACGGGTCAATCAGCCAGGAAGCCCACGAGGCCCTGGCCGTCGCAATGAACCGCATCGGCGGCAAAAGCAATACCGGCGAGGGCGGCGAAGACCCGGCTCGTTACACGCTGGAACCCAATGGCGATTCCAAAAACAGCGCCATCAAGCAAGTCGCCTCCGCGCGATTTGGCGTGACCAGCCTGTATTTGATCAACGCCGCGGAACTGCAAATTAAAATGGCCCAGGGCGCAAAACCCGGAGAAGGCGGCCAATTGCCCGGCGCAAAGGTCCATCCGTGGATTGCCAAGGTCCGCCATGCCACCCCGGGCGTCGGGCTGATTTCACCGCCGCCGCACCACGACATCTACTCCATCGAAGACCTGGCGGAGTTGATTCACGATTTGAAGAACGCCAACCATCACGCCCGGATCAGCGTCAAATTGGTCGCGGAGGTGGGCGTAGGCACCATTGCCGCGGGCGTCGCAAAGGCCCATGCCGACGTCGTTCTGATCAGCGGGCATGACGGCGGCACGGGCGCATCCCCGCAAACGAGCATCAAACACGCTGGCGTTCCGTGGGAACTGGGGCTGGCGGAAACTCATCAAACGCTGGTCTTGAACAACCTTCGCAGCCGTATCGCTGTTGAGACTGACGGACAGTTGAAAACCGGAAGGGACGTCGTGATCGCCACGTTGCTCGGCGCGGAGGAATTTGGTTTTGCGACCGCGCCGCTCGTTTCCCTGGGATGCATCATGATGCGCGTTTGCCATCTCAACACGTGTCCCGTCGGCGTCGCCACGCAAGACCCGGAGCTGCGGAAAAATTTCAAGGGCGATCCCGCGCACGCCGTGAATTTCATGCGTTTTATCGCGCAGGAAGTTCGTGAACTCATGGCCCAGCTTGGTTTCAAGACCATCAACAGCATGATTGGCCGCACCGACTTTTTGGAACCGCGCGAAGCGATTGACCATTGGAAGGCGCGCGGCCTGGATTTCACGAACATCCTTTATCAACCCAGAGTGCCGGACGATGTCGGACGTTATTGCCAGATCCAGCAAGACCACGGGTTGGAGAAGGCCCTCGACAACACTGCCCTCCTGCAACTTTGTGAGCCGGCATTGGCGCGAAAGGAAAAGGTCACCGCCAGCCTGGAAATCAAAAACGTCAACCGCGTTGTCGGCACCATCCTCGGCAGCGAAATCACCCGCCGCCACGGCGTGGCCGGACTGCCGGAGGACACCATCCAAATTCATTTTCGCGGTTCGGCGGGGCAAAGTTTTGGCGCGTTCATGCCGCCGGGCGTGACCTGGAGGCTGGAAGGCGACGCCAACGATTACATCGGCAAAGGCCTTTCAGGCGGAAAAATCATTTTGTATCCACCGGAGGGTTCGACCTTCGTGGCGGAGGAGAATATCATCACCGGCAACGTCGCTCTGTACGGCGCAACCGCCGGCGAAGCTTATATCCGCGGCATGGCGGGTGAACGATTCTGCGTGCGAAACAGCGGAGTTTCCGCGGTTGTCGAATCGGTCGGCGACCACGGTTGCGAATACATGACAGGAGGACGGGTTGTGGTCCTTGGCCAGACTGGACGCAACTTCGCGGCCGGAATGTCCGGGGGCGTGGCTTATGTTCTCGATGAATCCGGCGATTTCCCAACGCGTTGCAACCAGCAAATGGTGCAGCTTGAAAAATTGGATGAGGCGGAGGAAGCCGAGGAAATCCGGCGGATGATTGATCGGCACGCCCAATACACACGCAGCCAGCGCGCGTTCAAAGTCCTCGCGCTGTGGGAGCAAATGCTTCCGAAATTCGTCAAGGTCATGCCCAAGGATTACAAACGAGCGTTGCAAGCCTTGCGCAAGGCCAGGGAAGCCGGCCTTAACGGCGATCAAGCCATCATGGCCGCTTTTGAAGCGAACGCCAAGGATGTCGCGCGCGTCGGCGGGAGCTGACGGCGATTTATCATTCGTCCAACTTAAACCGTAACAATACCCGAATATAAATGGGCAAAGCTGAAGGATTCAAAGATTACTTGCGCCAATTGCCGCTGGACCGTTCAGCGATCGAGCGAATTAGCGATTGGAACGAATTCCATCTTCACCTGGATGAGAAGAGCCTGCGGGAACAAGGCGCCCGGTGCATGGATTGCGGCGTTCCCTTTTGCCATACGGGCAATTTGCTCAGCGGCATGGCGTCCGGCTGCCCCATTCACAATTTAATCCCGGAATGGAATGACCTGGTCTATCGCGGCCTCTGGCACGAAGCGCTCGACCGCCTCCACAAAACGAACAATTTTCCGGATTTCACCGGGCGCGTCTGCCCCGCTCCGTGCGAAGGCTCCTGCGTCCTTGGAATTATTTCGCCGCCCGTCACGATCAAAAATATCGAGTGCGCCATTGCCGATCGCGGATGGGATGAAGGATGGATCACCCCGGAGCCTCCTCAATTTCGCACCGGCAAGAAGGTCGCCGTCGTCGGCTCCGGTCCCGCCGGCCTCTGCGCCGCCGCCCAGCTAAATCGCGCTGGACATCTGGTGACAGTCTTCGAGCGGGCAGATCGCATTGGCGGGTTGCTCATGTATGGCATTCCCAACATGAAGCTGGACAAAACTCTCGTGCAGCGCCGGGTCGATCACATGGCCGAGGAAGGCATCTCGTTCCGCACCAACACGGAAGTCGGAAAGGATTATCCCGCCGCCGACTTGCTGCGCCAATTCGACGCCGTCATTCTTTGCACAGGCGCGACCAAACCACGCGATTTGCCCGTCGAAGGCCGCAACCTCAAAGGCATCCATTTCGCGATGGATTTTCTGCTCGCCAACACCAAAAGCCTGCTGGACGGCCACAAAAATGGTTCTTTCATTTCCGCCGATGGCATGGACGTTGCCGTCATTGGCGGCGGCGATACCGGGACGGACTGTGTGGGGACCGCCATGCGCCACAACTGCAAGAGCCTGGTGCAATTGGAAATCCTGCCACGCCCGCCGCAGACCCGCGCGAAGGACAATCCGTGGCCGGAATGGCCGAAGGTTTATCGCCTTGATTATGGGCAGGAAGAGGCGGCGGCGAAATTTGGGGACGACCCGCGCACTTACCTGACGACGGCGAAAAAATTTGTCGGCGACGAATCAGGGCGAGTCAAAGAGTTTCACACCGTTCAGATTGAATGGAAGCGGAACGACAAGGGCCAATTTGTAGCCGCTGAAGTGCCTGGCACCGAACAAGTTCGACCTGTTCAACTGGTTCTTCTGGCAATGGGTTTCCTCGGGCCTGAACAACCGTTGTTGGAACAGTTGGCCATTGAGCGCGATACCCGCAGTAACGTCAAAGCGGAGTTTGAAAGCTACGCCACTAATATCAGGGGCGTCTTTGCCGCTGGTGATGCCAGGCGCGGCCAGAGTCTGGTGGTATGGGCGTTCAACGAAGGCCGCGGCGCGGCGCGTGAGTGCGACCGTTATTTGATGGGTTCAACGAATTTACCTTAATTTCGGAAAAGAGAAACCCGCCCGATGCAACCAATCACCGGGCGGGTTTCATTTATCCCCCCAAACAACACAGACACTCTACACGCCCCGCAAAACTGCACAATCGGGGTGATTCCCCGAAGCGGACTAGGGGAATCCCCATCCGCCATTTGACGGAGTTATTTGCGCCGCTTGAAGGTTATTTGATCACCTTCAACCGTCGCCGTGATCTTATCTCCAGATTTAAACTCGCCGTTCAAGAGCTTCATTGCCAGCGGATCCAACAGATCATGCTGGATCGCCCGTTTCAGCGGGCGGGCGCCAAAGAGCGGATCATAGCCTTCCTTCGCAAGATAACGCGTCGCCGCCGCATCCACGTCGAGCGTCAATTGCTGGGCCTTAAGGCGCTCGCGCAACCGCTCCAATTGGATTTCCACAATCGCCGCAAGCTGCTTCTCATCGAGGCTATGGAAAATAATAATATCATCAATCCGGTTGAGAAATTCCGGGCGAAAATGTTGTTTTAGCTCCGCCCGCACCAAGGCATCGACGCGCGCCTGGTCCTTCTCCGTCTTCGCGCCGCTCTCTTGTGACGAAAAGAATTCCTGAATGATTGGCGACCCGATGTTGCTGGTCATAATGATGACCGTGTTTTTGAAATCAACCGTTCGACCCTGACCATCCGTCAGCCGCCCGTCATCGAGCACTTGCAGCAGAATATTAAAAACATCGTGGTGCGCCTTTTCGATTTCGTCGAAAAGGACCACGCTGTAAGGGTGCCGCCGCACTGCTTCGCTCAATTGCCCGCCCTCCTCGTAACCGACATATCCCGGCGGCGCGCCCACGAGGCGGGAAACACTGTGCCGCTCCATGTACTCGCTCATATCGATGCGAATCATGGCGTGTTCATCGTCAAACAGGAATTCGGCCAGCGCGCGGGCAAGCTCAGTCTTGCCGACACCCGTCGGACCCAGAAAAATAAACGAACCAATCGGCCGATCAGGGTCTTGCAGGCCGCCACGCGCCCGGCGAACGGCGCTGGAAATGGCGGTGATGGCCTCGTCCTGGCCGACGACTCGCTGCCGAAGACGCTCCTCCATCTTGACCAGTTTTTCGCGCTCGCCTTCCAACATGCGGCTGACAGGAATCCCGGTCCACGAGGCAACGACCCGCGCAATGTCCTCCTCCGTCACTTCCTCGTTGAGCAGCCGTTTGCCTTCCCGCTGGGCAAATTGCTTTTCGGCGGCGGCGAGCTTTCCCTGCAATTCGGGAATCCGGCCATACTGAATTTGGGCGGCGAGATTCAAATCGCCCCCGCGTTGGGCGGCTTCCTGTTTCTGACGCGCCTCCTCAAGCTGTCCATTGAGAATGGAAATGGCGTTGATCGCCGCCTTCTCATTTTGCCACTGCGCCTTAAGCTGGGACGCCTGTTCCCGCAGATTGGCGAGGTCGCGCTCGATCCCTTTGAGACGTTCCCGCGATGCCGCATCCTTCTCTTTGCGCAAGGCGGTTTGCTCGATTTCCAGTTGCATGATCTGCCGTTCCAATTGGTCGATTTCCGCTGGCATGGAATCCAACTCCATGCGCAAGCGCGAAGCCGCTTCATCCATCAAATCGACCGCCTTGTCCGGCAGAAAACGGTCGGTGATATAACGATGGGAAAGTGTGGCGGCGCCCACCAGCGCGGCATCCTGAATGCGGATGCCGTGATGGACTTCGTAACGCTCCTTGAGACCGCGCAATATCGCGATGGTTTCCTCGACGCCCGGTTCATCGACCTTCACAGGCTGAAAACGGCGTTCGAGAGCGGGGTCCTTTTCGATATACTTGCGGTATTCGTCCAACGTAGTGGCGCCAATACAACGCAATTCGCCGCGGGCCAGCGGCGGCTTGAGCATATTCGAGGCGTCGTTGGCTCCTTCGGCGGCCCCGGCGCCGACAATCGTGTGCAACTCGTCGATGAACAACAGGACGCGGCCTTCGCTGGCCGTCACTTCCTTGAGAAACGCCTTGAGACGGTCCTCGAATTCTCCCCGGTATTTGGCTCCCGCGATCATCGCGCCAAGGTCCAGCGCCACGACGCGTTTGTTCTTGAGCGATTCCGGCACATCGCCGCTCACGATGCGGCGCGCCAGCCCTTCGACAATCGCCGTTTTGCCGACGCCGGGTTCGCCGATCAGGACGGGGTTATTTTTGGTTCGGCGCGTAAGGACTTGCATAACGCGGCGAATTTCGTCGTTCCGGCCAATAACAGGATCGATCTTTCCGGCGCGGGCCAGGGCCGTTAAATCGCGGCCATATTTTTCGAGCGCCTGAAATTTATCCTCGGGATTGGGATCGGTGACGCGCTGATTGCCGCGCAATTCCACCATTGCCTTGAGGACGGCGTCCCGTTGAAGGCCGTGGCTTTGGAAAATCTTTTTTAGCGCGGAGCCGCCATGTTCCAGGGCGCCCAAAAACAAATGCTCGGTGCTGACGTATTCGTCGCGCAATTTGCCGGCTTCGGAGTCAGCGGCGTCGAGCGATTTTTTGAGCGACGAGCTTGAATACAAATCGGAGGACGACGCGCCCTGAACCTTTACCTTGTGATCAATTTCCTGCTGGACAGCCGCGGCCACGGCAGCCGGGGACGCGCCCAGCTTCTGCACCAGGGAAGGCACGAGGCTGTCTGATTGTTCCAGAAGCGCGAGCACCAGATGCTCGGAATCAACTTCCTGGTTGGAATTGCTTCGGGCGACTTCCTGCGCCTCTTTGAGGGCCTCCTGGGCCTTGATGGTTAGCTTTTCCATTTGCATATGAGCAAACGTTCAACGTGAAAGCGGCGCTGTCAACCCGCCTATGGGCCGACCGGGCGCCGGCATAAAACTGTCAATTTAAAACTTGAACGGGCCGCGCGGTGCGCCACACTCTGCGGTCTTTGCAATGACCGAATTTGACCCAAAGATCACGGGGAAAGTCAAGCTGTTGCGCCGGGGGCGGGAAAAGCGCTCCCATTCGCTGGAACAAATCGACGGAAAAGATCACCCACGGCCAATTATTCTTGAACCCGGCGAAAGCATCATAGGGCGCGCTGCCGATTCTCACGTTCGCCTCTCTTCCAAGCGCGCCTCCCGTCATCATGCTTTTGTGCGACTGCGGGGAACCGATTGCGTTTTGTTCGACAACGACAGCAACAACGGCGTCTTTCTTAACGGCGTCAAAGTCCATTCCGCCGTGCTGCGCGATGGCGATGTAATCCAAGTGGCCGACAGCGTCTTCATTTACTACGAAGATTAAGATGCCTGTTTTTGTCAAATTCTGGGGAACCCGCGGCTCGATACCGACACCGGCCAGTTGGACGCGCGTGTACGGAGGAAACACCGCCTGCGTCGAAGTTCGCTTCGACGAAACCATTTTCATTTGCGACGCCGGCTCGGGAATTCGCGAGTTGGGAAAAGACCTGGTGGCTCGCATTCCGCCGCCCAAAGATTTGCATTTGCTGATCACTCATACGCATTGGGACCACATCCAGGGTTTTCCCTTTTTTGAGCCGGTTTACGGGCAGGATATGCGCATCCACGTTTACGGGCGTCATGCCAATGACAATTCAATCTATCGCGTCCTCTCCGGCCAGATGAGTTCGAGCTATTTTCCGGTTTCCTTTAAAGAACTTTCCGCGAGCGTGATCTCCGACCATTTGCACCGCGGCGAGAAGAAAATTGGTGGCGTGCGCGTGCGTGGTTTCCCTCTCAATCATCCTGGCGGCTGCTTCGGTTATTCCATGGAGAGCGATGGCCGTAAAATTGTCTATCTCACGGACAATGAATTGGAAATTCAGGACGGCGACCTCTTTCCCGACCTGGACAATTCCGGCCCCTTGCGGCGCGTGCCCAAGGAATTTGTGGACACTGCCCGCAATGCGGACCTTCTTATCATTGACGCGCAATATGACGAGAGGGAGTACATGAAGAAAATAAAATGGGGGCATTCCTGCTGTTTCTCCGCCACCGACCTCGCCATTCAGGCAAAAGTAAAAAACCTGGTCCTCTTTCACCACGATCCCGAGAGCACCGACCGCGCGATCGACCAAATGGTCCAAGCCTGTCGCGACCGCGCTGCGCGCCACCAATCCGACGTCGTGATTTCCGGCGCGAGGGAAGGCGTCGAATTTAAGTTCTAAAATTTTTCCCAACGAACTGGCTTGACATACATTGCAATACAATGTATTGTCGCGCTATGTTTGATCTGGAAAGAGCAATTGAAGACTGGCGGCGCCGGATGATCGCCGAAGGCATCAAGGCCCCCGTGCCGCTGGATGAATTGGAAAGCCACCTGCGGGAGGACTTCAGGGCATTCGTGGCCGCCGGCGAGCCGGATCCCACGGCATTCGAGCGAGTGGTATTACACTTGGGCGATTCGCGCGCGATTCGGACGGAATTCGGCAAGATTCGGGCTACGAGTCGGGCAATGGAGAAAATCGCAATCAGCGTGTTGGTCGGTGCAATGGTTCTGTTCGCAGTGATGCTGTTAAGGCGAATGGCCGCCGGAAAGTTAAGCTTTCTGCTCGTGGCGCATATCTTTTGCGTGACGGCGGGCTATGTGACGGCGTTTATGATGGGTGGTCTGGCTATCTGGCGAACATGGTCTCGGCGATCCGGTCGTTTGAAGGAAGGGCTTTTGAAGATCGCGGGCGCATCCGCGGGGCTGGCGGCGGTCGGGTTCTTTTTGGGAATGGTGTGGTGCGGGCGACACCAAGGGGGTTGCTGGAATGGCGGCGCGCGTGAATTTGGAGGTTTATGCGGAACGGCATGGCTTGTCGCCATTTGGGCCGCCCAACGCCTGCTGCGCATAAGCGAGCGCGCTTGGACGTTGCTGTGCGTTGCGACCAATGTGGTGATCGCTTTGGCGTGGTTTGGCGCGTGGATGTGGTCGGCGGGGAATTGGCCCGCGGCGGTCATTGTGCCGCTGGCGCTGTTTGTGGGATTTCACATTGGTTTTATGGCGATGGCCGGAACGAAGGAGATAAACTGTATTTGACACAAAAACAATGCCTTCATTGACAGGGGCGCAGGGATGCGGGAATATGCGCTTATGGCAGAAATTATTTACCCGCGCAGTCCGCGCGAAATGATGTCGGGCTGGGTTTACCTGCCTCGGTTCGTCGATAAAATCCGACTGCACCTGGCGGGCAAATTACACTCCGATTACCAGGAGAATTTTACCAAAGGCTTTGATGGTTCCTGGCTCAAGGCGGCGGGCGTCCAAGCCGACGCGTTCATTGAAGTCGTCAAAAATTCGGTCACCGACGGGCAGGTGGCGGATTGGGTAGGCAAAAACGTGAAGAAAACCGAGGCGGAAAAAGCCGCGTATGGGAAATTTATACTCAATCGCGGGCAGGATGATGACGCCGTCAAGGCGCGCTTGAAAATGCGGAAGGAAGAGGCCGGACTTGCGCATCGGGATGACATCAAAACGTTTGTGGATTTCATCGACGCGGATGAGAAGCGTCTCTAAACCTTGGCCTTGGCCCTGACAATCATCAACGATCCGCGTTGCAAGGAGTATGCGGCGCACGGACACCCGGAACGGCCGGAGCGCATCAGCCGTACTGTGGAATTTCTGAAAACGCAGGACAAAATCGCGCTCTCGTGGAGTGAACCGGCGGAAGCAAGCGAGGCTTCCATTCTTCGCGCGCACACGCGCGAGCACGTTGAACAATTGGAATTACCGTATGATTTTGACGCTGATACACCGGCGCATCCGGGCATTTCGAGACATGCGAGGCGTTCGGCGGGCGGGGCGCTTGCGGCACTGGCGGCGGCCCGCGAGGGAAAGCCGGCATTTAGCCTGATGCGTCCGCCAGGGCATCACGCGACGGGAAGCCGCGCGATGGGTTTTTGCTATCTCAATTCGATTGCGATCGCGGCTTTGGAAGCGCAGGCGGCGGGATTCAAGCGGGTGGCCGTTTACGATTTCGATGTGCACCACGGGAATGGGACGGAGGAGATTCTTCTTGATAAGCCCGGGATGGCGTTCATTTCGATTCACCAATATCCGGCCTATCCCGGAACGGGACGCCAAAACCGGGGAGCCAACTGTTTCAATTTTCCGGTGGCGCCCGCGACTCCAGCCCCGGAGTATCGCGTCCTATTGCGGCGGGCGTTTGACGAGTTGAAGAATTTTCGGCCGGATATTGTGGCTGTGTCGGCGGGGTTCGATGCTTACCGGGGAGACCCGCTGGCGGAAGAAACTTTGGAAGCCCGCGATTACCAGTGGTTGGGCGAAATGATCAGGGACCTGAACATCCCGGCTTTCAGCGTGCTGGAAGGGGGTTACAGCGAGGAATTGCCGGAGTTGATCTTTGCGTATCTGCGCGGGTTGACCGGAGCGGACTGAGCGTGAAAATTCTTGTGGCCATCACCGGCGCGAGCGGAGCGTTGTACGCGCAGCGGCTTCTGAATAATCTGGACGCGCGCCGGCACGAGATACACGTCGTCTTGAGCAATTACGCGCAAGTGGTGCTGGGGCAGGAATTACCCGAAGGTTTGAAGCTGCCGGAGGGAGTGCGCGCCCACAGTCTCAAAAGCATGAACGCGCCGTTTGCAAGCGGTTCCAATCCGGTGGATGCGATGGTCGTCATTCCTTGCACGATGGGGACGCTGGGGCGGATCGCGCATGGATTCAGCGAGGATGTTTTGTTGCGCGCGGCGGATGTCACGCTGAAGGAGAAAAGGAAATTGATTTTGGTGCCGCGCGAGACACCTTTAAGTCTGGTGCATGTGAAGAACTTTGAGCTGCTGTTGCTGGCGGGAGCGACGATTTTGCCGGCCAATCCTTCGTTTTATCATCGGCCCGCGACTGTGGAACAAGTGGCCGACACGGTGGTGGGACGAGTGCTGGACCATCTGGGAATCGAGCACAATCTCGCGCCGCGTTGGGGCGAAGAGAAGGAAGTAGATTAAACCGCGCCTCAGCCGAAGTGTTGGCGCAATTTTTCCAAGGCGCGGCCGCGATGGCTTATTTTATTTTTGACATCCTCTTCGAGTTCGGCGAAGGAACGGTCGTATCCCTCTGGAATGAACAGCGGATCGTAGCCGAAACCGCCCGAACCGCTCGCGGCGGCGGCGATGCGGCCTTCACAAATTCCCTCGAAGAAAACAGGTTCGCTTCCGACCGGAACGGAGAGAGCAAGGACGCAACGAAAGCGGGCGGTTCGCTTCTCAGGAAGGGTGCCATCAAGCAGGCGAAGGAGTTTGGCGTTGTTGGCGGAATCTGGCGAATTGGATGCGGCGGCGTTTCCGGAAGCAAACCGGGCGGAGTGGACCCCGGGAGCGCCGTCAAGGAAATCGACTTCCAAACCGGAGTCGTCAGCAAGAATGTAAGAACTGAAGGCAGGAACGTTTTGGGAGAGCCAACGCGCCAATGATTCGGCTTTCTTTTTCGCGTTGCCGGCAAATGTATCGGCATCTTCGACGATGGCGGGCGCGCCGGGAAAATCCTCGAGTGTCCGAAAGCTAAAATTGCCGCCCAGAATTTGGCGGATTTCAACTGTTTTATGGGCATTGCGGGTGGCAATGACAAGAGTTCTCACTGAGCCAAAAGGATTTGGAACTGGTCGGCGCCGCCATCTGTATCAAGCACAAATCCAGAGCCGCCCACTGACGGGTTGATGAATGAGCCTCGAATCGGAAGGGTTTTCTTGTCAGCCGGGTTGTAAATGGTACCCGTGATGACACCCGCCGCCGAAAGCGATATTTTCAATTTGTCCGGCGCTCCTGCGGCTGGCACGAACTGCCCGGCTTTTACCGTCAGAATATTGTCCAGGGATGGATTGATCGTGCCGCCTTCGAAAACAACCTGATATTGCGAGCCGTTCACTGGCGTTATGTAGTTGGTGCCGGTTGAAGAGGCGAGGATGCCAAGAGCGTTGGTGTAGTAGGTTCCCTTGATCTTGGGCTTGATCCAAACAAGCGTGCCAACGGATCCCGCGGAACCCGGGGTTGTTCCGATCACGTTAGTTTCCCAGCCAAGGATCATCCCGCCTCCGCCGTAAAGCGGCGCATAAATGGGCCAGATACCATCTTTGGAAACGCCCGTTGTGCGCGAGAAAGTTGAATTGTCCGCCAATGTTCCACCGATTGTCATCGTGCCTGTCTTGCTGACCGAAAGAGTGGCATAACCGTCATTTGTAGGGCCGGAACCAAGTAGATTCGTAACGGTATCGAAATTGAGAATATATTTGCCCGCCGCGGTATTTGTAGGAAGAGTTGTAACGCCGCGATAGCCGGTTAAGTTCGCGTAAGTTCCATCCCAATAGACATAGCCTGTCACTGTATCCGTGCCGTTCGTCAAATCAAAAATCACGTCAAAATAAACGTCTGGCCCGTAAGGTCCATCGAACCCTTCGCCAGCGAGCCAGCCTGTGGTTCCGGACGGATTGACGGGATAAGTTATTGTATAGCTCCGAAGCGGGAACTGGAGCGTTCCGCTCAGGTAACCAGAGGCGTTCAGCGTCAGCTTGAAATAACCGGAATTGTCAGTAGCGATGTTCGTGGGGAAGAAAATTCCGTAGTAGGTCCCGGCAATGTTGGCGAAAAAGCTGACCTTGAAGCTTTCAGAAGCCAGTGTTTGCCGGCCGGATGAATCGAAAGCATAGGCAAGGGCCGTGTAGGTTCCCTGCGGGAGAGAGACCGGGACTGACCATGTCGTTCCGTTAATAGTAGCGACCTGGGCCAGGTTCACTGGGATACCATTTGAAAAGATTTGGCAGGTGACCTGGGGATTAACAACGGAGGCGGAAATATTTCCTGTCAACATAAAGTGATCGGCGGTCACTTTGGAATTTGCGGGAGGATAGGTGAACGAAATGTCCTTGGCCAGAGTGTTGGAAATAAATATCGCGGTAAACGCCACGCCATTGGTCATGGTAAAATTAATGGAAGGGTTTAGAGACATGCCTCCGCCGTTAGTCCAGGCGTAAAAAAGATCTCCGGGATTGGGAGTGGCCTTGATGGAATAGGATGTGCCGGAAACCAGATATTCACCGTTGGTAAGCGAAGTTTTTCCCGGGCCGCTGACAGTTATTGATAGAGGAGTTAAAACCGTGAAATCTTCGGAAATGGCGGTAGTTTTTCCCGCGGAATTGGTGGCGATGGCCTGTACAATGTAGCTTCCAGGACTGAGCTGGGCCGCGGGAATCGACCAGGCGCCGCTTGAGCTTGTCACCATGGGACCTGTGACGGCATCGCCCGTATTTTTGGAAAAAAACTGACAGCTTACTGTGGTTACTCCCGCGGTCGGTTTGATTGTTCCAGTCAGGGTCACGCTATTCGTGGTTAGTTTCGCGTTCGCTTTTGGATAAGTGAAAGAAATGCCGCCGGGCAACGTATTTGGAACGAAGTTAGCCGTTAGTTGTCCGCCATTCGGCATCGTGAACGAGTATGTTGGACTGAATGACAAGTTGGTTCCGAATGTCCAGCCGACGAATATGGCGCCCGCTGAGGGAATCGCTCTGACGACGTATTTCGAGCCAACTTTGGTATTGGCCTGAGTCAAACTTGGGGAAACTTTTCCCGGCCCATTCGCGTAGGTGCCAAAAGGAAATTGCGGCACCACGAAATCCGAACCTTCGTGGCTTGAGAGATTGCCAGCGCCGTCCTGAGAGACGATATCCAAAGAATAGGCGCCGGGAGCCAAATTCCCGGAGTCAAAGGACCAATTGATCGTGCCATTCGCATTCCCACTAAGAGGTTCTCCAGCGTTGATATTGGTCCCTGTAATGCTGGCCTGAACGCGAGCCAAGCCTGTATCGTCGGCGGCTGTTCCGGCAACAATGACATCAGCGTTGGTGACTGTAGCGCCGTTAGCGGGGTAAACCAGGCTGATTGTCGGGGGAGTAGTATCAATAACAGGGAATGTAAGAAAAGCGAAGGTAATGTAAAACAAGTTAGAATCCGCGGGAGACGCTATGCCATGATAGTTGACCGGCAAATCGCTCAAGGCCCCGCCATAATTAAGAATGCCGTTGGTATCCGCGTAATCAACACGATCATTAACCGTTGACGCGCTGAATGTGTTGAAATAATCGAGAACATTCGTGCCGGAAAGGATGCGTCCAAAAACGGTGAATCCGCCATTTTGATTGTCGAGATTTGTAGAATTGTCAGCCAGATTGAAGAAAAACGTGTTCGCAGCCGAATCGGGATTTCCCGCCGACTTGGCCATCGCGATTGTCCCGAAGGTATTGTTAATTTGCGGGCCAACGCCATATTCGTTGTCGATTTCGAAGGGAAATGGCGGGACGAATCCCAGGTCTGTGGTATAGCTATTGTACACGGAATATGCGCTGAAAGGCGCACTGTTAGTCCGGGTGACAGTAGCATAATCGCCGCCTTGCAAGACGAATCCAGGAACCAGGCGGCTCCAGAATATATTCGTATAGGCTTCAATGTTGATATAGTGGAGAAAGTTTTGCACTGTGGCCGGTTTGTCATGATCAAAAAGTTGGACAACGACATTGCTGGCGCCTCCAGTTCCGTAGCCGGAGAACGTAAGTTGCACGATCGTACCAGGGACGAGCGACAACTGCGCGGGCTGGCTGTTTGTCGAATCGCCCGTGGACGATGTAACGACGACCGTGTAATATCCAGCCTGGGTGTTAGTGGCGTCGTCCAGCGTCAGCGTCGAATCCGTCGCGCCAGGAATAGCGGTGGACCCGAACATCCATTGATAAGTCGCGGCATTCTGGGCTACGACGGAGAAATTCGCCGTGGAAGCATTGTTGATGGTTATGCTTTGGGGTTGAGAAGTAATGACTGGAGTTTGGGCGCTTGCGCCAAACGCAACGGCCAGACAACAGACGAAAACCCCCTTTAAATTCGCTTTCATCGCGCCGAGTGTCGCCTCAATCCGGTCAAATTCAAGGGAAAAAAAGAGTTTTTGGTGTTCGAGTCCGAACATTGCGATTTCCAATCGCGGTTGTAATTTATTCGCGTGGGTGAGCCTAAAACAATCAAGTGCCCCACCTGTAAAAAGGCGGGGAATTGGCTTGCGGGACCGTACGGGCCGTTTTGCTCGAAGCGGTGCAAGCTGGTCGATTTGGGAAAATGGCTCGGTGAAGAAAATGTCATTTCTGAACCGTTGCGCCCGGATCATTTTCAGCCTTTCGAGAACCTGCCTGATGGCGAAGATCCGGACAGAGCCTGACATCCACAGCCGTTCAATGTATGTCCTAACGGCTTGTTTTTTCTGATAAAGGGCCATACGTTTTCATCGGCATGAAAAATTTCCGTTTACAGGCGGCGTCCGGCGCTCTCGTGCTGCTGGCTGCCGTAGCGGCAAGCTGTCTCGCTTTTCCAATTGCTATGAACGCTGAATCTGGTCCGACCAACGCCCCGGCAACATTGCAAACCGCTACTTTCGGCGGCGGCTGTTTTTGGTGCGCCGAAGCCGTGTTCCAACGAATTCCGGGCGTTAAATCCGTCGTCTCCGGTTTTGCCGGCGGCACCACCGCAAATCCGTCCTACGAGGAAGTCTGCACCGGAACGACTGGGCACGCGGAGGTGATTCAGATTCAATTTGATCCCGCCGTCATTTCCTACGACAAGCTCCTGGAGATTTTTTGGGAAGCCCACGACCCCACCACGCTCAATCGCCAGGGCAACGACGCCGGCACGCAATACCGCTCGATTATACTTTACAGCGATGACGCGCAAAAACGCGCCGCGGAAAAATCCAAGGCCGAAGCCGCCACCCATTTCTCTTCGCCGATTGTGACGCAAATAGTTCCGCTGACGAAATTTTATTCCGCCGAGAACTATCATCAGAACTATTACAATGAACATTCGCACCAGGAATATTGCGAGTTTGTCATCCGGCCCAAACTTCGAAAGTTGATCGAGAAAGGCGTCATTCCGGGCGATCAAAAATAGCGCCTCGTCCAAACTCCTTGCCCTGCGGGGAACGTTTCCGCAGAATCCAGCGCTCTATCTAGTATGCGGCGACAATATCCGTTTCATTTGATCGAACCGAAGTGGCGGCATTTCTGGGACGCCCAGAAAACGTTTCGCGCGTGGAATCCCGGCGAAGCGATCCCCGAAGCGCATCCGTTCGCGGTTCGCCACGGGTTGAACGGGAAAGTGGATGCAAAAGGACTGCCGCCGAAATTCTACATTCTTGACATGTTCCCCTACCCCTCCGGCGCGGGCCTGCACGTGGGGCATCCAGAGGGTTACACGGCGACCGATATCCTCGCCCGTTACCGCCGCGCCCGCGGCTGCAACGTTCTGCACCCGATGGGCTGGGACGCCTTCGGACTCCCCGCTGAACAATATGCCATTCGCACCGGCCAGCACCCGCGCAAAACGACGGAAGAAAATATCGCCGTCTTCAAACGGCAAATCCAATCGCTTGGTTTCAGCTACGATTGGTCCCGGGAAATCGACACGACCGACCCGCATTATTTTAAATGGACGCAATGGATTTTTCTAAAGCTCTATAATTCCTGGTTCAACCCGGCAACGGGCAAGGCGGAACCCATCGATTCCCTTCCAACTCCGGGCGAAGGCGCAAATTCTCCGGAAGCATTGCGCGAATACCGCGATAGCCGCCGACTCGCGTACGTCACTGAGGCGCCGGTCTGGTGGTGCGAGGAATTGGGCACCGTCCTTGCGAATGAGGAAGTCATCGACGGCAAGAGCGAGGTGGGGGGCTTCCCGGTCGTGCGCCGTCCGATGCGCCAGTGGATGCTTCGCATCACCGCCTACGCGGACCGCCTTTTGCAAGGGCTGGAGCAGATCGACTGGAGCGAATCTCTCAAGGAGATGCAGCGAAATTGGATTGGGCGCAGCGAAGGAGCGGAAGTCGTTTTTCCGCTGGCGGAGGGCGGCCAGGCGATCACTGTTTTTACCACCCGACCCGACACGTTGTTCGGCGCGACTTACATGGTTCTTTCGCCGGAGCACAAGCTTGTCGAAACGATCACGACGGAAGCGCAGAGGGCGGCCGTATCCGCCTATAAAACCGAGGTTGCGCGGAAAAGTGATTTGGAACGCACGGAATTGTCCCGCGAAAAAACCGGCGTCTTCACTGGCGCTTATGCCGTCAATCCCGTCAATAACGAAAAAATTCCGATCTGGATTGCGGATTACGTGCTGGCCACTTACGGAACGGGCGCGATCATGGCGGTCCCCGCGCACGACGCGCGCGATTTCGAGTTCGCCCGCAAGTTTGACCTTCCGATGCGGCTCGTTGTCGAGGCGCCCGGCGGACAGGAATCGATCGGTTTTTTGGGCGACGGGACCAGCGTGAATTCTGATTTTCTTTCCGGTTTGCCAACGCCCGAGGCAAAAAAGAAAATTGCATCGTGGCTGGAAGAGAAAGGCAAAGGGCGCAAGACGGTCAATTATAAGTTGCGCGACTGGCTCTTCAGCCGGCAGCGCTATTGGGGCGAGCCATTCCCAATTCTTTGGAGGCGGGAAGAAGGCGGCCCGCCGCGTCACGAGGCGCTGGACGAATCCAAATTGCCGCTGCAACCGCCGGCATTAAGCGATTTCAAACCCACTTCCACTGGCGAGCCTCCCTTGGCCCGCGCTTCCGAATGGGTGAACCTGCCGGACGGCTCCGTTCGCGAAACCAACACGATGCCGCAGTGGGCGGGGAGTTGTTGGTACTATCTGCGTTTTACGGACACGCGGAATGACGCGCGCTTTTGCGGCAGCGAGGCTGAGGCCTATTGGATGGGAACCGGTCCCGGCGGTGCGGGTGTGCGGCCCGGGGTTGATCTCTACGTCGGCGGCATCGAGCACGCGGTTTTGCACCTGCTTTACGCCCGTTTTTGGCACAACGTGCTCTTTGACCTCGGTTACGTCTCGACGTCCGAACCGTTCTACAAATTGGTCAACCAGGGATTGATCCTCGGCGAGGACGGGCAGAAAATGTCGAAATCGCGGGGCAACGTCGTCAATCCCGACGACATTCTGCGCGAGTATGGCGCGGATGCGTTCCGGCTCTACGAAATGTTTATGGGGCCGCTGGAAATGGTCAAACCGTGGAACACCAAAGGCGTGGAAGGCGTGTACCGCTTTTTGGGCCGCGTTTGGCGATTGTTCGTCGATGAAGAGAGCGAAACGGAGTTCGAACAGGCGCAAACCGCGTCGGGTCAGAACGACGTTAATGCGTTGGGGCGCATACGATTGGGCGCGTCTGTCCGAAGCACATCGCCAACGCGTGTCCAGCTTAAGGCTCTCCACTCGTGCATCAAGAAAGTCACGGAAGACCTGGAGGGCTTCCGTTTCAATACGGCTATTTCCGCGCTGATGATATTTGTCAATGAGGCGATAACCTGGGAGACCAAGCCGGTCGCTATTTTGCGCGATTTCCTGATTTTGCTTCAACCCTTTGCCCCGCATCTGGCCGAGGAACTTCACGCCAAATTGCGCGATCCAAACGCAACGGATGGGACCATAGCATATGAACAATGGCCGAAATACGACACAGCGCTCCTGATCGAAGAAACGGCTGAAATGCCTGTGCAAGTCAACGGCAAGCTGCGCGACAAAATTGTGGTGGCGGCGAAAGCAACGCAGGCCGAGATCAAGGCCAGCGCGCTGGCGGCGGAGAAAATCCAAGCCTTTATCCAGGGCAAAACGATTAAGAAAGTCATTGTCGTACCCGGTCGTCTTGTCAATATTGTGGTTTGATTTATAATGAATTATCTGACAAAACAGGAACAGCTTATGCTTTGTCTCATACTTGCATTGGTGTTAATGGGTTGGGCGGTAAAAACGTATAGAATGGCCCATCTGCCCGCGCCAGCAATTGTCCGGCATACAACCTGATATGCAGCCAGCGAGTTTTGAAGAAGCGGTAAAAAAAATAGCGGAGGCCGACCCCCGTTATCCGATGGACGCCTATTGTTTCGTGCAAGAAGCGTTACAGCACACTCAACGGGCTTTGGGGCGGCACAAAACCGAGGATAAACACGTTGGCGGCAAGGAGTTGCTGGCGGGCATCCGGGAATATGCCCTGAACTGCTTTGGGCCGATGGTTCTTACCGTTTTTGCGGAATGGGGCATTCATAGTTGTGAGGATTTCGGTGAAATTGTGTTCAACATGGTCGAACATCATCTATACGCAAAGACCGCAGCCGACAGCCGCAAGGATTTTTCCGGCGTTTATGATTTTGACGAGGTTTTCGGGAAGCCGTTCCGTCCTTCCAAACCAATTGGGCCATCCCAAAAACGGGACAAGGCCGGGGCCGGCGTAAAGCCGGAGTAGAGCGTTTCTGAAAAACCGCTGGCGAGGCACTTCGACCCGCGTTAATCTATCCCCTTGTGAAACCGAAGTCGGTCCGCCTTTTTATCAAACCCTGGTGTGGATGGTGCCACGAAGCCGAAGACTGGCTCGAGGAGCGCGGCATCGCGTACGAGACGCTCGACGTCTCCGCTGAACCCGCCGCCCGCAACGAAATGCGCGAATTGTCCGGCCAGGGCATGGCGCCGGTGATCGATGTGGATGGCGAGATTCTGGCTGACTTTGACACCGGCCAACTGGCAGCATTCTGGAAGCGATTTGAATGAGCGCCGCCTTGAAAAATGCCACCGCCCCTCCCCCGTCCCACCGCCGCCTGCCCGAATGGCTGCGCACACGATTGCCCACTTCGCAAAGTTTCGGGCGAACGCGCGCGTTGCTGGATGAGTTGAAATTGCACACGGTCTGCGAAAGCGCCAAGTGCCCGAACCATTGGGAATGCTGGAGCAAGGGCACGGCAACTTTCATGATTGCCGGGGATCATTGCACACGCGCCTGCGGCTTTTGCGCCGTGAGCACCGCCAAACCACTCGCCTTGGAGTCCGACGAACCTGCGCGCGTCGCCGAGGCTACACGACGCATGAATCTCAAGCACGTTGTCATCACCGCGGTGGCGCGCGACGACCTGGCTGATGGCGGCGCGGAACATTTCCGGCAAACGATTGAACGCGTCCGCGACCTTAATCCCGGCATCGTCATTGAGGTCCTTGTTCCCGACTTTTTGGACCGCGAGGACTCTATCCGTTCGGTGCTGCGAGCGAATCCGCATATTTACAATCACAACCTTGAGACCGTCCGCCGCCTCACCCCCTCCGTGCGCCATCGCGCCACTTACGACAGATCGCTCAGCGTGCTGCGCAAGGTCAAAGAGTGGCGCGGCGATTCCATTCATACGAAATCCGGCATAATGCTCGGGCTTGGTGAAACGGAGGCCGAACTTTTGCAAGCGATGGAAGACTTGCGCGGCGCCCGTTGCGACATTCTTACGCTAGGCCAATATTTGCAACCTACATTGCGGCACCTTCCGGTGGTGGAGTTTGTTGCGCCAGAGTCATTTGCGCATTACAAGGGATTGGCTGAGAAAATGGGATTCGTCCATGTCGCCAGCGGCCCGATGGTGCGCAGTTCCTACCACGCCGACGAATTCACGCCGCCGGTTTTTTAAGCCCAAGGTCCTTTTCGTAGGCGTCCAACGTCTTGGGAGCGGAGGCGACTCCGGAATTCAATTCCTGGCGCAATCCGGCCAAACGGCGGTTCGCGACTTCCGCATGGCTGCTCTTCGGAAATTTTTCGATGATCCGCCTCAAGGCTTTCCTTGCGTTCTCCTCATCGCGGGCGACCTGAATGTGCAATGTCGCCAATAAATTGAGCCAGCGCGCAACGTGTTTTGACGTTTCGCCGGGAACGGAAATAAGTTGTTCAATCTGGTCCACCGCCAGATCAAGCCGTTGAAACTGCTCGGCATAAAGGACCGCCAGTTTTTCGCGCGTTTCGGTATCGGTCGGATATTTTTCAAGCTGCCTGACGTACTGCGCGGCGGCATCATCCGGATCGAGGGCCGCAATCTCGCCGGGCGACGCGGTGGAAAGGCCAATGTTCTGTTCACCAGGGCGAACTTCAAATTTGGCATTTTCTCGAAACTCTCGCGTGGCCGCGACATCCGCCAGTCGCGCAATCCGTTGTTCAGCAGCGTGGGAAAATTGGGAATCGGGATATGTCACTACGATTCGTTCGAGCGCCGCGCGGGCCGCCTCGACATTGCGGCCAAATTGCAATTGCCAGTCAGCCAAAGTATGCAAGGCGGTGGCTGCCTGCTGCGGCGTCACGTCCGGCTGGCCGAGCAATTCGTTGATTGTCGCCTCCGCCGCGGGCACGTCATGCAGGTCTTCTGCCTGGATAGTCGCCAGTAACATCATACCTGGGATGTCTCCGGGAAATTTTGCCAGTTGTTTGTAGATTTCCGAGATTGCCTCCTGATGCAAGCCTTTCATGCGTTTGGCGGTGGCGATGAAATAGAACGGCTTCGCGTCCGGCTCCTCACTTCCACCCGTAAAAATGCTGGTGAGCGGGGTGAGAATGAAGTCCGCGACGGTTGGTGTCCACATGAGGCCGACAATAACAGCCGGGAGCAAGGCAAAGAGCAGCACGCGGGGCTCGTGCAGGAAAATGACCAGCAGCATGAGCAGAGCAAGGATTCCTGTGGCGATCCACTTAATTATCAACATTCGCCTGTCGTCGCTGCGCGCAAACGAGCGGTAGCCGTAGCCGGCGAGGGCTGCCAGCACCAGAATGGCGCAAAGCGTATCGAATAAATGGCCCCACATAAGGGAGAAGTTATTCGTTTATATCAAACTTCAGCTCAGTCCGCAAATCCGTTTTATAGTCGCGAATATTCATCCTCTCCAACCGCCAGCGACCATTGACCTTTTTGAAACTTCCCCCCTGCAAAGAAAATTCCTTAACAATCTGCCCGTTCGCATCGTAAGCCTTGGCGATCAGCAAACCGAAGGATTCCTGGTCAATGAAAGATGTGACGCGGACAATTCCGCGCCCGCCGGGATTGCTGCTCTCCAAAACGTAACAAGCGCGCGTCAGCCGTGTTTGATTCGGCAAACGCTTCTGTTGCGGCCAGTGCAAAAACTCCAGCCCTAAGTCGTCCGGCGAAAAAGCGGAGCCGGCAAAGGGAGCGTCCGTGCTCGTCGCCGGCATTGCCGAGGGTTTGGGCAATTGGCCATCGGGGGTGGCGGCCTGCGAAAAAAGATACTGGTTCGGCCCGTTGGTGTTGTGAACTATGAGCAATAATTCAGCGTTGATGCCGGCGGCCGACGAAGTCTTGTACTCAGTTTCCCAAGTCGCCCCTTTCAGCGTGACGCGGCAGACGATGGGAACTCGCGTTACGTCTTTTCCGTGGCGGGTGATCAGAGTTCCGTGAATCTCGGAGTTTTCTTCCGGCTCGGCGGAGCGGATGCGTTCCGCCAGTTCCGCGCCGGACATCGTTGTCTCTGCCGCATGCGCAAAACGGGCGCCGAAAACCAAAGGCATGACCAGAATCGCAACGAGCTTTTGCGCCCGTAGTCTTAATCTCTTGATCATGCGGAAGTCAGCGCAAGAGGGATCATCTGGGAAATGTTTCCCACGAAATGGGCCTTTATCTTGCTCCGTACTTCCACCGGCACTTCCAACCAATCGTTGCGGTTTTGATCCGGCAGAATGACATGCTTGAGGCCGGACCGGGCCGCCGCCAGTACCTTCTCCTTGATCCCTCCGACCCTCAAAACCCGGCCGCGCAAGCTGATTTCTCCCGTCATCGCAACATCCGAACGGATCTTGCGCTTTGTCAACAGGGACACCAGCGCCGCCACAATGGTCAGGCCAGCGCTCGGACCGTCCTTCGGCGTGGCGCCGGCGGGCACATGGATGTGGATGTCCCGCTTATCGTAATCGGTCATATCGATCTTCAGCGATTCGGCGCGATTGCGCAGGAAACTTAAGGCTGTTTGGGCGCTTTCCTTCATCACCTCGCCCAACGACCCGGTGAGAATCAGCGAGCCTTTGCCGGGCATCCGAGTGGCTTCGATGAATAGGATTTCCCCGCCCACGGGCGTCCATGCAAGGCCAATGGCGATCCCATGCTCCAAGATGCGTTCGGCGGCTTCCGGCGTGACAGGAGGCGGCCCCAAATAACCATGCAACATGCCGGGCGTGATCGTCAGCGGCTTTTGCTGACTTTTCCGTCCGACAATCTTGCGAGCGGCCTTTCGTGTCAGCGCGGCGATTTCACGGTCCAGTTGGCGCACTCCGGCTTCGCGCGTGTATTCCTCAATAACGTGGCGCAATGTTGCGTCCGGGAAGCGGACCAGTTTTTTCTTCAGGCCGTGCTCCTCCAATTGGCGAGGCACCAAATAGCGTCTGGCAATCTGCACTTTCTCCGCCGCTGTGTAACTGGGCAATTCGATGACCTCAAGGCGGTCCCGCAAGGCGGGGTGAACCGGATCAAGCCAATTGGCCGTGGTCAGAAATAAAACCCGCGAGAGGTCGTAGGGAACATCCAGGTAATGGTCCACGAAAGCGTTGTTTTGCGTCGGATCCAGCACCTCCAGCAAGGCCGATGCCGGGTCACCGCGAAAATCGGAGCCTACCTTGTCCAATTCGTCCAGCAGGATGACCGGGTTGCTGGATTCCACTCGGCGCAACGTCTGGATGATTCTTCCCGGAAGCGCGCCGACATAGGTGCGGCGATGCCCGCGAATCTCCGCTTCGTCGCGCATTCCGCCCAGCGAAATGCGGGCAAATTTACGCCCAAGCGCCTCGGCAACGCTCTTGCCCAGGGACGTTTTTCCAACGCCTGGCGGGCCGACAAGGCAAAGAATCGGGCCCTTGAGTTGCTGCTTGAGTTTGATGACGGCCAGGAATTCCAGCAGCCGGTCCTTTACTTTGTGCAAACCGAAATGCTGCTGGTCAAGCAAACGCCCGGCATCCGCAAGGTCCAGCTTGTCCTCTGTAAATTTGGTCCATGGCAGGTTGATCAGCCAATCCAGGTAGTTCCGCGTCATCGTGTATTCGGCGACAGCGGCGGGCATTTGCTGCAAGCGGTCCAGTTCCTTGAGCGCGATTTTTTTGGGTTCCTCCGGCAGGTTATTCTGGTCGATCTGCTCGCGAAGTTCCTTTGCTTCGGCCGCTCCCGGCTCGATTTCACCCAACTCGCGCTGGATGGCGCGGATTTGTTCGCGGAGGAAAAAATCGCGCTGGTTCTTCGACATCGAGGTGACGACCTCGTTCTGGATTTTTGATCCAAGCCGCAACACTTCAAGCTCCCGGCTCAATAACGGCAGCAAACGGGTGAGACGATCCTTCACCGACGGCATTTCAAGGAGATGCTGGCGCTCTTCCAGGCTGAGATTCAAATTCGCCGCGATCAAATCGGAAAGCTTCCCGGCGTCTTCCGTGTTCAGCGCCGCGACTTTCACCTGGTCCGCCAGCGCGGGAGAGAGCTTGATGATCTCCTGAAATTCGCGTTCCGCATTTCGCGTCAGCGCAGTCAACTCAAGGGAATCATCCGCCGCATCCTTGAACTTCTCGGTGCGCGCGATGAGATAGGGCGATTGCGAAGAATATTCAATGATTCGGAAGCGGCGCAGTCCTTCGACGAGCACGCGCACGGTGCCATCGGGAAATTTAAGCATCTTGAGAACGCGCCCGGCGCACCCATGCGTATGCAGTTCCTCGGGAGTGGGATTTTCGACTTCCGAATTGCGCTGCAACACCAATCCCAGGAAACGGTCCCCGGCAACCACGTCGTCAATCAAACGAATGCTCTGCGGCGTTTCGACCAGCAACGGAGTCACCGTGCCCGGAAAAATGACGATGTCGGACAGACCCAGAATTGGGAGCGCCTCTGGCAATGACTTGGACCAAGCCTTGGTGCCGGCGGCATCCGGCGTTCCACCAGCGCCCAGTATGCTGATGAATTCAGTTTCCGGTGTGGTCATTCCCCTGGTTCCCTGGTTTAATCATCGCTGACAGTGATCGTGCGGGGGCTGACGGGAGTGGAAACGAAAGGCACATCAATGCGAAGGAAACCATTTTGATAGACCGCCTTTCCGAGCGACAAATCGCAACCCTCCGGCACATCAATGACCCGTCCAAAGGCGCCGTAATTGATCTCCATCACAAGAAATTTGCACTGGGCCGGGCGGCAGCCGTCCGGCCTCTGGCCGCTGATATGAAGTCTGTTGCCTTCGACAGTCAATTCCAGGTTTTCGCGTTGCATGCCTGCCAATTCGACTTTTATGACGAGGCCGGAATCGGTGCAATAGACATCAATGTTGGGAGCCCAATGGGTGTCGTGGTCTTTTGCTATCGCGATTCGGCGTTTGGAAAATTGCAATGAGGCGGAGTTCATTTTTTGCATGGTGTAACGGGAGAAATTATCTCATCGAGGTGGGTTCTGCAAGTTTCAGTAGGGTGTGTTTTCTTTGGCGAGTTAGTTTTGTTTCACCAGTATTGTCGGGCGCCGGCCCTTTCGTGCGCTGAACACAATGGAACCTTTGGCGCCGGTTCCAGTCGGCGCACTGCAACCGCAGTGTGTGTCCCGCTCAAAACTGAACGCCCGCCGGCGTAGTTTGGTTCGCAGGAAAATTCCAGCGGTGGCCGCGACAATCACAAGCGCCGTTATTTGTTGCCAATCCATAATTGTAACATAGCGCGTTGGCGGCGGAGCGCAACTGGATGTTTTGAAACAGAAAAAAGGACTCCCACGCCCGGCGCGATCATCCTGCCCCTTCTTTCCAGTCTAAAAGGCGGGGTTTAGAGAGAAAACGGCCCTATTTCTTGGCTTTTGCCTTGCCTTTGGTTTCTGTGGCCAGGCGGTAGGTCAGGGTCTTGTTGCGGCGAACGGAGCCGGAGTATTTCCTGGCCCATTCGCGATTGGCGATGGCGTGCTTCAAGCAGTGCCAGGCCGTGACCTTGGGTTCGCCACAGATGACGCAGCGGCCTTCCTTGGCCCGGCGAAGCTGCCATTTCTGCTGTCTGGAGATAGGCAATTCCGTAAATTCGTCAACAATTTTTTTCCGCGTATAAGTGCTAGTATTTTTCTTTTGTCCTTTTTTCATAAATTCGCAGGTCAACATGAATTACATAGACAGCGGCAAAAGGAAAGAAAAAAATGCGCTGTCGCAAATAATTTTTTGAAGCGGTGGCCAGTTGACACGCCCTGGACGGAAAGGAGCGCTGGCTGAAAGAAACGCAAAGGCGCAAAAGGAAGTTAAGCGACGTGGCTTGATTTTCGCGCGCGCGCCAACCATTAGCAAATTTGACCTTTAGCTACGGAGTACTGAGTGAGGGCGAGACACCTATGAGTGGGGTCAGCACGACCGCGCCGCTCAATATGTTTGTGTCGCCAACAGTCAAGAAATAGCCGAAGCCGTTTTGCATTGATTCAAGCACGGCGCCCTGAATGTGGTCTGTATCGGTGGTGACAGGGTCCACGAATGATCCGGTGAACAGGCCGGTGGTGTTGTTAATCGTGAGTTTGACATTGTCCGTGTTCGTTGAAACTCCTTTGCCGTTTACCGAAATCCCGTAATTCACCGGGGTGGGAAGGTCGGCGTTCTGCAATGTCACATCGACGTTGGTAAGGTCCAGCGCGTTGGTGTTCTTGCCCGGCGCTTTAAAGGGGGCCAGCCAGATGGCGCGGCCTGTCAAACTAAAACCGTTGGTGAAAGACGCGGAACGCGTATCGGCGTCTTTAAACCAGGAGACGGTGTAGTTGGTGGTCGGGATGGCGTTCGTGAAAAGAACCCATCCGATAACCGTCCCGCTGCCGGATTTTTTTGTGTCATAATGGACATAGAGCGGGAGATAACCGTTTTCGTCCAAGTCCCCGGCAAAAGTGGTCTGCGTGCCATCGGCCAAATACATGATCGGAAGCCTGGCCCTGCCTGTTGCACTCACAGACGCGGTGCCGTAACTGTAACCTTGCGGCGCGAGGGTGGGGTCGCCATTGCCGGCGCCATTCATGGCCCAGGTGTACTTGCCTTCGTAACGCGTGGCGGCGTGTTGGAAAGTGCGATAGGCCTGCAATGAGGATACGAATTCGCCTGCGCCGTTCGTGCCTCCGCTGCTCACTCCGCCGGTCAATCCACTTGCCCCATTCAAATCCAGCGTGAGAGCCAAAAGTAAATCGCCCATCTTTTGCGCGCGGCGAGAGAGTGTCACTTGTGCCGTGCCGTCGGCGTTGAAACGCTGGTCGCTGAACGAATGCCTTGTGCCGTCAACCCAAACCTGTCCGGAAAATATCCCGGCATGCGGCCCGCTTCCGGTGAGGGTCAATGTCAAATAACCCGAGTTGGTTTCGCTGGCATCGTCGGAGATCCCGAAGAGGCCGTCGTATGTTCCGGCGAGATTGTTATTGGTAAACGGATTGGTTATGAACGTGGCCATCAATGACATATTTGACTGCATTACGAACTTCAGCTTTGGATCGCTTTCCGTGAGGCTGCCGCTCCAGCCGTCAAAATATTGCCCTTTACCGGCAACGGCGGTGATTGCGTAGGTTTCGCCGATGACCAGTTCCTTGCCATTGAGATTGGGCGTAACAGTGCCGGCGCCATGGATTGTGATTGAAAGCGGGCTGGTGACGACCAGGAAGTAATTGGCGGAATTGGTAAGTGAAACGCCATTGGTCCCGACGGCCCATACTTGAAATAAGTTCGATCCCGGCTGCGTCAACACAAGGGGAGCCTGCCAATTGTTCCAGTTTTTGTTGTTGAGTTGCGTGGCGGTGGATGGTCCCACGCCGTTAATGGTGTACTGCACCGAGACGACGCCGGAATTGGCTTTCGTCGCGCCGCTGACCGTAAAGGAACCGACTGTGACCCGCGCATTGTTCCGAGGCCCTGTGATGGCCGGCTTCGGCGGGACGGGGGCGACGGGGACGCCGTGAGCGGAAATGGCGATCAATCCGGTCACGAGCAGGGACGAAAGAATGGCTGTTTTCATAATTTGTTTGTCATTAAAATACTCGCTGTCATTAGAAACGCCTTTGGGAAGGCTGTCATCCCCGCAAGCCTCTAATCTTTTATCAGTAAGCGCCATTAGGGTTTTCACCTACCTGCCCTCAGCGGCGTTCGCTTTTTTCCGTTGCTTGAATAAACCAGTGCCGTATGTTCACCGAGGTCTTTGGGAAATCAGATTATGAATACACCACGAGTCAAAGAAATTTTAAGCTGGTACGGGAGCGATAATCCCGGCACACTCACGAACCTCGCGCGGCTCCTTAATCACGGAAAACTCGGCGGCACCGGACGCCTGGTCATCCTGCCGGTGGACCAGGGGTTTGAACACGGTCCGGCGCGCAGTTTCGCGGTCAATCCGCCTGGATATGATCCGCGGTATCATTTTGAACTGGCGATCGAGTCCGGTTGCAACGCGTACGCGGCGCCGCTGGGGTTTATCGAGGCGGGGGCGCGGGAATTCGCGGGGGACATTCCGCTCATCCTTAAAATCAACAATCACGACGTTTTGCTTGACGAAAAAGACCCTCTCTCCGCGGTGACCAGCGGCGTGCAGGACGCGTTGCGGCTCGGATGCGCGGCGATTGGTTTCACGATTTATCCAGGTTCGGCGGAGCGCGTGACGATGTACCAGGAATTGCGCGAGGCGGCGGAATTGGCCAAACATCATGGGCTGGCTGTGGTGGTGTGGTCGTATCCGCGCGGCTCCGGCTTGAGCAAAGAGGGAGAAACGGCGATGGACGTGTGCGGTTACGCGGCGCACATCGCGGCGGAATTGGGGGCGCACATCATCAAGGTGAAACTGCCGAGCGCCCATTTGGAGCAGGAAGCGGCGCGCAAAGTTTACGAAAAGGAAAAGGTGCCGATTGGTTCGCTGGCCGAACGCGTGAAACATGTGGTGCAATGCACGTTTAACGGACGGCGGATTGTTATTTTCTCCGGCGGCCCCTCCGCGAGCGACGATGCGGTTTACGAGGAAGTCACGGCGATTCGCCAGGGCGGCGGGTTCGGATCGATCATCGGACGGAATTCGTTCCAGCGCAAAAGGGATCAGTCGCTGCAGTTCCTGGGCAAAATCATTTCCATTTACTCCTAGGAACAGGCGCCGATGAATAACCAACCGCCTCCGAATGGTTCCGGCGAGCCGCCGCCGCGCATCGCCGATCCGTGCGTCATGGTGATTTTTGGGGCAAGCGGCGATTTGACCAAGCGCAAGTTGGTTCCGTCTCTGTTGAACCTTGCGGCGGCAAAACTTTTGCCGGAGGCATTCGCGATCATTGGGTTCGCCAACAATGACTTCAACACGGAGAGTTTCCGCGCGCAACTGAGCCAGGAAATCAAGGAATTCGCGAGTTGCGACATAACGCCGGAGTTGTGGGATTGGTTCGTAAAAAGAATTTATTATGTCCGCGGTGATTTTAAGGACGCGAATGCCTACCAGCAGTTGAAACAGGAAATCGCCAAGGCGGAAAAGACACATAACATTTCGGGCAACCACTTTTATTATCTGGCGGTTGCGCCGCAATTTTTCGGGGAGGTTGTTCGGCAACTTGGCAGCGCTGGATTGGCGCAGGAGGCGAACGGCCGCTGGGCGCGGGTCGTTATCGAGAAGCCGTTCGGACGCGATTTGGAGTCGGCGAAGGCGCTGAACCGGGAGATCAAGCAAATCCTCGAGGAGCCGCAGATTTACCGGATCGACCATTACTTGGGAAAGGAAACGGTCCAGAACATCATCATCTTTCGCTTCGGCAACGGGATTTTTGAGCCGATTTGGAACCGGCGCTACATTGACCATGTGGAAATCACCGCCGCGGAAACCGTCGGCGTTGAGCAACGGGGCGGTTATTACGAGACGGCCGGCGCATTGCGCGACATGGTGCCCAATCACCTGTTCCAACTGGTTTCGCTGACGGCGATGGAGCCGCCGATTTCGTTCCATGCTGATTCGGTGAGGGATGAACAGGCCAAGGCGCTGCACGCGATCCAGGCACCGACGCCTGAAGAAGTTTTGACGATGGCAGTGCGCGGGCAATACGGGGACGGACAAGTTGGAGACGAACACGCGCCGGCTTATCGCAAGGAACCAAATGTCTCACCGGAATCGACGACCGAGACTTTTGCGGGATTAAAGTTGCGCATTGATAATTGGCGCTGGGCGGATGTGCCGTTTTATTTGCGAACGGGAAAAAGGCTGGCCAAACGAACGACGGAAATCGCGATTCAGTTCAAGCGCGCGCCGTTTCAATTGTTTCGCGATACGCCGGTCGAGGCGCTGGAGACGAACCGGCTGGTGCTGCACATTCAGCCGGAGGAAGGGTTGTCACTGCGGTTTGGCGCGAAAATTCCCGGACCGATCATGCACATGGGCCCCGTGGAGATGAAATTCAACTACGTGGATTATTTTGGAAAGACGCCAAGCACGGGCTACGAACGGCTGATTTATGATTGCATGATCGGCGACGCGACGCTTTTCCAGCGGGCGGACATGGTTGAGGCCGGATGGAGTGTTATCACGCCGATTCTGGACGTGTGGAGGGCGCTGCCGCCGCGGACTTTTCCCAATTACGCCGCGGGATCGTGGGGCCCGAAGGAGGCGGACGATCTTCTTGCTCGGGACGGGCGGCGGTGGAGACATATCGAATGAAAGTGCTGGTCATCGATGTTGGGGGGACGCACGTAAAGCTGTTGGCCACAGGGCACAAGCACAAAATTGAATTTCTCTCCGGGCCTGGAATGACCGCGAAAAAAATGGTCGCGCAAGTAAAAGCGACAGTTAAACAGGCGGGATGGGTTTACGAGGTAATTTCAATGGGCTATCCGGGTCCCGTGCTGCACGACCGCGCGATAGGGGAGCCGTGGAACTTGGGGAAAGGCTGGGTGACAACGGATTTCAAAAAAGCATTTGGCTGCCCTGTCAAAATGATCAATGACGCGGCGATGCAGGCGATCGGAAGCTACGAGGGCGGAAGAATGCTGTTTCTGGGATTGGGGACGGGCCTCGGGTCGTCGTTGATTGTGGATTCGGTGGTTGAACCGTTGGAGCTGGCGCATTTGCCATATAAGAAGGGGAAGACCTTCGAGGATTACGTGGGGTTGAGGGGTCTGCGGCGATTGGGGAAAAAGAAATGGCGCAGGCACGTCGCGGACGTGGTGGCCACGTTGAAGGTGGCGACGCAGGCGGAGTACGTTGTCCTGGGGGGCGGCAATGCGAGATTGCTAAAGAGGCTGCCGCCGAGCGCGCGACTCGGGGACAACAACAACGCGTTTCGCGGGGGATTTCGGGTTTGGAATCCACCTTCCAAAGAAAAAAAACCGCGCGGGCGGCTGTGCTGAATTTCCTTCCGTTGGAGCCATCACTTTGCCAAAACTTCGTTTACAAGGCTTTGATCGCCATCGTTGGGGGCGGGGGTGAGGCCGAGGGTGGCGCACAGGAGATCGTAAATATTCACGTTTTGCTCGGGGGGCAAGACGACGCCGTGCCGGAAGGCCGGACCCCAGGCGATGAACGTCGCGCCCATGGACTCCAATTCGGGATCAAAGCCGTGCGTGGCGTTTTCAAATGCCCTCGCGGGATCGAGCTTGCGCTTGCTGATATACCAGCCTTCATCTGCAACCAGAATTACCTGCGGAATACGGGGGCTGGCAGTGTAGTGGAATCGCGCGGGCATGTTTTCGCGGCGGTAAACTCTGAAATGGTTTTCCTTGCCGACGAATTGATTGTAGAGGGCATCCACATTGCCATCGAGCGGACGCAGCCCCGCAATTGCACCGGTGGCGTCCACGCGCACGGAGTTCAAATCCACATAATCGCCCAGGACAATGACGCGGTTGGTGCTTAGGTCCGTCATGCCGTGATCAGAAACAATGATGACGCTGGCGATGTTTTCCAGTTGCAGCCGATGCAAGCCGCTGGTCAAACGGCCAATCGCTTCGTCCACTTGCGAGACGGCGCGCGCGACTTGAGGCGAGTCCACACCGTGATGGTGCGATTCCGTGTCCACCTCGTGAAAATAGAGCGTGAGAAGACTTGGGCGCTGATTGGTTTGCGCAAGCCAGCCAAGGCCCGCGTCAACGCAACTATCGGGGGAAATTTTCGCGTCAAACGGTTTCCAATTTGTCGGACGCACGCCGTCAATCTCCGCCTCCGAACCGGGCCAGAACATGCAATCGGCAAACCGCCCTTGCTTGATGGCCGTCACCCAAATCGGCTCGCCGCCCCACCATCGGCCATCCGTTGGGCCGGGATTATTCATGATGTGAAACTCAGCTTTAAGATTCGGATCATACATGCTGTTGTTGACAATGCCGTGATGTTCCGGCCAAAGACCGGTGACGATTGTGTAGTGATTCGGAAACGTGAGTGAAGGGAAGGCCGAAATCAACCGTTGCGCCCGGACGCCTTCGCCGGCAAGTTCATTGAGATGAGGCGTTTGGGCCTTGAACTTTTGGAGATAGTCCCAGCGGAATCCATCGAGCGAAACGAGAATCAAAATCCTGTCGCGCGGAGCAACGGCATCGGGTGTTTGGCCGCTGGCCGCCGCCGCCAGCGCAATTAGACACAAGCAAACCAGCCAATCGTGAAGGCGCATTTTCATAAGGCCACTCTCATCGTGGGAAAATTAAGGACAGTCGTCGCTCAAATTATCCAGGCCTTCGTGGTCGATGGTGAATGAAACGGTGTCGCTTCCACCGAAATGGGTGACTTTTAGGAGGAAGATGGTGTCGTAGTCTTTGCCGGGCCATTCCGGCACATGCGCCGGATTTCCGTGCGCTTTGAGGAATTTTTTGACGAATTCATCGAGAAGGCCATGCTCCCAGGCGACAAAAATGGTGGCGCTTTGGTATTCCGGCTTCTCCAGTTCTTTCTCGAGGCCATCAATCTGGCGGAAGCCGAACTCCGTGTTGACAGGCAGGCCGCAGCGAATTGCGGTCGGCTCGATGGTCATGAGGGGACGAACGTAATAGTAATAGCCGCGATTTTTGCCGTCCACCTTTTGGGTGGGGTTGGGCGCGAACACGAATTGAGGTGTGCCGTACTTGGCGAGCAGGACTTTGGGCAATGCAAGGGCGCGATTGAGGCCCCGGCAGTTCAATTGTCCAAGGCCGCCAACCGGTTTTTCGCCATGCCGGATGCAGACGATGGTTTCCACAGTTGGCCCGGACGTCTGGGGTGAAGCAGGTTCGTCACCACGAACGGAACAGGCCAGGCCAATGACAAGTATGCCCAAGAGTATTTTCATATAGTCTTGGAGTTAACCACGGATTTTGCGGATTTCACGGATATTCTTTGGGCCACCAAAGACTGCCGAGCCTTCAACCGCCCTCCGGCCAACTGATCAGATCAGCCTGGAGGCGGCGCAAGTCCTGCAAATCGGCGGCGCTGGAGACGGGTTGGCCCAAGGTTTGCATGGGCTTTGGGCAGCGCCATTGCCAGTGTTCGCAGTGACCATCACAAAAGGAGAGGTTCATGCCCTGATCGTGGCGGTCGGAAGGGGCGTTCTGCCAGGTCTCGGCGGGGGCGAGAAAAAGGAGGTAAACGCCGTCCTCAATGGTGTAGGGGTTTTCGTCCAAAAACGCGAAGACCGACGCGGGGACGGTGACATCGGTATAACGAGTAACGGCGCTGGACAAAGCGCCGTCGGGGAGGTTGTCGGTGTAATTCGTGTCAAGCCCGCCGTTGAGATAAAAATTCACCGAGTAGCTGCGGTTGCGTAGGACGCCATTGGTAACGGTGGAGGTGTCTGAAGGGCAATGGTAAACGCCGGGCGCGCTGACGTAAGGGTAGATCGTGCCGTGCTTGATGTAGGATAAATCGGCGGAGTAAGTGGCATCGCCGACCACCCATGAATTTGTGGTGCTGGCGTTGTAGGAATAGCTGGTTTGTTGCTGGTCGTTGAGGGGCATGGTGTTGTTGAAATCGTCAACGTACATGAGCCAGCCAGTTTGCAATTGGCGCTGGTTGTTGAGGCAGGAAGTTTGCCGGCCACTGCCTTTAGCCCTGGAGAGCGAAGGCAAAAGCATCGCGGCCAGGATGGCAATAATGGCAATGACTACCAAAAGCTCAATGAGCGTGAAAGCGCGCGACGTTTGCATCCGTAACAACAGACACCGGCAACCGGGAGTTTTGTATGCGCGGCTCATTGGCTTCTTTCAAAAGAAAGCCGGTACGATTCGCCGACTTCACTCCATTTGCCGGTAAGTTTCCCATCGGCGAGTTTTCCATCGAAGACGACTTTCTGCGCTTTCCATTCAACGCGCACATTGGGCAAATCATGTCGAAAATCGGTCGCGACAATAGGATCGTCCGTCCCGATGGATAAGGGGTTGGCGAACGCCGCCGAGTAAGTGCCATCCGCCAACCTGGCGATATCCAAATCCCGCGGCTGGTGTGTCAGTTCGTCCATTTTCATCGGCAAACTGGCTTTCCAATGTCCCTGCAACTCCGCCGGCGAAACGAACGAATAGTCGCTCTCCGCGAGTGACTGTTCGGGTGGGTGATCGGTGCGTTTGAAAGTGATCATGTTAGTGCCGCCAAAAGAACCGACGATTTCCGTGCCGGCTTCGTTGAGTTTGCATTTGAATGCGCCCCGGCCGTTCATGAGCTTGAGTATTGTGGCGGGAGGCTTGGAAATCACTTCAGCGGCCCAATGGCTTGCGCCAATTCCGGGAAGGTCGAGTTCAGCGCGGCGATTGCCATCCACCGGGTCGGTTATTTTCCAAATCAGAGGAAAATCCGGGTTGCCGCCTGTCCAGCAACCTTGCAGACCGGAACCGGCGCGCGGGGTGAATTCATTTTCGGTCAACCAGTCTGGGGCGGTGTCGGGAGATTTGGTGCGTTCCAATATCATGACGTTGGTTCCACTGCCGATTGTCATTATGGTCCCTTCGGCATTGATGGTTGCTTTGCGTATTCCCCACGGTTCCTCATCAAAGCGCACATTTGGAAAATCATAGGTAACTTTGCGAATCACGTTGCGCCAGGCGTCTTTACGCTCCAAATCAATGTAATCCCAAGTGGTGCTGTACACACCGTTGGTTTTAAGAAGTTTCAGGACGACACGCGAACGCTTTATGAGGCGTCCTTGATAGCCGCGCGTTCCGAAATCAGTTCCTTCCCATGCGCCTTGGATATCCGGAGGCGCGGGGCGCGCGGCGTGAAACATGCGAACGGCCACAATCGCAACGACGACGGCGGCGCACACCACAACGGCCATTTTTCCCTTAGTCCATGCCATGGGGAATTATTGACAATACCGGCGCCGGTTTGTCACGGCAATTGCAACTGCTCCTACTGCATCTGGAGCGTAAAGAACTCCTGCGGCGAGTTGGTGGTGGCGACGGACAAACTAAAGTCGCCGCTTCCATCAAAGGTGTTGGTCAGCACAGGGACCCAGCCGGGAAGCGGCATGGCCACATTAGTGCTTTCCAACAAGACAAATGACTCGTTGGGGATTCCGTTGCTGCCCTGAATCAAGAGCGTTGTCCCGGATAAACTGACACCGGTGATACGGGGCGAGGGCGGAACAGTTGCCGCAACCACTGAAATGGAGCCGTTCAACGCCAGATTGTTCGTGTTCCATGACAGGCCGAACGCCGGATAGTTGGGGCGCGGGCCGACGCTTGCAAAGGCGCCGCTGTAACCGCCGGGGGCGTTAAACAAGGTGAAAGTGTCTCCGGCGGCAAGGGAACCCGAAAGATTTGTCAAAACTAATGCGCCTCCATAGACAAGGCTGCCGGTCACAGAAAGCTCGTCGTTGGCCAGACCGCCTTTATTAAGCTTCATTATTGTGACGCCGTCCAAAATATTGGTGTCGTCGAAACCGGTAATGGTCAGCACGCCGGTGGTCGAAGGAGTGCCAGGGGCCACGGTTGAGCCGCTGACGCTTTCCACCAAACCGGTGACGACGCCGGAGCCGCTTAAGGTTTGTCCCGGAAGTAACGTAAGTGTCGGGTTGTCATTGGTGTTGAGGTAGGAGCTGGTGGTCAGGTCGAGGGCTGAATTTGCGGCGAGTTCGATGTCGGCCTGGTTGGAAATGGAGCCGACACCCGTCAAGGCGAGTGTTCCGGCGTTGATCAGGGTGTTGCCGGTGTAACTATTATTGCTTGACAACATCAGGGTGCCGAGGCCGGTTTTCACGAGCGTCCCCGCGCCGCCGATCGGGCCTTCGAAATTGAGGACTCCGGTGGCCAGCGGGACATCGAATTGGCAGTTTGTGCCGCTGAGTTGGGCGGTGTAGCCCGAAATGAGGTTTAGAGTGGATGTGCCGCCCGCGCCATTACGCAGCGTTCCGCCGTCGCTGACGGAAAGCTTATCGATATTCTCATTTTTGCCGTTCAGGTCCATTACGCCACCGGCCAACGAGACGGGCACCGGAGTGCTGGGGGTATCGGAATGAATCTGGAAACCGTTAAAATCAACGACAAGGCCGTTGGATTGAACAGTCAAACCATTATTGCCCACCCCAATGGCCTGGCCGGATCTGTCGAAGTCAACTTCGCCGGAATTGACAACCAACTGGAGTTCGTTGGCGGAAGTTGCGCCGCCGGCCATGACCCAGACGCCGTTGCCGGTCTTGGTGATAACGTTGTTGCCCGAGCTAATATTTCCCTCCGAATAAAAAGTGTTGGTGACGACGTTGACCGTTACCGGTCCGGAAGAATCAACAATAGTGCCGGTGCCAAGGTCCAAGTTGGTCGTTCCGAGGAAGCTGAAACTGCCGGACCACACATAGGAAACGGTGTTCAAGGCCAAAAGCGCGCCGCTGATATTATCTATCGCGCCGCCTTCGATGGTAGCGACGCCTGAACCGAAAGCGTTGGGATCTCCAATGTTCAACAGCCCGGAGAACAGCGTCAAGCCGCCGCTAAAAGCGTTCGGGCTGGTCAAGGTCAACGCGCCATTGCCGGTTTTGGTCAGTTGAAAATTGCCGCCGCTGTCCGCAATCGTATCCCCGACAATAAAGTCATTGGAACCGACGGTGAGGGAGACATTCGCATTCATGTACACGATTCCTGTTCCGGTATTGAAGCTGTTGGCGGCGCCGACGTAGGTGAAATCTCCGTTCCAGTTTTCGGTATTCGCGGCTTGCATGGTGATATTCGATCCGCTGGTATTGTCAATCGCCGCCCCGTTGTTGAGTGTCAAAGCGCCGGTGCCGATGGCGGAGGATGTTGAAGTGCCGCCGTTGTTGATGTTCAACTGCCCGGCGTTAACAATGGTGCCGCCGCTGTAGATGTTTGTCTCGGTGAGCGTTACAGTCCCCCCACCGAGCAATTCCAGGCTTTCAGCGCCGGCGATACTGCCTGTCCCAGTGATAATGTATTGCTTGGCTGTGTTATTGGCGGTGACCGACTGCGGAGTGACGACTGTGTTCAACATTACTGTAATTGGCGACGCCCCGCTCGCCGTGTCATCGAAAAGCACCGCATCGCCATCCGTGTAATTAGTGGGAGTTCCGAACTGTTTCCAATTATAAGTTGTCGTGTCCCAAATCCCGTTCCCCACCGCCCACGTAAAGGCCGGACTGAACGTGGAACTGGTGATTACCAGGGCAATCGTGTGGGCCCCTGCGATATTCGTGATGTAGCCCGAGGCGTAGCCAGGCAGGGAGAGCGCGGTCGGCACGGTTCCCGAGACCGTGCCGGTGTATTGAATCAGCGGATAAGTTCCGCCGGCCAGGGCCGTGCCTTCGAGGGTGACGACCGGCGCGACTCCGAAAGAGACATCGCCGTTGACCTGTATGGCCGCCTCCGTCGTGCTGGGTGTGAGCGAGCCATATTGAAAATCCGCCGTCGGCTGGCCGTTGGTAAAACTGAGTGTGCCCATCGACCAGGATTGGCCTCGATTTGACACCCGAGAGGAGAGGGTGGGCGAGCCTGTCGAACCATCCAAGGTGATCGGACCATAGGTCATGGTGTTACCGGTGATGATCGCCAACGTGCCATTACTTACGACGCTGGGGGCCGATAGGAGATTGGGTCCGCTCAAGGCCAAAGTTCCTCCGCCAGTTTGATAGAATCCGCCTGTTCCGGTGAGCGCTCCTGAAAGAGATATATTCCAAAAATTGCCGCCGGCGTCGGCGCATTGGAAGGTGGTATTGCTGTTGTCGGATGCCAGGGTCATGGGCATGGATGACGACCAGTTGGCGGAGGCGCCAACCGTGCCGCCGGACAGCCAAATGACAATGGAAGCAGGATAGGACTGATTCAAACGTATGCCATCTGCGCCGACGTAGAGGGCGCCGCCGGCGTTGGTCAAGGCCGCCGAACCCCCTGTCAGAGTGCCGCTGGCGGGGCCGAATACAATGCCGTTGACGGCATTGATGACGCCGCCCGTCTGATTCAAGACAGCCGTGGCCCCCGTGCCGCCATTTCCTGTGTCGAAGAAATCAATCACATTTCCTGTTTCGGCGCTGCTGCCAACAGTTAGCGTCCCGCCATAAACATTGACGGTGGCGCTTGAATTGGCGCTGCTGTCGTAGTTAATCGCCAAATTACGGGTGGCTGCCGAGCTGCCTATGGTCACCGAAGCGTCGTTGGTAACCGTTAGAACTCCGGCTCCACCGGAACGGGCAATGATGAAGATATTGCCGTTGAAAGTGGCCGACGCGGAGCCGCCCACGGTCAGGTCGCCGCTGGTATAGGACGTGGCGTTGACCGTCGCAACATAGCCGATATAAAAACTGGAGGTTGGCACCATCGAACCGTTGGTGATGGTTACTTGTCCGAGCACCCATACGATTCCCGGCGTATTGATTCCGGTTAGATTGAACATGCTCCCTGGCGCGCCTACCATGCGAAGCTGCTGCCCAGTCGTCATGTTGCCGCCCACATTCATGATGGCCCCGCTGCCAAGGGACCAAATGGGGCTGGTGGCGCTCCCCGCCATAGGGCAGTTAAACGTGACCGTTTTGTCCGGGGCAACCGCCAGCGTATCGTTTGTTCCGACGTAAATGGCATAGGGACCCCAAAATGTGTAGCCGTTGTTATTTACCTGAAGCATGTTGGTAATGGCCACTTCCTCCTGGTCGTTCGTGACATTATAGGTGCCGGCGGCGGCGTCCGGACCATTGAAGACGGCGCCATTAAGGGGGGAAGTGCCGCTGTTCTGAGACCAAACGACATCGGCGCTTCCGTTCCACCAATTGGTGGTGGCGATGTCCCAATTGCCACTGCCAGCTCCGCCGTTGTTGCCGAGTGGATCCCAAATTAATTGCGATGCGGAAACGCCGACGGCGCAGAAGAGTATGGCGATTAGTGATGAAATCAGAGATTTTCTGTAGCCAGTTTTCATAAGTAGTTGACCAACGGGTTATAACGTTCCGAGCGTCTCAGAGAACGGCGGGAACTTCAAGGGATTTCGGCTACGGACCCAGCATCTCGGGCGTCTTTTTTACGAAATATTCCAGCCATTGCGATGTCACGCCCCTGGCCGGGTCGCGGGCGCCCCAATAGAAACCAATCCAGCCGGAGGCGATTTTTCGGGAGCGGTCGATGAACTGGCCCAACTCGGGCATCGAACAGTTCAATGGGAACATTTCCTCGATCACGATGGGTTTGCCGATATTGTAAACCGCCAAAGCGCTTAACGCCTTGTCCACTTCCCCGGTCTTGGGATAGAAGTGAACGCTGACAAAATCGAGGTTTTTGCTCACTTCGGGGGAGTAGAAAAGGGGCTTGGCATTGGGCCAGGGCAAGGCCCACGGAATCGCTCCAACTGTGATCAGGTGGTCTTTGTCGTATTTCCGAATTGTGCCTGTCATTTTATCCACCCAGGCTTTGGCGATTTGTTTGTCGGAACGCCCGGCTGAATCGAGCGTCAGGCGCTGCACATAGCATTTGCCGGCAAATTCGCCGGGCGTCCAATCTTTGTCTTTGGCGTCGCCGCCCACAATCGGCTCGTTCATTAGGTCGTAGCAGAAAACGGCCGGACTGCGCGCGCAAGTTCGTGAGACGGCAGCCCAGAAAAGGCTTTGCGCATCCCAGCGTTGTTTTTCATCGAGAGCGTTGAACCATGCGGGCACGTCCTTGCGGTTGTAGCAGCCGAGGCCGGTAATATCGAGGTAGAGGCCGTTGTCCTTAGCGAGCTTCAGAAGACGGGTCAGTTGTTGCAAAGAATGTGGATTTGACTCGCGAGGCGATTGCATGAATTTGCCGACTTGAAGATGGATGCGCACGACGTCGGCGCCGAGGACTTTCATCGCCGTGAAATCCTTTTCCACCACCGGCCACTCCTGCTGCCAATAATCTTCCAGGAGGCGGCCTGAGGTGTCGCGATCATAATTAAAGCCCCACGGGTGGAACAGGGCGCCCGATCCGGCGTGGACGAAACGTTTTCCGTCCGGGCTGATGGCGATTCGGTCAAGGTTCGCCGCGCTGGCGGCGCAAACGAGAAGGGAAATCAATCCGGCAAGACGGATCATTTTGACGACGCTGAGTAAGGAAGGTCCTCGTCGCGGACGGACCGCATATTCGCGTATTGGCCCATCTCCATGTGCAATTCGCCGCCTTGAAGGAGGTCTTGATGGTTGATCCATGTGCGGGTGTCATCGGCGCCGTTTAACTGGCGTTTTTGAACATAGACATTTCGTCCGTGGTTGGACGAAGCGGTGATCACGAAAGTCCGGTCTTGCGCCAGATGCAAAGTGGTTTTCGGAAAGAGCGGGCTGGTGAACATGTATTGCGTTGTGCCGGGGCAGAGCGGATAAATGCCGATTGAACTCAACAAATACCAACTCGCCATCGAACCGTTGTCCTCGTCGCCGGGAAAACCGGATTCGCGAGAACTGAACAATTCCGCGCAGACGCGGCGGGTCCAGTATTCCGTTTTCCAAGGCTCGCCGATCGCCGCGAAAAGATAAAGCTCGTCAAAGCCAGGTTGGTTGCCCTGGTCGTATTGGCCGAATTTGACGACGCCCATCTCGCGCATTTCGTGAATGATCGAGCCATAGCCGCCCTTATGAAATACCGGCGGCAGGCCCATCATTTGATCGAGTTTGGACGATAGCTTTTCGCGTCCGCCGAGCAGGCTGGCGAGGCCGGCGGTATCGTGCGGCACAAACCAACTGCCTTGCCAGGGGCCGCCTTCGGCGTAAGGGCCGCCCCAGGCAAACTGGTCAAAAGGTTCAACCCAATGGCCGTCGGCGTCTTTGGGGCGCATAAAACCGACGCCCGGGTCCCAGAGATTGCGGTAGTTCTGGGCGCGAGCCATGAGAGTTTGGTAATCGTCCATTTGGTTTTGTTGTTTGGCGATTTGCGCCACGCACCAATCGTCATAGGAATAATCAAGACTGGCGGAAACGGCATAGGTGCTGGCGCCATCCGGGATGTAACCGAGTTTGAGATAATCGGCCAGGCCCCTTCGGACCAGTTCGCCCTTTGCGGGGGGTTGAAACGCGCTCTTGCGCAACGAGGCGTAAGCCTTTGCCGCGTCAAAGCCCTGGTTGCCTTTGATGATCGCGTCCGCAAAAATCGCGGCGCAGTGCTGGCCGATCATGCAATCGCGATAGCCCGGGCTGGGCCATTCCGGCAACGTTCCGCCCTCGTCCGAAGCATTGACAAAACCTTGCAGTATTTCGTTTAGCTGCGCGGGATAAATCAGGGTGATCAAGGGAAATGTCGTGCGGAAGGCGTCCCAAATGCCGATGTCGCCGTAAAGCACACCGTCGTGAATTTTGCCGTCATACGGGCTGTAATGCACAGTTTTTCCGGCGGCATCGACCTCATACAAACGATGAGGAAACATCTGCGCGTGATAAAGGCAGGAATAAAACGTCTTCTTCTGGCTTTCGGTGGCCTCGATTTCTATCCGGCTGAGGTTGGATTCCCAGGTTTTTTGAATTTGCGCGTGAACCGCCTCGAAGCCGCCACTGGCTTCCGCCTGAAGATTCTGCGCTGCCTGGTCCCAACTGATCAGCGAAGTGCCGACCTGCGCTTCCACCGGCTGGCCGGGTGAGGTTTGAAACTCCGCATACGCGACGACATCGTTGCCCTTCCCCCCAGACGTGACATCGGACTTGGCAATGTCGCGATCGAGCTTGATGACGAAGTAGGAGGCAAAATCCCCGGCAACTCCGCCACTGTTGGCGCGGCTCAATCCCCGAATCGTGCGGCCCTGAATATTTATCTCCGATGCGCCGCAAGCGTTGATGATCAACCGTCCGGTTTGTCCTTGATTGTAGGTGAATCGGAAAACCGCGGCCCGTTCCGTCGCTGTTAATTCAGCGGTTATTCCGTCCTTACTCAGATTGAGCTTTTCGTAATCTGGCCGTAGGATGGAAGTGGCCTTATCGTATCCGGTCATCCTGGATTTTGCGTCCATCCGCAAATCGCCGGACTGGGGCATCAATATGAATTGGCCGTAATCGGCAATCCACGGACTCGGCTGGTGAGTGGCGCGAAAGCCGTCGATTTTCCCATTAGGCTCGAAATACCAGCGGCCATCGGCATTTTCAATTGACCAATCGATCATCCCCCAAGGCGCGCCGACCAGAGGCAGTGTGTTGCCATGAGACAAATCAGGATGCGAATCTGTTCCCTGGAGGATGTTGACATATTGGAGCAGGCCGGCCTCCGTTGACGATGGAACGTCGGCGGCCCGAATGGGACTCTGAAGCGCAAATCCCAACAATATGAACGCGAATGTCCTATGCATGTCTTTAATTTAAGACGTCCGATTTATTATGAAAGCTTTTCTAAAGGAGTTGAGCGGACCAATTGACTCTTAATTTGTCAACGAGATTGTCCTCCAAATTCCCTCAAAAGTTCAGCACGGGATTTAATCAATGAAATCAAGGGTTTCGCGAGCGTTCGTCGCCTGTCGATGTTGACTCGAAAGAACCAAAAAGCATTCAAAAAACTGCGCGAGGGATACAATGCGGGTTACAATGGATAATCCGGGAATTCATCTGGGCGAAACGGCGTGGCTTCACCTGCTTTTAGTGCGGTGTTAGGCGTGAGGACCATTTTCGGTCTCTGTCTTAGTGCTCTTTGAATGCAGTCTGCCTAACAACCAATAAATAGGAGCAAACACAGCGAGATTGAGCAGCGTGCCGATAATCATGGCACCCAACAATCCTGCCACAACAGCGACAGCGCCTCGCTTCTTAAAACATAAATATCCGATTCGTCCGGCAGCAGCGTTCCCAACACCCGGTCCGCCGGTATTGACATGAATACTTCAAAAGCAATTCCTAAACGGCGCGACTTGGCGGAGGGCGAGGCCGTCAAGGTGGAGCGCAGCAGGGCACGAAGGGCGCGTGGCGAGCAATACCTGACGGCCCCGCCCGGAGCCGTACAATCGCCGCCCGGAATTGCTTGAAATCCATCCGCCTTTTTCATCCTGCAACAGGACTCACGTGCCGTGCCGGGATGATACTGGCGCCGATATGAAAGCTTTTCCAAAGGAGAGGTATTCGACTCGCATTTTAATGCGCTTGCCTTTGGGCCGGGATCGTGTTTGCCTTTGATCAGGCTATGCGGCGATTTCGTATTTGTTTGCGCTTTGGCCGGACTGCCAGAACAGTCACGGCCGCCTCCGTTATCGCCTTGGTGGTTATCCTTTGCGCGTTCGCGGTCAATCCGTCGCTGCACAAATTGGTGCATACGGATGGCAATCACCCCGATTCTCTTTGCCTTGTATGCGCATTTGCCAGCAGCCAGATCGCTGGAAATGTGATGGCGCCTGTTGCCGCGATTGCGTGCGTGTTTCTTCTGCTTGACGTCGTTTTTCTTAGTGAGAATCCCCTGATACCGCGCCTCGATTATTACGCCGCGCCCACCCGCGGGCCGCCTCGTCTGTAGAGTCTTCGCCTGTTCGCTTAGTTTATCACTGTTTTTCCGACGAAATTCCGAGAGCCGGATGAGTTCTGGCCATATGAGGTCAATTTTTAAATCAGACGTTGCCGCTGCGCTTTTCATCGCGACTTTTTTAGCCATCGGAGGTTGCGCGGTGGGGCCGAATTACAAGAGACCGGCTCCGCCAGCTGTCAAAACTTATGTTGCGCACCCGCTCACGACCACTCCCGCCACCACCAACGTAGCCGGAGGGGAATCACAACGGTTTGTCGAGGGGCTGGACATTCCCGGACAATGGTGGGCCTTGTTTCAATCGAAGCCGCTCAATGCGTTGATCAAACGAGCGCTCACAAATAATCCCGACCTCAAGGCCGCGCAGGAGGCTTTGGTTGTGGCGCAGGAAAACCTGAAGGCGGCGCGAGGTGTTTTCTATCCCAACGTCAGCGGATCATTTGCCGGCAGCCGTCAGAGGCAATCCTCTTTTATCTCGCCGACGCCGAATGCCAACATATTTGAATACAATCTTTTCACGCCTCAACTCGCCCTGTCGTACTCGCCCGATGTCTGGGGCCTGAACCGGCGGACCGTCGAGTCCTCCAAAGCGCAGGAACAAAGCGTGCGTTATCAAATGATCGCGACTTATCTCACGCTCAGCGCGAATGTCGTCGTCGCCGCGATCCAGGAGGCGTCGTTGCGGGCGCAGATTGAAACGACGCGCCAGCTTATCGGCATCAGCTCCAATATAATTGACATTGTTCAATACCAGTACAAAAAGGGATACGCCGGCGGACTCGATATCGCCGCGCAGGAATCGCAACTGGCGCAGGTCGCCGCGACGCTTCCGCCGTTGCTCAAGGCATTGGCTCAGCAGCAGGACCTTTTGGCCGTGCTGGCGGGCGATTATCCGAGCGAACACGCGGGCGAGGTTTTCGATCTGTCGAAACTCAAATTGCCGGTGGAAGCGCCGGTGACCCTGCCTCTTAAACTTGTCGAGCAACGGCCGGATATTCTCCAGGCCGAACAGAACCTGCACTCGGCCAGCGCGCAGATTGGAGTGGCCATCGCCAATCGACTTCCGAACATTGCGCTCTCCGCCAACGCCGGCAGCACAGCGCTGACTTTGGACAAGCTGTTTAATTCCGGCTCCGGCTTTTGGGCGTTGGGCGGCACAGTCACGCAGCCGATTTTTGACGGAGGAACGCTGCTCCACCAGCAGCGCGCCGCGAAGGCCGCCTACCTGGAATCGGCGCAACAATATCGCAGCACAGTGCTCTCGGCCTGTCAAAATGTCGCTGACACGCTGAACGCCCTTGAGCAGGACGCCGCCAGCCTCAAAACGGCCGCCGCGGCGGACGCCGCCGCCAAAGTGACGCTCGACCTTTCCCAGCGGCAATGGAAAGTCGGCTACGGCGGATACCTGGCGCTGTTGAACGCGGAGCAAACCTACCAGCAAGCCCAGCTTAATCTTATCCAGGCGCAGGCGAATCGTTTCGCGGACACCGCCGCGCTCTTCCAGGCGCTTGGCGGCGGATGGTGGAACCAGGCGGAACTCCAACAAAAGTGATCATGAAAAACAAAATTCCGGATCGAATGCCAGGGCAGCCTCGCGAAAGGTTCGCTGGCGGGTTTGCGGCTTTTTTAGCGGCCAGCCTCGCGGTTTTCCTATTCGAGGGCTGTTCACCCCACGCTGAAACTGAAACCCTGACCTCCTCCATCACCGCCAGCAACGTCACACTCACCGCAGAGCAACAGCAGCGCATACATCTGGCTACCATTCAGCCGACGCAGTTTCACAAGACCGTGGATACGACCGGCACTGTTAATTTTGACGACGACCAGGCGACCACCGTCCTCGCGCCGATGTCCGGTCCGGTGTCGCGCCTTTTGGTTAAACTTGGCGAAGAGGTCAAGGCGGGGCAAGCGCTTGCGGAAGTGGACTCGCCGGACTTTGCCACCGCGATAAGCACATACCAGAAGGCGCTTTCCACGGCAAAAATCACGCGCCAGCTTGCGGAACAGGATCAGGATTTGATTGCGCATCACGGAATCAGCCTTCGCGAATCCGAGCAGGCCAAAATTGACGCCACCAACGCCGCCGCGGATGCCGAGGCCGCCCTCCAACAGCTCGTCTCCCTCAAGGTGGACTCGAACACGATTAAAACGATCGAGGGCGGAAAAATGGCCGTGCACGCGCAGGGAATCATTCGCTCGCCCATCGACGGCAGCGTGGTGGATCGACCCATTACGGTCGGCGAACTTTTGCAGGCGGGCACAACGCCGTGTTTCACGGTCGCCGATCTTTCGCGCGTTTGGGTGATGGCGAACTTGTTTGGCCCGGACCTCGGTTCGGTCAATGTCGGCGATCCGGCGGAAATATTGACAGGCACAGCTTCGGGAAACTTCACGGGAACGGTTGAGAACGTTGCGGCGGTGATGGACCCGGACACGCGGTCGGTCGCTGTCCGCGTGGTTGTGGAAAATCCCGGCGGCGCCTTGAAGAATCAGATGTACGTTCGCGTGCTGATTCATTCAAAGACGGGAACTCGCGGCCTGATGACTCCGGTCTCGGCAATTCTGCGCGACGACGAAAATCTGCCGTTCGTTTATCTCGCGCAGCCTGACGGCAGTTTTGCCCGGCAGCGCGTGACGCTGGGCTATCGCGACGGGGATACTTACGACATTCCCTCCGGCCTCAAGGCTGGAGACCGGGTTGTGGTGGACGGCGGTTTATTTGTCCAGTTCCTGCAAAACCAATGAGCGACTACTTGCCTCCACCGGAAAACCCGCCGCGGACGGCATCGATGATCCACCGGATCGTCGCCTCGTCGTTGCGCCAGCGCTTCCTCGTCATTCTCATGACGATTGTATTGACTGGCGCCGGGACATGGTCGTTAAACCGCCTGTCGGTGGACGCCTATCCAGATCTTTCGCCGCCCATGGTCGAAATCATCACGCAATGGCCGGGACACGCCGCAGAGGAAGTGGAACGCCTGATCACCGTGCCGGTGGAAGTCGAAATGAACGGCATCGCCCACATGACGATGTTGCGCTCGATTTCGTTATACGGCCTCTCCGACGTGATTCTTACCTTTCGCGATTCGACCGATAATTATTTCGCGCGCGAACGGGTCTTCAACCGAATCCCCGACCTCAGCTTGCCGAACGGAGTCACTCCGTCCGTGTCGCCGCTCTCTTCCCCTTCGGGCCTGATATACCGATACGTGCTGCAAAGCCCGGATCGCTCGCCGATGGAACTCAAAACCCTTGAAGACTGGGTCATCGAGCGGCAATACAAATCCGTCCCCGGCGTGGCGGACGACTCGGAATTGGGCGGCGAAACCATGCAGTACCAAGTCCTGCTGGACCCCATAAAAACCGCCGCTGTCGGGTTATCGGTTTCGCAAGTGGAGAGCGCGCTGACGGCCAATAACGGCAACGCGGGCGGCGGGTTTTACTCGCAGGGCGGCCAGTTCTATTACGTGCGCGGTCTTGGTCTCCTGCGCACCACGGAGGACATTGGCAACGTCGTCGTCACAGTCCACAACGGAACGCCGGTGCTAGTCAAGGACGTTGGGCAGGTGGTGATCGGCCATGCGCCGCGCCTGGGTCAATTTGGCTATATGAGCCAAGACGACGAAGTCGAGGGCGTCATTTTGATGCGCACCGGAGAACAAACCCAGAACGTCCTGAGAGGAGTCGAGGCGAAGACAAAGGAACTGAACGAACGGGTGCTGCCAAAAGATGTCAAAATCCTTCCCTTTTACGACCGCTCCGAGCTGGTCTCGCTGACGACCGAGACTGTCGAGCAGAATTTGCTGCGCGGAATGCTGCTGGTGGTGGTCGTTCTCATATTCTTTTTATATGACATTCGCGCGGGATTGATCGTTGCCGTTGCGATACCGCTTGCCCTGCTCTTTGCGTTCATCTGCCTTAACTTGCAGGACGTCTCGGCCAACCTCCTTTCCATCGGCGCGGTGGATTTTGGAATCCTCGTGGACGGCGCTGTGGTAATGGTCGAAAACATTTACCGGCAGGTCGCCGCGCGCCGGGGAGAGTCCGTGAATATCCGCCAAATCATCACCGCCGCGGCGGCGGAAGTCGATCGTCCGATCTTTTACGCGGTGGCGGTGATCGCGGCGGGCTTTCTGCCGATCTACGTGCTGTCCGGGCCGTCGGGCAAATTGTTCAAACCCATGGCGGACACGATGATTTATGCGCTCGTTGGTTCGTTGGTTCTCACCTTGACGCTCCTCCCCGTGCTCTGTTCCTGGGCGATGCGCAAAGGATTGCGTGAGCGCCGCAATGTTGTGTTCGAGGCCATGAAGTCGGTTTATACCATAGGGCTTGATTTTTGCCTGGCGCACCCGTGGGCGACGACGATCGCATCCGCTCTTGTCGTGGGCGCTTCGTTGCTGCTGGTTCCCCAAATCGGCGCGGAATTCATGCCGCGCCTGGATGAAGGGGCGCTCTGGGTCCGCGCGACCATGCCGTACACCATTTCGTTCGATGAATCACGGAAAGTCGTGCCGGAAATCCGCCAGATCCTGCGCTCGTTCCCGCAGGTCACCACTGTCGCCTCCGAGCATGGACGGCCAGACGACGGAACCGATCCAACGGGCTTTTTCAACGTGGAATTTTACGTCGGCCTCAAGCCGTATGGGCAATGGACGGGGCCTTACCGCCGCAAAACGGACTTGATCGACGCCATCAACAAAAAGCTGCAGGTGTTTCCCGGGATCATTTTCAATTACACCCAGCCGGCCGAAGACGCCGTGGACGAAGCGGAGACCGGATTGAAGAGTTCGCTTGCCGTCAAAATTTTCGGGTCCGACTTGGTGACATTGGAGCAGAAGGGCCGAGCCATCAAAAAAATCCTGGAGCGGGTGCGTGGAATACAGGACGTCACACTCGTCCAGGAACTGGGGCAGCCGAGCCTTACAATCGATATCAACCGTGACAAGATTGCCCGCTATGGCGTCAACGTTTCCGATATCAACAGCTTGATCCAGGCGGCCATCGGCGGTGATGTGGCAACCGAAGTGGTTCAAGGAGAGAAGCAGTTCGACCTGGTGGTGCGCCTTCAACAAGAATATCGCGACAACCCGGAGCAAATCCGAAACATTCTGGTTTCCACGCCGGCGGGCCAGCAAATCCCACTCAGCGAACTCGCCGATATTCAAGTGGCCAACGGCGCTTCCTTCATTTACCGCCAGAACAATTCACGGTACATCGGCGTCCAGTTCTCGGTCGTGGGACGCGACCTCGCCGGCGCCGTTCAGGACGCCATGCGGCAAGTCGAGGCCAAAGTAAAATTGCCGTCGGGCTACCGAGCGGATTGGGGCGGCGAATACACCGAATACACCGCTTCGCGGCACGAACTCAGCATCATCCTGCCATTAACGCTCTTCCTGATTTTCCTCATTTTGTTTGCGCTCTACAGCAACCTGAAATTTCCCTTCATCACCGTGCTGGGTGTTTTGCTTTCGGCCCCCGTTGGCGGAATTCTGGCATTGTGGGTCACCGGCACTCCTTTTTCAGTTTCATCCGGCATCGGTTTTCTCGCGTTATTTGGCGTCTCCGTCCAGACAGCCGTCGTTTACATTTCCTACGTAAACGAATTGCGCCGCGACGGCACAAGCATCGAAGCCGCGACACGCGAGGGGGCGATACTTCGGCTGCGCCCGATCATGATGACGGCGCTGGTCGCCGCGTTGGGATTGCTGCCGGCCGCGCTTGCGACTGGTGTGGGCACCGACTCCCAGCGTCCCTTTGCGTTGGTCATCGTCAGCGGCCTTTTCTCGCGCCTGTTAATAAGCGTTTTCCTCATGCCGGCGCTCTATCTGCTGGTCGCCCGTTCGGGAGACCGCCTGGAGGTCTAATTCGGGGATTTTCGCGGGTTGATTCGCAGTTCAACGTTGCCATCAATTTGCCAAAATGATACAAATTCCCCATGATCACTCGGATGGCAGTTAAACCATCTGCCGTCCTGGTTCTTGTTGGCGTATTAGGCATGGCGACGCCAGCCGTGCGCGCCGCTCCAAACATAAATCCACCCGTCATACAGGAATTGGAGGTCGATAACAGGCCTTTGTCATGGGAGCCTGGGAGAGAATTAAGCCTGGGCACGTCACCAAGAAATATTGTTTTCCATGTTGGGCCGCCGGACGACTTGGGGCACAAGTCTGTTCGACTCCGCACTAAACTGGAGGGATTTGACAAAAATTGGCAGGATGGCGGGGGCACCATGTTCGTTACGATCCGTTTTTACAACGCGTCGGGAGATATGGTGGCGGAAAAGCCGTTCGAATCCCATGGCGGCGACAGCCCGGGTTGGGATGGCAGCCTGAAAAGCTCCACTTTCACCCATCGGCGCGAAACGTTCACCGTCCCTCTTGACGCCGCGCGGTTATGCGTCGTTCTTTCCTCGGCGGGCGGACCGACCACCGTTGGTATTTATATAATTGACAATCTGATTGTATCCCGGATTGGCCCGAGTAACGGTCTTCCCGATGTGTTGCTTCGCTCTCCAGACTTCCGTGGAACCTCGAATACGGCTTTTGGCCAGGTCCCGCGCGGCTGGGAACGAAACGGCATCCGGCCAAGCATGGCGAAGATTGTCGAAGTTGGCCAGAATCCCAAAATCAAGGCCCTCGCTGTGGTGGACGATGACACAATGAGTCATGCGGAATGGGAGAACACCAGGGAATCCGCGCCGGTGGTCGCTCCCAATGACAATCTGGTCATGGAATGGAACGAAATGTACAGCATCGGCTTGAGCGGGGATCGGCCTGCGTTTTACGAGAGCCTTCCGCCGGGAAGTTACAAGTTTCGGGTGGCGGAGGTATCCGTGCTGGGAAGGCCCACAGGCATCGAAGCGACGATGAACATCAGGGTGCCCCTGCCTTACTGGCAATCGCCGTGGTTTTGGGCCGTCGTCGCTTTTATGACTGTGGCCGTTTCGGCCCTGAGTGTCCGATATTTTGCCTGGCACCAAATGCGCCGCGCAATGGTCCGCCTGGAACAGCAACGCGCGCTGGAGCAGGAGCGTTTGCGCATTGCCCAGGACATTCATGACGATCTTGGCGCGCGTGTGACGGAAATTTCACTGCTCAGCGGCATGGCGCAAAACACGATGGGATTCCCGGAACAGGCGCGGGCGGAGTTTTGCCGCATCTCTCTGAAGTCCCGGGACCTTGTCGCGGCTCTTTACGAGACCGTTTGGGCCGTAAATCCCGAGAATGACAACCTCGACGCCATTGGAAATTATCTACGCCAGAGCATCAATAACCAGTGCACCCAGGCGCAGTTGCGCTGCCGCCTGCACATTTCGCAATTGCCGCACAACATCGAAATGTCCAGCCGCATCCGCCACAACATCAGCATGGCGGCGAGGGAGGCGATGCACAACGTTATCAAGCACGCGAAGGCCTCCCAGGTTACAGTTCATATTTCCTTTGCCGATATGTTTCTGACGGTGTCGATTCAAGACGATGGCTGCGGCTTCGACATTTTATCCAGTCCCATGGGACATGGATTGATTAACATGAAGCGGCGCCTTGAGGATATTGGGGGGAAATGCCTCATCGAAAGCTCCCCGAAAACCGGCACGACCGTGCAATTTCGGTTGTTGGTGCGCCCGTTTGATGAGGATTCGTCCCGGGCCGTTAATGGCAGGCAACACAATTCGCTATGACAAAATCAGTGGTAGTGGTGGAGGATGATCGAGGGTTGCGCGAGCAACTTGTCGCGATCCTGAGCAGCGCGCCGGACATAAAATGCGTCGGGGCGTTCGCCACAGGGGAAGACGCCCTGGCGAAAATCCCCGCCCAGAATCCCGATGTCGTTCTCATGGATATCGGGCTTCCCGGCATGTCGGGCATCGAATGCGTGGCCCAGCTTAAGAAGCTCAATTCGGCGCCCCAAATCATTATGGTCACAGTGTATGAGGACTCGGACCGCATTTTTCGGGCATTGAAGGCGGGGGCCAACGGTTACCTGGTGAAGTCAAGCCCGCCGGATAAATTGCTGGATGCGGTCCGCGACGTTGACACTGGCGGCGCTCCGATGTCCAGTCACATCGCGTGCAAAGTCGTTGAACACTTCCATGTCCACGAACCGCACGGTCACGAGAAAGACAACCTTTCCCAACGCGAGCATCAGGTATTGTCGCTTTTAGCCTCCGGCTTTATCTACAAGGAGATCGGAGATCAATTGGGGATCAGCATGGAAACGGTTCGTTCGCACGTAAAAAACATTTGCCAAAAAATGCACGTGCGCAATCGGGTGGAGGCGGTCGCCAAGCACCAGGCGAAAATCAATTAGGGTAAGAATTCAGTTGCGTTACCGAAGAGTAATCCACCGGTTCATCAGATTCCCCCGGTCGCCACCAACGCAGCAACGATCGCCTTAGCCAACGCGCCAATCTGATTTGCCTTGAACCGCTCCAAATCATAGAACAACACTCCGCCGTGCGGGCGGTTGTCCGCTACCCGTAGCGCGATCCAACCTGGGAGCGTGGCACGGTCCTTGGAAACCAGAGCGCGACGCTCCTGCCAGCATGCCTCCAGAAGAACGTCGTCCGCGGCATTGATATAGGCGCCCTCTTGCCACGAGGAGACATGTTGAATATCCGCCTGTGGGGAAAGACGCTTCACAGCCTTGGCAACGTCTGCGGGGGACGTGGGCATCCAGAAGCAACCTGGCTCTCACACGCGGATGAACGAATGATTCGGCACCAATCGCTCCAACTCCTCGGCGGATTGCCGCCCGGCCGCGCGGTCTGCCGCAATCTCCTCGGGAAATTCCTGCGCATAAGCCAATGCCGCCTTTAACAAGAGGACTGGCAATTGGAGCAGCCGCGCGGCCTTGTTGGCATTACCCTGGGAGTCTTCCAAGGTTTCCAAAGCGAGCCATACCGGCAGGCGCACTCCGCGAATGTAGGCCATTCGGCCAATGGGAGTTTGACGCAATTCGACGCTGGGGTGCTTACTCGCCCGCACCCCTTGCGTCACAAAATCAGCTCCTAATGTGGCCGCGCTCGTCCCAAAACGCCTGGCTATTTGCTCCAGGTCCAGCTTCACTTCCTCAGCCACTCGCAACGAAATCGGTTTGGTTGCCATACAATGTGTACTTTGCCATTGGTACCGCCGCGCGTCAACCTGCGCGTCCGCGTATTTATCTTGTCAAAAAAACGGCGCCATAGTCTTGCGACCATGGCGCCGGCACTTTTGCCGCGCATCCCGTGCTACGGCCCGTAATTCACCTTGAAGAACATGGCCGGCCCTCCAGAGGACGGAGTTACAACATAAGGCGATGTTGCTGTCACCGTTTGCCAGGGGCCTGCGATATTTGCGGATTCGACCAGGGTGCCGCTGCCTGACCAAGTCAGGTTCAGCGAACCGGCGCTAAACGAGAAAGCGACACTCGGAATCGCCGTCACTGTCAAGGTCGCGGCGGAGGTGGGAGACCCCGCGCCTTGGGAATTGCTCGCCGTGAGACGATAACTGCCGGTGTTGGTCGTTTGCACGTCTGTCAGCGTCAAGGTTGCGTTGGTGCCGCCAGGAACGTTGCTATAGCTGGTCCCGTTGGCGCTGTATTGCCACTGATTGGTCATCGGAAGGGTTCCCGTGAAGGACGCCGTAAACGTGACCGTTTGTCCGACATAGGCGTTGGTCGAGGCGGGCGTTGGCTCCTGTTCCACCGTTGGAGCGGCAGCCGCGCGCACGGTCAGCGCAACCGGGGCGCTGGTCAGTGACAGGGCGTAAGTGCTGTTGGTAAGCACGATTTCATATTCGTAGGTCCCAGGCGCCAGGCTGCTCACATTCAATACGTAGTTGCTGCCGGTTGAGACGCCGGACGCGCTGGTCCAGGTTGCGCCACCGCTTCCATTATCCGTCAGCCACTGATAGGTAAATGGCGCGCTCTCCCTGGCAACCAAGCCCAATGTGACAGTGTTTCCCTGGTAAACAATGTTGCCCACCGCAACGGGTGTCACGCTCGGAGCCCAGACTACCGCCGGGACTTCGCCCATGAGGCCGGCGGCATAATTGGTGGCGATCTGATCCGCCGTCAAGACGCCGCTCTCCATTCGAGCCGCCCCGATAAAACCCTGAAACGCATCCACCGAGAGATTAGGATTTCCGCTTGCTTCTTGTCCTATTCCTCCGCCGACGCAAACCAGCGTATCTGGCGTAGCGTTGGGGGCAGTGGGAGCGTTTGCGTTGTTATTCGTGCCATCCTCGTAGCAAAGGAGCGTGCCTCCGTCATAAGTCCAGGTCAGGTAATGCCAGACCCCGGTTGTGGGCGGAGTCGCCCATGGCGTATCAAGAGAGCCAAAGTCGCCCGATACAGCACCGCCGCCCGATGTGCAATAATTAAACTCACGGTCCGTCTGGGGAGGGTTGTTTTGGCCCTGGTCGCCGTAAGCAACAGCGCAACTGTTTTGCGCATTCACAGCTATTGCATACACCCACGCTTCCACCGAGACAGGATTGTTTCCGATAATCTCAAGGGGCGCGTCCGATGCGGACTGGACGCCGTTGGCTGTAATTCCGTCAACAAAGAGGGACTTGACCCGGTTGTAGAGGTAAGGCGCTCCGGTGGAAACATTTAGATTGGAGCCGCCAATCAGCACGCCGCTGAAGTTGCCGACGCTATTCGTGTTACTGGTCACGTTCGTCCATGTGTCGCTTGCGGACGACAAATCAGCTTGTTGAAGGTTCACAATCAAATCGCCGGCGGTCTGCAAGGGAGTATAAGGCGGCAGCGCCAGCGCGGGCAGAATAATCACCTCCGCCGAGGAACTGACGTTCGTGCCAAGCGGATTGCTTGAGGTCAGGCGGTACCAATTCGTGGAGGGACTTTCGCTCGTAATGCTTATGTTGCTTGTAGTAATTCCGGTACTGGTCCAGTCGGTGTTATTGGCGCTGACCTGCCACAGCAGCGTGAGCGGAGCTTCACCGTTAAAGGCCGCCGTTAAGGTATTGGTCTGTGTAACGTGCTGTGTGATGGAAGACGGAGTGACGTCCTGGATCAGGAGCGGGGCCGTGGCTGGTTGCACCGTGATGATAATGGGTGAACTGACAGCGCTAATCGAATAAGTGCTGTTGCTCAAAACCAGTTCGTATTCATAGTTTCCGACGGCAAGCCCAGTGGTACTGAATGAATAGCTTTCATTCGTTGCGCCAGGAATGGTGGTCCAGGTTGCGCCATCGCTGCCCGAGTCCCATTGCCATTGATACGTGTAGGCATAGGGCGCGTTGGTGGCGAATTGGGCGTTCAACGTCACCGAACCTCCCACAGTAACAATGTTGGTGGGCGAAGCGCTCGGCTGATAGACCGTCACCGGAACTTCGGCCAGCAGTCCGGACGCGAAATTGTTTGAAATCTGCGTGGGCGACAAAACGCCGCTCGAAAGACGCACGGAGGCAATCCATCCCCCGCTGAAATTGTCCACGCCAATATTAGGCCCGCCCCCCAGCGCCGCCCCCACCCCGATGACCGTGTCAGATGTCTCAATAGGATAACCGCCGAAGGTAGTGGATGAGCTTAACGTGTTCTTTACATTCTGCACGCCGTCAACGTAACCGATGGCGTTGGTCCCGTCCCACGTCCAGGCCAGGTAAAACCATGTGCCTGTCGCGGGATACGGAGCAGTCCATTCACAATCCAGACTGCCGAAGTCTCCCGAAAAACAGCCGGAGCCGTCGCCCCAATTCATTTCCCGGTCTTCTTCCGGATGGGCGCTCTGCCCCTGAAGTCCGTAACCGATGACGGTGTTGTTGCCGGAGATCGCTGTGGCGTAAATCCACGCCTCACCCGAAGAGGCGCCATTGCTGCTGATTTCGACCGGGGCGATCGTCGCCGATTGCACCGCATCGTTGACGCTGTTCACGTAGAGAGCGTTGACAGGGTACGCGCCCCAAAGAGGCGTGCCGGAGTTCACCGTATTGTTCGATATAGTGAGAACACTGCTGGCGGTCGTTTTGAAATTGCCCACGCTTGCCGCGGATCCCGACCGGTTGGTCCAAATCGTCGCGCCAATGGCAAGATCAGTCGATCGCAGTTCCGCCACCAGGTCGCCGGCGAGTTGCACTGGCGGGGGGATTGGAGCGGGAGTCGTTATCAATGTGGCTGGCGTGCTGTAAGATGTGCCGACGCCATTGATGGCCTCGAGTTCATACTCGTTGGTGAGCACAGAAAGGTTGAGCACTGTCAGCGATGTGTTGGTTTGGCCGGTAATCGCGGTGAAGGTGGCTCCCTGATTGGAGCTTACGAGCCACTGATAAGTGATTGGAGCAGACCCAGTGAATGAAGCGGTGAACGAACTGGCTGTGCCGACCGCCGCTGTAGTCGAAGACGGATAGGTGTCTTCCTGCACTACCGGCTTGGTTGCCGCCAGTATGTTCAGCGCAATCGGCGCGCTGGTAACAGTCACTGGAACGGAATTGCTCGTTATGGCCAGCATCACCTCATATTGAATCGGCCCCACGGCCAAAGTGCTCACAGGCACGGTGTAACTTCCCGAAGTTTGGCCGGAGAGGGCGCTCCATGTCACGCCAGCGGTGCCATTGTCTGTCAGCCATTGGATGCCGGGAGTGTTCAGCGCATAGGGAGCAAAGCTTATTGTGGCTGTGTTTCCTTTGTACACATTGGTGGTGTTGGGCAGCACCGTCGGCGTCGCCGGCACCAGCAAGTAGAAGTTCTCGTTGCAGTTCCCTTTCGCCACCGTGAACCTCAACGTTTCCTGGTCGCCTCCCGCAGCCCAGGCAACGAGATTTCCGTTGGTGTCCATAGCCGGACACCATGTGTAGCTCTGCCAGCCCTTGCCAGCGACCGAAAACGCGCCCAGTTCGTTTGTTGTCTGGTTGGTGGCCATCCATCCGGACGTCACCAGGCCAATTGTGCAAGCGTTGGTCTGCGGGCCACTTCCTCCGGAACCACGCAGGTAGATATTGTAAACGCCCTGCGGGTAGTTCCTCGTGTAATTTCCCCAGTCGCCCCCGCTATTGAACCCAACGTCGAAATCGGGATAGCCGCTGCTGGCATATTGATACCGAGGTGTGTCGGTTTCGGTTTCTGTTTCCAGTGGATTGGGACGGTAGGTGGCGTTTCCTCCTGAAGTGTGATAACAATCGATGCCGGGCGTTCCGGCCAGTGTCGAATACGCGTCAAGCTCAGGAAACGTGCCGGGCGGCAGGCTGTCAAAAAACATGCCCCCGCCGTAATCGAAATCCTCGGCTTCAAATGTGAAATAATTGGGGTTGATCGTGTCAAACGTTACTGTGGATGAACCAGTTCCGCTGGAATCGGTCGCCGTGATCACGGCCGTATAAAGCATGTCACCCGCCAGTGGCGCGGTGACGCTTTCAGCCGTATTGTCGCCCGTGACGGACAACCCAAAAGTGGGGGTCAGAAGCGCAGAACTCGTCGATCCCGGCAAAGTCGTGGCCGTCAATTGCACGGTAAGGGCGGTAACGCCCGTCGCGGAAGTGACTTGAAACTCCAACTGATTGGCGCTCGGCGGAACTGCGCCTTGTAACTGAACCGCGCCAACGCCATAACCATTCGCGTTATTGGGCGCGCCAGACAACTGGATTCCCGTAATGCTGGGTTGAGCGTGCATCGCGTTGCCGCACAACAAAAAAGTGATGGCGGCCAATCCTGCCCGAAATGGGGCCAGTAGCGTTGGCGGGCGAATGATGAGGGTGTTCATTTTCATTTGGTCTCAGTGTTTATTTTTGATTTTTAACGTATTCCAATTTGGGTTCATTTTTCGTCGTCGCCGAACGAGAGCAATAACCAGCGCTTCCGCGCTAGGAGTGAGTGTTCATGCCAAATTGTTATCAAACCCCGACACACCGCACAATCCCCGAAAGCGGGGAGTGCCCACCGAACGGCCCAACTCACCGCTTTCGGGGATTGTGCCGCCGATTCGACATTTGTTAAATTCTCAACATGAACACAGTTCCCAAGCCTGGAGGCGTCGGCTCTTCTTTCGTCGCGATTGGCGGAACTGACGCCAAAACTCGAAAAAACCGCCGGATCGGCGCGAGCATGGCCTTTACTCTCATTGAGTTGCTCGTGGTGATTGCCATTATCGCCATTTTGGCGGCGTTGTTGTTGCCGGCGCTCACGATGGCCAAACAACAAGCCCAGGGAACGAAATGCCTCAGCAATTTAAAGCAGTTAACCTTGGGATGGATCATGTACACCGGTGACAACAGAGATTTTCTGATGGTCAACGGGGACGAAGATTTTGAGCCGACGATTTTGAACCTCACGGCGAATCCCCAGTGGTGCCCCGGACGGGAGGACGAATTGGCTGAATCCACCAACCTCTTCATCAAGGCCGGCCTGCTGTATCCGTATGTGAACAGTCTCGCCGTCTATATTTGCCCCGCGGACAACACGTTTGTCCTGAATAATAACGTTGAGACCACCACGCCCAAATCCCGAAGCGTGTCAATGAATGGATGGGTCAGCCCCGCGGCCCAGAGCGTGCAGGACCTCGGCTCCACGAACGGCTGCTCCATTTACCACAAATCAGGCGATCTCGGCCGTCCCGGCTCATCCAAGGTCTGGCTGCTGATGGATGAAAACCCCTGGAGCATCAACGACGCCTTCATGGTAATCAACCCGCTCGACACCACGTGGGTCGATCATCCCGCTTCTTATCACGACCACGCCTGCGGAATTTCCTTCTGCGACGGCCATGCGGAAATTCACAAGTGGAACGACCCGGCGGTTTATAACTACAGCCTGGCCGACGCCGCGAGCAAGAGCGATCCGGCCCCCGTCAATTTTACCGACCTCTACTGGCTTCAATCCGTAAGCACCTATTACCAGGCCCCCGGGACGACCCCCTGATCGCTATTACAAACGCGGGGCCGTCAATTCGAGTTTAGATTTCCGTCCAGGCGAACGCTCCCGCGCGCCGGAATTTTTAAGTCAGCCGTTTTGCCGCCGTATTCCACCCGGCAAGCCCCGGGTTTCTCCGACCGGATAACCGCCCCGCTCAATCGTCCGTTATTCCATTTTATGTCAACCGTAAATCCACCCCTCGCTCGCAAGCCGGTGACTGCCCCATCCTTCCACGCCTCCGGCAATGCCGGCAGCAAATGAATCGGCCCCTCCTGGCTTTGCACGAGCATTTCACCAATCGCCGCCGTGACACCGAAGTTTCCATCAATTTGAAATGGCGGACACACATCAAACAAATTCGGATACACCCCACCGCCGTCGTCGTAACGAATCTCCATCCCGGAAGCCGGTCGCAATGCCTTGCGGACGAGCAGCCAAGCGTGGTCTCCGTCCTCCAACCGCGCCCACAGCGCCGCTTTGTAAGCCAGCGACCAGCCGACCCCGTTGTCCCCTCGCGCTTCCAGGGTTTTGCGCGACGCTTGCGCCAGTTCGGGCGTCGTTTCGGGCGAAATTTCGTCGCCGGGATACAGCCCCCAAAGCTGCGAGATGTGGCGATGATGCGGCTCCGCTTCTTTGTAAGGTTCCGGCCATTCCATGACGCGTCCGTCAGGACCAATCTGCGTCGGCGAAAGGCGCGCGCGTTTCGCAATCAACTCGTTGCGAAACTCTTCATCCGTATTGAGTATCCGCGATGACTCGATGCAAGCAGTGAAAAGATACCGCACCATTTGGGCGTGAACAGTCGTCCCAAGCGAAATCGCCGCGTCGTGCCCGTCGGGCATGAGAAAATGATTCTCCGGGGAATTCGCCGGCGCCACGGCGAGACAATGGCGCTTTGGATCCTCAATCAGCATGTCCGAATAAAACTGGGCCGCCCCTTTCATGATCGGATAAGCCCATTTGAGAAACTTCCTGTCACCGGTAAAAAGCCAATGGTCCCACAAATGCTGGCAGAGCCACGCCGATCCCCCTGACGACACTCCCCACGAAGCGTTCTCGCCCGGAGAGGTAAAACCCCATGGATTGGTGATAACGTGGGCAACCCAGCCACCCGCATGGTAATACGCCTTCGCCGTCCTTGCGCCCGGCTCCTGCAACGAACCGATCAGCGCAAACAGCGGCTCGGTCAAATCAGAAAGATTGCACGTTTCGGCCGGCCAATAATTCATTTCCACATTCACATCCAGATGCCAGTCGCCAGTCCATGGCGTCTGGATTTCCTCGGCCCAAATCCCCTGCAAATTCGGCGGTAATCCACCGGGTCGCGACGAAGAAATCAGCAGATAACGGCCAAAATTAAAATACAGCGCCGCCAGACCGGGATCGCCGCCGTGCGTGTTGGCCCACTGGATTCGTTCCGGTGTCGGTTTGAGCGCCGCCCGGGCATCCGCCGGTTCGAGATAAAGCGAAGCCCGGTTGAAATATTTTTGATAGTCGGCTATGTGAGCCTCGCGCAACGCCTTGTAAGGCCGGGCGGCTGCCTTGTTCATATCAGCCAGCGAAGTCGCGACGGGGTCCTTGATTTCGCGGCCGGAAAACCCTTGAAAATCCGTCGCCGCCGTAATCAGCAGCGTTGCCTCATCCGCCTCGCGAACACTCAGAACATTACCAGTCATCGAGACTTCCCCTCCTCGGCGCAGAACGCGAACACGAGCGGCGTAATGAACCCCTTTGCCATCCACCCCGTTATCGAGCCGCCCCGTCATCAACAACTCATTGCTGCCGGACGCCACCGTCTCAAAACGCTCGGGCCGGTCCAGCCGGACATCAAAAGAAACTCGTTTCCGCCGATTCGCGGTCAGGCGCAAGACAATGGCCTCATCCGGCGCGCTGACAAAAAGCTCCCGCCGAAACTTCACGCCGCCTCGGACGAACTCCATTTGTCCAACCGCGTCGGCGAGATTCAACTCACGCCGGTAATTTTCGGTGGGCGCATTGGAGCCGCCCCCGGACGTCAATTGCATCAAACGCAAATTTCCCAGCACCTGATAGCAGCCGTACTGGCCGCCCGCCGAACCGAGTCCTTTGCATGTAAAATTCGCGTTGACCAGCGCCTCCGCCTCGACATTTTTCCCTTGCGCCAGCAATTCGCGAATTTTCGGCAACACCTTCCACGCGTCCGGCCGATCGGCGTCCTGACGTGATCCCGACCATACCGAACTCTCATTAAGGACAATCCGTTCATCATCCACCCCGCCGAACATCATAGCCCCCAGGCGTCCATTGCCGAGCGGCAGAGACTCCGTAAAATTTGTCGCGGGCGCATCAAACCAAACCGTGTTTTCCGAAAAAGCGGCCCGGACCGGCGCCGCTTTCAAAGTCAGCGTGGCCAGCAGAGCGAAAGAAACTGACAGCAATCGTGTTCTCATTTTTCTCAATCAGCGAGTTAATCAATCGAAGCACCGTCTAATCAGACCGTTTGGAACAGCCAGCCTTTCAAAATCTTTTGCGAAGAATACTGAATTCGAGTCTGGAGGCTATCGATCGGCGTCAGTGAAGGAATGGACCAATTCCGGACGAACTGTCTGGGCAAAGGCGGTGTTAAAGGACTCAAACTTGGCGCCGTTCATTATCGGCTGGAGTTTTCCGAACAGATATTGCGCGTCCCGGGTAATCCTTGGGTAATGCAGAAAGGTCAATGGTATTGACGCATTCGATACCGCCAGCATCAGCTTATACACTTGATTCAAAAGCACCGCTTCCTGGCGCCCGGGATCATCCGATGTCGTCCGCCATAGCCCACCGGGAAACACCCAAGGCTTGATGCGGTACTTCAACTTGTCGAGCAGGGACAGCTTTTCAAAAGACGATCTATGGACAAAACGCCTGCTCTCCGCCGCAGCCTTCAAATCCCGCACCGGTATAAAAATATGTTCAATGACAATGTCCTCACGCTGGAGGACTTCGTCAGCGTAATCACAGAAATTCGGCCATTTCAGTATGAAAGGACAAGTGGGGTGTCTTATGTCGAACTCCAGGCCCGCGCGCGCTTCCTTGAACTTTTGGGACGCGATTTCCTTGGTGGTGAATCCAGTTTCAAACCCCAAATGAGTCAAAAGCTCCACTAGGAAAGTAGTTCCGCATCTTCCAGTTCCTGTAATTACTGCATGCCTTCGCATAAGAGTTGTCATTCATGATGTAGGATGCCGCCGTACGCTCCGTGTAAGATTCTACCGCACGAAAAAGAGGTTATGCAACAGGGATATTCAGAATTTTTTCCGCCGAAGATCAAACGGCGCCATTTGGGGAATAGGGTACGGGAAATGCTGGGCAGTTAGCGACACGTGTCACTAAATGATGAAACTTAAGGATATGCCGGTTGCCAAACAGGTGTGGCTGGCCTTTGGAGCGGTTTGCGCGATTCTCCTGGTCATCGGCGGGTGGTTTTTTTTCAGCCTGCAAGCCATCGAGGGCCGCAATCAACAGGAGCAATCGCGCACGGTCAAGAAGCTGGCCTTGATCGAGGCAATGGATGAATGGCTGGGGGAGGCGCAGGCCTCCTTGAGCCTGGAGTTACTCGCTTCTGACTCGGGCGAAATACAAGTCCTCGACGAGGAGATACAAGCGCTTAAGCAAGCCAACGACGCGGATTTTCGCGACATTCTTCCGTATCTTAACGACGGATCGGAACGCAAACTTTACGAGGAACTGGCGAGTGTCCGGAAATCGTACTGGGACCAAACGGAGACGGTAATGACGCTCGGCCGCGCAAACCGTGTCGCCGAGGCAACGAAACTGATAAACGCAAAGCAAGCCCCTGACTACAAGCGATATAAGGAGGTTCTTAATCACCTGAACACCCACTTGGAGGCCGACGTCAACGAATCGGCGGCGGCAACGACGGCGCTGATATTCAGGGTAAGAGTCGTCGGCAACGGCCTCGTTGTGCTGGCGATCCTGATTGTTCTTGGAGCGAGTTTCGTGTTTGCGGGAATCGCCCGCCACCTCAAGGATGACAACTGGCAATTACAGGACGAAGTCACCGCGCGCAAACAGACGGAGGAACAGTTGACGTGGAAGACCGCGCTCCTGGAGGCGCAATTAAACTCGTCGCTTGACGGGATTTTGGTGGTGGATGAGCAAGGGAAAAAGATAGTTCAGAACCAGCGAACCGCTGATTTGCTAAAAATCCCACAGCACATTGCGGACGACGAAAAGGCAGAGAAACAGCTTGAGTGGGTTACTGTAACCGCCAAGGATCCGGCGGAGTTTATCGAAAAGATCAAATATATTCGTTCCCACCCCGACGAAATCAGCCGCGAGGAGGTTGAGCACAAGGATGGGCTGACCCTGGATCGATATTCAGCCCCCGTCATCGGCAAGGACGGAAAGCGCTACGGCAGGATCTGGACGTTCCGCGACATTACCGAGCGCAAACGAGCTGACGAGGCCCGCGACCGGCTGATTGCCATACTTGAATCGACAACCGACTTGGTGAGCATCGCCGACCCGCAGGGGCATCTCATCTACTTGAATCGCGCGGGCCGCAAGCTGCTTGAAGTACATGACGGAGACGTCACCAAAACGGTCATTCGTGAGTTTCACCCGAAGGGAGATAGCAATCCTATTCTTACGGAAGGACTTCCGACTGCCATACGCGAAGGGGTATGGAGCGGAGAGTCCATGGTGTTAAGCCGGACCGGACGGGAATTCCCAGTCTCGCAGGTCATTCTCGCGCACAAGAGCAAAGACGGAAAACTTCAATATCTTTCGACCATCATGCGCGACATCACCGAGCGCAAAAAGCTTGAGGCCAAGCTGCTGCAATCCCAGAAAATGGAAACCGTCGGCAAACTGGCGGGGGGAATTGCGCACGAGTTCAACAGCATCCTTACGGCGATCATCGGCCAGGCCGAATTGCTGCAAGGCGAACTGCCAGCGGGAGGGCCGCAGGCCAAGTGCGCGGTTGAAATCAGCCAGGCGGCGTCGCGGGCCGCGACATTGACGCGCCAGCTCCTGGCGTACGGCCGCAAGCAATTTCTGCAACCCGAAATCCTCGATCTTAATCGGGTGGTTGTGGGGATGGAAAATGTGTTTCGCCTTCTCATGGGGGGCGACGTGGGGGTCCAGATTGTTTCCACGACCGGCCTGAAAGCGGTGATGGCGGACGCCGGGCAAATCGAGCAAGTGATCATCAACATGGTGATCAACGCAAGGGAAGCGATGCCCAATGGCGGGAAACTCACGTTGGAAACCGCGAACGTGTCGTTCGAGGAGGAGAGTGTGGGACGCTACCAGGAATTGAATGCGGGAGAGTATGTAATGCTGGCAATCACGGACACCGGCACCGGAATGACGGACCAGGTAAAGGGGCGGCTGTTTGAGCCATTTTTCACGACGAAAGCCGTTGGCCAGGGCACTGGCTTGGGATTGTCAACGTGTTACGGCATTGTCAAACAAAGCGGCGGCCACATTGCCGCCTACAGCGAGGTTGGACGGGGCACGACATTTAGGATTTACCTGCCGCAGACTGAACAAAAAGTGAAAGCGCCCGCGCGCGCCGCCTCGCCTGGATTGCCTCGCGGGACGGAAACGATACTTCTAGTGGAGGATGATCCGGCGTTGCGGGAGATGGCGGGAACACTGTTGAGGCGGCAAGGTTACACAGTTTGGGCGGCCGCCAATGGCATTGAAGCCCTCGGCATGAAACAGAAGCAGGGGGTTGGGCACATTGATTTATTATTGACGGACATCGTGATGCCGCACATGGGCGGCAAGGAACTGGCGGACCGTGTCGAAGCGTTATATCCGCACACCCGGATTCTATTCACTTCGGCATACACCGAAAACGCGATCATTCATCAGGGAGTCTTGAACAAGGGTGTCGAACTTCTGCAAAAGCCATTCACGCCATCCTCGCTGGCGCGAAAGGTGCGGGATGTTTTGGAGAATAAAAAGCAGTCAAATTCAGTAAAGTAATTGCTTTTTACTGCTAACACAGTAATTTTGTCTGGATCACGGATAAAACAGCCGTTGATTATTCTATTCATAGAAAAATTACCGTGATAACGGTAATTATTATTGGATAACTTAAAGATCTATCGCATAGATACGAAGGAAGGAAATTTATTACCGCCTTAGCAGTATGGATCAGGACCTGAAGACTATAATCCGCGAACACCGACGTTTGAGCGGGCTTAGCCAATCAGAATTGGCAAGGCTGGCGGGAGTCGGCAAGACAGCGATCTTTGATATCGAGCATGGGAAGGAATCAGTGCAATTCGATACGCTGAAAAGGGTGCTGGCAGCGTTAAACATTACGTTTGTGCTTCAAAGTCCAGTACTCCTGCGTAAGGAAAAAACCCACACCAAGGAACCCTCGCCGTGAGATCGGCTGAAATATATCAACAAGGCCGGCTGGCAGGCAGGTTGGAGGAAATCGACCGCTCCCATTATCGATTTACCTATGTTGGGGGATACAATGGCGAACCAATCTCGCTGGCACTACCTGCGCGGGAAACCGCTTACGAATTCAATAAATTCCCCGCGCTTTGCGAGGGGCTGCTGCCGGAAGGAATTCAACTGGAGGCATTGCTGCGTCAATATAAAGTCGATAAGAACGACATGTTCCAACAGTTGCTTATTGTGGGAGAGGACGTGGTCGGGTCCCTGACCGTTCGAGAGGTGAAATGAACCGGTGTCCGATAACGTATGAGCCAATTCTCGACAACGGGATCTATTCAGAAAAAGGCCTGAAATTGATCCATCGCGGGTTAAAGTCGCTTGCACCGCTAGTGTAGTGTCCCATAAATAGCTAGCCATTCGCGGCGAGGGATTTTGACGCAGGCGAGGCGCGAGCGACGAGCATATCCGAATGGATCTGTGAGGAACGAGCAACGAAGCCTGCG